>JAGAFU010000016.1 GCA_017627955.1 Bacteroidales bacterium | reverse complement strand
GCGGAGCTCCAGAAGAAGCTTTTCCTACATCACGAAAGGACCCGCGGGAACCATGAACCGAAGCAGGGTCTCCATTCCCAGGAAACCTCTCAGCGTCGAGGCTGAGGGATGTTCCTGGACATGGGATGAGAACAGCCGGACATTGCTCCTTGAGTTCCAGAATAATCCTGACGGTGTTCCTGTACTGATCCGCTGGTAAGCGGTTCATCAGGTCGCCGGAGAGAATAACACGCAGACCGGATGAGGGATCTTGATGTCCCGACCCGTGTCTTTCAGCAGGCCAGTCTCCGAATCGCGGCTGAAAACCTGGACCTCATCGCTGTCCCGGCAAGCCACAAGCAGGAATTTCCCATTGGGAGTGATCGCGAAATTCCTCGGATGAATGCCGGTATTCTGATAGCCGACGTATGTCAACAAACCAGTATCGGGATCTTGGCGGAATATGGCTAACCCATCTCCTTTCAGGCGGTTGCTGGCATAAAGGAACTTTCCGTCCGGGGAGAAATGGATGTCCGCGCTACCGCCGGCGTGGAGCGGATCGGCTTCGATCTCCTGGATCTGACGAAGATCGCCCCCGTTATATTCATAAACCACCACGGTGCCTCCGAGCTCGGTCACCACATACATGAATCGACCGTCCTTGGAGAAGTCGAAATGCCTGGGGCCGCTGCCGGATGGTGCTTTGAACATGGTAGGCTCATAACTTGTGAGCTTGCCTCCAGAGACCGGATAGCGATAGATGAGATCTCCGCCCAAGTCAATGACAAACAAGTACTTCCCGTCAGGAGAAACCTGCGATGAATGAATATGAGAGCCCTCCTGGCGGCCTTTGACCGGGCCGCTCCCAAAGAACTCCAGCTGCTTCCCGTCTCCCAGGTTCCCCGATCCGTCAACCGGGAAAACCGTCATTGATCCAGAGGAGTAATTCGTGGCCACGACTTCGTTTCCGAGGAAGGTAACATGGCAGGGATCTTTACCGAAAGTCGGCTTCGTGTTCTTAAGTGTAAGCGTTCCCGAAGGAGCGTCGAAATCAAATGCCGAGACCGAGGCGTCCGTCTGCCGCTCCGTCACGGAATACACAGTCTTCCCGTCGGGGGTTATCGCCATAAAAGACGGGTCAGAGATGCTTGTAACCGCTAAAGGGGCGCGATCCCCGCTGCTCTGGTCGAAAGAATATGAGTATATTCCCTCGCTCCCGCTGTCCGTGTAAGTCCCGACCAGCATGGTCAGAAGATCCCGGTCGGCAGTGCTGCTGACGGTGTAAGTCTCACCCGGTTTGGTGTCAACCGTGATCACCTTCCCGTCTTTCGGGGAGCGAATCCGGAGCGTGCCGCCCTTCTCGGAAAAGACACTGATCGTGTAATCCTTTCCATCCTTCAATTCGGCGGAGACAAGGAAGGCTCCCATGGCTCTCAAACGATTGAAACTGACGTCTTTCCAGTCGGAAGGTATTGCCGGGAACACCTCGATCACGCCGCTTTGGCTCTGGAGAAGCATTTCCTGCAAACCTGACGCGTAAGCGAAATTTCCTTCGAGGGTAAATGGCCGGTAAGTGAAAGTGGACTTCCCACTTTTGGTCTGGTCCCCATTGGCATGGAAGGAGTTCCTGAGCACAAAGCAGTCAGCAAAAGTCCTAAGAGCCTCCGCCGCCTCTTCACCGTGTCCAGCCCTGGCTTCCATATTCGCGAGCCATGAATAGGAATATCCGCACCACAAGTCCGGACCATTGGCATGAAGCCGGGCCAAAGTCGCGTCTATAATCGCCTTCTCTTCCGGGCCGTTATGGATGTCAAGAAGCCCGAGCGGATGAATTGCCATCGCATGGGAGAAATGCCTGTGGGAGATGTCGTAAGACACCCCGGGCGCGATCGACAACCCGCCGTCCGGGTCAATGGCATAGTCCGGCATTTGGGCACAATCTTTCTTCCAACGGGAAGCCTCATCGGTAAGCCCTAATGAATCAGCCATTTCCGCTGCCGCAGAAAAAGCGAAACGGGTCAGGGCAAGGTCATAATTGGTGATCTGGGAGAAGTAAGCATGGATGCTGTTGTCGTTGATTTCCGGGCTGGAACTATATTCAAAAGTCCTGGTTCCGTCCGGAAGGACTTCCGTCTCCTGCTCAAGGAAGACCGCCACATCCTTCAGGAAAGGATATGCCCTGTCCCGAAGGAACTCTTTGTCAGCCGAATACTTCCAATGAAGATAAAAATGCTGTCCGAGCCAAGCGGATGTGGTGGGGGAGAATCCGTACTGGACCCAGCCGGACATGGCATCACCTTCCAATGTGCAATAGCCTGGAGCCGCCATGCCATCCTTTCCGAAAAACCTCTTCGTGAAATCCTTGTATTTGCCGGCCTGGTTCCAAAGCGTGTTCAGGTACCCGAGTCCCTCGTCAAGATGATTCCCGATGTAAGCCGGCCAGTAACTCAGCTGGGTGTTGAGGTCATTATGGTAATCCCCTTTCCACGGAGGCAGAAAGCCGTCGTCGGCTGTCCAGACCGACTGGAGAGAGATCGGATAGGAATCCTTCCTCGTTGCCGACCCGAACTTGTACATTTCCCTGTCGTACTGCCTCTGGATGATCTCATCCGGGACAGTCACGGCAGAGGCCGCCCAGTAAGGTGCCCAATACTCCATGTGGCGCTTGTAAGCGTTGCCAAGACCACCGGAGAGAGCTTTCGCGACCTCGTCCGCTGCACTCTTTCCGGAAAGGGACGAAGTCACGCTCCACACGGCTATCACCTTGTTACCCTGGCGTTTCCAGTCAACAGCGACATCATAGAAATAATCTTTCCACCCTTTCTGATGGTAGGTAGTCAGGTTTCCCTCCCTCTTAACTTCTCCCTGGGGATATCCCAAAAGGGCAAGAGAAGAACTGCCAAGTCCAGCATCGGCGGCTCCCAGGACCTGATATTCGGGCGGAACGAGCTTAATGTCAAATGTTTCCGGAATATTCTCAAAGACTATCCAGCCCACGTCACCATCGGCTTGGACAAAGGTTTTCATTGAGATCCCATTCTCCCAATCGACAGAGCAAAGGGCATTGTTCAAGAAAAGCCTGTTCTCTTTAACCGCACCCCAATCCGAAATGTCCACTTCGAGCGCGGCACCGGGAATCTTGGAAGGAGCCGGAGTGTAGCCTTTCTTATCGAAAAACTCTATGACTGGATCGAAATCATTGTTCCTGACATGTTCTTTTACCCATTCGAATGAATATTCATCTTCTTGGAACACTTCGACCGGGCGCAAGTCCCAAAGATCAATGCGATCGAGGGAAAAACGCAGGTTGTCCCCCTTTTGCCAGACCAGTTCCCCGACAGTGGCGTTTCCAAGAGGTGCCGCCTCGTCCCACACAGAGGCCAAGTCGCTGAAGATCAAATCGCTGTCTGAAGGCTCCGTCTCTATAAAAGAACAGCCTGGAGCCGCCAGAAGCAGCATCCAGGCCATAAAAATTATAGATAATTTTCTCATATACTGAACTTCAGTGCCACAGGCTCCTGCTTCATTCCCTTCGGAAGCTTGAGGGTTACCTGACCGTCCTTTATCGTGGCCTTGACTTTCTTGCCGTTGTTAAGGATGGTCACTTTACCGCCCTTGGGAAGATTCCCGCTCCAGCTCAATGTGGCAGGAAGGTTCTCATCGTCTTTCAAAGCGTAGATAGCATAGAGCGTCTGACCGTCCTTGGAAGCGTTGAACCAGATGTCACCATCGTTGTAATTCTTGGTAATACGGGTCGAGTAGATAGCCTCACCGCAGCGACCGAGCCACTCGCCGATCTCTTCGAGGATCGGAATCGCCCTGTCCTCAATAAGTCCCTCAGGAGTAGGGCCTACTCCAAGAGCGAGGCAACCGCCCTTTGCAGTGATCTCGGCCAGGAGATCAATCACCTTGCGAGAAGTCTTGAAAGTCACGTTAGGAGACCATCCCCAACTATGTGTAAGGGTGATGCAGGACTCCCAGGGATGGTTTTTCTGCTCCTTGGGAATACTCTGCTCGGGGGTCTGGTAGTTCTCGTTAGGGCCCTGGATAGTACGGTCCACGCTAAGCATTCCGGGGTTGTAGGCGCGGGACTTCTTCAGGACATCGTTCAGACCGACCTGATCTCCCTCGATCCAACCTCCGTCAAGCCAAAGGATGTCGACCTTGCCATATTTTCCTGTCGTGAGCTCAAGAAGCTGGTTCTGGGTGAAATCCACATAGCTCTTCCACCACTCGGGACGCTTCTCGATGTTGTAGTTGGGATGACGGTCGGGAGTAGCGTAATACGGATTCCAGAATCCGTGGTGATGCCAGTCAGGCTTGGAGAAATAGGCTCCGATCATGAAATCCTTGGCCCTGAAAGCGTCGAAAACATATTTGGCGACATCTTTCTTGGGATTGTTGGAGAAAGGACCGTTGGCGATGCTGAAATCGGTGTACTGGGAGTCGAACATGCAGAAACCGTCATGGTGTTTCGTGGTGAAGATCATGTACTTCATTCCGGCCTTGCTGAACACGTCTGCCCACTGGTCCGGGTCGAACTTGACGGGATTGAACACCTTTGAGAGATCCCAATACCACTTCTTATAGTCCTCATAGACAGAACCTTCCGGGCGACGAATCCACTCCTCGTTGCAGATCGCCCAAGACTCGACCATGCCCTGGGTGGCATAGATGCCCCAGTGCATCAGGACTCCGAACTTGAGGTCCTGCCACTGATCGAGCTTCTGAAGGACCGCGGGATCGGTTGGCCACTCATAGCCATCCGCCTGTTTCACGATGTCACCGCGGTTCTGCGCCATGGCCAGACTACCGGCCAGAAGAGCGCACAAAACAAAACAAAGCTTTCTCATAAATACTGTAGTGTTATTATTGTTTAGTCATAAACTCAAATCTATAATCATTGAAAGACCAGATGGTTCCGCCTTCCGGGACTTTCGCCTCGCCCTTGCTTGAGGCCGGGTCGGCGCTTAACCTGATCCAGGTGAAAGCCCCCTTCTCGTAGTCATAAGTATGGCCGTCATCGTCGTATAAGTCATAGGCGGAAGCCTTTGTGCCATAGTGCCTTACAATCACGGGAGCGGGACCTTCCGGTATGGAGGAGCCGGGCTCGTACATCGGGATGATTCCCCCATCCCTGACGTACGCGGGGATCTTGTCAAGACCCGGTTTCACGGTGATGATCTCCCCTTCTCCGGCGAACTCTCCGGTGTAGAAGTCATACCATTTTCCTTCGGGAAGGATCACTTTCCGTTCAGTCTCCCCGGCGAAAAGGGGAGCTACAAGAAGACTCTCTCCGACCATGAACTGATCCTTCATCTCCTGACGTCTGGCAATGTTGTAAGGATTGTCTGTCGAGTCCAGAACTCCTTGGTCATAAGACACTTCCGCCTCGAAACCAGGCTCCAGGTTCATTGCCCTCACTGGAGGAATGCCGTCAAAGGCGTAGTGGGCGAACGCGGTGTAGAGATAAGGAATAAGGCTGATCCGGAGTTTCATCACATCGCCGACCTGACGCTCGACATCCGGGAAAGACCAAGGCTTCGTCCCGTCAGCCCAGGCGTTGAGCATCGCCAAAGGGGAGAAGCAGACTGTCTGCATCCTCCTGAGCCATTCCTCGGAAGTCCTGGAAGCTCTGACCTCGGGAGTCCAGAGGACGCCTATGAACGAGCTGTTGATCAGGGCTGTGATGAAGTCCCTGTGGTTGTAATAGTCGTTGTAAATCACAAAGGGATAAGACGTTGTGCCGGCGTTGCCTGCCCTCACCAAACCATAGGTGCGCTCGTTTTTCTCCCGGTAGAGTCCGGTCATGAAGCTCTGCATAAGCGAGCCGTAGATCTGACGCATCTGCTCGGCGGAGATGCCTGATGGATATTTGGCCACATCGGGGGCAACCCAGGAGTCGTAACCGTCATTCTCATCCATCTTGAACCCACTGACGCCCTTGCTGATGACGTTCTTCTCGAAATGCCGTCCCATGATCTCCTTGGTCTCTTTCATCGAATAGTCCGGTAGCATCCCGTTCCACTCGGTGTGAGTGCCTGTGAACGGCTCGATCTCGGAAGCGATGTCGCAGTCCGGAGCCACTCCGGGATTAACCCAAAGGTTGACCTTGATTCCCTGGTCGGACATATTCTTGACAAAAGAGTCGGGAGAGGGGAACCTTCCCGGATCCCATTGGTAAGTGCAGGGATATGAACGGGTCATCCAACCCGGCTCAAGGCCGATGACTGAAAGCGGGAAGTCCCTCTTTTTAAACTCATTAACCTCTTCCTCAACTTGTTTGTCGGAATATAACGTCGGTACTCTCTGCCAGAATCCGAGTCCCCATTTGGGAGGGAGTACTCCGCCGCCGTTGTAGAGATTGAACCTCCTCACGACCTCCAGCATATTCTTTCCGGAAAAGAACACCAGCTCGACTCCTTCGGCCGGCACAAGGAATTCCAGGTTGTCTGAATATGGCTGGGGATTCCAGTCCCCGTCCGTGTTGCGGTTCTGGAGTTTCGGAGGGTTCTTGGAGTCCTTGCGGACAGATGTCCCGGCAAAAACGTCGATGTACCTGGCGGCGTTGATCAGCACGCCATAACCTTTGCTGGACACGAAGAATGGCACCGGGGCATGGGTACGCCCATTGTCCGAGCCGCCATAATGGTCCACATGGAGCCTTGTGATCCGCCCTCTCTGCTGTACTGATTTGAAATTGAGGCCAAGGCCGTAAATCTTCTCCTCCTTGTCAAGCGGGAAACGGAGATAGGTCTTTCCGTCAAACACTTCCGCGGTGATTTCTGCCTTGTCCACAGGCAGGTCTACTTCATCGAGGGTATTGATCGCGTCAATTTTCGGCGTGAACTCCAACTCACTGAGCAGGTTGACCTTATCCGGCTGCCCAACCTCAACCTTCCACACCCCTGACGCCACCCTTTGGTATTCCATCCCGCTCCCTGAAGGGGTCGAAGGACCACACCCAAAGCAAACCACCAACGCGACAACAAAACCCGCAAATAAAATCCCTTTCCTCATTTATCTCTTATTTTTAAAATATTCCGGAAACGCTTCCCGCAAAGACCTCCTGGCTATCTGCCGCAAAGGAATCATGACAAACGGCCGGTCCGCAATGCCTTTATGCGGTATGGTAAGTTCCGGTATATCAATTATTTCTCTTCCGTAAAACAAAATGTCTATGTCGATAATCCTGGAATGGTAAACTCTTTTTCCTTCGGAGTCATATTCCGGAGGATCGGTCCGTCCCATCTCCCGCTCAATCGATTTGACCTGTCGCAGAACCACCTTTGCTCCATTTGTCATTCTGACCTTTGCTCCATTTGTCATTCTGAGGGAGCAAAGCGACCGAAGAATCTGTGGATCCTTCGCTTCGCTCAGGATGACAGGGGAAGCCTCGTACGGACGGACCGGGATACGATAAAGCACCGCCGCATTGAGGAACTTCCCACCGGAGAAACCCATCGGCTCCGTCTCAATCAGACCTGACAACGCGGAATAGTGAACCCCGAAAGCCTCGTCCATCCTGCGCAAAGCATCAAAGATGTTGGCTTCCCTATCCCCGAGGTTGCTCCCGAGCGAGAAATAGACATTCACCAGCGCCATTCTCCCCCTACATCAAAGCTTTTAATACCACAATCGAATCATCCTTGAAAAGATTATCCGGAAGACTGATAACCGTCTGTCCATCAGCGGTTGACATCTCCAGCGGCTGGCCAGTCTCCAAGACCTTGCACCCTCCGGACAGCACGGAAGGAACAGTCACAGAAGACATCGGCTTGGTGATGAACACAAATATATTCTTACCCTCATCTGTATCCTTTTGGGTGGAATAGACCCCTTCCGGCATTTGAAGGCCAGTCGGAGAGGTCCCGAAAACCGCCTCCCCATTAACGTCCAGCCATGCTCCCATCTCCCTCAACCTCCGGATCGCCGGCGCGGGAAGGGTGCCATCTGCCTTGGGACCCACATTCAGCAAGTAATTGCCCCCCATCGAGGTGTTGTTGACAAGATAACGGAGCATCCTGGTGGCTGGCTTCCAGTTATAATCCTTTCCGTGATATGCCCATGAATTCTGCATGGTCGCGGGAGTCTGCCAAGGCTTCGAAAGCATCTCTTTCGGATAGGAGTTGTCATGCATCTCCAGGAAGTCGATGTTGTCCCCTGGATTGTCATAGCATATTCTTCCGTTGATCAAGCACTTGTCGCTTAGAGAACGGACAAGGCGGATCAGCTCGTCCCTGCGCTCCGGGGTGATGTGGGTTTTCCAGTCCCATGTGTCGAACCAAAGGAGATCCGGATCGAATTTCTCGATCAGCTCCTTGACCTGCGGAAGGGATTTTCTTTGCCAATATTTCTCGAAATCCTCGTCTGGCCTCCAGGGGTACCAATAGGGCATCGCTCCGTCAGGATCTTCCCAATCCTGCCAGTGGGAATAGTAGAAACCGTATTTCAGGCCATATTTCTTGCAGGCGGCGACAAGCGGGGCGATAAGGTCCTTCTTGTACGGAGTGTTCATTATGTCGAAATCGGAGACATCTGAATCCCAGAGGGCAAACCCGTCATGGTGTTTCGAGGTGATTACCAAGTATTTCATCCCCGCGTTGGCCGCTTCCCGGACCCAGCTGTCAGGATCGTAGTTGACGGGGTTGAACTCTTTGATTAGGCCGTTGTAATAGTCATCCGGGACCTCAAGGCGAGGCTTGATCCACTCCGCGTACCAGCTGTTCCCCTGCGGGAAAGTCGTGTCCGGCATCGTGTGGCCGTTGTAGGTTCCTTCAAGGATTGAATACAGTCCCCAATGGATAAACATCCCGAACTTCGCCTCTTTGAACCATTCCACTTTTTCGGGAGAGAGGCTCATGGAGACCTCCTTGTTTTCCTGTTTCTTTTCTGAGCATCCCACCAAAACAACCGCCAGCAGGACGCAAATTGAGTACATTTTTCTCATAACGAACATCGCCTTACTGCGAATATAATCATTATTTTCGAAAGAATTGTTTTGCTATCTTCGCGCCATGGAAACTAAAAAACTTCTTTTGATTCTTTGTGTTTTGGCGATTGTGTCGTGCGGAGGGAAAAAGAATATGCCTTTAACACGACTCAATGACATCGCCTCGTATCTTGACGACCGTCCGGACAGCGCGCTTGCTGAACTTAAATCTATTGACACTCTGACGCTT
>JAGAFU010000015.1 GCA_017627955.1 Bacteroidales bacterium | reverse complement strand
CATGCTCAACTCAGGGGCGTGTCAGATCTGCCATTCTTCATGTTCAGACTATGCAGGCTCTTCGGATAGCCCCCCCACGGAAGTTTGCAGGTGAGCCTTTTTTTTGCTATATTTGCCCTTGATGGACAGGGTTTCGCCGGGCCGGCGGGACTCCGTTCAATTTTTACGAATAGAATAAACTTAAGAATATGGCAGACATCCATTACATGACCCAGGAAGGGTTGGACAAATTGAAGAAGGATCTTGCGGAAGCTCTCGCCAAGCGCCCGGTGATTTCCGCGGCCATCGCGGAGGCGAGGGAGAAGGGTGACCTTTCCGAGAACGCGGAGTATGACGCCGCCCGTGACGCTCAGGGACTCCTTGAGGTAAAGATAGCGAAATTGAAGGACTTGGTGGCCAATGCCAAAGTCATAGATGAGTCCCAGGTCAGCACGGACAAGGTGCAGATGCTGAATAAGGTCAAAGTCGAGAACATGTCGATGAAGACAACCATGGAGTTCACCATTGTCGGGGAGACCGAGGCTGATTTCGCCCACGGCAAGCTTGCCGCCACCACCCCGATAGCGAAGGCTCTTCTCGGCCACGCCAAAGGCGATGTCGTGGAGGCCAAAGTGCCTTCCGGTGTCATCAAGTTCAAGATTCTCGACATTTCAATCTAAACGCCATGGCCACGATATTCTCCAGGATAGCGGCGGGGGAGATCCCGTCTTTCAAAGTCGCTGAGAGCGAGGAGTTTTACGCGTTTCTCGACATCAATCCCATGGCTCCGGGGCACACTCTCGTGATCCCCAGGAATGTGGAGGATGACTATATTTTCAACCTCGACCCCAAGACTTACGAGGGTCTTTGGGCTTTTGCCAGGAAAGTGGCCGTGGCGATCAAGGCCGCGGTGCCGTGCAAGAGGGTTGGAGTCGCCGTGCTGGGAATGGAGGTCCCTCACACCCACATCCATCTGGTCCCTCTCCAGAGTGAGGCGGACATGGATTTCCGTAAAGAGAAGCTCCACCTCTCCCCGGAGGAAAACAAGGAGATAGCAGAAAGAATATTCCAGGAATATGAGAAATTATAAATTGATCATCGCGGCGGCCATACTGGCGGCCGCTTCCTCTTGTTCGGACCAGGTCAAGGTCGAAGGGACCCTGACAGGAGCGCCGGACTCAAAAGTCGTTTTCAAACGCCTCTCAGGGAACTCATTCAACGTTCTGGACACCGTGAAGACGGGTCCTGACGGGACATATTCGTACAAGATGAACATCGCTAAGGGTCAGCCGGAGTTCATCTATGTCTTCCACGACGACACGAAGATCGCCTCACTCCTTCTCCAGGAAGGCGACAAAGTGAAGGTCGTCTCCGACTTGTCCGGGACCTATTCGGTTGAAGGTTCCGAGGAGAGCGCCAAGCTCAAGGGCGTCGAAGATGATTTTTCAGCTTTCCTGAATGATTTCTCATCCAAGGTGAATGCGGGTGACACCCCTGCGGCTTCCCGAAAGTACGTGGAGTACTACCGCTCGAGGGTCAAGTACATCATGGACAACAGCAAGTCGCTGACATCCATCCCGGTTCTTTACCAGAAGATCAACGACGATTTCCCCGTCTTCAGCCAGTCCACGGACGCGGTCCATTTCAGAACTGTCCACGACTCCCTGCTCACTGTCTATCCTGACTCGAAGTACGTCGCTTCCCTCGGGAAAGAAGTCGAGAGAAGGTTCAATGTCCTCTCCATGGAGCAGAGGCTCGCGGAAGCCGCGGAGGCGGGATTCCCGGATGCCGAGCTTCCTGGAATCGACGGGAAGAAGGTGAAAATCAGCGATGTGGACTCAAAGGTCGTCATGCTGTATTTCTGGCAAGCATCCGATGCCGCCCAGAAGATGTTCAACCAGGATGTCATCCTGCCTCTCTACAAGACCTTCCACCCCAAAGGTTTGGAAATATTCGCCGTCTCCCTCGACACCGACAAGGGTGTCTGGGCAAGCACTGTCAAGAGCCAGAATCTTCCCTGGATCAATGTCTGTGACGGATTGGGCGCGGCAAGTCCCGTGGCGTATCTGTACAACATTTCCTCCGGCCTTCCTTTCGCCTATCTGATTGTGGACGGGGTCCTGGATCCTGACGTCGTCTCTTCCTCTGATCAGCTCAAGAAAGTTCTGGCTTCCAAGCTGAAATAAGCTCCCGCATAGCTTAACCACATCATTTACAATAGCACTATGGCACTAATGATCATCCAGTTGCTGATCGTCCTGGCCGCCCTTTATGTCGGATCCAGGTACGGCAGCCTTGCTCTGGGCGCGATCTCCGGAATCGGCCTGGCGATTCTCGTGTTTGGTTTCGGGATGAAGCCCGGGACTCCTCCCACCGATGTAATCTACATCATCATAGCGGCCGTCACTTGCGCCGGAGTTCTTCAGGCCTCCGGGGGTATGGATTGGCTGATCCAGATCGCCGAGAAGATGCTCCGCAAGCATCCGGACCGCATCACTATCCTGGCTCCTTTCACGACATTCTTCCTGACTGTCCTTGTCGGTACAGGCCACGTTGTCTATACGCTGATGCCGATCATTGTCGACATCGCCATCAAGAAAGGAATACGCCCGGAGAGACCTTGCGGTGTGGCATCCGTCGCATCCCAGGTGGGTATCACTTGTTCTCCGATCGCTGCCGCCGTGGTAGCGTTCGTGACCATCTCCAACTCCAACGGCTACGGGGTTTCAATTCCCCAGGTCCTGATGGTGACCATCCCGGCCTGCATGATCGGATTGCTTTTCGCTGCCCTGGCATCGTTCCGCAGGGGAAAGGATCTGGACAAGGATCCCGATTTCCAGAAGCGGATTGAGGACCCGGCAGTCAAGGACTATGTCTATGGAAGTGACGCTACTACTCTTGACAAGGTCATCGGCAAGAAGGCAAAGCTTGCGGTGTACATATTCCTTTGCGCTATCCTTGTCATCGTCGGCCTCGCTTTCTGCCAGATGGTGATGAGCAAGGAAGCTCTGGCTAAGCTCCCCAAGATGAATATAGCCATCCAGATAATCATGCTGTGCGCCTCCGCGTTCATGATTATTTTCTGCAGTGTGGATCTCAAGAAAGCCGCCGCCGGTTCTGTCTGGAGATCAGGCATGGTCGCAGTGGTCGCCATCTACGGAATCGCATGGATGGCGGACACCTATTTCGGCAACTACATGGACCAGATCAAGGAGATGCTGACCGGTTTGGTTTCCCAGTATCCCTGGTCGATAGCCGTCGTTTTCTTCCTGGTGTCGGTGTTGATCAATTCCCAGGGCGCGGTTGTCGTCGCCATGCTTCCGCTGGCCTATTCTCTGGGTATTCCCGGGCCGGTGCTGCTGGGTGTCCTTCCGAGTGTCTATGGATATTTCTTCATTCCTAACTATCCTTCGGACATCGCCACGGTCAACTTTGACCGTACCGGGACCACGGTGATCGGCAAGTACCTCCTGAACCACAGCTTCATGATGCCGGGCCTTGTCAGCACGATCATCGCCACGGTGGTCGGTTACCTGATCACCACGGTCTTTTTCCCCGGTTACTTCGCCGGACTGTAGCGTTTTTAATTAGTTAATAACCAGCCTCTTACAGAAAATGCGTAGCTTATTTGGCTACGCGTTTTTCGTAATACGCTCATTATCAGTGTTACATTTTCCTCGTTTTTTCGTTTATTAGGGTAGAGAACCGGAAAGAATGGCGAAGGATTTCCTGACAGAGGCGTTTTTGTCGTTGAAAGACAGATGGAAGGCGGAGGATGCCCTCCAAGAGGCTTTCTGCAGGTTGTGGGGAAGGAAGTACAAGGCAGCTAGCCTGAAAGAGGCGGTCGGCTTGCTTTCAAGAACAGGAAAGAATATTCAGATTGACGAGTACAGGAAGTCCAGGAGGGGAAAGACGGTTCCGCTGGATGGAATTGTTGTTGAGGATGAAGGTGGTTCCCGTGCCGAAACGGAGTCGTTGTTCAGAAAGGTTGAGGCGTCAGTTGAGAAGGAACTGTCGGAGACTCAGAAAGAAATAATCAGGATGCATGAATATGAGGGGATTACTTTTGAGGATATAGCGGATGAGCTAGGCATGACTCCGGTCGCTGTCCGGATGCAGGCTTCAAGGGCAAGGAAATTATTAAGGGAAAAGTACAGGGAAGAATATGAAAAAGATTGACGAGCTGATAGAGGGTTATTTCGAGGGGACTCTTTCTCAAGACGAGGAGACCGCTTTGAAGGTATTCTTGGCTTCAGAAGAGGGGCAGGGCCCTGAATATGACGAGGTTCGGGCCGTTATGGGCTACTTCGCCGCCGGCCGCTCTGTGGAGATTCTTCGGTCGCGTCCGCTCCCTCAGAATGACAGGAAGATGTGGCGCCGAATCCTGGCGATCGCGGCCAGTATGGCAATCATCATTACATTGGGAATCAATATATTCAATCAAAATAACATCTGTGTCTCTTTTGTTGGCGGGAAAAAGATCACTGACAGGGAAGTTGTAATGAACGACGTCGACAACATCCTTGCGGATCTGCTTTCCGACCGGGTCGACATGGAAGAACAATTAGAAAGCATATTTGGAGAATGATCTCATGAAAAAATTTTTACTCATAACCTTAAGCGCCTTCCTAGCCCTGGCTCAAGGAGCCAGGGCCCAGGCAGGTCTTCAGATCGACAGCCTCTTCAGCGGAGGCTTCGTCCCTGCTTCAAGAATCACTGAATCCGAGGTTAGCGGCAGGGAATTGAGACCCTACAATCTCGACTATTTCAGGAGTGTCCGGTTCCAGGCGACCGATCAGGAAATATTGAAGATCGCCTCCTGGCTGGAGGGTGATGCCCTGATGTCGCTCGGCAAGGAAATGGACTATGAAGATGGGCGTCTTGTCTATGCTCTTCTCCGTTTTCCGGCAGACAGGAACAGGAACCGCTATGTCGGTTACCAAGTCAAAGAGGCTTCCGGAAATAAGTATGTCACAGTGGTTTATCTGGCAGGTAAAGCCACAACGAAGGAATTGAAAGTAATATTTAAACACAGGTAGGAGGATAGAGAATGAAAAGGATAATCATCGCGTTCGTTGTTTTCGCCGCAGGCATCCAAATGATGTCAGCACAAGAAAAGACTGATACTGTCGTGACGAAATCGGACACCGTCATCATAAACAGCACGGTAACAAAGAGTCAGGACAGGAGTCGGGTCCACCTGGATTTTGACATTCCATTTTACCATAAGATAAACCGAGGCACTTCAACCCGATCCGAGATAGGGGCTTTCGGGATCGGATCCATATTTTCGGATTCGAAAGCGCCTCTGGATTTCAGTCCTCAGAACTCTCTTGAGTTTTACGCTTATACTCTTAACTCTCACACAAAGGGCCATAGCACTTTCTCTCTCGGTCCTGGGGTTACCTTCAGGAATTTCGGTTTGACTGGAGGAAATGCCATGGGACTGGAAGATGATGGGAAGGTCTCTATCGGACCATTCCCATCCGGTAAAGTCCTCAAGGTATCTAAACTCAGGGTGTTCAGCGTTAATCTGCCATTGCTCTATTCTCTTAACATCTGTAATGGTTTCGGTTTCACTTTAGGTCCGGTTCTGAATTTCAATGCCGCAAGCTCAATCGTCAATAAGTTCAGCGTGGATGGAGAAAAGGATAAGGATAAAATCAAGAATGTTCATTGCAATCTCCTGACGGTCGATGCCATGTTCCAGATCAATCTTAAGTATTTCAGTATCTATGCCAAGTACTCTCCGATGAATGTCATGGACAAGAAATACTGGCCCGAGTTCACGACCTGGACTTTCGGAATCGCGCCGTTCTAAAAATACCTTCGGAATCGTTTTCGAGTCTCAAGAATATTCATTAAATTGCATAGGTTTTGGCCAAGGTTGGCCGAACCTATGTTTTTTATTAATATCTAAACATCTAACATCATGTCACTGAACAAAGTAATGCTGATCGGTAACGTTGGAAGAGACCCGGAGATACGTTACCTTGATGGGAACAACCCTAACCAGGGAGCGACGAAGGTGGCCCAGTTCACCGTCGCCACGACAGAGCGATATCGTGACCGCAATGGAGAACTTCGCGAGAACACGGAATGGCACAACATCGTCGCTTGGAGGAATTCGGCGGATGTGGCGGAGAAATTCATCCGCAAGGGCACGCAGGTTTACATTGAGGGCAAGCTTCGCACCCGCTCCTGGACTGACCAGACCGGCAACAAGAGGTACACGACCGAGGTAGCTGTTGACAATCTCCAGCTTCTTGGCAAGAGGAATGACAACCCTGGCGCTCAGTCCTTCGGCTCCGCTCAGGAACCGCGCGGGAATGATGGGTACCAGCAGGCTTCGCAGCAGCCGCAATATCCGGCTGGTGAGCGGAGTCGAACCACCGGCCCTTCGACAGGCTCAGGGACCGGTTACCCGCAGCCTCAGCAACCGGCCTACCAGCAGCCGCAAAACCCTCCGCAGCAGCCCATTGACATCGGAATAGACGACAACCCTTCCGACGACCTTCCGTTCTAATATTCAGAAATCCTTTAAAACCAATATTCGTAAGACATGAGTTCGAAACTTGACGTTGTCCTTGGCCTCCAGTGGGGAGACGAGGGGAAAGGCAAGATTGTGGATGTGCTGGCAGGTCGATATCCTGCCGTGGCGCGCTTCCAAGGTGGTCCCAATGCTGGGCATTCCCTCCATTTTGACGGTAAAAGCTTTGTCGTTAGAAGCATACCTTCCGGAATATTCCGGGAAGGCTCCGTAAACATCATCGGCAGCGGGGTAGTGCTTGATCCCGTGACCTTCAAGGAGGAGTGCGCCAATGTATCCGCGATGGGAATAGAGCCCAAGGAGAAGATCGTGATTTCCAAGAAAGCCCATCTCATACTCCCTACGCACAGGCTTCTGGACGCCGCTTATGAGGCTGCCGCCGGAAAGGGGAAGATCGGTTCTACGCTCAAGGGAATCGGTCCCACTTACACTGACAAGGTCGGACGTCATGGCCTCCGTGTCGGTGACATCCTCGCCCCGGATTTCAAGGAGCGTTACGCCAAGCTCAAGGAGCGCCACCACAGGCTTTTGAACGACCTGCATTTCGAGTACGATCCCGCCCAGGGAGAGGCCGAGTGGATGGAAGCCGTTGAGTTCCTGAAGGGTTTCAAGCTCGTTGACTGCGAATATTTTGTGGACGGCCTTCTCAAGGAAGGCAAGCCGATCCTCGCCGAGGGGGCCCAAGGCTCCATGCTTGATGTGGACTTCGGATCCTATCCCTTTGTCACCTCATCTTCCACCACCGTCGGCGGAGTCTGCACCGGACTTGGCTTGGCTCCGTCGAGGGTAGGGAAGGTTTTCGGAATATTCAAGGCCTATTGCACCCGTGTCGGTAGCGGTCCGTTCCCGACCGAGCTGTTCGATGAGACTGGCGAGACTCTCCGTCGTGTCGGTCATGAGTTCGGGGCTGTCACAGGGCGTCCCCGCCGCTGCGGCTGGCTGGATCTTGTGGCTTTGAAGTACACCGTCATGATCGACGGCGTGACGGATCTCATCATGATGAAGTCCGACTGCTTGGACGAGTTCGACACGATTAAGGCTTGTACCTCGTATAAGGTGAACGGCGATGAGACAAAGGAAGTTCCGTTCGATATCGCCACCGAGATCGAGCCGGTTTACACCGAGTTCCCCGGTTGGAAAAAGGATCTTACCGGGATGCGCTCCGAGAGTGAGCTTCCGAAAGAGTTCAAAGACTACGTGAAGTTCATCGAGGACTACCTCGGCGTCCCCGTCACCATCATCTCCCTCGGCCCCGACCGCGAAGCCACCATCGAGCGCTAAGTAATTGTTTTTTTCTGGTTTTTTAGGAGGCGGTCATAACCGGCTCCTATTTTATTTTTGGGAATTAAAAATAATTCCCTATATTGCGGTGTTAAAATTAGGAGAGCTATAGCCTCTAATTCCGATATCATTGTTAAACGATGGAAGGAGTTGTTTGGTTAGTATTGAATGGAACGTATTTTAAAGATATGGTTTGATGGAGAATGGTTGTATGGCCATGGTGATGACGATAAGATTTATCGCCAGTCTTTACTATGGTACAAACCTTTGATGGCAGCTTCGCGGGAGCAGAGGCAGAGATGTGTCTTCAGTGGCGAAGGTATACATTGGCGGGAACTGGACACAGATGTAAGCTTTGAAAGCTTTCTCTATCCTGAAGCGGAACCTTCTGATTTTCAGAGATTCTTTTTAACTCATTCAGAGATAAACATCGCAGGGTTGGCACAAAGGGCGGGAATTAACGCCTCCTTGTTCCGTAATTACATTAATGGTTTCAAAAATCCTTCTTCAGAAGCGGTGGAAAAGATTAAAAAGTGCCTCCATTCCATAGGGGAGGAGTATCTCGATCCTGGATTCTGACGGGCACCGCGCTAAAGCGCCTTGAGGGCGGATTCCATGGCCGCGAGGTCGGGAGTGATGCCGGTCATGAAGGGATATCCCGTCAAAGCCTGGTAGAGGAGCCATCTGTTTCCGGGAATATAAATTCCGTCGGCGGCGGCGAGTTTCGCTCTCGCGACCTCGTCGAAAGACGGGTTTTTGTAGTTGGCCTCGAGGATTACCTTACCTTCGCAAGCTCCCTCTCCGGCGAAATCGTCAGCGGAGAACTCTTCGATTTCAGGGAGAGCCATGGGGAGAGTATAAATAATTAAGTCACATTCTTTTACAGCCTCCTTGAAGTCCTTTATGGGATCAGGAATGAAGCCATATTCAGGCATGGCCTCGGCGATTGCTTGGGCCTTCTCGAACGTGCGGTTCATCAGCACGGTTCCGAAACCGAGTTCCCCGGCGGCCACGGCCGCGGCCCTTCCGGCACCTCCGCAACCCACGATCAGGGCTTGGGGTTGCTGGTAAAACCTACGGCTAAGGCTCATCAGGAAGAATTGGTGGAGTTTTATGAAAAAGCGGTCTCCATATTCCTTGATGAACTCTTCGACTATGCCTGGGTAATATGCCTCGGCGATGGCGGCCACTATGCCTGTGAAGTCGGAATTATGGGCTGCGATGCCCTCGGAGGTCTTCACGAGCAGGTTGGTGGCACCGATTCTGGCCACCGGCCCGGAAATAACTCCCTTCCCTTGCTCGGCGAGTTCCTCGACCCTGGCATAGGCCAGCTCCTTGAACGGAGCTGTCACGTTAATCGCCTGATATTCATCGATAAACTTCTTGAAAGAGGTCTCAAAAACTGAGCCTTCGATCAAGTCGTACTTGTAGGCGCTCCCGTCAGGCTGCTCCTGCCCTTTATAAGCCGCCTCAAAAAGAAGCGGACTCCTCGATGTCGCTATCGGATCCCCGATCAGTCCGTATTTTGCCATTATTTAATCAATTATGGTATAATTATAAGAGGCTCTCCCAATGCGTCAGAAAGCTTAGCGAGAGAATGCAATGTATAATTTGGGAACCCTCTGGTCCATCTAGTGATCTGGGTTTCATTGCATCCGATTATTACCGCCAAGTCACGTTGTGTCATTCCTTTTTCCTTCAGTATGGAATCAATCCTATCCACAATTGCACAAGACCACTCCACCTCCTGTTTCACTACAGGGGAAATCGCTTCAAGTTGTTTGTGAAACAGATCATTACGTTTCATATATAAAACTCTTTATCTTCAATCGAATTAAACTCCTTTTCTTCTATTGTGACATATCCTTTATCGATCGCCCTTCTCAATAGAGCGTCAAATTTCTGAAGATCAAGGGCATATCCAAATAATTTGGCGTCATCCTCGTATTTTTGTGCGGTTTTCTTCCCACCATTTCCAATAATGAGAATCTCGTCTGAAATCCGCAAACAGTATAACCTTATTCTTCCCGAATCTATAGGTAAAGCGCAGAGATTGTCATTTATTTTCCCTTCTGGCCTGAAATACCTTTCCAAAGCACCTTTGTCCAATATAATTTTCAATGCCGTCAGAATTCGTTGATAGTCTTTATTCAGAATCGCTTCATCCTCAAATTCTCTTATAAATAGCTCAAATTCAGTCGTTCGGTCCGCCGCAAAACTAATTGAGTAGAAACTGACTTTTTCGGATTGCTCTACTAATTCTAAAGTTGTTTTCTTTTTCATAATCCAGTTTAGTTTTTTGCAAATATAATAAACTTTACATAAATGTAAAACACTTTTGCGAGGTAAATGTTCCTTTGCCGTTTGATTTAAGGGTGTTTTTCCTATCTGACTTATTATGAGTCGTTTATTGAATCATGCGCCAAAACGTCCTCCGCGTTGCCGGACGGCCTCGAAGAGGAGGATGGCGGCGGAGACGGAGACATTGAGGGAGTCCAGGGCGCCGAGCATCGGGATGCGTATGTGCTTGTCCGCGGCCTTGCGCCAGATGTCGGTCAGTCCGGTGGATTCGGTTCCCATGACGATAGCCGTGGGGCCGGTCATGGGGGTGTCGTAGTAGAGTGACGAGTCCTGAAGTTGGGCTGTAAGTATCTGAATATTATTCTTTTTCAGCCAGGAGATGGTTTCTTCGGATGATGCTGCGGCAACCTGTCTTGAGAATATGGCTCCTATGCTGGCCCGGATGAGATTGGGGTTGTAGAGGTCGGTCAAAGGGTCGCAGATGATGACGGCGTCGGCTCCAGCGGCGTCGGCGCTGCGAAGGACGGCTCCGAGGTTGCCGGGCTTCTCGACGCTTTCAAGGACAATGACCAGCGGGTTCTCGCTCAGTTTGATGTCCTCCAGTCTCCTTTCCTTATACTTCATCTCGGCGATGATCCCTTCCGTGCCGCCCCTGTACGCTATCTTCTCATAGACATTCCTGCTGACATTGAAGACCTTCGCTTCTTCCGGAATCGGCAAACCCGCAGGGGAGGGTGTACCCCATGAAGGACGTGCCACCCGCGGCACGGTAGCGGGGGGACCGGAGACGGAGAAAGTGGAAAGGGAACTTGTTCCCTTGAAGGTTTCGACGGATCTGGTGGGGTCGGACGCAGTCAGACTCCTGAAGGGGGTACAGCCCTCCCCGGAGGAAGTGTATATCTCCGGGCAGATGAAGATGGTGTCGGGGACGAAACCGGCCTCGAGGCAGTGCTCTATCTCGCGGCGGCCTTCGACGACGAAGAGCCCGGCGGAGCGCCGCTCCCTGGATTTCTCCTGAAGCGCCAATAGCTCCTTGATCTTAGGATTCTGGCCCGAGGTGATAGTCTCTTCCACTAGTCTTCTTTCTTCAGGACCTTCTCGGGACGCATCTGAGGGAAGAAGAGGACATCCTGGATGGTGGTCTGGCCGGTCATGAACATCGTGAGGCGGTCGATTCCCATTCCGAGTCCGGAGGTGGGCGGCATGCCATATTCAAGGGCGCGCACGAAGTCGTAGTCGATGAACATGGCCTCGTCGTCGCCATGGCTCTTCAGGGCGGCCTGCTCCTCGAACCTCTCCAGCTGGTCAATCGGGTCGTTCAGCTCTGAATATGCGTTGGCCAGCTCCTTGCCGCAGACAAACAGCTCGAAGCGCTCGGTGAGATCCGGATTGTTCCTGTGCCTCTTGGTCAGAGGAGACATCGAGACCGGATAGTCAATGATGAAGGTCGGCTGGATAAGGTGCTCCTCGACGTATGCTCCGAATATGGCGTCGATCAGCTTGCCCTCGCCCATGGAAGGCTCGAACTCGACATTCAGCTTCTTGCAGGTCTCGCGCAGCTCATCCACGCCCATTCCGGCGAGGTCAACCCCGGCGTATTCCTTGATCGCCTCGAGGATGGGAAGGCGGCGGTAACCGGCCTTGAAATCGACCTCGTTATCGCCGATCGTGACCTTGGTCGTGCCGTGGAGCTTCGTGGCGATCTTCTCGAGCATCTTCTCCACGAACTCCATCATCCAGATGTAGTCCTTATAGGCCACGTAGATCTCCATGCAGGTGAACTCCGGGTTGTGGGTCTTGTCCATTCCCTCGTTACGGAAGTCCTTCGCGAACTCGTAGACACCGCTGTAGCCTCCGACGATCAATCTCTTGAGGTAGAGCTCGTTGGCTATCCTCATGTAGAGGTCGATGTCCAGGGCGTTATGGTGGGTGATGAAGGGACGGGCGGTGGCTCCTCCGGGAATTGACTGGAGGATCGGGGTCTCGACCTCAAGGCAGCCGGCCTCGTTGAAATATTCCCTCATGGTCGCCACGATCTGGGCCCTCTGGACAAAGACGTCGCGGACCTGGGGATTGACGATGAGGTCGACATATCTCTGGCGATACCTGAGCTCGGGATCCGAGAAACCGTCATAGACCTTGCCGTCAGCGTCGGTCTTGACGATAGGGAGGACGCGGAGTGACTTGCTCAAGACAGTCAGCTCTTTGACATGGATGCTCAGCTGGCCGGTCTGGGTGATGAAAGCGAATCCTTTGACTCCGACGATGTCTCCGATGTCCAGAAGCTTCTTCCAGACTGTGTTGTACATCGTCTTGTCCTCTCCGGGGCAGATCTCGTCCCTCTTGACATAGACCTGGATCCTCCCGGTAGAGTCCTGGAGCTCTCCAAAGGAAGCCGCTCCCATGATCCTGCGGGACATGATCCTGCCCGCCAGGCATACCTCCTGGAAGTTGCCCTTCTCGGGGTCGTAGCCAGCTTCGATCTCCTTTGCCGTTGTGTTGACCGGATACAAGGGGGCCGGATAAGGATTGATCCCAAGTTCTCTCAATTTTGCAAGGGACTCCCTGCGGATGACCTCCTGCTCGCTCAATTCAATGTTCGCCATATTATTCAGATTCTTCTCTTCGTTAAATTCTTCAAGATTCTTCACTTCGTTCAGAATGACAGTCTTCGTTCAGAATGACAGTCTTTCCGCGCTATAGTTTACAAAAATACGACAATTAATCTATAAACCGAAATTGTTATTCTCTATTAAAATCATTATCTTTGTATAATATGGCTAAAGAGCGCAAATGGATAATCAAGGAACCGGCGGATCCGGAGAAGGTGGGAAGGCTTTCCGCCGAGCTCGGGATTGACCGCGTTCTTGCCGAACTGCTTGTCAAGAGGGGAGTTGAGACCTTCGAGCAGGCCCGCTCTTTCTTCCGGCCTAGTCTTGACGACTTGCATGATCCTTTCTTGATGAAGGACATGGACATAGCCGTCGACAGGGTGCGCAGGGCCATAACCTCCGAGGAGAAGATCCTGGTTTACGGGGACTACGATGTTGACGGGACCACCGCTGTGGCCTTGGTGTATTCTTTCCTGAGGAGATATTCCCAAAAGGTGGATTTCTACATTCCTGACCGTTACGACGAAGGCTACGGCCTGTCTTATAAAGGAATAGACTGGGCAAGCGATGGAGGGTTCGGCCTGATCATAACCCTCGACTGCGGCATCAAAGCCAATGAGAAGGTGGATTACGCGAAGACAAAGGGAATAGATGTGATCATCTGCGACCACCATTTGCCCGAGGACAAGCTTCCCGCGGCCGTGGCTGTCCTGGATCCCAAGCGTGAGGACGACAATTATCCGTTCGATGACCTTTCTGGTTGCGGGGTTGGCTTCAAGCTGGTCCAGGCATATTCCCAAAAGTTCGGGATCCCGTTTGAGACCTTGATTCCTCTTCTGGACTTGTTGGTCGTGAGCATCTCAGCCGACTTGGTCACCATGGTGGGGGAGAACAGGATTCTTGCCCATTATGGCCTCAAGCAGCTGAATGAGAATCCTCGGAAAGGACTCGCCGCGATGGCGGCTCTATCAAAGCTTGAGCCGGGCCATCTGACGATCGACGACATTGTCTTCAAGATAGGCCCGAGGATCAACGCGGCTGGCAGGATGGAGACTGGCCGGCTTGCTGTGGAGCTGCTGACCGCGGCCGACGATCACCTCGCCAATGTCATCGGCGAGCGTATCAATGACAACAACAATGAGCGTAAAGGAATAGACCGGGAGATCACCCAGGAAGCTCTTGAGATGGTCCAGAACGGCACCGCCTTGTCAACCGGAGCGGCGACCATCGTCTATAATCCGACCTGGAACAAGGGTGTCGTGGGCATTGTCGCCTCACGCCTTGTCGAGGCGTTCTACAAGCCCACCATCGTCCTGACGAAGTCCAACGGGTTCATCACCGGTTCGGCCAGAAGTGTCGCCGGTTTTGATCTGTACGAGTCCATTGAGAGCTGCGCTGACCTTCTGGAAAATTTCGGTGGCCATGTCTATGCGGCGGGTCTTACGATGAAGGAAAGCAACCTGGATGAGTTTGTCCGCAGGATAGACAAGTTCATCGCCGGCAAGATCACCGACGAGATGCTCACTCCTGTGACGGACATCGACGCGAAGTTGGAGTTCAGTCAGATAACCCCCAAGTTTTTCAGGCTTCTGAAGCAGTTCCAGCCGTTCGGCCCGGGCAACAGCAATCCCGTTTTCCTGACCGAGAATGTCTCGGACGGCGGCAACGGACGTAAAGTCGGTGCCGGCGGTGTCCACATGAAACTGGATCTCATCGATGAGAAGCAGCCATTCCACCAGATCCCGGCGATAGCCTTCAACATGGCGGATTATTTTGATTATATCAAGGCAGGCAACCCTTTCGACATCTGCTACTCGATCGTGGAGAACTACTACCGCGGCAACTCCACCCTTCAGCTCCGTATCAAAGACATCAAGGAGCGGGAAGAATTCATATAGGCTTCTAGAGACTGTTTTTACTGTGGGATACTTCTTCCGATACGTTCTTCTGGTCTTTTTAACTGTTTCTGTTACGGTTTTTGGATCGTGTGTCTCAAGAGATATCAATCAACGACTCTCCGACATCGAGTCCTATATTGATGTCCGCCCCGACAGCGCCTTGGTGGCCATCCGCCAAATAGACACCACGGCCCTTCGCAGACGTTCGACAAAGGCAAAGTATTCCCTTCTCCACGCCATAGCGCTTGACAAGAATTACATCGACACTGCAGACACCCGCGTCGTGCAGCCCGCCGTTGACTGGTACAGCCGCCACGGCAACCCGGAAGAGAAACTGAAGGCGTGGATGTATCTGGGAATAGAGCAGTTTAATGGCCAGAGATACAATGAGGCTATCGTCTCGTTATATAGAGCGGGAGATTATGCGTCAAAGGTTAGCGATCAGAACCTATTGGGAATACTTTACGCTATAACATCGGACACATATACAAAGACAGAGGACTATGTCCAAGCCTCATTTTTTATTGACAAGTCCATTGAATGTTTCCATCAAAGTGGCAGGAAAGACCAGGAGGACAAAGAGCGCGTGCGCAAAGTCTTGAATTTAATACAATTAAGAGAATGGGAAGAAGCTGACGCCTCGTTCCAGGCGCTTCTCTCTGATTCTTCGTTGAGCGCTTCGTTAAAGAACAGGGTTAAAATAGATTATGCCCAGTTTCTATTGTCACCACCAATCCATAATGACTCGCTGGCCTACATATTGATTTCGGAGGCATTATCAGAGGGTGGAGTTCTTAGGGGGACCTCACAATGGTTCTCATATGCGTACCTTCTCTCTTCTGTCGGTAAAAAAGAGGAGTCGGAAGCTATATGGAGCAATCCTGTTTTTTCCGATGGAAAGAACAACTATGACTATTATTACTGGAAGCATCGTGATAAGTTATTATATAATGACTACAAAGGTGCGTATTCCTTATTATGGTCGGCGATGCGGTCACGGGATTCCTTGATTAGAGAGAGTTTTTATAGTTCTGCATCGAATTCGCAGCGGTTGTATTTCGAGAAGGTCAATCGTGAGCGGTCATTGATTATTCAGAACAAGAATAAACTGATTGGTATAATTTTTCTCATTTTACTGATATCAATTCTTATGGCCGGCAATATCCGGAACTACTACAAAAGGAAGAATCAATCGCTGAGAGAAGATAACGAGCGGCAGGAGATGGCTGTCGCGCTTATGAGATCAGAAATGGCCAAGATTGAGAAACAACTTGGCCAAGAATCGATAGTGAAGGAAAGGGCCAAGTTTGCTTTTCTCGCTGATATCTATGATAATTACTATCGAGCATACTCGAGTGATCTCGACAGTGACGACAGATTAAACAGGATTCTTCGATCCAAGATCGGGGACCTAAGATCCTGCCCTGACGCTCGTGATAGTTTTGAGAAACTGATAGACAAAGAGATGGGGGGAAAGATGACTCGTTTCCGTCGGGATTTTCCCGACCTCTCGGACAAAGAGTATTGTATGGCCAGCTACATTTTTGCCGGATTCGACAACACCCTCGCCACCGTTATCATGAACGTTTCTTCGGTGGATAACTATCGGAAGATGAAAAGCCGTCTAAAAAGCAAGATATCTAATTCCGAGATAGGAAATAAGGAGGATTATTTGAGACTCTTTTAGCCTTTTGTCACGATTTTTTTGTTGTGACTTACGGAAATGGCCTCGGGGATAGCTCAGAGGCTATTTTTGTATTTTGATTTGTCACGATTTAGATGGCTAATTATGGAATGTCTGTAAGACATTCTTCCTAACTTTGCATAAGGATTAAATCATTTTAACCATGATAAAAAGAAGTTCTCTATTATTAGTTATCGAGATTCTGTTTCTATCGTTTTTGTGTTCTGAAACGGTCTATGCGACAGAACCTGCACCTTGTCTTGAGGACACCGTAATTGTCATTTGGCCTAACCCTGAGATAGATCCTGGAGGAAGGCCGAGATCCGAGGTGTTTGTCCCCATCTCTGCCAGTTATGATTCTATGCTGTCCTCGGTCATTCTCTATTTTACCTCCAATCTTGGCGAGATTGAGGTTGAGGTTTTGAACACCACGACCGGTGGCTATGATGCCGGTACGATAGACTCGCAGCTTCTTTACGCGACTGTCCCTATTACTATGGGGCCTGGTCACTACGTTCTCCTGTTCACACTACAATCAGGACGACAATATAAAGGTGAATTTAACAATTAATATGGATATTATTTAAAGGCAAATGAAAGCGTCTTTACTTGTATACCAAGTCGGCATAACAATTTAGTGCAAGTCGGTCATGAAAAAGTTATTAATTCTAATCCTTTGTCTTGCAGGTGTTTCCGCATGGGCGCAAGGCGAGTATATCTCATCGTTGGAGATCGTTGGTGGAGCCGGTTTCGGCAAAGGCCCTAAAGTGGTTATCACCCCACAATATGTCGGGCAATATGATTTCGGAGGTTTCCGCATTGGCGCCGGAGTAGGAGTGCGCTACGCCCAGCCCTGCTATGAGGATGTGACAAAAAACGGCTCTCAAAACTACGAGTATTGCGGTACGATATGCATTCCGGTTTTTGTCCGCCTCGGTTTTGACGGCGGAAAAGTCTATGCCAATCTCGATGCTGGGTATTCAAAAGGAATCATCTCACGCAAAGGCTCTGAGTTCATGGGAGACGGCGGTTCCTGTTATAGCGGCGTTTTTGTCGATCCGCACGTGGGCATGAGAATCGGGGGCAGGAGTGCCATTGCCCTTGGGGTGTTACTTCAGCAAGGCACAATAGGTACAAGGGTGCAGACCGATACGGGCGAAAGCCATAAGACACAATTCAGCAGCAAGAAAGAATTCACCCCGGCAATCAACCTCCGCTACGCCTTTTCTTTCTAGAAAACTTGATGTACGACGATGGATGGATATGTTTAAGTGAGGAAACGCCTCACTTCGCAAGCGCTTCGAGGATCTCGTGGCGGGCGGATCTTAAGTGGTCTGTGGACATGTCGTAGGTTGTCCAGTCATAGACCGTCTGGCGGCAGATCTCTCTGGCTTTGGCCTCGTCCTTTCCCGCTAGCATCTGGAGCAGGGTATAGTCAGCGATGCCGTCCCGCATGGCCTCCAGACGGATGGAACCGTAGAGTCTCTTGTCGCCGGGGTAGATGATCCAGCTGTCGCCTCCGGGGAGGATATTACCGTTTTCAGTCTGGATCGCGGTGGTCTCGTTCCATGGATCCTCGCCTTTCCAATAGTTGAGCCCCCAGTGGAGGTAACCGGTGGCCCCGAAGCGGAAGTTGATCCAGTGCAGGAGCCTGGTTTTCAGGAGCGGCTGTTCCAGGAAGCGGTTGGCGAACTCTCCTTTAGGGTTCAGGCAGGTGTAAAACCACACCTCGTCGCCCGCGGCCTGCCTTTCGCAATAGAACTCATAGCCATACGAGTAGAAGTCCAGCTGCGGGACCCAGATGTCCACGATCTGGGAAAGCTCGTGGGAATGGCAGGCCTCGATTATCTTCACATCGGGGGCATAGCGCTTGAAGAAGCTTGCGATCGAGACGTAGGACTCGTAGTTGTCTCCCGCCGGTTCGTCGGCGATGTGCTGGCAGTAGATCGGATACCATCCCTTTTCCTTGATGTGGGAGGTCAGGGCGGGAATGAAGGCCGAATAATACTCTATCGCGGCAGGGTCGGACATCGGAAGTCTTCCTTTTCCGGGTACATCCATACCAAACGGGCTGTTCCATTTCCCCACACGGCCACCTATGTGCCCGGCTTCCAGACGCTTGAGAACTCCGGCTTCGATGAATATTCCCACCATCTTGTCGAAGTTGTCGAAGTTGAAACTCCAACTGCCACCCTCGTTGGATGAGGTTATCGTTGACATTGGGATAAGGACCGTGTTTTGGTAACAGACCTTCATCTTGGACGCTATCGCCCGGATGTATTCCCAATACTCATCGCTAAAGATTTCCGCTTCGGGGTCGAAACGCCTCAATGCGGCCTGGCTCGAGTTGAACCAGTTCGTGATCCATAATTGCGGTTCCTCAAGGACCACCGGATAGACCTTGAGGGCGATCTCGCTCTCAAGGTTGAAACCTTTGCCGCTCAAATGTATCTTCCCGTTGTAGACTCCAGGGACGGCATCCTTCGGCACGGTTACTGTGACCCACACGGGTTGTGTCATTCCGGCCGGGATATTCCGAAGGGATCCGCCGTCATCAATCGGGTCCGGGTACATTCCTGATGCTGAGCGGATCACATCGACTGCTGGATTCAATGTGGTTCTCCCTTCATGGACAAAGTCCACGAAACCAGTGGTGACTCCATCGAGGCTGTGTCCGGCACCATCGGTAGGGACTTCGACCGAAATCTTCACATCTTTGAGCTCGGCCATTCCCTTTAATGAATATTGGAAAGTGGCGTGCTCTCCGGCGGCAACCTCTTCAACCACAGTGTACGGCCGGTCGGTGACAGTTTCCGGAAGCAGTTTCACGAGCGGATCAACCCTGGTGAGGGAAACGCTGATACTCTGGCAAGAAACGGTCGCCAAGGCCACCGCGGCGCTGGCGAGAAGGTGAACTAATTTTCTCATATCCAATCAGTCTTGCATTGTGATAATATCCACAGCGGCGGCGGTGTAGTCGTCGCTGTCGACGTTGATTATGTGATGGGCTGTCTTCTCGTAGATTGGGGCGCGGGTCGTCATCAGTTCCTCGACTCTGGAGCGCAGGCTCTTTCCTCCTTTGAGCATGGGGCGGTCTCCCGGCCATGTCTCAAGGTTTCTCACGAGTGTTCCCACTGAGGCTTTAAGGTAGAAGCAGGTGGAATTCCTTCTGATCATCCTGCGGCAAGCCTCGGTGGTGACTGTGCCTCCTCCGAGCGAGAGAATATACTGGGAGCCTGTCAGCTCGCCTGTCATGAATATGTCCTCAAGAGCGGAGCGTTCCATCTGACGGAAAGCGGCTTCTCCTTCATTCTCAAATATTTCCGGAATACTCCTTCCCGTCATAGCCTCGATGTAGGTGTCGAGGTCGATGAGCTCCATCGAGGGGAGAAGCTTCGCCAGCTCTTTGCCGACACTGCTTTTCCCGCTCCCCATGAAGCCTATGAGGGAGATGTGACCCATGGATGTTTAGAATAATGTGGGTTCGAAGAATTCGCCTTCGTCAGGAAGGTCGTCGATGTCGGGGAGACTCTTGGTGTCGAGATCCTTCGCTTCGCTCAGGATGACATCAGAACCATCTGGCATGATGTCGATCGGCTCATCGCTGGCCGCGGCGGAGTCAGGAAGGACTTGGCCGGGCTCGGACGGCTGTCCGGCCTCATCGGCGTCAGAAACAATCTCGGGTTCAACAGGGTCAGGTTTATCCAACGGCTCGATGAAGCGGACCTTCTTGAGATCGTACTGGTGGCACTTCTTGCCCTTCGCGGTGAAGCCTTTCTTGGCGATAAACTCTTCAGCATCAATATTCTCGGGCTCCCGGTGCTCGTATTTCTTACCGAACACCACCTGGAACTGCGGGTGCTTCTCGTCGGTTATCTCCACGAGGTATGACTTGGCCCCGGGAGCGATGAACGATTGTGGAGTGTTGTCGCTGAGGACAAAGCTGAACCTCTTGACATAGAATGCCTTGGCTGCGGCATCGTAATACAGTGCCGTGTAGGTCTTGCCCGGGTCGAACTTCTCGATCTTCAGAATCTGGCCCTGGTAGCGGTTGGACACGTCGAAGGATGTCGTGTAGAAAGTACCGTCCTTGAATATTGCCAGCACCTTGTCTTCTGGGCCGAACTCGCCAAGGTACAGGCCCCTCTGCTCGTCGTTAAGCTTCTGGATGTCAGCGTCGAACCAGATGCCCTTCCCACCGATGGTCGAGACACCCTTGCTCTTCAGCTGGATCTTGGAGATCGCGAACTTCGAGACCAGGTTACCCCTTGAAGTCTTACCCTTGATCGCCAGGGTCGAGAAGTCGTACTCCATCTGGGTCTTCTTGAGCTTCGGGCGGGGGCGAAGGTATATTCTCACACTCTCGGCCTCGCCATTGTTGTTGACGGTGAACCAGAGGATTCTTGAGCCTTCCTTCCCGGTCGTTATGTCGTAGTCCTTGTCGCGGGTCACGCTCGTGATCGAGAACCTCTTGGCGTAGGAGACTGATGTCTTGCCGTCACGGTAGATGACGTTGTAGATGGTCCTCTCATCGCCCCTGTTGAACACTCCCACGTAGAGAAGGTCCTTCCAGAAGAATGCCTTGTCTGTGACCTTGGTGATGCGGTATTTACCGTCTTTTGAGATGACAAGGATCTCGGAGAGGTCTGAGCAGTCGGACACGAACACTCCGTTGTCGTCCTTCTTAAGATTCAGACCCACAAAGCCTTCCTCGTAGTTGGCGTAAAGCTTGGCGTTGTTGCTGACTACCTTCGTGACGGCAATCGTCTCGAAAGCGGAGATCTCCGTGAGGCGCTTGAAAGGCTTTCCGTACTTGGCCTTGAGGCCCTTGAACCAGGCTATCGTGTATTCGGTGATGTGCTCGATGTCGTCCTTGACCTTTTCCATCTCGGCCTCGATAGCGGCGATCTTCTCGTCCATCGCTTTCGTGTCGAACTTGGAGATCTTGCGGACAGGTTTCTCCACCAGCTTGTGGATGTCGTCCATGGTGATCTCCCTGCGGAGAAGGTCCTGGTAGTTCCTCATCTCGGCGAACACGTCGTCGAGCTGCTCTTCCCAGCTCTTCTGGTCTTGCTCCAGAATCTTGTAGACTCTGTTCTCGAAGAAGATCCTCTCGAGGGAATCGTAGTGCCACTCGTCCTCAAGCTCCTCAAGGCGGATCCTGAGCTGCCACTCCAGAAGGTCCCTGGTGTGGTTGGTGTCGTAGATCAGGATGTCCTTGACACTGAGGAACTGAGGCTTGTTGTCAACGATCACGCAGGCGTTCGGGGCGATGTTGCACTCGCAGTCCGTGAAGGCGTACAGGGCGTCGATCGTCTTGTCCGGGGAAACGTCGTTCGGAAGGTGGATGATAATCTCCACCTTGTCGGTCGTCATGTCCTCGATCTTCTTTATCTTGATCTTGCCTTTCTCCTTGGCCTTGACTATCGAGTCCTTGATGATTTCAGAGGTCTTGCCGTAGGGTATCTCGGTGATCGCGATCGTGTTCTTGTCGATCTTCTCGATCTTCGCCCGGACCTTCACGCTTCCACCCCTGGCTCCGTCACGGTAGTTGCTGCAGTCGGCGCTTCCGCCGGTGGGGAAGTCGGGGTAAATCGTGAAATCCTTGCCTTCCAGAATGCTCACCGACGCGTCCAGAAGCTCATTGAAGTTGTGCGGGAGGATCTTGGACGCCATACCGACTGCGATGCCCTCTGTGCCCTGGGCGAGCAATAAGGGGAAGCGCACCGGAAGCTCTGTGGGCTCTTGGTTGCGGCCGTCATAGGAGGTCATCCAGTGGGTGATCTTCGGGTCGAACACCACCTCTTTGGCGAACTTTGACAAGCGGGCCTCTATGTACCTCGGGGCGGCGTTGCTGTCACCTGTGAGGATGTTTCCCCAGTTTCCCTGGCAGTCGATCAGAAGACCTTTCTGGCCGAGCTGAACGAGGGCACCGAGAATGGAGGCGTCACCGTGGGGATGGTATTGCATGGCCTGTCCGACGATGTTGGCCACCTTGGTGTAGCTGCCGTCGTCCATGTTGCGCATGGCGTGAAGCACGCGCCTTTGCACGGGCTTGAGTCCATCCACGATGTGAGGCACGGCCCTCTGGAGGATGACGTAGGAGGAATAGTCCAGGAACCAGTCCTTGAACATCCCCGACAGCTTGTACTTCTTGCTGTCGGAGCTCAAAAGCTTGTCGTATTTGCCAGTGGATGACGCCGCCATTTCACCTGCGGACTCTTCCACTTCGTCACTCCCTTCTTCCTCGGGATCCTGAATATCTTCCCACTGATCTTCCGTAGACATATTCCTTACTCCTTAACTTTTACGTCTTATTCCTCGTAACCAAACCGGCGCAACTCCCTGCGGCTCTCCCTCCAATCCTCGTCGACCTTGACGAACAACTGGAGGAAAACCTTCTTCTGGAAGAAGTCTTCCATCTCGATCCGGGCCTCGGTACCGGTCTTTTTCAAGGCGGCTCCACCCTTGCCGATGATTATTCCTTTCTGGGAATCTCTCATCACGAGAATGACCGCGCTGATCTCGTACCTATCCTTGCCCTCCTTGAAGGACTCCACCACCACCTCACAGCTGTAGGGAACCTCCTGGCTGTAGTTCTCAAGGATCTTCTCACGGATGATCTCCGAGGCGAAAAAGCGCAGGTTCCTGTCCGTGAACTGGTCCTTGTCAAACCAAGGCGGAGAGACCGGGAGCTTGCTCACGACAGCTTCCAGCACGCTTTCAAGATTGAATCTCTCTTTGGCGGACACAGGGATCACGGTAGCTCCGGGAAGGGTTTCCTGCCAGTATCCGATCAGTTCCAGGACTCTTGGCTGGTCGCTGATGTCGATCTTGTTGATCACCACCACGACCGGGCAGTCTACCTTCTGGAGCTTGAGGATATATTCCTGGTTCTTGTCACTCTTCTCGACAACGTCCGTGACGTAGAGGATGATGTCCGCGTCGCCGATGGCGGCGTCCACGAACTTCATCATGTCCTCCTGCAAGCGGTAGTTGGGCTTGAGCATTCCCGGGGTGTCGGAGTACACGATCTGGTACTCGTCCGTGTTGACGATTCCCATGATCCTGTGGCGCGTGGTCTGCGCCTTCGCCGTGACGATGGACAGCTTCTCTCCGACAAGGGCGTTCATAAGCGTGGATTTGCCGACATTCGGGTTACCCACGATGTTGACAAATCCAGCCCTGTGTTCCATGTTGTTATTTCCGTTAGACATAGGCCCCCATCCTGAGGACGTTGACCTCTCCCTCGCTGAGGAATCTCCACTCGCCCTTCTTCAGGCCTTTCTTGGTCAAGCCTGCGAAATAGACCCTGTCAAGGGCTTTGACCGTGTATCCGAGGCTCTCGAAAATCCTGCGGACGATGCGGTTCTTACCCGAGTGGATCTCGATTCCCAGTTTGCGATGGTCCTCGGCGTCAATATATTCCAGCTCGTCTGCCTTGATCACTCCGTCTGAAAGCTCAAGTCCTTCAACAAGGATCTTCTCCTTGTCGGATTCCTCAAGGGCCTTGTCCAGAATGACCTGGTAGATCTTTTTCTTATTGTAGGACGGATGGGTCAACTGCTCGGCGATCTCACCGTCATTGGTGAACATGAGGATGCCGGTGGTGTTCTTGTCGAGCCTTCCGACAGGGAAGACGCGCACATGGCAACCCTTGATAAGGTCCATGACGGTCTTCTCAGCGTGAGGGTCGCTGGCGCTGGTGACGAAGCCTTTGGGCTTGTTCATCACGATGTAGACTTTCTCCTCGCCCTTGAGCCTCTCGCCATTGAAGCGGATATCGTCCTTGAGAACATTGACTTTCGTTCCAAGCTCAGTCACGACCTCTCCGTTGACGGTGACCACTCCTGCCTGAATCAGGGTGTCGGCCTCGCGGCGGGAGCAGACTCCCGAGTTGGCTATGAACTTGTTGAGGCGGATCTCCTCCTTGATGGGTGTGGCCACATTGTCATTGTCTGAATATGCGTTGTTCACCTGAGGATTCCTCGAGATCATCTGGTTGATGCCGGCCTCGTCGTTCGCTGTGAAGTGAGGACCGTTCTTACGGGGCTGTCTTTTGGGAGCAGGCTTAGCGAAAGCCTTCTGCTGGCCGCCGAAAGAGGGTTTGCGATCTTTGTTGAATCTCGGCCTGTCCTCTCCGTATCTGGGACGGCTGTCAGGACGCTGCGGACGGTCCTGGCCATAACGGGGCCTGTCCTCATTGTATCTCGGCCTGTCCTCGTTGTAGCGAGGTCTCTCCTCACCGTAACGGGGCCTGTTCTCGCTATAGCGGGGACGGTCCTCATTGTACCTGGGGCGGTTGTCGCTTCTCTGCGGACGGTCCTGGCCGTAGCGGGGCCTGTCCTCATTGTTCCTCGGGCGGCTCTCGCCGTACCTCGGACGATCCTGGCCATAGCGGGGCCTCTCATCGTTGTACCTCGGCCTGTCCTCTCCATAATGAGGCCTGTCCTCATTGTACCTCGGACGGCTCTGGCCATAAGGACGCCTTTCGCCTCCCTGGCCGTAGCTTTGATGAGTATTCCTGTGATTGTCGTTACTGTAGGATCCGACTTTCCTTCTGGGCCTCAATTTACGCCCCTCTGATGAATAGTTGCTTGTGGATCCTTCGTTTCTCGCGTAATCCCTACGCTCTTCGTGGTTCTCATGACCACCGTTAAAATTTTCTTCCATGATTTGATGTGGCTCACGCCACTTTTTAAATTAATGAATAGGTTTCTTTAAATGATTATTTGAGTTTGAAAATGTAAGTGATTGTTCCTTGTTGCAATGCCGGAGCGTCCGCACTCTGGTTGAAGTGCGCCTTCATGGCCGCGGCCCTTGCCGCTGCCCATAAGGTCTGGTTGTTCACGGTGGTTCCCTGCCCGCCGGCGACGGCCTTTGTCACGTTGCCGTAGTTGTCCACCCAGATGTCGACCACGACCTTGCCCTCGTCCTGGACGGCATAATCCGGCCTTGGAAGTGCTCCAAGCACGCTGCGGCCCTTGACATGGGCATTAGGGGCGCCCTCGGTCTTGCCGACCTGGGTGTTGCCCTTCGGATGTCCGGCCTTGAATTCGGCTGAAGGGTTGGTCGATCCGTGCGGGGCAAGGGAGGAATCCTTCTTGCTCATTCCCGGGAAGAGGGCATTCTTGTTGATCTCTTCCTTGGGGGCAGGGACTTCCACGTCTCCGTGGTCATCAGGCTTGGCCTCGGCGGTCTTGTTGGGCCTGTCGGACTTCACTGGAGACTCGCTCCTCTGGATCAGCTCGACCGGCTTGGTCCTGTCCACATCCTCGGCCTGGGGCTGCCTGCCTAGCCTCTGTCTTCTGATCCTCTGGGGCTCCTCTTCTTCGAAATCGATAAGGAAAGTCTGCTCCTCGGGTGGCGGGTAGATATATTTCAGACCCGTGAACGCGCAGGAGAGCAGGACCACCAGATGGACGGCGACCGTCAAAACGATCCCCGTCGTGGTGGAGACTTTCGCCTCCTTCTCTCTTTCACGAAGGTACTGTTTCATCATTCAGGCTGTGTGGCCAATATTACTTTGTAATGGTTCCGCTTGGCGATGTTCATGATGGCTACCACTTCCTTGATAGGCACGCTCTCGTCGGAATAGATTGAGAATGTGGGGTCTTCCTCTTCCTGGAGAAGTCCCACCAGCCCATCCTCCAGATCGGCGAACTGGACAGGAGTCTCGTCACCGTTGAGGTGATAGGTGTAGGTCTCGCCGCCCCAGTCCTTGATGGACACGCTGACGGTTGGCTTGGCGCTCACCTGGCCCGTGCTCTTGGGAAGCAGGAGCTTGAGGGCATTCGGATTGACCAGTGTCGAGGTGACCAGGAAGAAGATCAGCAGCAGGAACACAAGGTCAGTCATTGAGGACATGGCCAAGTCCGACATTACCTTTGTGGATCTCTTGAAAGCCATTGTTTATTTCTCCTCTTCGTTGTCCGCAGGCTCGTGCAGAAGGTCCATGAAGTCGATGGTCGCGGTCTCCATCTTGAACATGAGGTTGGAGATCTGCGCGGTGAGGTAGTTGTAGCCGAAGTAGGCGAGGATACCGACGATAAGACCGCCGACAGTCGTGATCATGGCGGTGTAGATACCGCTGGAAAGCAGGGTGATGTCGATGTTGTTGCCGGCGTTGGCCATATTGAAGAAGGCCTGAACCATACCGAGGACGGTGCCGAGGAATCCGATCATAGGGGCGCCTCCGGAGATGGTGGCTAGGGTAGGAAGACCCTTCTCAAGCCTGGCGATCTCCACGTTTCCCATATTCTCGACAGCGGTCTGGATGTCGGTCAGCGGCCTTCCGATCCTTTCGATGCCTTTCTCAACGAGACGGGCGACGGGGGAGTCGTACTTCTCGCAGAGGGAGAGAGCGCTCTTGACTTTTCCTTCGTGGATATAGTCGCGGATGTCTCTCATGAAATTCTTGTCGACCTGCTGGGCCTTATTGATTATCCACCACTTCTTTCCGAAGATGTAGATGGCGATAATTGAAAGGATAGCCAGGACGATCATCAGCCAACCGCCTTTCGCTGCCATCTGGATCAATGAGAAACTCTGCTCGACTTGCTGCGGAGCGGCCTGCATGGCCGGTGCGGCGACATTTTCGGCTATCTCCGTAGCGGCGGAGTCAAGGCCTACTTGCAAAAGATGGAACAACATATTATAACGTACGTTTATTGAATATCAAACCAAAACATGACGTGAGTCTGCACATATCACGCCACCAAACCGCAAATTTAGTGAAAAAAAACGACTTTTCCTTAATATTCTACCTTACATAGGAATAAAGCGTGGCCGGGGACGGATTCTCCAGCGTCGCTCCGGGTGCCGCCTTGGACCAGGGAAGCCATCCAGTCCTCGTCCCGGCGGCCCCTGCCGATGTCCAGAAGCGAGCCGACAACGGCGCGGACCATATTCCTGAGGAACCTGTCGGCGCTTATGGTGAACACCAGGTAATCCCCTTCTTCCGCCGGGTAGCCGAGCAACTTTACGTGGTCGGGGGTGTATGGCTCCCAGACCGCCTTGGTGACGGTGCAGATCGAGGTCTTGTTGTCGCTGCCGACTTTCTCGAAGCAGCTGAAGTCATGCCTGCCGAGCAGCAGGGTGGCGGCCATGTTCATCTTCTCCACGTCGATGGGGAAGGTGTAAAGGTATGAGTATCTGCCCATGAAAGGGTCCTTTTTCCTGTGGATGAAATACTTGTATTCCCGCTGTGTGGCGTCGAACCTGGCGTGGAAATCCGGGGTCGCCGGAAGGATCCCGTGAACCATTATTCCATGGGGTAGGATGGCATTTATTTTGTAGCCGAACTCCCCGGCATCAAGGTCAGGAACCGAGGCCTCGAAGTGAGCCGCGTAGCAAACCGCGTTGACCTTCGAGTCGGTTCTGCCTGCCCCTGTGACGGTGATTCTCTCCCTTAAAAGAGTCGAGAGGGCGTCTTGGAGACATTCCTGGATAGTTCTTACACCGTTCTGCATCTGCCAGCCGCAGAAGTCTGAACCGTCGTAGGAAAGGATGATCTTGTAGCGCATGGAATTGAGGTTGTTGTTACGCGAAATTATAAAAAAGACATACAAATGGAAAGTGTGAACATCAAAGAATTGAACGACAGGATCCAGCGCGAGAGCGCCTTCGTTGACATGCTGTCCCTCGAGATGGGCAAGGTCATTGTCGGGCAGAAGCAGCTCGTGGAGAATCTGCTGATCGGTCTTCTCGCTAACGGACACATTCTTCTTGAAGGAGTTCCTGGATTGGCGAAGACGTTGGCTATCAGTACTTTGTCTAAGGCGATTGACGCTCGGTTCAGCCGTATCCAATTCACTCCAGACCTGCTTCCGGCGGATCTTGTGGGTACTATGATATATTCCCAGAAGGATGAGAAGTTCGAGGTCCACAAGGGCCCCGTCTTCGCCAATTTCGTCTTGGCGGATGAGATCAACCGTTCGCCCGCCAAGGTCCAGTCGGCCCTTCTCGAGGCCATGCAGGAGCGTCAGGTCACGATCGGTGACGAGACCTTCAAGCTTCCGGAACCATTCCTCGTGATGGCGACGCAGAATCCCATTGAGCAGGAAGGCACATATCCTCTTCCCGAGGCGCAGGTGGACCGTTTCATGCTCAAGGTCGTCGTCAGCTACCCCAAGAAAGAAGAGGAGAAGCTCATCATCAGGATGAACAACAGCGGGGAGTTCCCCAAGCCCTCGCCGGTGATCAAGCCGGAGGATATAGTCAGGGCTCGCGAAGTGGTCAGGGATGTCTACATGGATGAGAAGATCGAGAGGTATATTGTCGACATAGTTTATGCGACGAGGACTCCTGAGGACTATGGTCTCGGGAAGCTCAAGGACCTCATCTCGTTCGGAGGATCTCCCCGTGCCAGCATCTCCCTCGCGATGGCGGCGAAGGCCTTCGCTTTCATCCGCCGCAGGGGATATGTGATCCCGGAGGATGTCAGGGCCGTTTGCAACGAGGTGCTCCGTCACCGTATCGGGTTGACTTACGAGGCCGAGGCGGAGAACGTTACCACCGAGCAGATCATTGCCGAGGTCATCAATGCCGTGCAAGTTCCTTAATCTGTCGGATAATGCCATCATCACCTTCAGCAAATGAGCTTCTCAAGAAGGTCCGCAAGATAGAGATCCGTACCAGGGCCCTTTCGCACCAGATCTTCGCCGGGGAATACCATAGCGCCTTCAAAGGCCGCGGAATGGCCTTCAGCGAGGTGCGTGAGTACCAGTACGGTGACGATCCGAGGTCCATGGACTGGAACGTGACCGCCCGTTTGAGGGCGCCTTACGTGAAGGTCTATGAGGAGGAGAGGGAGATGACGGTTGTGCTGCTGATTGACATCAGCCGTTCCGGCTTGTTCGGGACCAGTGAGAAGACAAAGCGGGATCTTATCGCCGAGATCGCCGCGGTGTTGAGTTTCTCGGCCATCATCAATAACGACAAGGTCGGTGCCCTGTTTTTCGGCGGGAAGGTGGAAAAATTCATCCCTCCTAAAAAAGGACGCGGGCATTTGCTCCATATCATCCGGGAAATTATTGAGCTGGAGCCTTCCGAGGGAGGTACTGATGTCGGAGAGGCGCTCCGGTTCCTGACAAACGCCATCAAGAAGAAGTGCACAGCTTTCGTGCTCTCCGACATGCTGGATGTGAACCAGGATGGCACCCCCCGCTATGAGGACGCCCTCAAAATCGCCAGGGGCAGGCATGACTTGTCCGTGATAAAGGTCCACGACCCGAGGGAGAAGACGATCCCTTCCATAGGGCTGGTGCACATCAAGGATCCGGAGACCGGAGAGTCGGCCTGGATTAACACTTCCAGCAGGAAAGTCAGGGCGGAATATTCCCGTTGGTTCGGAAAGGTGGACGAGAACGAGAGGAGACTCTTTAACCGTTATCAAATAGATTCTGTGGACATCGCTACCAATGACGACTACGTCAAAGGGCTGATGGCCTTCTTCGGAAGGAGATGAGAATGAGAAAGTTAATTTTTTCCATATTGTCTATGGCCCTGTTCGGGGCGACAGCTTTCGGGCAGAATGGCAAGGAACCTGCCGACGGCTCGTTCCTCGAAAGGCTCCAGGAACGTGACTCGGTCCTTATCGGGGACCAGCTCCGGTATGGTTTCCATCTTCGGAATGTGCCGGAGGGAGTCGCTTTGATGCTGCCGGATTTCTCGAAGGGATTCATGCCCGGTGACAGTGTCGAGATAGTCCGTTCTTGGGAGGCTGACACCCTGAAGACCTACGGTCCCAAGAAATCCCCCAAGTCACGGGACATAGACTTCTCTGTCGTGATCACTTCCTTCGAGGAGGGGAAATATATTCTCCCGCCCCTGTCGGTTATCAAGGAAGCTACACCAGGCGCGTTTGACACCCTGTTTTTCAAGCCTCAGGAGCTTGAGGTTTTCACGATTCCGATCGACACGGCGACCTTCAATATCCATGACATAAAGGGGCAGATCAAGTATCCGGTCACTTTCGCCGAGGTACTGCCGTATCTTGCCTCAGCCCTGCTCATCGCCCTGCTGGCCCTTCTGGTCCGCTATCTTGTCATCACTAAGAGAAAGAAGAATTCACTGGGGACCGCCCCTGATGAGCCGGCCTATCTGGTGGCTCTGCGGAAACTGGAGAAATTCCGCGGCGACAAATATTGGGCTAAGGACAAACAGAAAGCGTTCTATTCTGGGATTACCGATGCCTTGCGGGAATATATGGACGCCCGGTTCGGGATTGACGCTCCTGAAATGACCACTTCGGAAATATTCGGGAGTCTGAGTCATTCGGATGTGCCCACGGATTTGTTCGTTGAGACAAGGCGACTCTTTGAAACCGCTGACATGGTCAAGTTCGCCAAGGCTTATGCCACGGATGAGGAAAACGCCGCCGCGGTTCCTCTGGCGGTGCGGTTCGTCACATCGACTTATCAGACCGATTCCACCCCTGCCGGGGATTCCCAAGAAACCCAGGATGGCCAATCGAAGCCGTCTATGACAGAAAACCAGGGAGGGACCGAGTGATGTTTTTCGAATATCCAAAACTACTTTGGCTCCTTCTGGTCCCGGCGCTCCTGGTCTTGCGTTACATTCTCATCGAGATCAAGGACAGGATTCCGCACTTGAGAGTCTCAAACGCGACCCCATGGAAGGCTGGAGGACGCTCTGTTCTCGGAATTGTCAGGCATATTCCTTTCATTTTAAGGATCGCCGCCTTGTGTCTCATAGTTGTCTGCATCGCCCGTCCACGCTCGTCCAGCAAGGTTGACCGGATCGACATGGAAGGAATTGACATCGTTTTCGCCATGGATGTCTCGACCAGTATGCTGGCCCGGGATTTCACTCCGGACAGGATCAGCGCGGCCAAGGACATCGCCATCGAGTTCATATCCCAGCGCCCCACGGACCGCATGGGAATTGTAGTCTTCGCCGGTGAGAGTTATACCCAATGTCCCCTTACCACGGACAGGGCGACTCTTATCAACATGATGAAAGAGATCTCGACCGACCTGATTGAGGACGGTACCGCCATAGGTAACGGATTGGCTACCGCAGTGGCCAGGATCAAGGATTCGGATGCCAAGAGCAGGGTGGTGATATTGCTCACGGACGGAGTCAACAACAGCGGTGAGGTCGCCCCCGAGACCGCCGCCCAGATCGCGAAGACTTACGGAATCAGGGTCTACACGATTGGTGTCGGAGCTAATGGAGAGGCTCCTTATCCCGTGATGACGCCTTGGGGAGTGCAGATCCAGAACATGAAGGTAGAGATTGACGAGAAGCTTCTTTCGAGTATCGCCACGACCACCGGAGGACGCTATTTCAGGGCGACGGACAACACCAAGCTCTCGGAGATATATTCTGAGATAAACAAGATGGAGAAAGCGAAGGTGTCGGTCGACAGTTTCCCTGTCTACAAGGAGCTTTTCGGGGGATATGCTTTGGCCGCATTGTTGTGCCTGCTCCTTGAATTATTGATCAAGTCGTTAGTTTTGAGGAGGTTGCCATGATAATTCTAGGTCATCCACAATATTTGCTTCTTCTTCTGCTGATCCCGTTCTTCTTTGTCGGCCTTGCCATTTGGATGGGAGCGAGGCGGCGCAGGCTGCGCGAGTTCGGCGATGAGGCCCTTGTCGGAGAGCTTATGCCCTCATGGTCAGGCTCGAAGAAATGGGTGAGGGCCGTGATCTATTCCCTGGCATTCTTCTTTTTCGTGATAGGCTTGTCCAGACCCCAGATCGGTGCCAAGCTGAAAGAGTACAAGGCCAGAGGCGCGGAGATCATGATCGCGCTGGATGTGTCGAACTCCATGCTTGCCCAGGATTATTCCCCCAACAGGCTGGACAGGGCCAAACTGGCGATCTCCAGGATAACAGACAAGCTCCAGGGAGACCGTATCGGTCTTATCATATTCGCCGGAAGCTCCTTTGTGCAGTTGCCGATTACCTCAGACTATGTCAGTGCCAAGATGTTCCTTGGGAATATCACCACGGAATCGATCCCGATTCAGGGAACTGCCATTGGAGACGCGATCAGCACGGCATCAAGGAGTTTCAGCGCGCAAAGCGAGAACAGCCGCGCCATCATAGTAATAACTGATGGCGAGAACCATGAGGATGACGCCGTGGCCGCGGCCAAGACAGCCGCCGAGGCCGGGATCAAGGTCTACACCATCGGAGTGGGATCGGCTGAAGGTCAGCCCATTCCAATGAACGGAGGCCTTCTGAAAGACAAGGATGGCAACATCGTCGTGACAAGACTGGACGAGGAAACCCTGAAGGAGATCGCCCAGGCTGGCGGAGGAGGCTATGTCCATGCTGGTAACGACGAGTTCGGCTTGACGCCCATCATCAATGACATCAAGAAGATGCAGGAGGAAGAGTTCAGCTCCGTGGTTTTTGAGGAATATGACGAGCAGTTCATGTATTTCCTCGCGATCGCCCTGGCCTTGTTTGTCCTTGAGATGCTAATCGGGGAGAGACGCTCCCGCAGACATTTGTTTGACAAGAGATGAGAAGGTTTTTCAAATATGCTTTCGCGGTGCTCGTGCCGCTGTTTGTCGGGCTCAGCCTCGATGCGCAGACCGACCGCCGGGAGGTCCGTTCCGGTAACCGTCATTTCAAGAAAGGGGAGTGGCAGAAGAGCGAGATTGACTATCGGAAGGCTCTTGTGAAAGACACATCCTCTTTCGCCGCGACTTACAACCTTGCCGGGGCACTGTACAGGCAGGATAATTTCGAGGAGGCCGGGAAGTCGTTGGAGAAGCTAAAGGAAGTCGCTCCGGGAAATGAGTATTCCGCGGATTATTTCTATAATCTTGGCAATGTGGCTGTTCAGAAGAAGGATTGGAGCGGTGCTGTAGAGGCTTATAAACAGTCACTTCTGCGTCGTCCTGAGGATATGGACGCCAAAGAGAACTATGCCTATGCCAAGCTGATGCTCCAGAAAAATGGTGGCGGAGGCGGTGGCGGCCAGGATCAGAATCAGGACCAGAACCAGAATCAGGATCAAAACCAAGACCAGAACCAGGATCAGAATCAGAATAATAACCAAAATCAGAATAATAACCAGGATCAGAATCAGGATCAAGGCCAGGGGGACGCTAAGATTTCTCCCCAGCAGGCCCAGCAGATGCTGAATGCTATCCAGGCCAGGGAGAAAGAGACACAGGACAAGGTCAATAAGGAAAAGGCCGCAGTGTTGAAATCCCGTCAAAAGGAGAAGAATTGGTAAAAATGATGAAGAGGATTATCAGCATATTCGCCATCATGGCTTTGGCCTTGTGGCAGACCTTCGACTCAAGGGCGCAAGACGCGATAAAGGTCGAGGCTCCGAATGTGGTGGGAGTCAACGAGCAGTTCAATGTCACTTTCATAATTGAAGGCGAGAAAAACCCCTCGGATTTTTCCTGGTCACAGGGAGAAGATTTCCAGCTCGTCTGGGGACCTCAGAAAGGCACGTCCACCAGCATCCAGATAATCAACGGCAAAAGATCATCATCCCGCCAGTCCACATTCACTTACATCCTTCTTCCAAAGGCTACTGGAACATTCCAGATCCCGGTGGCGTCCGCCACTGTTTCCGGTGAGAAAATATATTCCTCGCAGGTCTCGATCCAGGTTGTCACGGACGGATCATCTTCATCCAGGGGAGGCCAGGGAGGCCAGTCTTCCGGCCAGGGCTCTTCCCAGGATTCGGGCTCGGAGGCAAGGCAGCGGACATCCTCAGGCGAGATCCCTTCGGATGATCTTTTCATGAGGCTGTCCCTTGGCAAGTCGGAAGTTGTGATCGGCCAGCCTGTCAATGCTACTCTCAAACTCTACCAACGGGTGAATATCGCCGGTTTCGAGAATGCCAAGTTCCCCACTTTCAACGGGTTCTGGAGCCAGGAGACATATTCCCCGACCAATGTGGAGTTCAAGCGCGAGAGTTTCGACGACAAGATCTACAACACCGCTGTCCTGCGCTCATACGTTCTTATCCCGCAGCAGGCAGGAACGATAACCATTGATCCCGCGGAGCTGGTCTGCCTGGTCAATGTGCGGGTCAACAATGGCACATCCAACAGCATTTTCGACAGTTTTTTCCAGGATGAGTACCGTACTATTCGGAAGAGAGTCACGACCTCTCCTTTGAAAGTAAAGGTCAATCCTTTGCCTTCCGGCCAGCCGGCATCTTTCGGCGGTGGAGTAGGAAGTTTCGGAATATCAGCCCGCCTCTCTTCCGATGAGTTGAAGACCCACGATGCCGGATCTCTCGTGATCACTGTCTCGGGGCGTGGCAATGTCTCTCTGCTGGATGCTCCCAAGGTCAGTTTCCCTCCGGATTTCGAAGTCTATGACACTAAGTCGACGGAGAACACCGACAAGAGCAATGGAGGCACTTCTGGCAGCAAGTCTTTTGAGTTCCCGTTCATTCCGCGCAGCGCCGGCGAATTCACGATTCCTCCTGTGGAATATTCATACTATGACATTAACACCGGAAAGTACGTCACGCTCCGGACGGATCCCCAGCACATCAAGGTGGCTAAGGGCAAAGGCGGGGAATCTTCGGGACCTGTGGCTGTCACTCCAGGCGTGGAACGCCGTGACGTGAAGAGCCTCTCGAACGACATACGCTTCATATCCACCAAGAAACCGTCACTCAGCCAGGAGGGATCTTTCTTCCTCGGGTCGCCGCTTTTCCTCGTCCTTTTGGCTCTGATCATCGGAGGTGCTCTTGCCATCTGGCTGGCATTGAGGAAGATGGCTGCCATGAAGGCCGATGTCGCCTTGACGAAGAACCGCAGGGCCACGAAGATGGCACGATCCAGGCTCAAGCAGGCGGGAGATTTCTTGGGGAAGAACCTCTATACCGCTTTTTATGAGGAACTTCATAAAGCCCTGGTTGGTTTCATATCAGACAAACTCAATATGGACATGTCAGATATCAGTAAGGAGAACATCGCTTCCGCATTGCTCGCCGGAGGAGTATCCCAAGAGAACACCGACGCTTTCACGGGGCTTCTGGACGCCTGCGAGTTCGCCAGGTATTCACCGGATGCTGGCCACGATGCGATGAGCGCCCATTATGAGTCAGCGGTGGCTGTCATCTCGGCGATCGATTCCAGCCTGAAAGCCCCAAGGCAAAAATCAAAGGCCTCCCAGGCTGTCATCGCGATCCTGTTGTCTCTCGGACTCTCTTTCAGCGCTGAGGCCCAGTCCGGTCAGGTGACTCTCGTTCCTGCCGACACGACAGCGGTGTCCGGGCAGGAAGTCCAGCCAGGCTCGTCCGGGGATCTCTGGAAGGATGGTGTGGACGCTTACTCTGACAGCCGTTTCAAGGATGCCGCCCAGGCATGGGAGGCTCTCCTTGAGTCCGGAAAGGCCTCACCGGAATTGTACTGCAACATCGGTGACGCATATTTCAAGCAAGGCAATTATCCGAAAGCGATCTTGAACTATGAGCGGGCCTTGAGACTGGATCCTTCCTTCGCCGACGCCCGTTACAATCTTGATTTCGCCCAAAGTTTCACCCAGGACAAGATCGAGGCGGTGCCGGAGTTTATCCTGAAGAGCCTTGGACGTAAGATGTGCTATACACTCGGCTCAAACACATGGGCCGCTTTGTTCCTGATTTTGCTGGCTTTGGCCGCTGCCTGTACCCTTGTTTTCCTGCTTTCGGCTTCAACTTCCAAACGTCGGATAGGGTTCTATTGCGGGATAGTGTTTTTGCTCCTGTCACTGCTTTGCCTGAACTTCTCGGCCTGGCAGAAGCGTGACTATGGCAAGAAGGACAGCGCCATTGTCATGGTCCCGGTCTCCTCTGTAAAGAGCTCACCTTCAGGGGGGAAGGATCTTTTCGTGATCCATGAGGGCACGAAAGTGAAGATCCTTGATAATGTCGGTGACTGGCAAAACATATCCCTGGCGGATGGGCGCCAGGGATGGATTGAGACCTCGGCGATTGAGGTCATATAGTCTTTGGCCGGATTCTATTCCCACTCTATCGTGGCGACGGGCTTGTCGGAGAAGTCCCAAAGCACTCTGTTGATGCCGGGAACTTCGGCTATTATCCTGTCGCGGATGGTACAGAGCGTGGCCCAAGGAATCTCGACTGATTTGGCTGTGACAGCGTCTTTTGTCTGGACGGCGCGGATCACCGCTGCCCAACCCATGTAGCGCTTGCCATCCTTGATTCCTGTTGACTTGACATCGGGAATAGCCACGAAATACTGCCAAGGAGTAGTGTCCATCTTCTCGATTTCCTCCCTGAATATGGCGTCAGCCTCGCGGACAGCCTCCAAGCGGTCGCGGGTTATGGCTCCAGTGCACCTGACTCCCAGTCCGGGGCCGGGGAACGGCTGGCGGTAGACCATGTTATCGGGGAGACCAAGTGCTTTACCGACAACCCTGACCTCATCCTTGTATAAGAGCTTTATCGGCTCAACGAGCTCGAAGTCAAGACCTTCCGGCAAGCCACCGACATTGTGGTGGGCTTTGATCCCGTCTTTAGACTCAAGAATGTCAGGATAAATGGTCCCCTGTCCAAGGAATTTGATGCCTTCCAGTTTCGAGGCCTCCTCGGCGAACACATCTATGAATTCCTTTCCTATGATCTTTCTCTTGGTCTCGGGATCATCCACTCCGGCTAGCTTGTCAAGGAACCTGTCAACGGCGTCGACGTAGATAAGATTCGCGCCCAGCTCTTCCTTGAACACGCGGACGACTTGCTCCGGCTCTCCCTTGCGAAGGAGTCCATGGTTGACATGCACGCAGACGAGTTTATCTCCGATCGCTTTGATCAAAAGGGCGGCGACGACTGAAGAGTCAACGCCTCCGGAGAGGGCGAGGAGCACTTTGTTGTCTCCAACCTGTTGCCTTACAGCGGCGATCTGCTCATTGATAAACTCCTGGGCTAATTCCGGAGAGGTGATTCTCTCCATTGTTTCCGGTCTCACATTCGGGTCCATTTCTTTCTGGTATTAATTATTTGTAAACTATTAATTGGTCAAAGTGTTTGCCCGCCGATGAACTCTCTCATGATGGATGTCGGCGGGATTGTCGCTATCTCCGATGGCTGGAGGGCGACGATGTAGTCCAAGAACTTCAGCAGCCTGACAGTCTCGGTGTAGGCGGGCGAAGATGGTGATATGCGCCGGAGGAGCGGTTCGGCGTAGTACTTGAGCAGCGGCAGCTCGAAGATCAGGGCCGAATTGAAGAACACGTCGGCGTTCTCCTGGTAAGGGAATATGTTCTTCATCTCTCCCTTGCGAACGCTGTCCCAGTGGAGGATTGTATCCTCGGGGGTGATCCCCCTAACGCGGTTGTCCCTGACCATTCTCCGGAGCAGACGGTTGTCGGAAGTGGACAGGTTGCTGTTCTCGTCGATGTTGAGGGAGGTCAAGGCGGAGGCGTAAACCCTGAATATCCTGGAATCGTCAACGGCAGATGTCATGTCCGGGTTCAGGGCGTGGATTCCCTCCATGATGAGGATGTCCTTATCCTCAAGTCTGAGGTTGTTCCCGACGTAAGTCCTTCTTCCCGCCTTGAAGTCATATTTGGGAATCTCCACCTCCCGGCCTTCCAGAAGGTCGTTGAGCTGCTCGTTAAGCAAATCCAGGTCCATGGCCTTGAGCGACTCGAAGTCGAGCTTTCCGTCCTCGTCGAGAGGGGTCTTGTCCCTGTCCACGAAGTAATTGTCGAGCTCGATCACTTTGGGCTTTAGTCCAAGGACCTTGCATTGCAGGGCGATCCTCAGCGAGGAGGATGTCTTCCCGCTGGAAGATGGCCCGGCGATCATCACGATCCTTTTGTCGGCCCGGTTCTCGTAGATCATGTCGGCTATCTTTGAGTAGGCTTTCTCATGCCTGGCCTCCGCGAGATTTATTATCTCTATCGCCCTGCCGTCCTTTATCGCCGAGTTGAGGGTCCCGATGCCTTCGATTCCGATGATCGAGCACCAGTTCGAATAATCTTTGAGAGTCGCGGTGATCTTGGTCTGCCGTTTCATCGGCATAACCTTTGAAAAATCAGCCATTTCCGGGCCTTGGAGGCAAAAGCCGTCTCCGATCCCGGTAATGTCGAACGTCTTTAGGAAGCGAGTAGAAGGGATAAGCGGACCGTGGAATGAGTCGGCTTTCCCATCCAGGTAATAGACGCTGCAGATGAATGTCCCGATGCTCTTCTGGAGGCTGGCCTTCATCGGCTGGTTATTCTCCAGGAAAATCTCCTGGGCCTCATCCGAGTTCATCTTGACTCTCTTGAAAGGAAGATCCTTGGCTATGATCTCTTTCATCTTTTCCTTGATGGAGACGATCTCCTCGTCCTTGACGAAATAGACTTTGTTCCGTCCGTCCTCCATCCTGGTCTTCTCATGGAGCTCACAGTACAATCCGCTCGGCAGGGAATGGTCCACGACCAGCACCTTGTCCGGGTACAATTCCCTCACGGCATTCTGAAGGACAAAACAAAGGGACCTCAGGTAGCATCTCCGCCCGTCCGGGTGGTTGTAGCCGATGAATTCCACTTGATGGAATATCAGAGGCTGGTACTCAAGCTCTTTCAGCTTGTTGTCCACCAGCGCGGCGATAACGTCCAGCTTTTGTCCGGACTTGGGGTCTATAACTGTCTTACACCATCTTTTAGATAGATCCTCCAGCGTGCCGCCGAGATGGATCTTGTGGTTTTTCCCGTCGTTTTTGCAGAAAACCGCGATTTCCGTGTTATCCATATATTACTGTCTATCCTTACAAATATACTCAAATTACCGGATCTTTCCGTATATTTACATACTTAATGGACCAATCATGAGACTTTCTTTTCTTATTGTCATGGCTCTGCTTCCTTTTGCCGGTCTTTCCGCCCAGACTTCAGCGGACGTGTTTCCGGACGGCACACCGGTTCCGGCTTGGTTTTCCAATTCCTCCAAAGTTGATTTCTCCACTCTTGGGGAAAGGTATGTCCTGACCGACTACGGAGTCAAAAGTGGTTCTCCTCTTGTCCAGACAGAGGCGATCCAGAAAGTTATCGACCTCGCCGCGTCGCGGGGCGGAGGTGTGGTAGTGGTCCCTGAAGGGGTATTTGTCAGTGGTGCCCTCCATTTTGGCCAGGGTACCAATCTCTATGTGGAAGGTACCTTGAAGGGATCTGACAGGGTGGTCGATTTCCCGTTGGAACCCACCAGGATCGAGGGCCAGAACTGCATGTATTTCCCGGCTCTTGTCAATGTGGAGAATGTGAATGGTTTCGCTCTCGGAGGTCCTGGAGTGATCGACGGCTTGGGTTACCATTTCTGGGAGGAGATGCAGATCCGCTGGAATTGGAATAAGGACGCGGCCAATAAGGACGGCCAGCGTCCCCGCCTGATATTCATCACCGGATGCAGTAATGTGACTGTCCAGGACTTGCACCTTAAAGACAGTCCGTTCTGGACATGTCATTCCTACCGGAGCGACCATTTGCGTTTCCTCGATCTCACTATCACTTCCCCTACGGAAGGGGTTCCTGGCTACAGTACTGATGCGATCGGTCTGGACAACTGCCATGATGTGCTCGTCAAGGGTTGCTATATGAGTGTCAATGACGATGGGGTCGTGCTGAAAGGCGGCAGGGGAACTTTCGCCGACTTGGCTGAGGAGAACGGACCGAACTATAACATCATTATAGAGGATTGCCGGTTCAGCAAGACACACGGTTGCCTCACCCTTGGCAGTGAGTCCATCCATGACATTAACGTCATCCTCCGTCGGTGCGTTTCGGAGAAAACGCTTTCAGTCTTGTGGCTGAAGCTGCGTCCGGACACGCCCCAGCACTATGAGCACATCCTTGTCGAGGATGTCTCAGGACAGTCCGAGGTCATTTTGAAGGTGCTTCCCTGGACACAATATTACGACAAGAAGCCTCGTGCGGATATGCCTGTGACCAAATGTCATGACATAACCTTGAGAAACATCTCGGTCTCTTCCCCGAAACCGTTGAATGTCAGCCTTTCCGGCCAGTATGTCCTGGAGCGGTTCACGTGGGATGGCAAGGACATCCTCGCCGACCTTGAGAAACCGGTCTACACCCGTCCCGCTGTGGACATGACCGGTTATCCCATGGCCGATGACCATTTCGGGAGGCTCTATGCCGCGGCTGACGGGAAATATGTTTGGAGAAACTGGAAAGGAAGCTTGGCGAAGTGGCGCAAAGGATTACACAAGGAGTTGACCAAAACCATGGGGCTTGATCGGATGGAATTGGAAATGAAGGACTTCCATCCCACCGCCAAGCAGTTTGACTGCGAGGACCTTGGCACTTACACCCGTGAGCGTTGGGAGATCATGACGGAGCCCGATGTGGCTCTTCCTGTCGTCATCCTTCGTCCGAAGAACATAACCACTCCCATCGGCTTGATGGTGACTCCTCATGGCCATTCCTTGAACACGGAAATGTATGCCGGGGTCTACTGGAGCGAAGAGGACCGGTCGCTTGCCGAGGATGGGGAGAGGAACATCGCGTTACAGGCTGTTCAGGAAGGATTCCTCGCCATCGCCCCGACTGCCAGAGGCTTCGGAAAGACCAGGGTTGGGGCCGATCTCAAGTCCGACGCCTTGTCTTCTTGCCACGATTACATGCTTCATGACCTTCTGATCGGCCGTACTCCGATCGGCGAGAGAGTCTGGGACATAATGAGAATAATAGACTGGGCTCTTGAGAATCTGCCAGTGGATTCCCGGAAGATTGTCGTTTCCGGGCATTCAGGAGGCGGAACGGCGGCATTTTACGCGGGGGCGGTAGACTCAAGGATCGCCTTATGTCTCCCTTCCGGCTCGTTCTGCTCTTTTGAGAAAAGCATCCTGGCGGTTCCTCATTGCTATTGCAATTACCTGCCAGGGATCCTGAATCTCGGGAATATGGGGGATATCGCCGGACTGATGGCCGGCAGGCATCTGTGCATAATCCAGGGTAAGGATGACGAGATCTTCCCGCTGGACGGGGCCAAAGAGGAGTTCGAGAAGACCAAAGAGATCTTCCAGGCGGCTGGCAAGGGATCTTGCTCCCTGGCGGTCGGAGACGGAGGCCACCGCTATTACAAGGATCCGGCTTGGGCATTCATAAAGAAAAATATTTCTGTTTTTTAATCAGGTTTTTCTGTTTTTTATCATGCTTGTTGTTTCCGGGACGTATCTTTGCCCGGAAACAACAACTTGAACTATGCTAATCAATATCATGGCCGCCAAATGCATAGGCATCGAGGCGGTACCTGTCACTGTCGAAGTCGACATAACCTCAGGAATCGGGGTCCATCTGGTAGGTCTGGCGGACGTTGCCGTCAAGGAGAGTCTGTTGAGGACGATCACCGCCCTGCAGTCGCACGGGTTCCATATTCCCGGAAAGAAAATCGTCATCAACCTGGCTCCCGCGGACATGCACAAGAACGGGGGAGGCTATGATCTGCCGATCGCCCTGGGCATAATCGCCGCTTCCGGGCAAAGGGCGCTTCCTGGTCTGGACAAGTACATAGTCATGGGCGAACTTGGACTGGACGGCTCGTTAAGGGAGATCCAGGGATCTTTGCCCATAGCCGACCTGGCCGGCTCAATTGGGAAGAAAGGCTGCGTCCTGCCTTTGGAATCGGCCATGGAGGCCACTGAATGCCAGGGCGTTGAGATCTATGGCGCAAAATCCCTCCTGGATGTTCTCCGAATATTGGAAGAGCAGGAGGATTATGATGACCTTCTGGTCTGGAACACGGACCTCTACAAGAGTCTCCTGGGCCTCGGAAAGCCGGAAAGGTCCTCATCGGGAACGGACATCATGGATTTCTCGGAGATTATCGGTCAGGAGAGCGCCAAAAGGGGAGCGGAAATAGCGGCCGCCGGAGGGCATAATCTTATGATGATCGGTCCGCCGGGCAGCGGGAAGAGCTCCCTGGCCAAGGCAATGGCCGGAATCCTTCCTCCAATGACCAGGGAAGAATCGATCGTGACAAGTAAGATTTACTCGGTCTACGGGATAAAAGGTTCACGGATCGGCCTTATCCACGAGAGGCCTTTCCGGTCGCCGCATTACAGCGCCTCGCTTCCGGCGATAATCGGGGGAGGAGCAGGGCAGGACATCCGGCCCGGCGAGGTGACGTTGGCGCATAATGGCATTCTCTTCATTGATGAATATGGCCAAATGCCAAAATCGGTGCTGGAGGCCCTCAGAGGACCTATGGAGGACCGTAAAGTCACGATTTCCCGCCTTCGGTCCAAGCTGGAATATCCATCCTCTTTCATGTTGGTGGCGGCATCTAATCCTTGTCCTTGCGGTTACTACGGGGAGGGCGACCGCTGCAGGTGTACTCCAGGCCAGAGGGCGGGTTATCTGGCCAAGCTTTCGGGCCCGATTATGGATAGGATCGACCTTCAACTCTGGTTGCATCCTGTGGACACCCGCAAGCTTGTGGGAAGGAAGAAGGGCGAACCCGGTTCTGCCGTGGCAGCGAGGGTAAGGGCGGCAAGGGATGTCCAGAAAGCCCGTTTCGCCAAGGAAGGTATATTCACGAACGCTGAGATGGGCGGGAAACTTCTGGAGAAGTATTGCCACCTTGACGGAGAGTGCGAGGAGTTGATGGAGAAAATGATGGAGAAGCTCTCCCTTTCCGCCAGGGCATACACACGTATCCTCAAGGTTGCCAGGACGATAGCGGATCTGGAGGGGGCGGAGAGCATCTCCCCCTCATTCCTGTCGGAAGCCGCATCCTATCGCTTCCTGGACCGGATGGATGGAATATAGTGGATATAATATGAAAAAAATGGGCTCACCTGCAAACTTCCGTGGGGGGGCTATCCGAAGAGCCTGCATAGTCTGAACATGAAGAATGGCAGATCTGACACGCCCCTGAGTTGAGCACGGAAGGCCTTGATCTTTGAGTTGAACGATTCTGCTGCCGCATT
>JAGAFU010000006.1 GCA_017627955.1 Bacteroidales bacterium | reverse complement strand
TTTGCTTTTTCTTGATTTAAGTTGACTGTTGTTCTCAATAACAGATATTTTGCAAGTATCGTCATATCAATAGTTTACGTTGGATTAAATGATTTTTGTTGACGGTCTGATTTTCAAAGGTTCGACTCTCACCTACCGCACACGAACCGGCTTCAGAATTGTTCTGAAGCCGGTTTTGTTTTTTTGGTTCCTTTAGAGTATATTTGGGAAAAACAAGCCCTTTAACATTTGATCATTATGATGAAACTGTCCCGGATCCTTCTCTTGGCATTGCCGATTGTCTTTGTCATGTCCGCCTGTTCACCGAAAGAAGAACCGCTGCCGAACAAACCGTCAACTCCGACAACTCCGTCAACTCCGACTACGGAGGCGGTCACTGGAGTCTCCCTTAACAAGACTTCACTGTCCCTTTCCATTGATGAGACATTCAAGCTTGACGCGACGGTGTCTCCTTCCAACGCGACTGATCCGAAAATCACCTGGTCCAGTTCTGACGCCAGCGTTGTCGCTGTCTCAAACGGTATGATCAAGGGCTTGAAAGCGGGTACGGCAACAATCACCGTGACGGCTGGCGGCAAAACGGCCACCTGCACGGTCACAGTAGTGAAGGAAGGTTTTCCCGAGGGACAAGTGCCTCCGTCTAATGAGATATGGTACACCACTTCTGATAACAAGCCGCTGAATAATTTGAATATTCAGGGATCGTCTATACCCCAATCCAACAATTATAACAATGGATATGGAGTGATCCGTTACAGCGGTCCTATCACACTGTTTGATGTCCTTTCCAAAGATTATTCAGATTGTTCGAGAGTTACCGGACTGCTTCTGCCTGATTGTGTTGAGACAATTGAGGAATTGGCTTTTTATTTTGGGTACAATATCAAGGAATTCAGGGTGCCGGCCAATATTAATAGTATTAATAGTTGTCTCTCGGCTTGTCCCACTTTGGAAAAGTTTACCGGCGCTCATGTCTATGAGGACGGGCGATGTGTTATCTTCGGTGAATCACTGGTCGCTTTCGCTCCCGCTGGAATTGATTCCTACGAGATTCCATCAGGAATCACTAAAATAGAGAGATATGCTTTCGCTTATGCCCAGGGCGTTAAATCGGTTGTTATTCCTTCTGGTGTCAAGTATTTGGAAGAGTTTAGTTTCGCTAACTCAAGCTTGGAAAGCGTCACGATACCCTCTTCAGTCATCTCCATCCATCCCTATGCCTTCCTGGAATGTGACAATTTGAAGAATCTTCTTGGAGATAACACCCACTTTATCTCCGCTGACAGGAAATACATCTATGACCCTGACGCTCGTTTCCCGAACACGATTTATTTCTTCGCGGGGAAGGACGACACATCGTATGAGATTCCGGAAGGGATTACTTGCATAGAAAATTATGCTTTTTCCAACTGTATGAAACTCAAGAGTATCGCTTTCCCTGAATCCCTTTTTCAGATTAATGGTTTCGCATTCCAGGGTTGTGATAATCTCGAGTCTGTGGATGGCAAATACGCCACCACGGATCATAAGGGATATAAAAACGCTGCCGGAAAGTTGATGTTCCTGGTTCCGATCATTGATGATGACTATGTGGTTCCTGACGACGTCACGGCTTTGGGATCTGAGCTCTTCGCCAATAGACAGACCTTGAAATCAGTCACTATGGGGGACAATGTGACGGAGTTCGGAGATTATGTTTTCGAGAATTGCAAAGCGCTCAAGAAAGTGGTTTTGTCTGCCAACTTGAAATCCATCGGGTGTAACCCGTTTATGTATGACACAGGATTGGAGGAAGTGTATTTCCGCGGCATCATTCCTCCTTCGTACACGGACAACCAGCTTTTGGAGGCGTCCGCGCTAACGTTTTATGTTCCATCCCAGTCAGTTAATCTATACACCACCAACAGTGGATGGAAAGATTATTGGGGTATTATGAAGCCTTATGAGTACGATGATCTGCCCACGCCGGAATACTACATATCCACTGACTATTCCAAGGAGGGAGAAGTAACTGTGTATCAGAAGGCTACGGAAGGGAATGGGATTGATGTCGTCTTTATGGGAGACGCTTACTCTGACCGGCAGGTGGAAAGCGGCTTATATTTTAACGATATGAAGGCATGCGCCGAAGGTTTCTTTGATGTAGAGCCATATAAGTCGTTCCGCCACTTGTTCAATATCTATTTCGTGACAACTGTCTCGTCTGCCGAGGGATATGAGCTCGGAGGTCAGAGCCTTGGCTCAACTCCACTACCAGGCACGGCTATCGTCGGTAATGAGTCCAAATGCTTTGAGCTGGCTCTCAAAGCCGTGAAGGATCCGAAGAGAATGGACGAAGTCCTTGTGGTTGTTTGCGTTAACCAGGATTATTCCGAGGTACGTATGGCTGGGGCTTGCTCGATGCACGAGCCAGAAGATTGGGCTGGGCGGGATTATGCCAGCGGCAACAGTGTGGCGTTTTTCTTAAAACTGGATGATTCTTTTGAAAAAACCATAGAGGTTATCCAACACGAGGCGGGTGGTCACGGGTTCGCCAAACTGGCGGATGAGTATAATTATTCCGGGACCCTCTCATCTATGGATAAGGACAGGATTAACGCTAATTCACCTCACGGATGGTACTCTAATATAGACCTGACTCCGGATCCCGCTAAGATAAAGTGGTCGTGGTTCCTCGCCGATGATCGTTACAAGGACGAGGTTGGAGTAATTGAGGGAGGCTACACTTACCAATATGGTGTATGGCGTCCGACTGAGAACAGCATAATGAAGAATAACAACTTCGGCTCTTTTAACGCCCCATCGCGTTATACCATCTGGTACAGGATCCACAAACTCGCTTTTGGCAAAGACTGGACCGGCACCTACGAGGACTTCGCGAAATACGATGCCATCAACAGGAAGACTCCATAATAGAGTTTGATCCGCTAGAATGAAGCGGTCGTGGCTCCCTCAGCCGCGACCGCTTCTTGAATGTGAACAGTTTTTTAAAGGTCAGTAATTTTGAATAGTTCTTTATCAAGGTCAAGGAGTAAACGTCTGTTTTTGCTGATTGCAAGATGAGTATATTTCTTGTTTTTTGGTTGAGTAGTTTTACTCATTTTACTCAAGATGAGTATTGAAATGAGTATTAATTTGGGCTGTATGGCCGTTTTTTGTTACTTTTACGAAAAACTTGTTACTCATGCCCATGGTAAGTAGATACTCTTTCGCCATCCTCGTTATCCTGTTGCTCATGACAGGCCTTTCCTGCTCGAAGCATGTCGAGATAAGGCAAGACCGGCAGGTTTCCGACCTCCTTGCCGAGGCCGAAAGACTGACGTCCCAGTCTCGTTATGATGAGGCCGTCGGTTTGGCTTTCGATGCTCTGAAAAAATCAGAGGCAATGCGGGGAGACCGCTTAATGCAAGCAAAAGCGCATCTGACATTGTCCAAGTTGTTCCTCCAGACAAGCCGGGACTCCCTTTCATGGGAGCATGCCCAGGCGGCGGAGAGCATGGCAGTCCGCGAGAGAGACGATTCGATCCGTGCCGCCGCTCTTCTTCTGAAAGGAAAAATATGCTCTTACTCAACGATTTCCGCCGAATTCAACCGGGATGACGAAGGGATAAGTTACCTTGAGGAAACATTGGGAATCTCGGAGCCGAATGACTGGAGAGGTATATCTATTGAGGCTTGCTATTTCTTATGCGAGTTGTATGTCAATAAGAACCGCTTCAATGATACCCTTGACAAAGATCTTTATGCCAAGGCTGGGCAGTGGCTTGAGAAGGCTGAAGATCTTGACTCCGCAAGGCAGTCAGCTCGTGCCCTTTCTACCCGGATGCGGTTCTTGCGTCAAGGAGACAAGACCGAAGAGGCAATTGCCTATTGTACCCGGGCGTTGGAGGATTCCCCTGATAATGACTATCTTAAGCGTTACCAATTGTATGACCATCTGGCAAACCTCTATCTCAAGAAGAGGGATGTCCCCAAAGCAACCGAGGCCCATCAGAATTATTCGTACTACATGCAGATGTATATGCGGCAGAAGGGTGACGACATCCTTCAGGACCTTCAAACTGAGTATCAGACTGACCTCAAGGATCGTCAGATCAAGTCACGGACAGCGCTCGCGTCCCTGCTGGGCGTATTCCTTCTCCTGGCCATCGCGGCTATAATTCAGTTCATCAGTCTCAACCGACAGATTTCCCGGAAGAACAAGAGTATCCAGTCTATCGCCCGGAGCCGCGAGATGCTTTTCGCTGTGATCGCTAAAGACTTGTATGACCCCGCCCTGGCTGGTATCAAAGACAGCCACACTCTTGATTTTATCCGCAAATGGCCCACGATGAGTGAGGACGAGATCAGGGAGCGTTGCGCCAGTCTCTCGGAAGGAGATGAGCCGATGGATCCGACTGTCGTGAACTATATTTCCGACCTCATGATTTCTCGCAAGAAGTCTTTGGGTACCAAAGGCTTAAGCGCCAGGGAACTGGAAATCATCTCCCTTAGCAAAGATGGTCTTTCGGATAAACAGATTGCTGACAAGCTCTGCCTTTCGCCTCGCACTGTCAGCAATCACAAATACCGTATTTACGGGAAGTTGGAAGTCTCCGGCAATTCCGAGATGCTTGCGAAAGCCGAGGAACTCGGATTGTAACCCGCTATTTCCCAGCGATGATCCGGGCGTCTTCCGCCTTGTCGATTCCAGCTTTCCTGGCCAGCTCGTCTCTTTTCTCCCGGATTTCCTCCTTGTGGCGGATGACCCAGTTCTCGGCGAATATGCAAGCGCAGGCGGCACCGAAATAAATAATTGTCTGCAGGATCATGATTCTCATCTGCGATCCCGCCGCGGTGATGTCCCCTCCGGCCGTGCTCAAGTTTATGTAACCCTGGACACCGAATGTTGAAGGGAATATGTAGGAGAACGCTTTCCAGAATCCCGGGAAAGCCACTGTGGGCCAGGAGCATCCGGTGAGGAACAAGCATATAGGAGACATCGCCAGGAACAGGAGGAATACGGATTCCCTTCTTGTTATCAAAGTGCTCCAGGTCATGCTGAAGAACACGCAGTCCGTTACGAAGAACAGCAACATCGCCATGATGTCCCAGAACTGTCCCCTTTGCGGCAATCCGAATATCGCCGGAACAATAAAGGCGATGTACATTCCGATACCGAGGTATAGAAGCCAGTACGCTCCTCCTCGCCCCAGGACTACCCGGATCATTCCATGTCCCTCGAGCTTGTCAGGCAATGAGGCGAAACTGTGGTTCCTCTCTCTCTGGGTCCCGACGAGCAGCGACATTCCGTAGAACATTGTCTGCTGGATGATGATCATCAGGATAGCCGAAATGAGGAAGAAACTGTAGTTGAAGGCCCTGTTGAAGGGATTGTTGTCCTCGTAGCCCACCGGCTTGATAACCTGCGAGGCGTCCTGTTCCGTCATTCCGGCCAGGGAATATCTCTCCATCTGGATCTGCCCGATCTCGTGCAGCATGACGAAATTGGTGGCGATCATGGCGTTCTTGTAGTACAGGAAACTGCTCATGTCCGCGTAGAGCGACAGTTTCGCGGTCTCGTTCCTGGCGAGTTTCTCCCCGAAGTCTCTAGGAAAATACACTATCCCGTTAACTTTCCTCTCCTTCATAAGTTGTTCAGCCTCAGCCATGTTTACACATTTGGCGGCGACTTCAACTTCCCTGGTGGCGTCTATCTCCCGGATGAACCTCCGGCTGTCGGAACAATCCGCGTCATCGACCACGGCGACAGGAGTGTCTGAAAGTATACCGTTGAGATACACGACATTATACAACAGCGGATAAGCCAGTCCGGCGACGAAGAAGATAAGGAGAACTCCTCCGTCCGAGAATATCTGCTTCAGCTCGTGGCAGAAAATGTCCCACCAGTCCCGAAGCCAAGTCTTTATGAATCCTTCTTTTGCCATGGTCTTATTCTTTAGGGAAATTCTGATGGATATAAGCTTTTTTAAGCCTTTCCAGGCCGATCAGCGGAACAAACAGGAACACAAGAAGGTAGATAACTTCTTTCCACCATCCGGCGAACCCGGCTCCGAAGATGACTTCCTGAACATAGAACAGGTAGTAATGCCTTAGCGGGAACATCGAGGCGAGTCCCTGGATGTACGGCGGCATGGCTTCCAAAGGCAGGGTGAAACCTGATAGAGAGAATCCAAGCACGCTGTAAAGGGCGCCGATGCTCAACGCGAGCCTCGGAACAGGCAGCATCTCGAGTATGAATATGGCTATTGCCTCGCTGGCGAAAACCATCAGGAACATCGCGATGAACATGTTGAATATGCTGCCGTTTATCGGGAAATGGAGCCAGTGGTAAAGCAGCATTATGAGAACGAAACCGATAGCGGAGAAGACAACAGTCCATACTATCAATTTCCCAGCGAGCGCTGTCACGATCGAGTGGCCGGATGTCTCCATGAGGTGCCTGGAGGTCCCGAATTTCAGTTCCGCTCCCAGGGAATAGATAAGGACCAGGATGACAATCATTTCCAAAACTCCCGGCAGGAGGATCCCGCTCAGGTAGTAGTTGTAGTTGGTCGTGACGTTGCCGATCTGGTGCGTGTCGATGTCGATCGGGCGGATCATTCCCATTATCTGGCTGTCATTGTAGCCCTTAGCTCTCAAAAATTCCCTCTGTACGGCGCCGTTCGTCAGGTTCACCATTGTCAGTAGGTCTTTCCATGCGAGCGCTCCGCTCACGAAATACAACCCGTTGACGTAAAATGTGATTTTCGGCTGCCGGAAAGCTTGTATATTCTCATTCATTCCCTCGGGAATGACGCATACAGCGGCGATCTTCCCGCTGGTCATGTCTTCCCTCGCGCTGGAGTAGCTGTCATAATGGACGACCTTTCCCAGCTGGGTGGCGTCCAATTGCTGGCAGAAATTCCTGGAAGTCGTGGAATAATCCTCGTCGACCACCCCGATCGGGATGTCATCGGGCAAACCATGGTCCAGGAATGTCAGGAAGAAGATGGCGCAGAAAGCGATCACACCTACGGAGCCCATGAAATATAGAGGACGGTTCCTCACAATCCTGAGCTCTCTCCGGGCGACCGAAAGTATCCTTTGCCAGTTGTTCATTATCTTGATATTCTTTTATTTCTGTTTGATTATCGCGGACATTCCAGGACGAACTTTCTCAATCGGAGCGTCTGGAACAGCCCTGACCTCGAAGGTCTTCGCGTCATAAAGACCGGTCTCTTTCGTGGCCTTCCAGGTGGCGTAGGACTCGCGTACGGCGATGTAGTTCACGGTAGCCGTGATCTCTTTACCGTCGAGGGCCGGGATCACCACTGTCACTTTGTCACCTTCGGTCATTCCATGGAGGTAATCCTCCCTGACATTGAAGGTGAACCAGATGTCATTGGTGTCGATCACGCTCGCCACAGGAGACCCTTGCCCGACAAGCTCTCCTACCTTGGGATAGGTGGCGGAGATAATTCCGTCGGCGGGGGAGGTCAAGTAGAGCTCACCAAGGTAAGATTCGACCTCCTGCACAGCTCCCGAAGCTTGCTCGACAAGGGCCTGGGCAGCCGCCTTGTCCTCCCTTCTGGCTCCGCTCACAGCCATGTCATACTGGCTCTTCGCGGCCTTTGTCTGGGCGACAGCGGCGTCATATTTAGCCTTTGTCTCGTCATATTTCTGGGCGGGGATGACTTTCTGGTCATATAGTTTCTCTACTCTGTCGAGCGACTTCCTCAGGACATCCTCCTGGACGATGGCCTGCTGCCAGAGCTGGTAAGCGCCCTGGATCTGCTCCGAGCGGGCTCCGTGGCGGGCTTTGTCGCTCTGAGCTGTAGCGGCGCTCTTAGCGGCGTTGGCCTGGATGAGCTTGGCCCTGACCTCGGGGGAGTCGATGAAGGCGATCGTGTCGCCCTTGTGGACCCTCTGTCCTTCTTTCACATACAATTCATCAATCCTGCCCGGAACCTTGCCGGACACCCTGTACTCGCTTGCCTCTGCCTCACCCTGGATCACAAGGGGTTTAGGCTTCGAAACGAAATAACCTATTATAGCTATTATCAATATGATAGCGATAAGCGCGGCTATCCCGATCACCAAATTGTAGCTTTTCTTCTGCTTTTCCATTGTATTGATCTTTTTATTATTTCCTTATTATTTGACAGACTTGTGGTTGCCTTCAGCCTTGTCGAGGTTGGCGGCGAGCATCTGCAGCTCTATTCCGGCGTCGATGTATTCCGAGCGGGCCTGAAGCCAGGCGGTGTGGGCTCCCAGGGCGGTGTTGGCGTCAATGACACCCTCGTTGAATCCGATCGTCGCGGTCCTGAGGTTCTCTTCAGCGCTTGAAAGGTTGCTTTTCGCCATGTTCAGCTTCTCCAGCGACTCGGACTCTTGTTTCCGCAACTGTGTGACCTGGAGATTGATCAGCTCTTTGGCGTCTTCCAGCTGTGAGCGGTAGAGAGTCGCCTCCGCTTTCGCTTTCCTTGTCTTGTTGAGAGCCTCGAATCCGTGGAATATCGGGACATTCACAACGACTCCGACACCCCAGTAGCCGTTCCATTTATTCTCGACTCCGTTCATCACGCTGGGGTTGGACATCATGTATCCGCCCATCGCCGCGACTTTGGGGAGCATGTCAGCCCTAGCGACCGCGACTTTTCCGTCGTAGATCTTCGACGCGAGCTCAAGGCTGCGCGTCTCAGGCCTGTCCTCGTAGATTTCCTCGAGGCTCTTGTCTGAACCGATCTTGGCCATCGGCACCTCGTCGAGGCGTTCGTCGGCAAGAACGATATCTGTTCCGAGATCGAGGCCTATCCTCTTGCAAAGCAGCATCTTGGCAAGAGTCAGTCCGTTCTCTGACTTCGTCTTCAACATGTCGGCCTCGTTAGCCTTCACTTTAATCTGGAGGGCGTCGGACTCTGTGGCCACACCTTCCTTGACGGAGATCTCAACATCGCGCTCCATGTTGTGAAGCAGCTCGGCGTATGACTCCGCAAGCCTTTTCTTCCCGGCGATCGAGACAATCTGCCAGTATGCCTGGTCCACGTCTACTATTGTCTGCTGGTATTGTTGGTCATATCTGGCCTCTGACAGCTGTTCTGCCAATTTGGCAATATGGTTGGCGGCGATGATCTTGCCTCCCATGAATATGGGCTGCTGGACTGTCACGCCACCGACCAGGATGTTATCGAGGTCCGGGTGCAAAGCGTCGTCAATCTCCCGGCCAATGGAGTTGATGGCTTCCGACATGTCGGTGGCAGAGATCTTCGCCATAGCCGTCTGGAGAAGGGGATCCTGCATCAGCCGCATGTACTTCATGGCGCTTGCCGGATCCGTGGCGGCAAGATTCTGGATGTAGGCCGTGAGGTCCGCCATGACCTGCTGCTGGTAGCCTTGCGATAGCCCGTGGATTGTCGTACCGGCGTTCCGTAAAGTGGCGGAGGCGTTGTCGCTTATGATTGACACGTCGTTGGGATTATGCAGGTAAGCGCCTGTCCCCGACACATTCGGAAGATAGTTGGCGAAGGCTATCTTCCTGTCGTAGCCTGCCATCTCAATTTTTGTCCTGGCCTGTTGCAGGGACCGGTCTCCCTCCACGGCCATCTCACGGCATTCATCCAGGGTCAGCACCCTTTGTGCTGAGACTCCGGTGGGGAAAAGAACCACCAGTGCCGTGATAGTGAAAATCAACTTTCTCATATCTATTATTGTCTTTTTGTTATCAAATGCGTCGGCCTTTGCTGCAAAGAGGTTGCCATTTTCCCTGAAAAAAATATTCTTTTAGTCTATTCTAGTGTCAAAAGGTCGAATTTTGGCGATTTGTATGATGGTTCTTCATAAAAAATGATGATATTGTATAATATAAATGTTATGAGGCATGCGGGACACATTGCAAAGTATCGGTTTTGAACAGATTCGTAGGTTTCTGCCTCCTGCAGAAGACATCCGTTTGGGTAATGATTTCCTGATTGTTGATGTCAGGAGCAGCTATTCCGGATCCTTTATTGACAGTCCGTTTCATGCGGATGCGTTTCTTGCTATTTTCTGTGAAAAAGGGGGATTTGACATTGAGATCAATCTCCGCAAGTATCACATAGAGGACAACACCGTTGTCCTTTGTATTCCCGGCTATATCCTTAAAGTCGGACAAATGGGAGCGGGGAAGACTCTTAGTGGAAGGATTGTCGTGTTGGCTCTTTCCAGACAGTTCATCTCCGAGATTAACTTCGATTTCTCGAAGCTTTTCGAGTCGAGGATCATGTTTTTTTATGATCCGAGAATAATGGTCAACAAGGATCAGATGTTATTCTGCTCCAAGTATTTCCATCTGTTGAAGGACATTCTTGCTTCCGACAGCTCGACAAAGATGGAATCCGTCAAGCCGCTCGTGGAGTCGCTCCTTCACGTGATGGCAGGGATAATAAATGATTCCAGCAATGCCTCCGATTCCTCTCTGAAGGGGCAGCAGACCAGGCTCAACATGCTCTTTGAGCGCTTCATGTCCCTTGTCTCTGAGTATCACACCTCTGAGAGAAGCATGTCCTTCTACGCCGATCGTCTGGGCATGACCCCCAAGTATCTCTCCAAACTGATCAAGGATGTCAGCGGCCGGTCCGCTCCCGAATGGATCAACGCGTTTGTCATACAGGAGGCCAAGAGTATGCTCAAATACACCGATGACAGCGTTAAGGAAATTGTTTTCAAATTGAATTTCGTGAGTCCATCGGTCTTTTTCAAGTTCTTCAAGGCCCAGACAGGGATGACTCCGTCGGAGTATCGCAATAGCTGATAATTTAATAACTTAAAAAGTTTAAGCGATTTTTTTAATAATTTTTAACCAAAATCGTTTTAAAAATTTACGGTAATTAATTTGGCTTTTCGAAAAATCTTTATACCTTTGCTCCCAGACAGACAAAAGTTCTTTTTGTTGTCTATTTGTTAAGTTCGTTTTATATACAACTGGCCGGCGTTTTGGGGAAAGCGCCGGCTATTTTTATTAAAGAATTGGCTCCGCGGGGTAGAAGATTCGTCTTTTTTTTGTAGCTTTGTGTAATCCGCTTCAATTGACACATTAAACTAACAACAATAAAACAAACATCGCATGGAAAAGAAAAAAACTAACATGGTGGCTATTGTGACGATGTGCTTCATCTTCGCGATGATTTCCTTCGTTACCAACATGGCCGCTCCTTTCGGAAACATCTGGGGCAACCAGTATCCCTGGTCCAAGATGGCGGGTAACCTGATGAACTTCGCCGCTTATCTTTTCATGGGTATCCCGGCGGGTAAGATGCTCCTCAAGATCGGTTACAAGAACACTACACTAGTCGCTCTGGCTACCGGTTTTATCGGCATCGTCATCCAGTGGATCTCCAGCAAACTTGGCGGTAGCGGATCGGCGATCTATGTCTACCTGCTCGGTGCTTTCGTCTGCGGATTCTGTGTCTGCATGCTGAACACTGTGGTCAATCCGATGCTCAACATCCTCGGTGGTGGCGGTAACAAGGGCAACCAGTACATCCAGATCGGCGGTACTCTGAACTCCCTGACCGGAACCCTCACCCCTCTGCTTGTCGGAGCCCTCATCGGTACGGTCACTTCCAGCACCTCGATGTCCGATGTGGCCCCTCTGCTCTTCATCGCCATGGGTGTGTTCGCGATCGCTTTCGTGATCATTTCCCTCGTGAAGATCCCCGAGCCCGCCAAGGAGCGCAATGCTACGGTTTATGAGCACAGCGCCTGGAACTTCCGTCACTTCGTGCTCGGCGCCATCGCCATCTTCTTCTATGTCGGTATTGAGATCGGTATCCCTTCCCAGGTGAACTTCTTCCTTGCTGACGCTTCCTCCAAGGGAGCCGGCATCGCTGTCAACGGAGCCGCTATCGGAGGCGCTATCGCCGCTATCTACTGGCTTCTGATGATGGTCGGCCGTATGTGCAGCACCTTTATCTCCGGCAAGGTCAGCACCAGGACCCAGATGATCAGCGTCTGCTCAGTCGCTATCGTCCTCGTGCTCATCGCCATCTTCATCCCCAAGACTGTCACCGTCAACATGCCCGGCTACAGCGCCGCGGATGGTTTCGCCATGTTCAAGGTTCCTCTGAGCTGCTTGCTCCTCGTCCTTTGCGGTCTTTGCACCTCCGTCATGTGGGGAGCGATCTTCAACCTCGCTGTCGAGGGACTTGGCAAGTACACTGAGGCCGCTTCCGGAATATTCATGATGCTCGTCGTGGGTGGTGGTATCATGCCTTTCATCCAGGAGCTCATCGCCAAGGGTCCCGCCGGCTACATGAACAGCTACTGGCTCGTCATCGCGATGCTCTGCTACCTGCTCTACTACGCCCTTGTCGGTTGCAAGAACGTGAACAAAGACATCCCTGTTGACTAATAATGTCATGCCCGGCCTAAGACCGGGCATCATTTATTAAAATAAGAGTAATAATATGGAAAATTTTGACCAGAATCTTGTTATAGGTATTGATGTGGGCGGACAGACCACAAAGTGCGGAATAGTTGACACCAGAGGAACAGTTGTCTCACAGACTGTTATCAGAACGGACAACCATGACAACGTGGAGCCCTATATCGCTGAATTGGCCGAGGCTCTCAAGAAGCTGATCGCCGAGGCTGACGCTGAAGGCAAGATCCGCGGAATCGGTGTCGGCGCTCCTAACGCCAACTATTACACCGGCGACATAGAGAACGCCGTCAACCTTTCCTGGGGACGTTCCGGAGCCATTCATTTCGCGGAGCTTCTCAAGGAGGCGATGGGCGGGATCCCTGTCACGCTCACCAATGACGCCAACGCCGCCGCTATGGGTGAGATGACCTACGGTGCCGCCAGGGGAATGAAGAATTTCATCATGATCACCCTCGGAACCGGAGTCGGCAGTGGTATCGTCGTCAACGGAGAGATGGTCTACGGGCACGATGGTTTTGCCGGAGAGCTCGGCCACACCACGCTGGTTCGTAACAACGGCCGTCTGTGCAACTGCGGAAAGAACGGTTGCCTTGAGGCTTACTGCTCCGCTATCGGTATCGCCAGGACAGCCCGCGAGTGGTTGGATATGACCGACAAACCTTCTTTGTTGAGGCGCCTTGACAAGATCACCGCCAAGGACATCTACGAGGCCGCCAAGGAAGGAGATGAGATCGCTCTCAAGCTGTTTGACTACACCGGGACATTGCTCGGAATGGCTTTCGCTGACTTCATCGAGTTCTCATCCCCCGAGGCGATCGTGCTGTTCGGTGGAATGGCGAAGAGTAAGGAGTTCCTCACAGAGCCTATCGAGAAGGCGATGAACGCCAATGTCCTTCCTCTTTGGAGAGGCAAGGTGAAGCTCGTCTATTCCTCTCTCAAGGAATCTGACGCGGCTATCCTCGGAGCCTCGGCTCTCGCCTGGTAAGGATCAGCCCAGAACTTCTTTAAGGTATTGGCCGGTGACCGAGTTCGGATCATCGGCCAATTCTTCTGGTGTGCCCTGGGCGACTATATAGCCACCTCTCTGGCCACCGTCCGGTCCCAGGTCGAAGATATAGTCGACGCTCTTGAGAATGTCCAGGTTGTGCTCGATGATTATCACCGTATTGCCTTGATCCACAATCTCCTGAAGTACTTCCAGCAAGACCTTGATGTCTTCGAAATGCAGTCCTGTGGTCGGTTCGTCCAGGATGTACAAGGTGTTGCCGGTCGCCTTGCGGAATAGCTCGGCGGCCAGTTTCATCCTTTGGCTCTCGCCTCCGGAAAGGGTCACGGCGCTCTGTCCCAGATGGACATATCCGAGACCCACGTCCACCAGGGCTTTCAATTTCCTGGCAATGGATGGAATAGGCCTGAAGAACTCGTAAGCCTCGCTGATCGGCATCTCGAGGACATCATTGATGTTCTTGCCCTTGTAACGCACGGCCAGGGTGTCTTCCTTGTAACGGCGTCCCCGGCACTCGTCGCAGACCACATGGACCGAAGGCAGGAAATTCATCTCGATGATCTTGATTCCGGCCCCGTTGCAAGCCTCACACCTTCCTCCGGGAACATTGAAGGAGAACCTTCCCGCCTTGAAGCCTCTGACCTTTGCGTCCGGGGTGTCCTCGAACAGGTTCCTGATGTCGCTCATAACCCCGGTGAAAGTGGCCGGGTTGGACCTCGGTGAACGCCCGATGGGGCTTTGGTCTATCTCGATGAGCTTGTCAATATTCTTAATGCCCTCGATCGTTCCATAGGGGAGCGGACGCAGTTTCGCCCTATGAAGCTTATTCTTCAGGATAGGCATCAAGGTCTCGTTGATCAGGGAAGACTTTCCGCTTCCGCTGACTCCGGCCACGCCGATAAGACATCCCAGCGGGAATGTGATGTCAACGTTCTTCAGGTTGTTCCCTTTTGCGCCTGTCAGCCTGAGAGTTAATCCATTACCCTTGCGCCTTTGGGGCGGTACACCAATGCTCCTCTTGCCCTGGAGGTAATCCAGCGTGAGAGACTCGCCGAAAACGCAATGCCTGGCGGTCTCCTTGTCGACAAACGGAGGAATCTTCTTTTTCTCCGGTGAATATGCCATCAAGGCCTTCAGCGGGGCGCTGAGGCAGATCCGTCCGCCTTTCTCTCCGGCGCCCGGACCCACGTCGACCAGCCAGTCGGCGCTCATCATGGTTTCCATGTCGTGCTCGACAACCATGACGGAATTCCCCTCGTCCCGGAGTTCTTTCAAAGAGGCGATCAATTTCCTGTTGTCCCTTTGGTGAAGCCCGATCGAAGGCTCGTCGAGAATATAAAGGACCCCGACCAACTTTGAACCGATCTGTGTGGCGAGCCGGATCCTCTGGCTCTCTCCTCCGGAAAGGGATCCTGTAGGACGGTCGAGGGAAAGGTAGTCCAGACCCACGTTGAGCATGAACCTGACCCTGTCATCCAGCTCCTTTAGGATGTCCCTGGCGATGTTGTTCTCCCTTTCGTTGAGCTTTCCCGGAAGTGATTTCAGCCAGCTCCGGAGCTCTGTCATCTCCATCGCGGCGACCTCGGAGATAGTCTTCCCGTCTATCTTGAAACAATTGGTGTTCTGGTTGAGGCGGGTGCCGTGGCAGACCGGGCAGACGATCTTCTCGTCGATGTCATCCACAACACCTTCGAAAGTCACCATCTCCGAGAGATTGCCTTCTCCGATCCTGAACATTTCCTCGCTTCCGAATATGATAAGAGAGACCGCCTCGTCGGGAATGGTCGCTATCGGATCATAAAGTGAGAAATTATATTTCCGGGCTATAGACCTGATCACGTCGAACTTCCTCGTCTCCCGGACCTTCCCGAGCGGGACTATACCTCCGTCGGCGATGGAGACGCTCCTGTCGGGGATGATGGTGTCCATATTGACATCCACGATCATCCCAAGGCCTTTGCAGTGAGGACAGTAACCTTCCGGGGAGTTGAATGAGAATGAGTGAGGCGCCGGCTCCTGGAGGGAAAGGCCGGATTCCGGATCCACAAGGTGCTTTGAGAAATGCCGGAGCTTGTCGTCGCCGCTCTCGAGCATCGCCACCGACCCTTTGCCTAAGTTGAGGGCGGTCATGACTGAGTCGCGCACCCGCTTGGTGTCGCCTTCCACTGGCTTCAGCTTGTCGACAACGAGTTCTATGAAGTGGCCTTTGTAGCGGTCCAGGGCCTCCACTTCCGCCAGAGGCATTATCTCTCCGTCAACGCGGACTTCAGTGTAGCCTCGTCTGCGGAGCTGGTCGAAAAGTTCCCTGTAATGTCCCTTCCTTCCTCTCACCAAAGGCGCCAGCAGATAGCATCGCTTGCCTTTGTAGCCATCCATGATCAGGTCCACGATCTGCTCATCGGTGTAGCGGACCATCTCCTTCCCAGTGGTTGGGGAATATGCCCTTGAGGCGCGGGCATAGAGAAGACGCAGGAAGTCATATATTTCCGTGATCGTGCCCACGGTGGAACGCGGATTGTTTCCGGTGGTTTTTTGCTCGATCGCGATGATAGGGCTCAAGCCGTCGATGCTCTCCACCTCTGGTTTCTCCAGTATGCCCATAAAATGCTTGGCATAAGTGGAAAGGGTGTCCATATAGCGTCTTTGGCCTTCGGCATAGATGGTGTCAAACGCGAGGGAGGATTTTCCGCTTCCGCTGAGACCTGTCACGACCACGAATTCTCCCCTCGGGATGTCAACGTTGACTCCCGCCAGGTTATGCGCCTCAGCGCGCCTTACCTCGATGTATTCTTTTTTGTTGTCACTCATTATCTGCAAAGGTAGATGAAATTTACGATTATTTCAGTAAATTTGTGGGAATGGATCGTGTCAACATCAAGTGTTTTTGCTTCAATCCTTTCCGGGAGAACTGCTACCTTCTCTGGGGAGGGTCGGACGATTGTGTCATCGTTGATCCGGGCTGTTATGAGCCCTCTGAGGTCAGCGCCCTGACTGGGTTCATATCCTCCAAAGGACTTGTCCCCAGGGCTATATGGCTCACTCACGGCCATTTTGACCACATCTTCGGAGTGGCCGAATTGAGCCGGAAGTATTCCATCCCGGTGTATCTTTCTCCGCTTGACGGGGTAACGATCGGAAGCAATAACGACCTGACCCAGGGGTTTGGGCTGAGACGGCCTGACATGTCGTTTGAGACAAGGGAACTGGTTGAGGGACAGATTCTTCGCTTCGCCCAGGATGACAATTCTCCCTCCTTCGAAGTCATCCCCACCCCCGGCCACACCCCCGGTTGCGTATGCTTCTACAGCGAGCAAGCCAAGATCCTTCTGAGCGGAGACACCCTTTTCGCCGGCTCGATCGGGCGCACGGATGTCGAAGGGGGAGACTATGACAAAGAGATCTTGAGCATAATGGACAAGCTCATGCTTCTCCCCGGTGACGTGGATGTCTATCCCGGGCACGGGCCCGCCACATCCATTGCCGTCGAGAGGACCACGAACCCTTTCCTGCAGCCATTCAACGAGCCGTTCGAAGGGGACACAACGGAAGATAATAATGAGATATGCATATAGGAATAGCAGGTAATATCGGCAGCGGGAAGACTACCCTGACCAGAATGCTGGCGAGGCATTATGGCTGGACTCCTAAATATGAGTCCGTCACCTATAATCCTTATCTCGAGGATTACTATAAAGATATTCCCAGGTGGTCCTACAACCTGGAGACATATTTCCTTGCCCAACGTTTCAAGGATGTCCTGGAAATATCCAAGAGCACGGATGTCATTATCCAGGACAGGACTCTCTACGAGGGAGTCTACATTTTCGTGGCCAACAACTATGCGATGGGCAACCTCTCGAAGAGGGACTATGAAACCTACATGGACCTTTTCGGGGTGATGTCATCCATGGCCGGGATGCCGGATCTCCTGATCTATCTCAAATGCTCGATCCCTCATCTTGTCGCGCAGATCCAGAAGAGGGGGCGGGATTACGAGCAGACCATCGGCCTTGACTATCTGGCCGGACTCAACGAGCGGTATGACAAATGGATTTCGGAATATAAAGGCAAGGTCCTGACCATCGAGACCGACAATCTCGATTTTGAGAACCGTCCCGAGGATTTCGAGTACATCACAGATAAGATTGATGCCGGGTTATACGGCCTCTTCCCAATGGAGAAATAATTAAAAATCATCAAGATATGCACATAGCAATAGCAGGCAACATAGGTAGTGGCAAGACCACATTGACAAAGATGCTGGCAGCCCATTACGGTTGGACCCCCAAGTTCGAGTCAGTTGATTTCAATCCTTATCTGGCCGATTTCTATGCCGACATGGAACGCTGGTCCTTTAACCTCCAGATCTATTTTCTGAACAAGAGGTTCAAGGATGTCGTGGACATCTCCCGCTGTGATGACGTCATTATCCAGGACAGGACAATCTACGAGGATGCCCGCATATTCGCTCCGAACCTCCATTCCATGGGGCTCATGAGCACAAGGGATTTCGAGAACTATTCCGACCTCTTCGACCTGATGATGTCTCTCGTGAGCAAGCCGGATCTCCTGATCTATCTTCGTTCCTCTATCCCTAACCTGGTGGCCCAGATCCAGAAGAGGGGCAGGGACTATGAGAGCAGCATCAGGATCGACTACCTGACCGGCCTTAACAAGCGTTACGAGGACTGGATCAAGGAATATGACGGCCATCTCCTGATAGTCAATGTGGACGAGATCAAGTTTGAGAACCGTCCGGAGGACTTTCAAATCATTACGGACCGTATTGATGCGGAGCTCTTCGGCCTTTTCCCGGAAGTGCATCAAGTTGATGAATAAGATTCTGTCATATTTTCTGCTAGTCGCGCTTTCAGTAGCCCTGACTGGATGCGGATGTGAGGGTGATCCTTCCGACGAGGAAGAGGTCGTGGTGCCGGATCCGGTCACGAGCGTCTCATTCGCCAAGGGAGCGGACATCAGCTGGGCTTCCGAGATGCTTTCCAAGGGAATCACCTTCAAGGACGGGAAAGGGGCCGAAGGTATATTCCCGGTCCTCAAGAACTTGGGAATGAACTCGATAAGGCTCAGAGTCTGGGTGAATCCAATCGGCGGTTCATCTTGGAGCGGACAGGCGGATCTTGTGAATATGGCCAAGCAGGCCAGGGCAGCGGGAATGGCGATTATGGTGGATTTTCACTACAGCGACATATTCGCGGATCCGGGCCGGCAGACCATCCCGTCAGCCTGGTCATCGTATTCCGGCGATGTGTCCAAGGTGGCGTCCGCAGTGTCCTCCCACACGGTCACTGTCTTGAATGCCCTTAAAGCGGCTGGAGTGATTCCCGCATGGGTGCAGGTCGGCAACGAGACTGACAATGGCATGGTCTGGCCTGCGGGAAAGATAGATTGGGAGAACAAGAGCGGGTCTGCTCGGTATTCAGATTACGTGGCGGTCAGCAATGCGGGCTATGATGCTGTGAAACAAGTGTTTCCGGACACGCCCGTCATTGTGCACATCTCCAATGCGGCAAGCGCCGGCGACTATGACGGTTGGTTCTTCAAGGAGTTCAAGCAGGCTGGAGGCAAGTTTGACATTATCGGCCTCTCCCATTACCCGATGAGTGACAGCAAGAAATCCTGGAGCGAGATGAATTCCGCCGCTATCTCAAGCATAAAGACCTTGTCCGCCAAGCAGTCGTGCAAAGTCATGGTCTGCGAGGTAGGTGTCAAGCCATCATCTTCCGACGCCGGAGCTTGCATTAAAGCGTTCATGAATTCTGTGAAAGCCCTTGGCACCGGGGTTTGCGCGGGTGTGTTCTACTGGGAGCCGGAAGTGGATGGAAAGTGGAAACCGGACATTTACAGCAAGAGCGGCTTGGTCTGCTCTGGATGGGGAGCCTACGACATGGGCGCTTTCACCAGTTCAGGATCGGCATTTTCACCCATAACCAGCATTTTGGGTTGTTTTTCCGAATGATTTTATAATACGAGCTTTAACAATTTTCTGATATGAAAAAGACAATCTTTTATCTTGTTGCGGCTGTTCTGCCGCTCCTTCTCGCCTCTTGCGCGAAGAAGAATGTCATCTCCGGCCAGCTCGAAGGCTTGGGTGGTGACTCATTGAAAGTTGAAATCTACGACATCACCGACCAGAGGAATCCTCTTAGCTCTATCGATGTCAGCGCCGTAGGCGGCAAGTTCTCCTGCGTGATCCCCGAATCGTTTGTCCGCGGCCTCCTTCTGGTCGACCCGGTCAGCGGCAAGAAGGCTCCTCTCGTGTTCGTTCCCGGCGAGTATGCCAAAATCAGCGGACGTCTTGACTCTCTCGTAGTCCTCGGCGGCTCTCCCTTCTACAAGGATCAGAATGAATATGAGACTCTTTGCGCTCCTGACAGGGCGAAGGTCAATGAGATCATCGCTGAGTACCGCGCTCTTCCTCAGACCGCCACGGATGAAGAGAAGGATGCCGTCTTGGCCAAGTACGATGAGGTCAACGAGCACATCGCCAAGGTCACCAAAGACTTCATCATACGCAAACCTTCCTCACTGTTCTCCGCTACCCTTGTCAACCATCTGGTAGGTGACGACGGAAAGGACGCTCTTGATGTTCTCGCCCGTATTCCCGATGACGTGAAACAGGGTATGATGAAGTTCTACATTGACCAGGCCACCAGCCGGGCCAATCAAGCCAAAGCCCGCACGGAGGCCGCTGAGAAGGTCAAGGATGGGATGCAGGCTCCCGACTTCACCCTGAAGAATGAGAAAGGTGAGGACTTCGCCCTGTCATCAATCTACAACAAGGGCAAGTACATCATCCTCGACTTCTGGGGCGAATGGTGCTACTGGTGCAAGAAGGGAATTCCCGACATGAAACAGCTCTACAAGGACGCGAAGGGCAAGATCGAGATCGTGAGCATCGATTGCGGTGACACTGAGGAGGTTTGGAAGAAAGCCATCGTGGATCATGAGCTTCCTTGGCTCCATGTCTATAATCCTGACGGAACTTCCGAGGGAGTGCCTCTCAACTATGCTGTGACTGGATATCCCACGAAAGTCATCCTCAATCCTGACGGCACGATCAACAAGACCGTCGTCGGCGAGGATCCGGAGTTCTACGACTATGTCAAGTCGCTGATTAAGAAATAATTTTAGGAATATTAACCTACGATGGCCCCGTTGGAGATCCCTTCAGCGGGGCTTATCAGTCTCATCATCCCGTCAGCTTGCTTGGCCATCAGAATCATGCCCTTGGACTCGATGCCGCGGATCATCCTGGGCTTCAGGTTCGCGAGGATGCAGATCTGCTTTCCGAGCATGTCCTCGGGGGAGTAGTACTCGGCTATTCCGGAGACGATTGTCCTCTTGTCGATGCCGGTGTCTATCGTGAGCTTAAGGAGCTTATCTGTTTTCGGAACACGCTCAGCCTCAAGCACTGTGGCGGTGCGGATGTCCATCGCCCCGAAATCCTCGAAAGTGACCTCGGCTTTCTGCGGCTCCACCTTGCCAGCGGCCTCCTTTGCTGCCGCGGCTTTCGCTGCGGCCTCGTTGGCCTCTTTCGTGGCGTTCAGTTTGGCGATCTGCGCGTCGATAACGCTGTCCTCGATCTTGCTGAACAGCAGAACAGCCTCACCAAGCTCATGTCCTACCGGCAGGATATCCCCACGACCCAGGTCGTCCCAAGTCAGCACTGGACCCATGTCAGTCGGACAGGCGCTCGAGCCCGGCCGCGTCCATTCTCGCTTCGCTTCGCTCGCTGCGGCTGAGTACGGCCTAAGCTCGACGCCTGCTCCGACTGACTCAGCGAGCGCCTGTCCGGCCTCTATAGTATGCAGCGCGCGGCTTTCACCGGGCTTGAAGAAGTTCACCGTCGGCTCACCCTCGCCGGCCCTATGATCGAAACCGGCGTCCAGGCCGACCTTCAGGATTCCCCTCAGCTTCTCGGCAGAGAACGGAGTGAACGGCTCAAACGCGATAGCGAGATTGGCGCAAATCTGAAGCGAAGTGTAAAGGATCGAAGCGGTGCGATCCATGTCAGTCTTCGCGACCTTCCAAGGCTCGGTGTCCGAAATGTACTTGTTCCCGATGCGGGCTATGCTCATGGCGTCCTTAAGAGCCTCCCTGAAATGGAAACCCTCAAGATTGGCCTCAAGGCTGCGGCGAAGTTCCGGAATCTGCCCAAGAGTCTCGGCATCAATGGCTTCCGGCTTCAGGTTAGCGGGGACTTTGCCCTCGAAATATTTCTGGGTGAGGACAACCGCCCTGTTGACGAAATTGCCCAGGATGGCCACCAGCTCACTGTTGTTTCTCTGCTGGAAATCCTTCCAGGTGAAGTCGTTGTCCTTGGTCTCGGGAGCGTTGGCGCAGAGCACGTAGCGGAGCGTGTCCTCCTGGCCGGGGAACTCGTCGACATAATCATTGAGCCAAACCGCCCAGTTGCGCGAGGTCGAGATCTTGTCGCTCTCAAGGTTGAGGAACTCATTTGAAGGGACGTTGTCAGGAAGGATATAACCGCCACGGGCCTTCAGCATTGAAGGGAAGACTATGCAGTGGAAGACGATGTTGTCCTTGCCGATGAAATGGATGAGACGGGTGTCCTCGCTCTTCCACCATTTCTCCCAGCTTTGCGGCAGAAGTTCCTGAGTGTTGGAAATATAGCCTATCGGAGCGTCGAACCAGACATAAAGGACCTTGCCTTCGGCTCCTTCGACCGGCACCGGAACTCCCCAGTCAAGGTCGCGGCTGACAGCCCTGGGCTGAAGCCCGCCGTCAAGCCATGACTTGCACTGGCCGTAGACATTGCTCCTCCATTCCTTGTGGTTCTCGAGGATCCATTCCCGCAGCCAAGGCTCATACTGGTCCAGAGGAAGATACCAATGGGAAGTCTTTTTCTTTATGGGCTCGGCGCCGCTGAGTTTGGACTTGGGGTTCAGGAGCTCTTCAGGGCTGAGAGTGCTTCCGCACTTCTCGCACTGGTCCCCGTAGGCGTTCGGGTTGCCGCACTTGGGGCAGGTACCGACTATGTACCTGTCGGCCAGGAAGGTCTTCGCCTCGGGGTCGTAGTACTGCTCGCTCTCCTTGGTGATGAACTTTCCTTTGTCGTACAACTCACGGAAGAACTCAGAGGCGTTCTTGTGGTGGACGGCCGAGGTGGTACGGGAATATATGTCGAAATTGATCCCGAGCCTCATGAAAGAGTCCTTGATAATGCCATGGTACTTGTCCACGATGTCCTGCGGGGTGACCCCGTTGGCCCTCGCCTTGATCGTGATCGGCACTCCGTGCTCGTCGGAGCCGCAGATGAACAGGACATCCTCGCCCCTCATCCTCTTATACCTCACGAATATGTCTGCTGGCACATAGACTCCGGCCAGATGGCCGATGTGCACGGGGCCGTTAGCGTACGGCAGCGCGCATGTCACAAGAGTTCTCTTGAAATTCTTCTCCATAAACTATGATGTAAAGATTCGCGAATTTAGTAAATTCCTCGGTATGTTCCGCAAGGAATATTATTTGTAGGGTTTTGAGACGATAATTTATGAACACGAAATGAGACATCGCCCTTTGTTGGCCGCCTTGGCGTTGGCCATCCTTCCTGTATTAGCCTCTGCCCAGACCAAGCCCCGGAACCTGGATAATCTTTCCGATGACTTTGGCGTCTATGTCGGAGCCTATATGCCCATGTACAAAGGACATGAGGCTGACGTTGTGTACGGCCTGACATACGGCCATTTCAACCCATCCGGTCTGGGATTCAGGACAGGACTTCAGTTCATCCCCCGTGTCGCCGAAGTAGATCAAACCTTCGGTCTTCCTGTCGCTTTCTCTTATCGTACTCCGGCCAGGAACACTGACGGGCGGGTGAAAAGCGGGGCGATCGCCGCAGGGGAAGCCTTTGGCTATGAGGCTATTATGGGATATAGAGATCCTCTTCGTGGAGCTCTCGCCGCTTTTATAGCCAACCTGTTCAGCCAAGCTGAGTTTTATGCGGGGATTACCCCCGGGCTTGTGATGTGCACCCCAAAAGTTGGACGGTTAATAATAGATTTTTACATGTTCTGAGTTCGGTATTGTACCGGACTTAGTCCGTTTAACCGTAGTTTGATTCGCTTATTGTTGTAGTAGTCGACGTACTCACGGAGAGCTGCT
>JAGAFU010000005.1 GCA_017627955.1 Bacteroidales bacterium | reverse complement strand
GTACCATCCTCGGCGACAGTGGCTACGGCCTCGTCGGAGGACTTCCATGTGACGGTCTTGTCAGTTGCGTTCTCAGGAGCGACGGTCGCGGTCAGGGCGGCTGTGTCGCCCTCTACGAGCTCAAGAGTCTCCTTGTCGAGGGTGACGCTCTCGACCGGGTAGACCTTCTCGACCACGGTGACGGCGCAGGTGGCTGTCTTCTCCCCGTCGGTGGTCTTGACGGTGACGGTGGCTGTGCCAGGCTTTACGGCCATGACCTTTCCAGCGTCAACCATGACGATAGTCTCGTCGGAGGTGGCCCAAGTGACGGACTTATCGGTCGCGTTCTCGGGGGCGACAGTGGCTGTGAGAGTCGCCTCCTCGCCCTCGACAATCTCTAGAGTCTCCTTGTCAAGCGTGACCCCTGTCACGGCTATCTTCTTGGCTGTTACCGTGACGGCGCAAGTGGCGGTCTTTCCCCCGTCAGCTGTGGCGACGGTGATGGTGGCGATACCGGCCGCTACCGCTGTGACCTTGCCGCTGCCGTCGACAGTGGCGACATTGGTGGCGGAGGATGTCCAGGTGACGTTCTTGTTGGTCGCATTGGAAGGGGCGATGGTAGCAGAGAGAGTCTCACTCCCGCTCTCGACGAGGGCCAGGGTGGTCTTGTTGAGGCTGACTCCTGTGACAGCCACTGTGGTGGGAGCCGGGGGAGTCGGCTGATCGGGCTCGTCGCCGCCGCAGGCGGAGACAAACGACACGACTGTGGCCGTTAGGAAGGCCAAAAGGGTCTTGCTGAGATTAGTTTTCATGAAGGTTGTTATAATGTGGTTGATATTTGGTCGAATAGCTTTTCTATATAGCAAATATACAAAAATAATGTGAATTATGATTTTGATTTGTAGCTAATAGACACGCATAATCAGTACGGCATCAGCATGGATGTCCGGATCGTCAGACAGGAAGCGAAGTCTTCCTGTCTTTCCTTTTTCAAGGTTATATGTTCCGAGACTTACCCATTCTCCACGTGTCTGGCCTTCCACAACTAGACTTGCCCTGTCGAAGACGACGGTCTTGTCCTCGTCCCCAACCTCGATTGTGAAAGTGGTCTCCTTGCAACCGTTCCCCTGCTGGAAGGCGTAGATCTCGTATTCACCATCAAGGGTCGAAGGAATCTTATATTCAAGGTGGTTGTCTTCAGGGTCGCCTGTGTATTTAAGGTATGACCTTCCGTAGGCCCCACCTCCCATAACGACCTCCCAGCCTTCATCCTCGTCGATGATAAAGGCAACGACTTCATCAAGAAACTCGGGCTTTAGCTTGAACGAAAAGCAATTGACAATTGAGGGTGACCAGATGGCCACCCTCTTCAGTTTATTGACTTACATGTCTTATATGTCAATGACGGATACAAAAATAATGTGAATTATGATTATGATTTGTAGCTAATTGACACGCATAATCAGTACGGCATCAGCATGGATGTCCGGATCGTCAGACAGGAAGCGAAGTCTTCCTGTCTTTCCTTTTTCAAGGTTATATGTTCCGAGACTTACCCATTCTCCACGCGTCTGGCCTTCCACAACTAGACTTGCCCTGTCGAAAACGACGGTCTTGGCCTCGTCCCCGACCTCGATCTTGAAAGTGGTCTCCTTGCAACCGTTCCCCTGCTGGAAGGCGTAAATCTCGTATTCGCCGTCAAGGGTCGATGGGATCTTGTATTCCAGATTGTTGTCTTTCGGATCTCCGGTGTACTTCAAGTAGGATCTCCCGTAGGCTCCACCTCCCAAAACGACCTCCCAGCCTTCCTTTCCGGTAATATACTCTGAATCCTCATCTATAAGAATCTCGGGTTCCTTGCCGTCAAGGTAGGGATCCTCCTTGAGGATCCGCTGGATCTTGCTGACGTCTATAGTCTGAACATCTCCATTTCCGGCCATGGAGGCGGCGAGACCAGCCACTTGACCCATACCCATGAAGACAGGCTCCATTCTGATGGATCCATAGGCTATGTGTGATGCGGAAAGGCACACTGGAACAAGCAGGTTGACACATTCCTCCCTCTTCGGAGTCAGGCTGCGGTAGGAGACTGGATAAGGGTGGCTGACACCTTTCTGGACATCTCCCTCGTTCTTCACCATCAGCTTGCAGTCCCTTTCGACGACAATCCTCTGGCAGTTATGGGAATCCATTCCATAGGCGGCGTATCCTATTCCATCGGTGATTTCTGTCTTCCCTTCGCAGTCGGCCTGGGTGGCCACGTATTCCCCGACGAGCCTGCGGGATTCCCGGACATATATCTGTGGCGTCCAATGGCCGTTGTTGACATATTCATCCTTCGGAAGTCCCCAGCGGCGGATCTCGTTCTGGATATTGGCTGGCACTCTTGGGTCAGTCTGGTAAAAATAGAACAGGCCCAAGGTGTAGTCAAGGTGATCCTGCAAGATCTTATCGCGCTCGTCCCATGACGCTTCAGGGTAGGAATGGTTCATTCCGATCATGTCCGTAGAGAAGGGCCCTTTGTTGTTGATGTCCGTCTTGTGACCAGGCATCCTGCTCCAAATGAAGTACTTCCATAGCTGAGGATCGGGATCGGCCTCGAACACCCGGACGAGAAGCTCGTACTTTGACGGGTCATAGCGCTCGGGCTTCTCGATCGGAATCATGTTGTCCGGCTGGTCTGTAAGGCAGATACGGTAGTTATAGGCCTGGACACAAGTGTCTCCAGTGCCTTTATCTTTCTCCTTCGCGTCGCTGATGCCCCACAGCAGTCCGCTCTCGGGATTGCCGGGCTCGACGAACGGGTCGATCCCGTCAGGGAACTGGTGCTGATCCAAGAGTTCGAACCCATTCCAGGTCTCACCATACTCACTGTTGTCCTCTCGTCCTACACGATAACTGACTCCGGATGCCGCCATAAGGTCACCCTCGTATGTACAGTCAATGAACTGTTTAGCCTTGATGGTGACACTCTTGCCTTTGCGGTCGGTGCAAGTTATTGATTGTATTCTGGTTCCATCTTTCCGCACTGAATCAAGATACCATCCCTGCATCAGAGTTATCCTTGGATTGTCAAGATATTCCATAAGAATCTCTTCAGCCACGTGGGGCTCAAAAAGCCACTGCTCCAATTTCCCGTAGTGAGCGCCTAATTTGCGGTAAAACTGCCTCGCGAGGCCGATCACAGCCTGTTTGTTTCCTATGTCGGTCTGTCCTAGTCCTCCTGTGGTCATTCCTCCGATGGTTTTGTCCGGGCAGATAATGACCACTTTGGATCCTTCATGAGCGGCTGAATATGCCGCGGTCACGCATGCGGAGCTGCCGCCGTAGATGCAGACATCGGTGCCCCTGCTACAGGAGAGCAGGGACAACGATATGGTCAATAAGAGTAAAGCTTTTGTTCTCATTGTTAATAACCAGGATTTTGAATCAGGCTCGGATTGACAAGGATGTCATCGGCCGGTATAGGCCAAAGATAGTTTTTATTTTTGTCAAAACCTCGCGCGTAGAATGTCGTGATGTAACCATGCGCTTCCTGGTTGGAAAGATCCGGGAGTCCGTTCTCGTCGAACACGATATCTCCGCCGAGAGGGAAATTACCGTCATCCCAGTTCTTCAGGATAGATTTGAACTCGTCAGAGAGAGACACGTTGGAGTCTTCGACGGAACCGTTCCAATTGGCGTTACCGGACCAGGCTCTTGGGAGGTAATATTTCGGCCTCGCGAAAGCGTATTCAGCAAGTTTCCAACGGAGCATGTCCCTGTACCGGTGTCCTTCGAAGCAGAGCTCGATCCTGCGTTCGTTGCGTATGGTCTGCCGCAGCTCATCTTGGCTCGCTACGGTTATCTTCGGGTAGTCAATCCCTGTCCCAGCGTAGGCTCTGGCTCTGACAAGGTTGATTGACTTGTCAAGATCAGCCTGAGTGACAGAACCCAGCTCATTTTTAGCCTCTATGTAGGAAAGGAGGATTTCAGCATACCGCAGATAGGGATATACGTTGTCACCCACGGAATTGTACGAATTGTAGTCTGCCCATGAGTCTTTGACAAATTTTCTCAATTGCAGTCCCGTGTAGACTGAGTGCTGGTTGGAAGCCTTTGAGTCTGTGTTGACAACCAACTTCCCGCTCTTCACTTCGAAGACCCTGTTGGCGTAAGGACTGTTGTTGTACTCATAACCAAGGGTGATATAGTCCGGAAATTTCTCTGGCAGTGTACCATCTATCCTTGCTTGTTGGTAAGCCTCGAAATCTTCAGAGTACTTAGACATGAATGGTTGGATAGTGTATGCCATTCTCGGGTCTCTGTTCTTGAAAGGATCCTTTGAGTCGAAAAGCGGTGACTTGTCGATCCTTAGACCGTCGATGCAAGGGTAAGAGACGAATAGTTCATATGAGGGCCCCTGGTTGGAATAGCCGCCTATCTTTCGGATAACCAAGTCTTTAACGTTAGTGAACTTACCAATGCCCTTCTTTTGTGTCAGGTTGCCCTGAAAGTAGAACATGAGTTCAGGCGAGGAAGTGGCGGTAAATAGATCCTTGTAGTTGGGGTGCAAAGAATAAACACCACTGCTCATGATTGCTTCACAGGCAGAGACAGCTGTCTGCCAGTCTTGGTTTACAAGAGCAAAACGTGCCTTGAAGCCGAGGGCTGCTCCTGAAGTCGGTCTTTGCTGTCCGGACCTTGTGGCAGGAAGGAAACCTGCTGCCTTGTCCAGACATTCGTAACAGTACTTGAAAACCTCGCTTCTTGGAGACTGTTTAGCCACATAAGCTTCATCCAGGGTGATGGCCTCCTTGTTCAGGACAACATCCCCGAAGTAGGTCGCCAATTCGCCGTAAGCGAATCCTTGCATGAAGTAAGCTTCTCCCAGGTACTGCTTCACGAGAGCATCGGAAAGGCCTTTCGCGGAACCCTCCTCAAGCGCCGCGATGATCTTCTGTGAGCGAGTTATGCCTTTATACAGCGCGGTCCAACGTCCGGACGCCGTAGACCATTGGGAAGTTATGGTTCCGAGAGTGACAACGTTGGATCCGTTCCTGTTCATCCAGTCGTCATCCCAGTCAAGATCATCGATAGGGAAGAAGTCTGCCCTCCACAGGTCATTGAGCGACATTTCTATCTCGGTCGCGTCATGATACCAGTTCTCGCTTGATCCATAGGACAGCGGGTTCAGGTCAAGATTGGCGCATGAAGAGAGAACGAAGGAAATGGCGATAGCCATTAATGATATCTTTTTCATATTCATAGTGCCTTTAGAATGTGATGTTAGTTCCGAATATAAACGAAGTCATTATGAAATCGCTGTACTTGTTCCATTCGGGGTCATATCCTTTCGGATACTTTGAGAATGCGGGCAAGTCGTTTATCGAAGCGTAGATTCTGAATCTGTTGACGCGGATCTTTCTCGAGATCTTTGACGGGACAGTGTATCCGAGAGTGATGTCCTTTATTCGCATGTAAGCTCCGTTAAACAGGTAGAAGTCACTGCCAGCGAAAATATTAGTGGTGTTGGTCGTCAGGTAGGGATACTTTGCTTTAGAATTCTGCTCATCTGTTGCATTAGGGCTCCAATGACTGTCAAGCAGGACCTGTGGAGCTGAATATGCCTGGTAGAGGAAGGGCGTGACACCCCATGACCAGTAGCTGAGCTGATGACCTACTCCCTGGAATGACAAGTTGAAGTCAAAGCCTTTCCAACCCGCGTTGATTGATCCTCCATACAGATATTCAGGAAGGGAATTGCCAAGCTTCACGCGATCCTGGCTCGCCGTTATCTTACCGTCACCGTCCTGGTCGACGTAGGCGAGGGCTCCAGGTTTGTCGTTGTTCGTAAGGACAGCGATCTTGGTTCCGTCCGAATTATACATGGCTTCCTCGTTGAGGATGATCCCCTTGCTCTGGTAGCCATACCATTCCTGGTAGAAGGAGCCTTCCTCTGTGAGTTTGTTGTTGGAGATGCTCTGCTTGTCAGCCATATAACCCATCCTTGACCTATAGTCTGAGATGTTGAAGCTGATTCCGTACCTGAAATCTCCGATGCTGTCATTCCATGACAGGTCGAGATCCCAGCCCTTTGTGAACATGTCCGCATTGTTGCCCTGGGGAGAATTGTAGCCGAAATATGAGGGGAAACCGACGGCGATAAGCATGTCCTCCGTCTTTTTGTAATAAGCGTCGAAGGTGGCATGCAACCTGCTTCGGAACATGGCTAAGTCAAGCCCGGCTCCGTAGGTGGTAGTTGTCTCCCATGTTATATCCTTGAAAGCGTAGTCGGCCTGGTAAGCGGTCTGGACAATGTCTGTTTCTCCTGTAGAGGAGTTGGGAATAAAACCGCTTCCGAAATTCAAGGCTGCCTGATAAGGGAACTCGGAACCGATACGCTCGTTTCCAAGCTGCCCAAGAGATCCTCTGATCTTAAGATAATTGATCGGTCCGACATTGAACCAAGGCTCTTCAGAGATAACCCAACCGGCTGATACCGAAGGGAATACTCCCCAGCGGTATTCCTTTGCGAAACGGGAAGAACCGTCGGCACGGACATTGGCCTGTAGCAAGTACTTGCCCCTGAAGGAATACATCAAACGGCTGAAGAACGACTGGTAAGCGTTGTGTCCGGCAGTACCGTTGTTGAACTGGTAGTCGGCAGGCCCGAGATCCAGATAGGGGAAGTTATTGAGGGTATAGTTCGTCCTGCTGGCACCGAGATTCTCCCATGAATAGGAATAACCCTCAAAGCCTGCCATGGCGCTGATGCTGTGTCCGCCCAGATCTATCTTGTAGTTGGCATAAAGCTGGGATGTCATTGCCTTTGAGTTGTTCCTACTCTCGCTAAGGGAAGTGGAACCGAATCCCGTACCGGCGATATATCCTCCCGTCGCGTTCCTCAGATCGAATTTCTTCACATGGCTTTTTCCATAGTAGAAATTGAACTGCGGGGCGACAAGGGCTGTCAATGTGAAGTTTTTGAAAGGTGTTATATCAAGTTGGAGTTTTCCGTTCAGTGAGTAAGACTGGTTAAGTCTTTTTCCACCAAGGTGAATTGCGGCGATTGAGTTATCTCCATCCTTCGCGTCAGCGAATTCTCCGTCTGACCAGTAGGCATTGAATAGAGGAGATCTCTCCATGAGAGAGTAAACATAGCTACCGCTCATAACCTGAGGATTGTGGGCGTCACTGTGAGATAAACTCATGTCCACGCTCGCATGGATCCAATCATTTATCTTGTAGTCATTGTTGATTCTGGCGTTGTAGCGTTTGTAGTTCTTGTTGTCGTACAAGGCGTCGGCATCATAATAGTTGAACGAGAACACTGTCGTCAGTTTTTCCGTTCCACCGGAGAGGGTAAATCCGTGACGTTGATGATTGGTGGTCTTTTTCAGGCCAAGACCGAACCAATCGGTGTCGGGATAGAGGTCCGGGTCGCCGGCTCTCATGGAAGCGTAGTTGTTAATCAGATCCTCCGGGTAGCGGGAATTCATTGAGGAGGCACCGTCGTTGTAGGCAAGTTCGTTCAATCCTATCATCCAGGGAACGATGCTCGCCTGCTGGGGGATGGCCGTAGCCTTGTCGATTCCGTACTCGAAGTTGTAGCTGAGTGAGAAGTCGTTGTTTTTTGCCCTCTTTGTGGTGACAAGTATGACTCCCGCGGCTGCCCTTGATCCATAAATCGCTGCGGAAGCGGCGTCTTTAAGTACTTGAATGTCTTTCACATCTTCAGGAGAAACACTGTCCAGTGATCCTGGCACTCCGTCTATGATCACAAGCGGATCGTTGGTTGACATGGTTGTGATACCTCGCACTCGTATCGTCGCTCCTGACCCTGGGTCTCCTGTATTACGCGTTACCTGTACTCCTGGCATCAGACCTTGGAGCTGGATGGAAAGGTTCGGAGAGTTCTTTGTTGCAAGTTTGTCACCCTGAACCGATGCGGTAGAGCCGGTGAGATCCGCCTTGCGCGCCGTACCGTATCCGATCACAATCACATCGTCCAGACGATTGATGTCTTCCTCCATAGTGACATTGATGACAGACCGGTTCCCTACGGCGACCGTGACTGTCTTGTAACCGATAGATGAGAATTGAAGAGTTGATCCTTTGGGGACAGTCAGTGACCAGTTTCCGTTTTCGTCGCTTACCGTGCCTACATTGGGCTTTCCATCGAGGATGACTCCGACTCCGATCAACGGATTGCCATCATTGTCCTTGACGGTTCCCGTCAGGGTGATAGTGTTGTTCACTTCTTCGGGTTCTGTGAACAACACGATGGATTTGTCGGAGAGAATCCGGTAACTGATGTCCCGGCCGGAGAACGCGGCATCCAGGACCTCCTGTACAGTCGCGTTTTGAAGATCCAGGGTGATGTTTTTCTGTCCACTCAGGATTTCATCCCTGTACGAGAACCGGTATTTCGTCTGGTTCTCAATTAGTTGGATGACTTGCGAGAGTGGAGCTCCGTCAACTTTGACGTTCACCTTTCCTGTCTGGGCAAAAGCCCCGGAGTAGAAAAATGACATCAAAGATACCAGCAAAAAGAATTTCCACATTCGTGAGCTGTTCATGTCATTTTGTTTTTGTGGTTAAACTACAATATAAAAAGGTTTTATATAATAATAGACAACGTGACTGACAAAAAGTACCAAGTAATCACATTTTTTATTGGCGTGAAAATAAGTCCGGCCAGAAAAACTGGCCGGACTTAGCGAGACGTGGGACTTGGTCAAAAGTTTAAATGATTCATTTACTTATAATCGCGGCCCCTCCGGAAAGTTTGATCTTCACGCCGTAGGCATATTCAAGAATCTCAGCACATAATAGCAGGTCATTTGTCGGCAGAGTCCCGGTGAAAAGCTCCTCCATGTCCACGCCTTTATCGATGTCAAACACGATGTCGTATTTATCGGAGAGGAGGTCTGTGATTTCCCTGAGGCTCACCCTCTTTAAGACAATTTCTTTTTTCACCCAACTGGTGATACTCTCCTTACTATCGGGCCTTGTGACAACCATCTTGCCGGTATTCTTGTTCAGGGTCACTTCTTCATTTGGATTCATCACGATGGTCTCTCCGGAAATCGATGACACCAGCTTGATACTACCTTCAATCAGCAGGACCTTGTTAAACGCATCCGATACTCTGGCTTCAAGGTTGAAGGAAGTCCCAAGCACGGTCGTTGTCATCTTGTCCGCTTCTATGATAAAAGGGCACTCATCGTTTTTCGTAACATTGAAAAAGCCCTCTCCTTCGAATTCAATCTCCCTTTTCTTTCTGCTGAATGAGCCCGGTGAATACTTTAGGTTGGACAGTTCGTTGAGTTTGACTGTGGTTCCATCAGGAAGGCTTATTGTGCTCTGCTCTCCCTTGGCTGTTGAGATGACGATTTCTTGTGAAGACTGCTGCCGGATGGTGGTGATGCTCCTTGCCGTGAAGAACAGACTTAAGGGTAACAGGAGGGATGCGGCGATCCCGCTCCACCATATCCAAGTCCTGGACTGTTTTTCCGGAGCAAGTTTCTTACGGATGTCCAGATATATGTTATCAACTCTTTCTTCAGAAATAGCGGAGCCGTCGAAGTCACCGGTCATCCAGTGCCTTTCCATTTCCGAGGAAATGTCTTCATCGGAGGATCCCGCAAGCTTTTCTCTCAAAAGCCGCAATTCTCCGGGTGTAAGAGTGTCCCTTCTGTATTTTTCTTCCAGCAAAGTATCCATTTGTTCTTTATAGACAAGTAATAATGAAAGAAAGTACCAAAATGATCATTTTCCCAAGCTCCTCTTTCAGGGATTTCAACCCAACTGATAGGGAGTTCTTTACAGTCTGTTCGCTGAGCCGAAGTTTCTGGGCTATCTCCTTGTTCTTGAATCCCTCGATCCTGGACATCATGACGACCCTGGCTTGCGTGCGAGGCAGCTTGTCGAGGACCGACTTGACCGTGGAGAGGAACTCGTCATATTCGAGTCTGTCGGAAGATTTGTCTTGTAAAAGATTAATGTAGTCAACATAGTCCTCGAACACGGGTTCTTTCAACCTCGTCCTCCATGCATTGATTAGGAAATGCCTGACTCTAAGGAATATAAGGTTCTTGATTGTGGTTTCCTGGCGGATGGAGGAACGGTTCTTCCAGAGCCAAACGAAGGCATCCTGGACAATCTCCTCCGTGTCTTCCCGGGACTTGGTGTATTCCAGGCATAACGCGTAAAGCCTCTTGGCGTACATGTCATATAAAGACTTGAACGCCTCCTCGGAGCCTTGCTTGAGCATGGTGATCAGCTCCGCCTCTTGTGTCTTTACGTCGTTCAGCAATGTATTATTCCTTCGCTATGGAAAATGAATACGGCTTGTCCTCGGGGGCGGTGCCGCGGGTGGTGACGGGCTCCGGGGACATAGAATATTCGATCTTGGCTCCTTTGATCAAGTCGCTGTGCCTGAAATAGTTCTTCCCCCAAGGCTTCCCGCCGAGGCGGATGTCTCTGATGTAGAAGTTATCTTTCGAATTGTCAGGAGCTTCCAGCGTTATGTCATTCCCGTTCGGAAGCGACACGGTCACTTTCTTGAACAGGGGAGTGCCAATCGCATATTCATCGGAGGCAGGGCAGACTGGATAGAATCCGAGGGCGGAGAAGACATACCATGCGGAGGTCTGTCCGTTGTCCTCATCGCCGCAGTAGCCGTCGAAGTTGGAGTTGTAGAACTTGTCCATGACTTCCCGGACGTGGGCTTGGGTTTTCCAAGGCTGACCGGCCCAATCGTACATGTAGAGCATGTGCTGGATGGGTTGGTTGCCATGGGCGTAATTGCCCATGTTCATGACTTGCATCTCCCGGATCTCATGGATGGGGAAACCATAGTAGCTGTCGTCGAAGAGCGGCGGGATCGTGAACACGCTGTCCAGCATGGCGACGTATTCCTCGTCTCCTCCCATCAGGTCGATCAGGCCCTGAGGGTCGTGGAACACGCTCCATGTGTAATGGAGGCTGTTGCCTTCGGTGAAGTCACCACCCCATTTGAGCGGGCTGAAAGGCCTTGAGAAAGTGCCATCCTGGTTCTTTCCGACCATCAGCTTGTACTCCGGGTCGTAGAGGTTCCGGTAGTTGAGGGCGGCCTTGGCGTAAGGGGCCAGCTCCTCCTCGCTCTTGCCGAGAGCCTTGCCGAATGAATATATGCACCAGTCGTCGTAGGCGTATTCGAGCGTCCGGGCGGCGTTCTCACGGATGCCCACATCGCAAGGAACATAACCCAGTGAGTCGTAATATTCCCACCCAAGCCTTCCGGTCGAGGATACTGTTGGATGTACGGCATGCGCCCCGTGGGTGACAGCCTTCCAAAGCTCCTCGGCGTCGTAGCCTTTCAGGCCTTTGATGTAGGCTCCGGCGACCACTGAGGCCGAGTTGTTCCCGACCATGCAGCCCCGGTGTCCGGGGCTCGCCCATTCGGGCAGGAACCCGCTCTCTTTCCATGTGTTGACAAGACCCTCCTGCATTTTGACCTCCTGGTCAGGATAGACGAGATCCAGCAGCGGGAAGAGGCTCCTGAAAGTGTCCCAGAAGCCGGTGTCTCCAAAGAGATATCCCTCGTGGACCTTGCCGTCGAAGGGGCTGTAATGCACCCTTTTTCCGGACGCGTCGATCTCTGAAAGATCCCTCGGGAAGAGCACTGAACGGTAGAGGCAGGAATAGAAGGTCCTCAGGTTGTCGATGTTGTCATCCTCTACCTTGATTCTGCCCAGAACCTCGTTCCAGCGGTCACGCCCGGCCTGGGCGACCTCGTCGAAACTCTTGCCTTCCAGCTCCATGAGGTTCTGGTTGGCTTGTTCGTAGCTAATGAATGAAGAAGCCACCACAAGGTTGACCTGCTGTCCTTTTGTCGTCTTGAAACCTACCATGGCGATGCTGCCGTCGACCATCTCGTATTCGAAAGGAGTGTCGCAAAGCACCTCGAAATAATTGCGGAAGTTCTCCGTCACACCTCCATGATTGTAAACAGAGTAGCCCCTTATGGCGTTATTCTCCTTGTCGATCTCGACAACTCCGTTCCGGAACGCGTCAATGACCAGGAAGGATGTGTCTTTCTGGGGGTATGTGAGCCTGAACGCCGCTGCCCGCTCGGTCGGGGCCAGCTCCGCGACCACATCATGCTCAGCCAGATAGACACTATAATAATAGGGCTTCACGGTCTCGGCCTTATGGGAGAACCAGCTTTGGCGGCTTTCCTCGTCATAGAATGGGCCTGTCGTGACAGGCATGATCGAGAATGAGCCGTAGTCATTGATCCACGGGCTGGGCTGGTGGGTCTGTTTCAGCCCCCGTATCTTGGTGGCTGAATAGGTGTAAGTCCAACCGTCCCTGTTACGCCCTGTCTGCGGAGTCCAGAAATGGGTGCCCCATGGCAGCGCTATCGCCGGATAAGTGTTCCCGGTGGATAGCTCATAGGAAGAGGCCGTGCCGGTAAGTGGATTGACGTAGTCAACGGGATCCGACATCGCCGTTTTGGGCGGTTCGCCACATGAGACCGCTGTCAGCGCGATAGTGGCTGCCAGCAGTAAAGCTGCTCGGTTCATATTACGTGGTTTTATTTGACTTTGATTGAGTTCAGGAGGTCGAGCTTACCCTCGTCGATAAGATGCAGGATCAATTCTCCGAACAAGGTGTTCTGCCATGCGAACCATGCCCTGGTAAATTTAGTGGCGTCGTCCTTGAAGAAAGACTCATGCATGAATCCGGTGCCGGCGTCGGTCTTCATCAGGGTCTCGACGCACCACTTTATCTCCTTGTCGTCCTGGGAGGTGAAAGCTTTCATCATTATGCTCATGGGCCAGATGTAATCGTAGCCGATGTGCGGGCCACCGATTCCTTCTCCAGCGGTCCCTTTGAAGAAATAAGGATTGTCCTCGCTCCAGACGAACTTCCTGGTGTTCTGGTAGATAGGGTCATTGATGTCCACATCGCCGAGGTAGGCCATGGCGAGCAGGCTCGGCACATTGGAGTCATCCATCAGGAGATGGTTGCCGAAACCATCTACCTCGAAAGCGTAGATCTTGCCGTATTTGGGGTGATTGTAGACAGCATATTCCTTGAGGGCTTTCTCAACCTCGGCGGCGAGAGCCTCGCACTCTTTGGCGAGTCCCTGCTCCTTGTTGACTGTCTTGAGGATTTCCGCGGCCTTTCTTAATGAAGTGACAGCGAAGAAGTTGGAGGGGACCAGGAACTCGAAGATCGTGGCGTCGTCGGAAGGACGGAAGGCGGAGGCGATCAGGCCGCAGGGCTTGACGGGGTTGCCTCTTCCGTCGTTGGACTTGGTGTCGAACTGGCGGTCAGTCACCCTGGCGAAACGGTAAGGGCCTGGGCCGTCTTTGCGCTGCTGCTCCTTGAAGGTCTTGAGGGTGGCCTTGATGGCGTTCAGCCATTTGTCTCCGAAGATGGAATCATCTCCCGTCACTTTCCAGTACTGGTAGGCGAGCCTGATAGGGTAGCAGTGTGAATCGATCTCCCATTTGCGCTCATGATCCCAGGGATTCATGTCAGTAAGGTCGGATTCCCATTCGCTGCCCTTCGGGCCATCGTTGAAGGCGTTGGCATAAGGGTCCAAAGCTATCAGGGAGAACTGGCAGTTGATGACTCCGGCCAGCATGTGCTTGAGTTCCTCGTCCTCATTGGCTAGCTGCACGTAGGGCCATACCTGGGCTCCTGAGTCTCTAAGCCACATCGCGTGGATGTCACCCGTGTAGATGAATGTCCTCCAGTCTCCATTCTCATCCTTGCCGAAATGGGTGGTGGTGTCAAGGGTGTTCGGATAGCAGTTGGCGAACATCCATGCCAGTCTCGGGTTCTTCAACTGGCTCTGTGTCTGGACGATTTTCTTCTCCACAGCCTGTGAGCTGAAGAGGCGCTGCTCCGGAGCCGGACGTTTTGACTCGTAATTCTGGGCTTGCGTGGCGCAGGCGCAAAGCATCATGATGCTTGAGATGAGAATGATGGAACGTTTCATTGATAGTGTTCTTTACCTGTTTTTACAAATTTATAAAAAATATGCGATTTTTAGGTACTATGTGTTGCAAGGTATTCTAAAATTTATATATCTTTGCGATGGAAACTTAATTGCAAAACCAAGAATATTATGAAGAAAGTTATCAACGCGAGTATTGGAGGCAAGAGTTTCGCCCTTGATGAGGACGCGTACAACAGGCTTTCAGCCTATTTCGACCATTTCAAGGCCAGGCTCAATAGTGACACTCAGTCTGTTAGTGAAGAGGTGATGTCTGACTTGGAGTCAAGGATAGCGGAGCTTTTCGATGAGGGTACCGGGGGAGCGTCCTACCGGGTTGTCGACCTTGGGCTTGTCAGCAGGGTCGTAAGGCAGCTTGGGATGCCGGATGGGTCTCCGGAGCAGATGGAGGGGATGCCCGGTCAAACCGGACATGACACGAAGACGGCCGGGCAAGACCATACCGAGAAGGAGAACGGGCCGTCGCGCCGTCTATTCAGGGATCCGGACAACAAGGCTATCGGCGGAGTGTGCTCCGGAGTGGCCTTTTTCCTCAACATCGATGTCACGCTAGTCAGGATCCTTCTCTTGCTTACCCTGCTGCTCTGGGGGACCGGTCTCCTGGTGTACATTGTCCTTTGGATTGTCGTTCCTTTGGCCAAGACACCTGCGGATAAATGTGAGATGAGGGGACTTGAGCCTACGGCGGAGAACATGGCGAAGTATAGTGATTATCAGAAATAGGAGAGGCTTTATGGAAAATGGTGCCGAAAACGTGCGCTCGCAGATGCGCAAAGGGGTGCTTGAATATTGCATACTCAGTATCCTGGACAAAAAGGAGGCTTACGCCTCATCGATTTTGGAGGAGTTGAAAGCGGCAAACATGATTGTTGTCGAGGGAACTCTATATCCTCTCCTGATCCGTCAGAAGAATCAGGGATTATTGTCTTACCGTTGGGAGGAATCCACTCAGGGGCCTCCGCGTAAGTATTACTGCATAACGGATAAAGGCCGTCAGCAGCTCGCTGAGATGGACACGGCCTGGAATGAGATTGTCGAGACCATTAAAACAATAAAAGAAAAATAGCCATGAAACCTGTGGAAAATGTCAGTATCGGGGGATATGTGTTCAGCCTTGAGAATGATGCCTGTGAGGCGGCGAGGCAGTATTTGTCCGAGCTTGAGACCTTCTATTCAAAAGTCGAGAGCGGCTCTGAGGTCATGGAAGGTATTGAGGAGAGGATGTCTGAGATTCTCCTGGAGCAAAGCGGCAAGGGAGGCGTGGTTACCCTTCCGATGGTGGAGATCGCGATCGCCACGCTCGGTAGACCGGAAGCCATAGAGGAAGAGTCGAAAGACGCCTCCGTCTCCGGAGAGGAACCCTCAGCCCGCAAGGAGGAGAGGGATGAGGATGATTTCAAGGTGAAGAGAAAACTGTATCGTGATCCCTCGAGCGGCAAGGTGGCAGGCGTCTGTTCCGGACTCGGAGCCTTTTTCAAAGTGGACGCTACCGTGTTCAGGATCCTTTTCGTGGTGCTGACCCTGGCGGGTTGCGGGTTCTTCGTCAGACACGGCTGGTTCAACACCCCGTCCCTGTTCGCGCCTATTGTCTATGCCATCCTGTGGATATGCATGCCAATTGCCAAGACCGTTCAGCAGAGGGATGAGCTCCATGGCGAAAAAGGAACTGTTGACGCGATAAGCGCCAGGATCCAGAGTGCCGCGAAAGAGGTCGAGGTAGCGGCGAACAATGTCGCCAAGTCCGATTCCGCCAAAGCCTTCTGGAGATTATTGGCTCTATGCATCGGGATAGTTTTCCTGGTCGCGGGAGTATCGGGAGTGGTGTCTCTCGGCTGCGTGACAATAGGGGATAACTTCTTGTCCAAGACATTCTTCCTCAATAAGTTCCTGGAGGAAGTGGCTCGGGAGGCTCCTCTGGCCTTGGATATGTTTTCCTATCCGCCGCTGGTAGCCGCGCTTGCGGTCGTCGTGGTGGTTCCTTTCATAGCCCTTATCTATGCGGGGATATTGCTTCTCTTCGACTTGAAAGCTCCCAAATGGCGTCCAGGGCTGTGTCTATTCGTCGTGTGGCTTATAGCCTTGACGGTCCTGGCGGTCTTATGCGCGATGTTTTTTGTCCGGGGATCGATATAAAATACTCTCAAAAATTGCTATATTGACCCGATTTTCCTATGTCCCATGAGATATCTGTCGCGAATATTATTTCTTGTCCTTGTCACGTTGGGCTTTTCCACCGTCGCGGACGCTCAGGAAAAAGAAGGCCCCGGAAGGTTTTGGATTGGCCTCCAGGCGGGTTCAGGAGGGGTTGGAGCTGAATTGGCCGCCACACTGGGCTATGGTTTTGAGATCCGCGCTGGTTACGCCTACCTTCCTCCAGTCTCGCTCAGCAGGACAGTCAATGTCCCGGAGCATCCCGGCGCGGTAGGTACGGCCAGGGGAAAAGATGTCCCTGTGGATGCGAAGGCTACTGCCAATATCTCGGACCTGGAACTGCTTCTGGACTATTATCCGATACAGGACAATGGTTTCCATCTGACAGCGGGGCTTCTATATGGCCCTCGGGACATAGTCAGGATAAAGAATATGACTCCACTTCCGGATGACTATAATATTGTGGGGCTGGACGTGGACGGTTACACTGTAAGAGCGGTCTCCAACAACATCAACGGGTACATAGCGGTTAATTCTTTGAGGCCTTATTTTGGCCTCGGATACTCTCTCCCTGTCGGAGCGGATCACCGTTTCCGCTTCGCGGTCGATCTTGGAGCTATGTATTGGGGCAAGCCGGGCCTTTACGCTCCCGGAGAGCCCCTCATAGGTGATTTGGTTGATGTCCGGGTGTCTTCCTCATCCTTGAACGGCCATGACAATGGTCTTATCTCCAAGGCGGAGAAAGTGGTCCTATACCCGCTCCTTGGTGTCCATTTTTACTATAATTTATTTTGATGACATGAGAAAGCTGCTGATATTCTTGACTTTGGCCTCAGTGTTGGCGTCGTTGTCCGCATGCGGGGGCGACAAGGATTCACCTTCCTCCGGGAATAATACCACTCCTGTTTCCCCAACTCCAACTCCAACCCCGACTCCTACACCTACTCCGACCCCTGTAACCCCGTCGGCATTGGAAGTCGCCAAAGGGAAGCTTTGCCGCACATGGGTGATAACAAAGACCAGGGTAAGCATCTCCGGAAGTGTCAAGGCGAATGCTGATTTCACCGGCTGTGATCTGGGTGAGATCGCTGATTTTGCGAGAAAGCAGGGTATCGAGGTCAAGAGGGACCTGTCCGGGATCAAGATTGAGAGCATCACCGTCGCTCCTTCAGGCGAGGCTACCGTCAAATACAGCTCCGGCAATCCTGATGTGGCCGACTGCGATTTCTCCTCGCTCGACAAGGGAGTGCTGAAATATGCCTGGAAAGAAGCTACCGCATTGGGCTATGAGATCGCCAACGGCACAGCCAAGGTTGAGTTTGAGGATGAGTACTGCCTGCTGACTCTCAAGTCATCTTTCGAGAAAGACTCAAAGAATTATGACCTCTCAGTCATATTCGTCATGACGGAGAAGAAATAGTATTTATTTCCAGATTTTAAGGCCTTGTATGACCGCGTTGGAGAAGCCTGCCTCCTCCATCGCGTTAAGCCCCCGGATGGTGATCCCGCCGGGAGTCGTCACCTTGTCTATCTCCTGCTCCGGATGGGTGCCATGGGCGTCAGCCAGCATCGCGGCTCCCTTGACGGTCTGCAGGGCGGCCTGAAGAGCCTCTTTTGGGTATAATCCGAGCTCTACTCCTCCCTCGGTGGCGGCTCTGACATATCTCAAGGCAAAGGCAGTACCGCAGGAAGCCACCATCATTCCCGCTCCGAGCCGCTTCTCATCGACGAGCAAAGCCTTTCCGACAGCCTCGAAAAGACCTGTCACGGCGGAACGGGTCTCATCTGTGCCGAAGACCTCGTTGATGAAGGTCATGCTCTCGCCAATCTCGATGGCAAGGTTCGGAATGACAGTGTAAACTCCTTGAATATTAAAACCTTCCGTCCATTCTCTTATGGTAGCGGCAGGAATTCCGGCTGCCAGGGAGACCAGGATCTTACCTTTCATCAGTGGCAGCAGGGGACTGAGAACCTCTTTCAGAAGCCACGGCTTGACTCCCATTACCACAAGATCGACATCCTTGACCGCCTCGGCGTTATCGAGGGTGGTCTTGATCCCTTGTGATGAATATTTGTCCAGAGTCTCCTGGTGTCTGGCTGTGGCGATGATTTGCGTAAGTGGGCAAAATCTGGCGAATCCCAATGCGGTGGCGCCACCCATATTCCCCGCACCGATAATGGCTATTTTCATGATGTTACAAATATAACGAATCTTTCCAAACCTTATGATATGCCATCAAAGAGTGTAGGTGATGGAAAGCAGGATCTCGCGTCCTCGCAGGGCGAAATCGTAGGAAAAGGTGTCCAGGCCGGTGAATATGGAATAGGCATAGCTCCTGGTGTCAAAAACGTTGTGCACCAGAAGCGAGTAGCGGAATTTGCCCTTGTTCCAATCGACCCCTGCCTGGCCGAGCGCCATATTCTTGAACTGATCTTCCGAGATTTGTGTGCGGATATAATCCGTGTTGAAATACACCCTTAAGGCTGCCACGGGGAATAAGGACAGCGTCCCGGAATGTGTCTGTGTGACAAAGGCGGATCGATTCCCCAAGTAGGCGCTTCCTGTCCGGCTCCAATTACCCTTATAAGAAAGGGATATCAATTTCCATGGCGCTGAACTGGCTTCCCAGTTGAACCGAAGGTTGTCTCCATTGTAATCTATGGCGCGGCCTTGTTGGGTGATGGAGTTCCGGCTGCTGCCTGCCCTGATTCCGACCATGAGTTTGGTGGCCGTCCGCTGGAATCGTTTGGAGAGATTCCCGGATATGCTGATGGCATCGGAACTGACAGGTTCAGGAATACTTGTGATCCAGATCCGGTCCGTATCAATAGTCTGTGAACTCCTGAGATTGGCTTTGTTTCTGGACGCGGTGACATCGGAGTGGAAGAACCAGAGCTCGATGGGACGCTTCCAATCGTAAGTAAGTGATATACTGCTGTTTCTCCCTTCTCGTAAAATCCCGGGGCTCTGCCTGATGCTGCGGTAGGTGGATATGACCGGAGTCCTGAGAAAATCCAGAATGTTACCTGCGGTCCGGCTAGAAGATGCCGTAAGCCCGAATTCTGAACGCGCTGTAGCAGTCCAGTTGAGAGAGAGTCTCGGGTCCAGTATGGGCAGAAAGCGTTTGTCGACATTGCCGGTGAGATGTTCACGGGCATAGAGCCCCCTTCCGCCAAAGTCGACCTTTAAATCAATTTGAAGTTGCTTGGAAAGAGAAATCCATCGCAGGTAAGGCGAAAACAACATGGTACCATTGACCCCGGCCAGGTTACCTTGGGCTGTTATATCCCCAAAATCCAATGTGTTGCCAATCCTGTCATAATCGATTGTGGCGGTTAGAGGCAATTCAAGGGATAGCCGGCGCCAGTCGCGCGCGGTGCTGATTCGCTGTGCCACATTCATGTTTTGGCTGAAGCCGTCTTGCAGGCCTTCCAGGCCGAGGCCGGAAAAATTATACTGGACAGAAGGCGACGCTGTCCATGCGATAGTGTTGTTAAAATAGATTCGCCGATTCCCTATGAGTTTTCTCCAGTCCAGACTGTTCTGAATCCTTAAGGCTCGAATACCCGATCTTTGGTCCAGAGGATCGCCCGCACGCATGGTCGCCATGGTGTTCGTGATAAAATTCGCGGTCGCTCTAAACCGTTCGTTCAGGTAGCGTTCGTCAGAATTCAGCTGGTAATCAAGCCCGATTGAAGGAACATGTAGTTTGCTTGAAGGATTGAAGACCTCTTGAAGGCTCACAACATTGTCACCGGCATAGTAGTCGCTGCGGGTAGAATAGTCATAAGTGCCATAACTGTAAGCGTAATGGCTGTTGAGCCTTAACCTGACATCCTCTGACCGCTTATGTGAGGCGTCCAGGCTGACATAGGCATCCATCGGGCGCAGATAGTACCTGGCATCGAGTGGTGCAGAGGAGCCGGACACGGATCCGGCCAGGGTAGAGGCCTTCCCTGAAATCTGATTGGAGGAAAAATAGTCGGAGGTCTCGCTTTGAGCAAATTGGGCGTCATTGCCTAATTTGGCTGCAAGAATAGCCTGATCCTTGCCCCCGAATCGCATTAGCGAGCCGCCGATGCGGCCGAGGAACCCTTCAGAACCCCAGCCGGCCCTGGCTTCACTGCTGCCTGTCGGCTTGATTCTGGCTTCCTTGTTCAGTTTTATATTCATGGCCACCTCGTTGGTCCGGCCAGTGTTGCGCTCCATTTTGACGCTATGGTGATTGTCCAGAATCTCGACCTGGTCGACCATTTTCGCCGAAATGCCTCGTGTGGCGAGGGTATACTTTCCTCCCAGTATGTCCACCCCGTCAATGTAGAAATGGCTGATCGCCCTTCCTTGGTATGAAATCCTTCCGCTCTCGTCAACTTCTATTCCAGGGATACGCTTCATGGCATCTTCCAAAGAGTAGTCCTCCCGAGCCGCAAGTGCAGGCAGCCAGAATGAAAGTGTGTCTCCTCTTAGTTTGACAACCGGTGCAGTGACTGTGACTTCCTTGAGGGTTTCGCTCCGTTCCCTAAGGATGACATCAATGTTCCGGCTCCTAAAAATGGTCGGAACTTCCAGTTTCTCGAAAGTCAGGTGATTGAATATGACTGTCGCGGTGCCTTCTCCTGACTGGACACTGAGACGGTAGCGGCCATCCTTCCCGGTTGTCCCATAACTGAGAGTCTTGCCCTGTTGCTGCAGCGAGACCACGACGCCGGCTATAGCAACTCCTTCCTCGTCGCGCACGCTGCCCTGGATGACAATCTGGGCGGAGAGAGCGTACGAGACAAGCAAAAGGATCAGAAGGGCGACTACCTTGCGCATAGCCTATTCAAGTTCGAGAGGAACCCAAGTGTGATTGGTCATGCGAACGGTCACACGGCCATTAACCTTGATTGTGCCACCGTTATCATTCTTGAAGACGGAAATGCTGGTGATGCTCTCTGTCGGAATATTGTTAAGCGAATTGCCTCCGGAGGCATTCTTGCGCTGGATGAAGCGATCACGCTGGGTCTTGTCACGTCCGGCGTCTTGGACACGTACAATTGGGCAGGCCGCCTTGCGCAGTGCAGTGGCTGTGAAATGGTGGATACCTTCAGCATCCTGGGCCTCCATGATAAGGCCTGGCAGACCGCCGAGTTTCCAAGGACCGACGTTGGAGGGGATACTCGGTGCGAACCAGACGGTCCACTCACGGCCGCCGTAACTGGTCTTCGCCTCCTGGCAAGGATAGCCGCAGACCTCTTTCTGGCCGTCCCCGAAAGTCCACCCATGTGCCATATTCTCTGAATATGTGAACGTCCCGGGAACCAGGACATCGTCGACGGTCATGGAACCTTCCGGCCAGTTCTGGAAGATTACTGGGTCGAAGTAGAAAGCGCTGCGGTCTACATCGTTATTTGCTTTGGCAATCGAATCTTCCGGAGCTCCGGCGTTGGCAAGAGAGTCCACTCTATATGCGAGATAGTCAAGGAAACGAGCCTGCTCGGTACCGAACTGCAGGATGGTCGAGTAGGTGTCGCTGACAGTATTGTCCTGACCTTCCGGTGTTTCGGCTTGACCGCTCCTTACCGTGATTGTAGAGCCCTCGGAACTGGCAGACAATTTACCGCTGACCTTCGTCTGGACGCGGTACTCGTAGATAACTTCATAGAGGGCGTCACCAATCCGGTCGTACCCGGCCACCTTGGATTTCTCCATCTGCCTGGGCTTGGCAGAGACAGCTACTTGCTCCTGGGCGTCAACGCTGATAAAGGCCGACATGAATAAAGCGCAAGCGATTATTGATAAGTTCCTGACCATATTGTAAATAATATTGTTATTCGTTTTTTAAATAGATATCAATCGTTCCTCCGCCCTTTCCGTCCTTATTGACTGTGATAGACTCGATGTTGGATGGATCTATCTCATCCATGTGCTTCTTGTCGAACTCTTTACCGTCCACTCGCAAGAAGACGTTCTCATTGTCACCAACGATGAAGAATGGCTTATCTTGGCGGTCATGATAGACCTTCTGGGCGTTCATGGCCAGGCCGATACAAACCAGAGGAATCAGAATCAGTAGTCTTAAGGCTCTCCTGTTTCTGGATGGTTGACGGAGCATCATGTCGATCCGGCTTTTCAGAGCGCTGTGGTTCAGATTGTTGGCAACTGAATACCCGGCCTCGGACATGGCCTTTCGCACAAGCAGCAATTGGTAATCCTTGGGGTTGAACCCTTTGTCCAGCACGGCCTTGTCGGCCTCATATTCATGGATCGTTGTCAGCTCCCGGCGGAGAAGCCAAATGGCGGGATTGAACCATTGGAATAGTGAGCAGAGATCTATGAACATCAGGTCTATGGAGTGATGAAGATCCGAATGGGCAGCCTCGTGGATGTAGGCCGGACTGCTATAGAGCCCAGTCGCTTCAGCGGATAGGAAGTCCTCCCGGCAAAGGAATATGTAGCCCATCCAACTGGAAGGGGAGCGATATTCCTCCTCTTCTGGATTGTTGATGACAACTACTATTTTCCCGTCCGGTTGGGGATGCTTCTCTCCATCTTTGATCATTTTGTGGACTCGGCAGTAGGCTATGGCGAGCCTGGCAAGAGTGGCGATTGCCCCGAGGATAAAGACTCCAAAAAGAACTGTGACCCGCCAATCCGCATCTACCAGATTGATATTGAGAGGATCTGGTGCGCTGGGGATACGCTGCGGGTCGACTGTTATGTTGACTGTAATAACACAAAGTGGTAGCGCGAAAGAGATGACCAGACCGCAGATCAGCGCGATCCTGTTCAAACGGTGGAAAGTCTCCCGGCTCAAAAGAAGCCTGAAGAAAAGATAAAAGACGACGAGCGCCGCGGCCACCTTGGCCGTGTAGATCAGGAAATCTCCCATCGCTATTCTCCTTTCTCGATTCGTTCTACCAGGTCTTTGAGTTCCTCCAGTGAGATCCTTTCCTCTTTCACCAGCGAGTGGATGACATCCAGGTAGGAGTTGTTAAAATAATCCTCAATGGTCCCGGAAATGGTCTTTCGCCCGTATTCATGCTCGGAAATGCTTGGAGAATAGCGGTATGCGTTCCCCAGCAGATCCCGCTTAAGGAATCCGTCCTGCTCCAGTGTCCGGACTTGTGAAGCCAGGGTGTTGAACGTGGGCTTCGGATCAGGGTAGCTGTTCAGCAGGTCCCGTACGAACATCGGGCCCTGTTTCCAGAAGTGATCCATGATTATCCGCTCTTTCTTTGTAAGTCTGCGCATATTATAATATTACAACCTCTTTTTACAAAAGTATGAAAAATAATCCGAAATCTCCTAATATTTTTCGGACCTCTCTTGAAATTTTTCGGAGTTAGCGGTGGGGCGGATGGACGCTATACAAAAAAAAAGAGTTTGTCTTTGTGGACAAACTCCTTTTAATCAGATTCTTCGCTTCGCTCAGAATGACAGTGCCTATTTGCTCTGCTCGATGGCGGCCTGGGCGGCGGCAAGGCGGGCGATAGGAACGCGGAAAGGCGAGCAGGAGACGTAGTCGACTCCAATCCTGTTGAAGAAACGGATCGAATCCGGATCTCCACCATGCTCTCCGCAGACACCGCACTTGAGGTCAGGCCTCTTGGAACGTCCGCCCTGGATGCCGAACTCGACCAGCTTGCCGACGCTCTTGACATCGATGGTCTGGAACGGGTCGGAATCGAGGATCTTGTTGCCGAGGTAGTCACCCATGAAGGTGCCGATGTCGTCGCGTGAGAAACCGAACGTCATCTGGGTGAGGTCGTTGGTTCCGAATGAGAAGAACTCGGCGGCGCGGGCCATCCTGTCAGCGGTCAATGCAGCTCTCGGAATCTCGATCATGGTTCCGAACTTGTAGTCGATGTTCTGGATCTTAATCCCTTCAACCTGGGCCTTGACGCGGTCGCAGATAGCTTTCTGGAAGCTGAGCTCGCGGGCGGAGATGGTCACAGGGATCATGATCTCGGGCATCGGATGATAGCCCTCGAGAAGAAGCTCGGCGGTGGCCTCGAAGATTGCCCTGTACTGGGTCTCGGCTATCAGAGGGAAGCTGACATGCAGACGCACGCCCCTGTGTCCCATCATCGGGTTGACCTCGTGAAGGGCCTCACCCCTCTTCTCGATCTCCTCGACAGAGACACCAAGCTCCCTGGCGACCTCTTTCTTCTTCTCCTCGGTCTTGGGAACGAACTCGTGGAGAGGCGGGTCAAGCAGACGGAACACGACCGGTTTGCCGTCCATGATCTTCATCGTGCTCTTCACGGCGGCCTTCATGTAAGGCTCCAGATCCTCAAGGGCAGCCTTGCGCTCGGCATCGGTGTCGCAAAGGATCATCTTGCGGAGTTTGGAGAGAGGTTTCTCGGAATGTGCGCCGTAGAACATGTGCTCGATACGGAACAGTCCGATACCTTCGGCACCATAGCTGAGAGCCTTGGCGGCGTCCTCAGGGGTGTCGGCATTGGTCCTGATCCCGAGCTTGCGGAACTTGTCGACAATCGACATGAATTTCTTGAACAGAGGGTTCTCAGAGGCATCCATCGTCTCGATCTTGGAACCATAGACGAAGCCCTTGGAACCGTTGAGGCTGAGCCAGTCACCCTCTTTGAAGGTGTCTTTCTCATTGAAGGTCACGGTCTTTTCCTCGAAGTTGATCTTCATGGCCTCGCATCCCACGATGCAGCATTTGCCCCAACCGCGGGCCACAAGGGCGGCGTGTGAGGTCATACCACCACGAGTCGTGAGGATTCCGGCGGCGGCCCTCATGCCCTCGATGTCTTCCGGAGAGGTCTCTTCACGGATAAGAATGGCTTTCATTCCGTTGGCGGCGGCCTCCATGGCGGCCTCGGAGGTGAACACTATCTGGCCAACGGCTCCTCCCGGAGAAGCGGGCAGACCGACGGCGAGCACCTTGGCTTTCTTCTCGGAAGAAGGGTCAAGGATCGGGTGGAGAATCTCGTCGAGCTGTGAAGGGGAGACCCTCATGACGGCGGTCTTCTCGTCGATCATCTTCTCGTCGACCATATCCATAGCCATCTGGAGGGCTGCCAGGCCGGTACGTTTTCCGATCCTGCACTGGAGCATCCAGAGGTGGCCTTCCTGGATGGTGAACTCGATGTCCTGCATGTCATGGAAGTGCTTCTCAAGCTTCAGGCGGATGCCGTCAAGCTCTTTGTAGACTTCTGGCATAGCGGTCTCGAGGGACTCGAGATCCTTGTTCTTTTCTGTCTTGGTGGCCTCATTGAGGGGGTTGGGAGTACGGATACCTGCGACCACATCCTCGCCCTGGGCGTTGATGAGCCACTCTCCGTAGAACTTGTTGTCTCCGTTGGCGGGGTTGCGGGAGAAGGCGACTCCGGTGGCGGAGGTGTTGCCCATATTACCGAAGACCATTGACTGCACGTTGACAGCTGTACCCCAGTCATCAGGAATCTTCTCGATCCTGCGGTAGGCGATGGCCCTCTTTCCGTTCCATGACTTGAAGACTCCTCCGATTGAGCCCCAGAGCTGCTCCTGGGCGGTGTCGGGGAAATCAACTCCAAGGACTTCCTTGACCTTGATCTTGAATATCTCGCAGAGGTCCTTGAGCTCGTCGGCGGTGATGTCGGTGTCGGACTTGTAGCCCTTCTTTTCCTTGAGTTCCATCATCATCCTGTCAAGCTGCTGGCGGATACCCTGCCCGTCAGCGGGCTCGATACCCTCGGCCTTCTCCATGACGACGTCGGAGTACATCATGATCAGACGCCTGTAAGCATCGTAGACGAATCTCGGGTTGCCGGTCTTCTGAATCATGCCGGGAAGAGTGGCGGAGCAAAGTCCGATGTTGAGGATAGTGTCCATCATGCCGGGCATGGAGCTTCTCGCTCCGGAACGGCAGCTCACGAGCAGCGGATCTGAAGGGTCGCCGAACTTCTTTCCCATGATGGTCTCGGTGGCCTTCATCGCCTCGGCGACTTCTTTCTTAAGATCATTGGTGTAGCCGCCGCCAAGGGAGTAATATTCGGCGCAGCATTCTGTGGTGATGGTGAATCCGGCGGGAACCGGCATTCCAAGCTTGCTCATCTCGGCGAGGTTGGCTCCCTTTCCGCCGAGTAATTCCCTCATGTGCCCGTCTCCTTCGGCGGTCTTGCCTCCGAAGCGATAGACTCTTTTCTTCTTGTCGAACATATTTAAAAACTGCTTAATTGATTATAGTCTTTCTTAAGGGTTGCAAAGATAACAAAAATGATTGGTTATAACAATTTTGACGCGAGATCCGAAAGCTCGCTCCTTTCCCCGACCCTGAGGAACACATGCTCAAAGAGCTTTTGGCCGTTCATCTTCTCGTTCAAATGGGTAAGGCCGTTCGACCATTGGTCGAGATAGGGCTGGTCGATCTGGAATATGTCTCCAGTGAACACCATTTTTGTGCCCTCGCCGGCCCTCGTGATGATGGTTTTCACCTCGTTGGGAGTCAGGTTCTGCGCCTCGTCGCAGATGAAGAAAACCCTTCCAAGGCTCCGTCCCCTTATGTAGGCGAGGGGAGAGATAAGGAGTTTCTCTTCTTTCAGCATGGCTTCCAGCCTCAAAGCCTCCTTGCTGGTGGACTTGAACTTTGACTTTATGACGTTGAGGTTGTCCATCAGTGGCTGGACGAATGGGCTCATCTTGCTCTTCTGGTCTCCGGGAAGGAAACCGATGTCCTGGTTGCCAAGCACCACTGTAGGCCTCGTCAGGATGATCTGGTCATATTCCCTGGCCTGTTCCAGGGCTGAAGCCAACGCGATGAGGGTCTTGCCGGTACCGGCGCCTCCGGTCATGGAGACGAGCTTGATGTCGGGGTTCAGGCAAGCGTCGATGGCGAATTTCTGTTCGTCGTTAAGAGGCTTTATCCCGTAGACATACCGGGTTTTGACAAGGACCACCTTGTTTTGATCGTCATCGAAGCGGGCGCAAAGTGTCTCTCCGTTTTGACGTATCTTGTACAGCTGGTTGGGCTTCGGGCGTGCCTTGGAGATGGCGTTCCAAGGCACGGCGTTCTGGGGATCGAAGGCCAGGCCCTTGTACACCTCCTCGCCAATATTCTCCAGCGTCAGGACCTCCTTGATGGAATTCTCAACCTTCTCGTCCTCCAAGCGGTCGGTCATGTAGTCTTGGACCTCCATGCCCGCGGCTTTGGATTTCATCCTCAAGTTGATGTCTTTGGTGACAAGGGCGACGAAACGCCCGGGATTGTTGTCCCTTATCCAGATGGCTGTCGAGAGGATCCGGTGGTCTTGGATGTCATCTTTGAACAGATCCTTCATGTCGTCGGGGAAAGGGTGGTTCGGCTCGATCTTGATCCTGCCGAGTCCCTTCGCGATCGGAATCCCGTCTTTCCCGAACAGATGTCCGTCGGAAATCCTGTCAAGGTCCCTCATGAAGCCGCGGGCGTTGTAGGCGAGCTGGTCGGTTCCTTTCTTGAACTTGTCGAGCTCCTCTATCACGGCGATCGGAATCACGATGTCGTTATCCTTGAACTTGCGGATCGCCTTATAGTCATGCAGGATGATGTTTGTGTCCAGCACAAAGATCTTGGGCTTCCTGCCGCCCTGTCCCGCTGTCGGGACTCTAGTGTATCTTGCCATATCTATTTGTCAATCTTCTCCTTCCGAAGCCTGGCTGTTGAGCAGGGACTGGAGGATGTCGGATATTCCTCCACCCCTCCCGGATTTTATCTTGATGGTGTTCTCACCGGGAACAGGATGCCCGATGGGGTAATATGCTATGTCCTGGAGCAGGAACTCGGCGTCGGCGTAATCGTAGTCGATGTCCTTGATCTGGATAAGCGCTCCAGGGATCTCGGAAAACAGGATCCTGACGCTCTTGTCCTCGTCGTAGGCGTTCATGATCCCGCTGATGTCGATCTTCGCTCCGATGGAGTCTCCGCACATGGCTTTGAGAGCCGCCAGCAGGCCGCCGTCACTCACGGTCCTTCCAGCCAGAGCGACCTTGTCCTCCACGAATTCCCGGATGACTTCGAAGCAGTCGATGAAATAGTCCCCGTCCCCGACCTCCGGAGCCGTGTCTCCATTTTGCCCGTAAACCTCACATAACAAGGAATTTCCGAGTCTGAATTCGCAACTGTCAAAAGGTACGAAGAGCAGCCAGCTGTCAGGGTCCGGAACAATCTTGTCAGGGATGGCCCTGCGTCTTCCGATCACCGGATGCGGGCTTCCGAACGGAGCGTTGCCCGGGAGGTCAATCTCTTCATCCTCAAGGCCGATCTCCTCGTCAGGATCCTCCGGACGATCTGTGGCGGCGACTTTGAATGAGATCTGGTTGACCTTCTCGCTCTCGGTGAATGAATATGCTCCCAGACTGATCCCCAGGCTGTCAAGATAGTCGGCGGAGGCTTCGACGGAGGCGTAGAAAGCCGCCATATTGCCAAGCGGCTTCATGTTCCATCTCCATTTCGCCGCCAGGGTGAGGTCACTGAGCCTGAAATGCCCCTTCATCCAGATGGTGTCCAGAAGAGCCTTGGCTATCCGGCTCCTCGTGAACTCCTCCGGGAAAGACATCGGACAATTTCTCGGCGACCCAAGGATCCCGGAAATGCCGGCTAGATACTCCTGGGCGTCCTGGCTCTTGAATAGATTGGCAGCCAGGCACGGGTCCACACTCTCGTCCACAATCGGTTCGAACTCCTCGTAAGGGATATCCTCCTCGGGTTCATTGTCCAAGCATCCGTTGAGAATGTCCGCCGGGGTGAAACGGCGGGGGATCCCGTCGATGATATATTCAGAGTGTAAAGCTGAGGTTTTTTCTTTCATTCAGTGTCAAATGTCCGTAAATTTAAGTATTTTTGAGTTGAGTTCAAAAAAGTCATTGCCAATGCCGGTGAAAAAATATTCGGAAAAAGCTTACAAAGATAAATTGGAGTCGATTTTCAAAAGGTTTCCTTCTGTTCAGAAAGTGCCTTTTGGCGACGCGTATAAGCCTGGCCTTGATCACATGAGGCGTTTCGCGGCCCTGCTCGGGAATCCTCAGGAGCGGTATAGGACAATTCATGTCGCTGGTACGAACGGCAAAGGCTCCGTGGCGAGCATGCTTTCGGTCGCGCTCATGTCCGCCGGCCTCAAAGTCGGCCTCTACACTTCCCCCCATATCATTGACTTCCGTGAACGCGCGAGGATCTTGTGCCCTCCGGTGACGGGACAAGCCCCGGCGAGCATTTACCCGGATAGGGCGCGAAGCGCTGCGAGACGGGACTTGTCCCCGTCGCCGGAAGAAATGCCGTCAGAATCGGTGTGCTGTTCACTGGTGCCGCAGGAATACGTCTACGACTTCCTGTGCCTCTACGAGAAAGACATGGACGAACTGGACTTGTCTTTCTTTGAGATAACTACGGGCTTGGCTTTCAAGTGGTTCGCTGACGAGGGAGTCGACGTGGCGGTGATAGAGACAGGTCTTGGAGGGCGACTGGACAGCACGAACATCATTACCCCTGACCTCTCCGTCATCACCAGCATCGCCCTTGACCACTGCGCCTTGCTCGGCAATACTCTCGAGGCTATCGCAGGTGAGAAAGCCGGGATCATCAAGCCTGGCGTTCCTGCCGTTGTCGGGGAGTATCTTCCCGAAACACGTCCGGTCTTCGAATCGAAGGCCAGGGAAGTTGGAAGCCCCCTGACATTCGCCCAGGACTCCGAATTGTCAATGGAAAGACTTTTCGCGGGAATCCTTCAGTCCCTGGACCTTCGAGGTGACTATCAGGCAAAGAATTTAAGGACGGTCTTGGCAGCCTTGGATATTCTTAAAGAGAATCCTTTTTATTCCGGTCTTTCCGATGACGCGAGGACAGCTGGGGCGCTTTCCAGGACCGCAGCCATCTCTGGGCTCCACGGACGCTGGGAGATTGTCAGGAAGAATCCTCTCGTCGTGGCTGACCTTGGCCATAATCCCGCCGCCTTGAAAGAGAATTTCACCCAGCTGGAGGAGATGATGGCGACAGGTGAATACTCCTCCTTGATCATCGTTTACGCCGTCATGGCGGACAAGGATCTGGACGGGATCATGCCCCTCATGCCCCGGGAGGCTACATTTATCCTTCCCGATCTGAATTCTTCCCGGGCGCTACCCTCGAAAGACGCCGCATGTCGCATGGAAGCTTTCTTCAAGGAGTCCGGAAGATCTTGCAGAGTGGTCCGGACAGGGTCCACGGAGGAGGCGATAGCTGCTGCCCTTTCTCTCGACGAGAAACGTAATCCTTTGATATTCATAGGGGGAAGCACTTATCTTCTCTCGGAAGCCTTGCCTTTTCTTTCGGCGCGAGGTTTTTGAAGTATTCCTACGCCGTAACGAACTCCCAATCATTATGAAAAAGAATATGTTCTACCTGATTCTCGTGGCTGTGGTCATTTGTGCCGCCGCCATTGTCGCTTGCGCTTATGTCAAGACAGACAAGCCCAAGAACCCTGATGAGCAAGGCCACGCTCTGACCTCGCTCTGGAAAAACTACTATTCCGCCCAGAAAGCCGACCTGCCCAAGAAGATGAGCGAGGCGCTTGACGCCATAATGGAGCAGGCCAAGGCGAAGCGTTACCATTGGGACTTTTATGACGCTGCCGTGAAGAAGGTCGACGCGGAGGTCTCGAGGAACTGGAAGGTCCGACAGGAGATGAACACCTTCCTCTCTAACGCGATTAAGGAATATGACGAGCCGATCGTGACCTACGCCTACAGGTCCTCATACGGCGGCTCCGGTCTTCTTGACTTCGTGCTTGCCAACAAGACCCGCCTCCAGGCCGGGAAGAACAAGGCTTTTCACACCAGGACGGACGGGCAGATGAACGGGCTCCTGAACGGTTTCATCAAGGATGACTATGAATATGCCCTCTGGTCCGAGAGGCTCGGAGGCAGGAACTCTTCAAAGGGCTTCGAGGCGCTAAAGGAATATTTGGGAGAAACTTACCCGAACGCCGCCTGGAATGAGTATGTGTCCCTTCAGGGCCGGTATTGGGCCTATAGGGAAGACGATGTCAAGGCGTTCGTCGCCAAATATTCCGGAAAGGCTGTCGGCCTTTTCGGAAAGGCCCTTATGTTCGATGACAGGATGAGCAACCTGTCCCGCAACAAAGGCACAGAGGCTGACTATAAAGCCCTGTACGCCGACATCAAGGCCGCCGAGAAAGAGCGTCTTTCCTTCAGGTCCGGGGTCGACTCCAAGATCGCTGGAACCATCGAGAGTTTCAAGAACCAGATAGAGACACTTGAGGAAAAGGATGTCTCGATCTTCTTCGAAGGTGATGACATCGTCGTGACGTTGAGGAATCTCCCCAGTGTCGAGGTGTCCATGTACCTTGACGACAAAGAAGGTACCCCTCTATTCAAGAAAACGGTTGACAATCCCGTGAAGAGCTTTTATGTCCTTGACACAGTGAAGGTTCCCATCCCGAGGTGCGACGATGGCAACTACATCGTCAAGGCCAAGAACGGCAAGGTAGAGACCATGGGACAGTATATTCCCAAGACTTTGTCAATAGCTTTGAGAGAGGATTTCGACGGTCGCAAGTTCTATGTGGCTGAATACCTTACCGGCAAGCCTCTGCCTCAAGTGGACCTTGCGCTCATTCTCTCAGGCAAGGTCGTCGCCGAGGCCAAGGATGTCAAGGTCGACGGCTTCACTCCTCTGCCGGAGGATTTGAAGAAGGTGATGAAGAAAGACACCTATTATTACCTCCGCGCATGCTGGAAGGATCCCGACGGCTTCCTGCACTTCTCCAAAGAGCAGAGCATTCGCGATTCAAGGGATTACTACTCCGAGCGTAAAGGCCGTGTCAGCGATTACTGTGAGATATTCACCGACAAGACCGCTTTCAATCCCGGTGAGACCGTGAAGTACAAGGCTGTCCTTTATTCAGGCAACCAGTATGTCAGTTTCAAGGTCTTTGAGGCCGGTGAGGCTGTCGAGGTCAGTTTCATTAATGCAGATGATAAGGAGATTGCCAAGACTGAACTGAAAACCAATGAGTTTGGATCGGTGGCCGGGGAGTTCAAGATTCCTGAAGGGGAGAAAAACGGCCGGTACACTATCAAGGTCCGTCACAAGAACAGCACCCTTGAGACCAAGTCGATTGTCGTGGATGAGTTTGTCCTCCCGACTTATGACCTCGCCTTCGACAGCATTGACAAGCTTTATTTCATGGGTGACGAGATCGAGGTGAAGGGAAAGGTGTCCAGTTACAGCGGGCACCCGCTCGACGCCGCCGAAGTGAATTACGAAGTTGACTGTTGGGGCAATATCGTCGCCGACGGGGAGGTCAAGCTCGAGTCCGACGGTTCTTTCTCCGTGAAGTTCCCTTCAGTCAAGGACAGGTACTGGTACAGGGTCACGGTCAAGGTCATGGATGCCACCGGTGAGACCAGCGAGTTCTCCAGGAGGGTCTTTGTCCTGGATGCCTTCAACATCGAAATGGCTCTTGTGAATGCCGCGGTGGGAGACATCTCCCTTGGAAAAGACAAATACGGACAATGCGAGCTTTTGTCGGAGAATGTGGCAAAGGTGACGTTCACCTCCAGAAATAACGAGGGACAGCCGGTACCCGTGGACATCAAGTACGAGTTGAAAGACAGCAATGATAAAGTCGTGGCTGGCGGAGAGGCCGAGTCAGGCTCCACCAAGGAGATAACTATCCCTGCTCCAGGACTTTACATCCTCGTCGCGACTTCAAGCGTCAAAGCTACTGATGGGAAGGAGATATCCTCCAAGTCCGAGATGAAGATCCTTGTCATCGGAGACGGGGACAATGCTCTGAATGCCGATGTGGAGAATTTCTTTAAGCTGGTCGGCTCTTGCTCCGACTGCTCTGTGAAGGACGGTGAGGAAATTAAGGTCCAGTTCGGAGCTGGTGCGGGTCCTGTCTGGGCTGTCGCCGAACTCTTCGATGAGAACAGAAAACCTCTCGGACGGGAGCTGGTCCATCTGGATGGAAAGCCCGGTTCGGAAGGCTCCGTCAAGACTTTGTCGTTCGAGTACAAGAGTGAATATCCGGATGCTTTGACGCTGTATATCTTCTACTTCCGTAACGGGACGCACTATATTTTCCACCGTGAGTTCCAGAGGGAGAAGACTATCCTGAACCTTCCTTTGACCTTCTCATCATTCGAGGATAAGGCTTATCCTGGGAAGCAATATTCATTCACCCTGAAGTCGGATCCGGGGACCGAGATGGTCGCCGCTATCTTTGACAAGGCCTCGGAGAGGATTTCCCCGAACCAGTGGGAGACCGTCAGGCTCGTCAACCTTGGCGCCAGGCCCGTCTATTTCGACGTGATGGACGGAAGTATTGACCGGGGAAGGATTTTCGATTATGGTGACCGGAAGATGTTGAAATCCAGGGCTGCCGGAGCTGTTAATGATGCCATGGTGCTTGAGGCGGCCCCGATGATGGTGGAAGAGAGTGCCATGATGATGGACAGGGTAGCGGAGGATGCGGAAGAATCGTCCAGTGCCGCTCTCGACGAAGTCTCCGTCCGCTCCGATTTCTCGACGGCCCTCGCTTTCGAGCCGTATCTTAAGACTGACAGCAATGGCTCCGCAACCTTGAAATTCAAGACTTCAGATAAGCTTTCCACCTTCGTTGTCCAGGTTTTCGCCCACACCAAGGAGATGAGGAACGCCATCCTGCGTCAGGAGATGACGGTCTCTATCCCAGTGAAGGTCAATGTGGTGGAACCTAAGTATATTTACAAGGGTGACAAATATGTCCTCCACGCTACCGTCTCGAGTTCCACCGACAAACCGGTCTCAGGAACTGTGGCTCTCCAGACATATTCCGGACTTGACATCGAAGGGGCTAAGCCTTTCGCGACTGTCTCCAAGAAGGTGACAGTCCCCGCAAGGAAGACTGTTCCGGTCGAGTTCACGGTCGATCCCAAGGGACATGACATGCTTGGGCTGAAGGTCGTGTTCGCTGACAACGCCAAGTCATTCTCGGACGCGGTGCTTGTCCCTCTTCCTGTCTACGAGGCTGAACAGACCTTGACTGAATCCCATTCAGCTGTCCTTCTTGCCGGGATGGACAAGAACGCTCTCCTCCAGCGTATCCGTTCCGCCTTCACCGGAACCACCTCAGCCGGAGCTGAATACAAGGAAATCGATGTCCGCCAGATGGTTCTGGACGCCATTCCTTCCAAGGTCGAGCCGGCCGGAAAGGATATCCTCTCGCTGACCGAGGCCTACTATGTCCGCCGGGTCGCGGAGAAACTTGGCGCTGACTTCAAGTTCACGACTTCGGATGAGGACATCCTTGATAAAATAGTCGCCTGCCAGAATGCCGACGGCGGTTTCGGATGGTTCGAGGGAATGAAGTCTTCGCCGGTCATCACGGCTGTGGTCCTGGAGCGTTTCGCCAAGCTGAGGGACGCCGGTCTGGCGGAAGAAGTCGCTGATTCCCAGAAGGCTGTCGCCTTCCTGGATAAGAACCAGTTCGTCCATAGCGATTGGCCTTATTGGAGCGGTTGGCTTTCCACAGCCCAGTACGCCCATGTCCGCTCGATGTATTCCTCAGTCAAGTTCGATGTCTCAAAGGAGACCATCAGCGAGGCGAGTGAATATTCCAAGAACTTCAAGGAGTTCAAGAAATACATCAAGGACTACCTGATTCCTTCCCAGAAGGATGGGCGTGGCTTGCAGGGACAGATCCTAGCTAAGGCCCGCAGAATCAAGACTTTGGTCAATCTGGTCTATGGTGAGGGTGGCTTGAAGCTGGCCTCTGACTGGGGAATCAAGATGTCCGCCGACCAGAAGATGAGAAGCTCAATCGTGGCCGACATCGCTTCTCTTGATGAATATGCTGTCGAGCATCGTGACGGAGGTTGGTACTATCCCAATGCCGTGATGCCGTGGAGGGGACTTCTCGAGAGCGAGCTTTATGCCCACTCACTGCTCTGCGACCTGCTTTCGGATACCAGGGTTTCCCGGTCCCTGAGCGGAGCCGAAGGGCCGAGCGGAGCCGAAGGGCAGGAAGCCAAGATCGCCGACGGCATCCGCATCTGGATGATGCTCCAGAAAGAAACCCAGAAATGGGGAGAGGATCCCGCCTTCGTCGACGCCATCAACTCTGTGCTGACGGGCGGAGAAGATGTTCTGTCAACGCGCGTTATCCTGATGAGCAAGACCTATCGCGAGCCATTCAACAAGATTGTCGCGGCCGGCAACGGCTTCACCATCGAGCGCCATTTCTACAAGGAGGTCCAGGGCGAGAACTCCTCTGTGAACCTTCTTGAGATCTATCCTGGAATGAAACTCAGCAGGGGAGAGAAGATAATCACCGAATACAAGATCTGGAACCAGGAGAACCGCAGTTTCGTGAAACTCGTTGCTCCTCGCGAGGCCGCTTTCAGACCTGTGGATCAGCTCTCCGGCCATGTCGGCTGGTGGTACCGCCCGATCGGCTCATGGGCTGTCTCGCCTCAGGGTTACAGGAACGTGAAGGCCGACCGCACCGAGTACTATTTCGATGTCTATCCTGAGGAGAACACCACGGTGACAGAGGAATTCTACATCACCCAGGAAGGCACTTTCAGCGCTCCTGTCGTCACCATCGAGTCGCTCTATGCTCCTCACTACCGCGCCAATGACAAGTTCGGCGGAACGGTCAACGTTCTTGAATAGGATATGAGAAAGTTTTTGCCCATTGTTTTTCTTGCCGCGCTGCTTTGCTCCTGCGGCAAGAAAAACATTGTCGCTGTAAGCTTTCCTGAAGCTCCTGTCCAGATAGTCCAAAACGCGGATTTCGGGATGAGACTGATCAATTATTTCAATATCATCCAAGCGCCGGACGGGACTTACAGGATGTATTTCTCGGGTAATGAGAAAAATTCGATCGCGGAAGATGAATGGAGCCAGAACCTTTATCTCGCGGAGTCGTCCGATGGATTCCACTATGAGTTGAAAACCAAGATAATGGATTCTCTGATCGAGTCTTCGGTCTGTTTGGTGGAGGATAAGGATTGGCCTTACCGCCTGGTCGGCAACCAGAAAGTGGACGGGAAGCATTGCATGTTCCTCTGGAGATCCAAGGACGGGATAGAATTTGTCGATCCTAAGTTGCTTTACGACTTCAAGCACGACACCCAGAACGTCTTCATTCCCAGGGGGAAAAGGATGACGCTCTATTCACGGCAGACTCAAGAGCACTTCCAGAACCGTAGAGTCACGTTAGCGGACTTCACCCTTGATGGTGAGGCTCTCGGAAAACCGGAGATCATGGCTGGCGACTGCCTGTATAACTCCGCGGCCTGCAAGGTGGACGATCGTTACGACCTGCTGTTTCCGACTTATTACAACACCCATGGGGGTACCACCGACGACAGTTGGTTCCGTACATATCTCGTGGACAGTGGTTTTGTGCGGGAGCTCCCTTGCGAGTTGAACCGCTGGGTCGAGCCGGACGAGCAATGGGGCCTGGCCTCTCCGGGATTCATATTCATAGGAGGGGAGAGATACCTCGCGTTTGCCACCAGGACAGCTTCGCATGACCATAGCCATGAAGGTATGATCAGCAAATATAAGCTGATAAAGGTAGTCCTGGAATACGAAAATCAGTGACGTAGCTTGCTGGCGGGGACTCCCTCGAACGTGATTTTGACTGGAAGGATCTTTCCGTCCTGACCGAAATACAGCCTCTCTATGCAGACCACCCTGTGGTTTCCGTCGGAACTCTGAAGCGGGTGGCGATGATAGACTATGTAGTATTCATCTTTGCCGGAACCTTTCATGACTGAATGGTGGCCTGCGCCGGTGGCTATGTCCATGTCAGACTCCAGGATAGTACCGATTCTCTCGAATGGGCCGAAAGGACTGTTGGACATCGCGTAGGCCACACGGTAGTCGGGACCGGTCCAGCCGCCCTCGCTCCACATGAAATAGTATTTGCCGTTCCTCTTCAGCATGAAAGGGCCCTCGACGTAGCCTTTGGGAGTGACCTCCTTGAACATGGTTCCGTCCTCAAATGGAACCAGGCTCGTCAGATCGTCTCCCAGTCTCACCATATTGCAGTGACGCCATCCTCCGTAGTACATGTAGTATGACCCGTCATCGTCTTTGAACACGAACTGGTCGATGGGCTGGGCCCCGTTGATGACTTCGTCGATGAGCGGATGACCGAGAGCGTCCTTGAAAGGTCCGGCCGGATTGTCGGCGACAGCCACTCCTATGCCTCCCTCACCTTTCTCATGCATGTCGTTCGCTCCGAAATAGAAATAATAAGTGCCGTCTTTCTCGATGACGGACGGCGCCCAGAGCGCCCGGCGAAGCCAGCTTATATTCTCCTTGGAGATAACCTTCTCATGCCTTGTCCAGTGGACCAGGTCCCTTGAAGAGAACGCATCCATGAAAAGCTGCTCGTCAAATGGTCTCGACCATGTGGGATAAATCCAGTACTCATTGCCGAACACCACTCCCTCAGGATCAGCGTACCAGCCTGGGAATAAGGGGTTTCCGCTTGATTTTCGGTTCTTTCCGAAACGTGACATCGAGTCAATCTCCTTCTGGGCTTTCTTCATGTCCTCGCAGAAATCTTCGCTGGAATGGAGCACCGCCACGATTCCGGAAGCCGCGGCCCTGGCTTCCTGGACGTCGCTTTGATAGTGGTAGCCAATGATGACGCGGCTTGCCCCATATCTGTATCCCACCTCCAAGATGTCCTGGCTCCTTTCGGGGAGCAACTCAGACAAGATGAGAGCCATGGTCCAACCTCTTGTTGTGTGTCCGGAAGGATATGACGCTGACTTCCTGTGGCTTTCCTCATCCTCCGGGACTCCTGTGGGTTCTGAGAACTCGACATAGGGACGTAGGCGGGAGTAATATGATTTGGCTTTTTTGTTAGCCGCGGAAGATGTCTTGGTTGCCTTGGAAAGGAGACGATACAGGTTTGGCGTGAGTTCCTCGCTGAATCTCAAACCGATAGCTTCCTCGAAGAGTTTTGCCATGTAGTCCATTGATGATGCGGCATCCTCTTGGGCGATCTTTCCTCTGGCTCTCTCCCGTATTGTCTTTCCCCATTCGTAATACGCTTTGTCTCCGGCGAACCTGGGATCGTCAGTCTTGACCGGTGCGGGAATGATAGCGACAGCGTCCGGCAACGAGGATGTCTGGAAATATCTCTTGGCGGAAGCCTCTGATGACTGGCCCTGCTTTACGGTGCCGCAGGAAGACGCGAAGACGATGATCGCGGCCGACAGGGCGGCCTTAAGGACTGTTGAATTACTTCTTCGGGTGCTCATATATTGGCGCAAACTATTCAAAATGATCCGCAAGATATGAAATTTTTATTTTGTGGAATTAAAAAAACTATAGTATTTTTGCACTCCCTTCAAGGGACGACATTATGGAAGCATAGCTCAGCTGGTTCAGAGCACCTGCCTTACAAGCAGGGGGTCACTGGTTCGAATCCAGTTGTTTCCACTGATCAGATTATAAAGCACTAACGGAGACGTGGGTGCTTTTTTCAAAAATAAGGATATGAAGAAGATACTTTTTCTCGCGGCGATAATGGCAGTTCTGTCCGCCGGTTGCAAAAATAATAGGGTAAACAATACGGAAGATGATTCCGGGAAAGACGCGCCTGAGACTATGGTACAGGATTTCTACAAGGCTGACCTCAGCACATTGGAGGGGCAGTGGAGGGATTCTGTCCACACGGCGTTGTCCAACATTCTTCAAGAGAAAAAGATCGTCATCGGGAAATATACCATGCCCATCTGGTGGATTATCTACGGTAATGAACCTTCTGACGGTAGGTCTCTGTATATTTCCCTTCATGGAGGCGGAGGCGCCGCGCCTGAAGTCAATGACCAGCAGTGGGAAAACCAGAAGAAGCTTTACAAGCCATCAGAAGGTGTCTATCTTTGCCCGAGAGCGATAACGAACACCTGGGATCTCCATTTCCAGCCTGAATCAGACGTTTTCTATGAGACTATCATCCAGCTTGCCGTGACCTGCTGGAATGTCAATCCAAACAAGGTTTACCTGATGGGCTATTCCGCTGGAGGAGATGGGGTTTGGCGTCTTGCCCCCCGGATGGCAGACCACTGGGCCGCCGCTTCGATGATGGCAGGTCATCCCGGAGATGTCTCGCTCCTTAGCCTTCGCAACCTCCCGTTCATGATCTGGTGCGGGGCGCTTGACAGCGCATACGATCGCAACAAAGAGTGTGAGGCTAGGATTAAAGAGCTGGATAAGCTCCAACAAGCTGATCCTGAAGGCTATATCCATAAAGGTCATATAGTTGAGGGCAAGCCTCATTGGATGGACCGTGTCGATGCCGCCGCGGTACCGTGGATGGCGAAGTACACCCGGAACCCCTATCCGAAGAAAGTCGTATGGTGCCAGGGTGATGTCATGAAGGAATATTCTTACTGGCTTGGAATTCCGCTTCAGGAAGCGAAAAAAGGGAGCATGCTAACCGCCAAGATCGATGGAAATACAATAACCATTGAGGATTGCGACTATTCTAAAGTGCGTATATTCCTGAATGAGAAGCTTGTGGATCTGAATGAGCCCGTCATCGTGAAGCATGGTGATGACACACTTTTCGAAGGCAAACTGAACCCTTCCGAAACGCTCAGAAAGAAAACCCTTTTCACCAGGAACGATCTTTCATATTCGTTCCCTTGCATGGTGGAAGTCTCTATTTAAAGGATTTCGACAGAGCCTTTCATTTCCCTGTCAAGGCTTTCTTTACGATGTTGTAGTAGATGAACGGGTCGTTTACGGTTGAGGGGTTGATGTGGACGGATCGTTCGGAGGCGCTGGCGTCACTGATGCCCCAGTGGATTGCGTCGCAGGTGTCGTCATAAGATCCTATCACGGCATATTCCTTGGCTCCCAAAGCCCACTCGACTCTTCTTTCCCATTCGGCTGCATCTACCCTGGCCCAGTCCTTGGGAGGAACCCCGGAGTTGGGGCTGCAGAAACGGACGGCCCCGTCAGAACTTTCGGAAATATTCCTATAACCCCAACCATCTGAGGGACAGGGATCTATGGGGTCGTTGACCTGGCAAGTCCCGAGGCGGAACTTTTTGAGGTTGTCCTTTTCCTCGTCCGGTGTGTTTTCCCAAAGCGGCCAGAAGCTCTCTCCCGGCAGGAAAACCACCATAAGTGGCCTGTCATCCCCGAATCCGTAGCGGCGGTAGGAAGGGTCCTGGGCATATTTATCCCAAATTTTTCCGGCTATCCCGTTCCAGAATTTCATCCTCCATGCGGCGGGATTGCCTATGAATATGAGAAACTCCATCTCTTTCTCGTGGCAGACGGTGACGATGTTGTCGAGCATCTTACCGTATTCGTCCCAAGCTTCCCATTGGGCGGGATTGGTGAAGTCTATGCTGACGACATTGATTCCGGCATCCTTGATCTTCTGGAGGATGTCCCTGACCTGGGCGATGTCCCGATAGTCATGTGCGGGATTCCAATTGTCTTGAACCAGGAATGTGCTTCCGGAGTTATACCCGCGGCAGCAGACCAGCAGGTGGCACACCGGCACCGGGCCCTCGGTCTTAGGGCCGCATGAATGCAGGAATGTCATGGACATCGCTGCAAGAAATAAAAGGATACCTCTCATCAATCGTAAATATATATATAATTGGCGAGCTTTTTTGTGTTGGTCGATTTTTTTTTGTATCTTTGTATGTCATTTATGGATGACTTATAGCTAAACTATGAACAGGCATCCACCTCTAATGGATGCCTGTTTTATTTACTGCTAAGAAGACTGAACAATACCGAGGGGAGGTACTGTGACACGGGAACTTTGTTCTACAGCTATAAATCAATATCCATAAATGAAAAAGAGAACACAATCCTTCGTTGTTCGCATCTCCATTAGAGTGGAGATGATTCGGCTTGTCAAGGTCAAGGCGTATCTGCGTCGTCGTTCTGGCAAAATCGAGAGGGTTAAGAGCCATTATCGCAAGTATTAGAGGTTCTTGAGAATGTGATGGTTTGAACCCTTGCCGAAAGGCAACCTACTCTATCCCCTCGGTTTTTATCACTTCCAATACATGATTATTTCCGCGAATAATTGGCTATCTTCGCGTTATGAGACAATACATTGTAGATGCCTTTGCCGAGGAACTTTTTACTGGCAATCCCGCGGCTGTTCTTCCTTGCCGGGACGGTCTGGGCCCCTAAACTTGGCAAGACCGTGATGCGGGCCAAGCAAATCTCCAAAAGGGGAGGCATTGTCGGTGTCCGGCTCGGCGAGGAGAGGGTTTACATCACCGGGCAGGCCTGCCTGTTCATGGAAGGAGACATCCCTTTTGATTTGTAATATTCAATAAATATCTGAATGAGAACTATTTCCAAACTTTTTGCCATCGGGCTGACCTTAATGTCGGCCTTATTAACGGCCTGTGGCAGCAAGACAATCCAGGGGGTCATCATCACTGGACAGAACAACCATAACTGGCCTGTGAGCCATCAGGCGTTAAAGCTGACTCTCGAGAATTCGGGAATATTCACGATGGACGTGGCTGTCTCGCCGGCCGCCGGGGAGGACATGTCCGGATTCAATGTGGATTTCAGCAAGTACAAGCTTGTGGTCCTTGACTATAACGGAGATCCATGGTCAGAGCAGATGAATGCCGCCTTCCTTGATTTTGTGAAGAACGGCGGGGGAGTCGTTGTCTATCACGCCGCAGACAACTCATTCACGGATTGGAAGGAATTTAACGAGATTATAGCCCTCGGAGGTTGGGGCGGAAGAAACGAGAAATCAGGGCCTTACGTGTATTGGAAAGATGGCGGCCTCACTCGTGATGAGACTCCCGGTTCCGGGGGATCCCACGGCGCCAGGCATGAATATGTGATGAACAGGCGTGACTCGGAGCACCCCATCGTGAAAGACTTGCCGGAGAACTGGAAGCACGCCAGTGATGAACTGTACGACAGGATGAGGGGCCCGGGAAATATCGACGCCCTGCTTTACACCGCATATTCATCTCCCGAAACTGGCGGTTCTGGCAGGGAAGAGCCGTTGGTCTTCACTGTGCGCTATGGGAAGGGTAGGATATTCCACACGATGCTTGGCCACTGTGGGGAGACTCTTGAGGATAATCCCGCAATGCAATGCGCTGGTTTCCAGGAGCTTCTGATAAGGGGAGCTGAGTGGTGCGCCCGAGGAGAAGTGACCAGAGAGGTCCCTGCCGATTTCCCGACGGCGACTTCCGTCTCGCTTCGCCCGGACTATCGCTATTGATTTTCCCGGTTTTCATGCAAGATTTTCCGAAAACGGGATTTACTATATGAAAGCGGAAGTTTTCGGGGTGTCCCGGCTCAGGATTGGGGTCGACGGTGAGGGAGTCACGACGCTCGTGGCGTTCAAGTACTGCCCTTTGAAGTGTGAGTATTGCCTGAATCCCGGAGCCTTGTTGAAAGACAATCAGTGCCGGGTCCATACTCCGGAGACCCTGTATTCGGAATTGAGGAAGGACGAGCTATATTTCCTGGCCACTGGTGGAGGTGTGACATTCGGAGGAGGGGAGCCTCTCCTTTGGAGCGGATTCATTCGTGAGTTCAGGAAAGTGTGCGGACCGGATTGGAAGATAAACCTCGAGACTTCGCTCAACGTCCCTTCAGCTGCCGTCCAGGAATTGATTCCTGTGGCTGACTGCTGGATAATCGACATCAAGGACATGGATCCGGGAATATATTTCCGCTACACCGGGAAGGATAATGGCAAAGTCCTTGACAATCTGCGACTTCTTGCTGGAGAAGGGCTGGCGGGCCGCTGTGTTGTCAGGATCCCCTCAATCCAGGGTTATAACACTCCGGCGGATGTTCTCAGGAGTGAGGCCGTTGTCCGGGAATTGGGTTTTGAAAAGATAGATAAATTCAAATACGACATCGATTATGCAAAGAGGAAAAGAAATTTGTAAGATGCTCAAAGAGATCCGCCGCCAGATCGCCGCGGAGAATGAGATCGAGTTCGTGACCTCCGAGTGCCGCCATAAAGGCTCCTGTGCCGGGACCTGCCCCAAGTGCGAGGCGGAAGTCGAGTATCTCGAGAGCCAGCTTGCCGCCCGTAAAAGGCTTGGCAAGGCTGTCAAATTAGTCGGCTTGTCCATGGGCCTCGCGGCTATCGCTCCCGCGGCTTTCACCTCTTGCCATCCGCATGACGGGGATATGATTAGGGAACAAGGTGACATCCCGCCGGCCTCCCAGTATCAAAGTGCCCCTGAAAAACATGGGGACGATGTCACCATCGTCCCCAGTGTGGTAGATAAGATGTAAAGGCTGTCTCTACTTGGCAGGACGCTTGTAGCCGTCATTGATGGCGCGTTGCGACATTGTCGCGATGCGCTTTTCTGTTGACGGGTGGTCCGAGAATATCTCCGAGACGGCTGAGCTTGATGAAGCGGCCTGGGTTCCGGCGGAGGCTCCACCATTAGACAGGCTCAAAAGCTTCTCAAAAGACATCGCCATCGCCCAGGGGTTCTTCTTGTGGGCGACGAGGAAGTCGTAGCCGTAGTCGTCGGCCTGGGCTTCTTGCTTACGGGAGAATTTGGCGCTCATAAGGGCCTCTCCAAGGTCCCCAAGCTGTGATGCGGTCAGGATGGCCACAGCACCGCCGGTCGAGACGACCGCATCCCTGATCGCGGAGTTGCGAAGAGCTGTCTTATACTGCTTCAAGGAATGCTGGAGAGCTACATGGCCTATCTCGTGGCCGACAACTCCCAGCACTTCGTCATCAGTCATCCTGTCCAGGAGACCGGTGTAGATCCTGACACTTCCGTCGGCGCAGGCGAAAGCATTGACATCATTGGTCTGATAGACCTTGAAATTCAAGGGTGTGCCGTCGACCTGAGTGATGCCTTTGGTGAGGTTGCGGACTCTCTTGACATAGGCGTTGCTCTCAGGAAGTACCTTGTTTTGAGCGTCAAGCTGCTGAACATATTGGCTGACATAAGCCTTCATCTGCTCGTCGGTGACGGATGCGGCCTGGGCGATCTTGACTCCACTGGAGAGGAGATATGCCGCATTGAAATTCTCGCTGCATGACACCAGTGTCAAAGCTGCGGCCAAAGTGGCCAGAATCTTTCTCATATCGATGTGATTTTAGTTATTTTCCTAATCTGCAAATATATAAAAAATTATTTTTTGTTCTCCGCGATGGTGAACCCTACTGAGTAGGAGTTGCCGGATTCGTCGACCACGGTCACTGTGTGCTTGCCAGGGGAAGGATTGAGCCTCATCTGATGGATGAACCGGGTCTGCCCAAGATATTCATTGTCGAGGTGCCAGAACACATTCTGGCCAGGGTCCCTGTGGGCGAGATTGAAGGTGACTCCGGCGATGCTGCCGTCGAGCTGGCGGGGAATGTAGATGGTTGCGCCGCCTTCCGGGTAGATGAACTCCATCGGGGCATAATCCTCCTTGTTGGCCGGGATGTAGGGGTCGTACTCGGGATGATGCTGCCTGTAGTACCATTCCATCGATGGCGGGAGAATGAACGTGCGGATCCCGTCAAGAGTCTTGTGGTAGGGGCAAGGCTCGGTCCTGATGCCTTTTTTCGGGATCATCATGGTGTCGGCTTTCTCGCAGCTTGGGCTGACGAGATGTCCGGAACTGTGGCAGACCTCCATCAGCTCATAATCGCCAGGAGCCGGTTCCTTGAACCATCCTCCGGCAGCATAGGCGTTCTCCACATCCTTGGCCGGAAGAAGATTGAATATGTCGAACAAGACGGGACCAGCCGTCCTGGCGCCGGTCAGTCCCGGGACTCCTTGCCCCTGGGCGTTTCCGGCCCACACGCCGACAGCGTAATCGGCAGTCACCCCGACGGCCCAGGCGTCGCGGAAGCCGTAGCTTGTGCCTGTCTTCCAGGCGATCTTCTTTAGCGAGCTGACCAGTCTCCAGTCCATCTCATCGGGACGGTTGACCTCTTTCAGGGCTTCGAAAGTGTGCCAGAGAGCGCATTTGTCCGTCAGCGGGAAATCCTTCAATCCTGTCTGATAGGAAGCGGACATCCTCGAATACATCGAAGTGATGTCAAGGAGGGTGGCTTCTCCTCCTCCGAGGATCAGGGAGAGCCCATAATGGGAGGCGCTTTTTGTCAGGGTGGTGAGCCCGGATTTCCGGAGAATATCCAGGAATCTCGGAACCCCGAACTTGCGCAACATGTGGACAGACGGCACGTTAAGCGAGCGGGCGAGAGCCTCTGAGGCAGGGACCGCCCCGGCGAATTCCCGGTTGAAATTCTGGGGTGAGAAGCCGTTGAGATTGACGGGAATGTCGGGGAGCAGAGTGTGGGGAAGTATCTCTCCGTCCTGGAGGGATGCGCAGTAAAGTATTGGCTTAAGGATACTTCCCGTGCTTCGTGGCGATGCGGCGATGTCCACATCCGATCCTGGCCTTTTGCGGTCCGGATCAGCGTTGCCGACATAGGCCAGGATCTCTCCCGACCTCACATCGATGACGACGGCCGCCAGGTCATTGATTCCGGTCAGGGAGAAGTCACTGTTCCACTGGTCCGTGACTTCCTGGACTTGTCTTTGGAGATGGATGTCAACAGTAGTCCTTACCCGTTGTCCTTTTGAGGTTTTGCTATAGCGGTCTGTCAAGTGGCGGGCATCTCTGGGAAGAGCCACCGGCTCAAGTGGAAGCGGCTCTTCAAGAGCGAGTTCCAGATCCAGATCGCTCAGTTTGCCTCTTTTGTGGAGGCTTCTGAGCAGACGGTCGCGCTTCTGGAGGAGCCGGTCCCTGTTTTTCCCGGGGTGTATGTCGGCCGGAGCGTTGGGCAGGACGGCGAGCGTGGCTGCCTCTCCCCACGAAAGCTCCTCGGGAGGGCGGCCGAAATACCTCCAAGCCGCGGCCTCCAGTCCCACCACGTTACCTCCGAACGGAGCGTGGGAAGCGTAGAGCGCGAGGATCTTCTTTTTTGAATATCTCAGTTCAAGCCTTGTGGCGAGGATGGATTCGATCAACTTCTGCCACATTGTCCTTTCCTTGCCCCGCGAGATCCTGATGACCTGCATGGTGATCGTGCTTCCTCCGCTGGTCACTTTACCGGCCTTGATATTCCCGATAGCCGCCCTGACGATTGCCACCGGATTGACTCCCGGGTGATAAGGGAACCATCTGTCCTCAAATTCGATGATGGCATCCTTGAACTTTTCCGGAACCTTGTCGGAAGGGGGGAAGCGCCACTGCCCATCGGAGGCGATCCTCGCTCCGAGCAGTTCGCCGTTCCGATCCTCAATGACCGTTGAATACGTTGTGCCTTTGAATATATTCCTGGGAAGGCAGAGAAGGTAGGCAATCAAGATGGCGGCGGCCAAAAAGATAATTGGCCGCCGCACATTCTTGAAATGAACCTTCTTTCCCCTCATCTATTCAGATGTTACCTTCGCTGTCCCGGAGGCTGAATTGGCGCTGATGTGGGCGTCGTAAAGAGCCTCGCATTTTACGGAAGGAAGGGTGAACTCGCCCTCGTAGGCAGCGTGCATCTTGACCTTGAAAGTCTTGCTCCTGCCTCTCGGGAGATCGAAGTACCAGATGACACGGTCGTCACGGATGTCCCTGTAGGAGTATCCGCTCCTGTTCTCACCGGAGCCGAACAGACGGTCGTTGAATATCTCCCATCCGGAAGGAACGACCTCGGTGAGAGCGAGGTTCGTGTAGTCCCTCATTGAGCTGGTGTTGCCGACTGTGATGGTGACGGTGAAATCGGTTCCCTGAGCTATCTCGGTGGGATTGATGATCTTACCGTTGGAGGACGTGTAGGTGACGGTCATGTTGATCCCGTTGCTTTGGGCCTCGTTCCGGACGCCGAACTCGGGTACGGTCGATGTTATGAGGGTGGCGTAGATGACTCCGCCTGAGTTGTTCTTGACATCAGCGCCTCCGGCCTGGGTGTCCAGGGCGAGTCCATAGACAGACTTCGGTGTCTTCACTGGAGTGGCCTTTCCGGCCTGTGTGACATCGGCCTCGAGGTTGCCGGTGTTGACCTTGGCGGCCAGACTTGACATTCCCTTGGAGGCGAAAGCGGTCTCCTGGGTCATGTACCATCCTCCGGACATGGCTTTGGAAACTTCCTGCGCGATGTCCATGGCGGAGGGCACGTCATCTATCAGCACGCAGGTCTCAAGGGCTACGGCCTTGTCGCGGGTTGAAGACCCGAAGGTCCTGCCTGACTCTGTGTATTCGGTGAAATCTGTCCTGAGATTGGCGACCATGTCTTTGGCTATATTCTTCTTTCCGGCCACAGCATAGGCGGAAGCCAGCATCCAGCCAGCCTGCATGGACAGGTTCTCGGAATCCTTGAGACGGTTCATCGCGCCGCTCTCGGCCTCTCCCTTCAAGGCGAGAGTGTAGAGCCTGTAGGCCTGCTCGAAGTCCCAGAGGGTATAATCTGGATTGGCCCGGTAGTCCTGGACGGCTTTCTTCTGGTATCTGGCCCAGCTGGCGAGCACGCCCTTGCTGACGCTGAAACCGTTCTGTGAGGCCATGACCATGAACTGCCCGACCATTGAAGTGACCCATCCGTTGGCATCGGAGGATCCCGGCCAGTAGGCGAATCCGCCGCTTCCAAGCTGTCTCTGGTAGAGTTGCTGGAGGATGTCGGGGATGAGTTTATCAGCCTCCTGCTTCTTCTCCTCGGGAATCATGTCCTTTATCGAAAGGAGTGTGATACCTCTGGAAGCAAGCTGCTCGCTGCAGTTGTAGGAATAATCCTTCACGAACTTGAATATGCCTTCATAGTCAACTGAAGGGAAGCTGGCAAGCTCCAAGGTGGCCCACTGCTCCGGTCCCGCGGCGAAGGGGGAGAAACCGAAATGCTTGCTCTCGCCCTTGCCGATCATCGAACGGGTGACGCTTACTGTGGCAGGATTGGGGTTCCTGACCGAAATCTCGATCGTCTCTCCGGCCTTATGACCGTTGCCGTCAGCGGAGACCGTGACCTTCGCTACTCCTTCTCCGGTAGCCTCAAGAGCGAATTTGACCAGCTTGTCTCCAGGCTTGTCGAAGCTCACTGAAGTCTTGTCTGTTCCGGTTATCTTGAGCGGTCCCTCGACCTTGACGTTGACATTAGCGCTCTTGACGCCGTCCTCAAGCGCGAACACGTTGACAGGGAGCGTCACCTTTTCTCCGGTTCCGATCACCCTCGGGAGGGTGGGCAGAACCATGAGCGGGGAGCGTACGGGAACGGTCTTCTCGGCGTTGCCGTACTGTGATCCGTGGGCAGCGATGAGCATGACACGGACGCTTCCGACGTACATCGGGAGGGTAATCTTGTGAGTCGCCGATCCGTTCTGGAGGGTGAATGGCCCGATGAACTTGACGACGGCATTGAAGCGGTTGTCTTTCTTGGCCCCTACATTCACGCTCTCGTCACCTCCGATGCTGAACATCGGGGAGAATCTTCCGCTGTAGGCTCCGATGACATAGTCATAGAGATCCCAGGTGTTGACTCCGAGGGCCTCCCTCTCGTACATGGCCTTCCATGGATCAGGGGTCTTGAATCCGGTCAGATCCAGCAGTCCCTCATCGACGATGGCCAGCGTGTAGGTCATAGCCTTGCCGGATTTCTCCTTGATCTTGACTTTGAATTCCTCTTCAGGACGCAGCACGTCAGGCATCTCTATCACGGGTTCCAGATGGGAGTTCTTGTCGTTGACAAGGATGGGCTGAACGCCGTAGAGCCGGATCGGGAGGTCATTGTCGGCCCTCTCATGGGGCTGAAGCAGGGTTATGTGAATGTAGAAGTTAGGCGCCATTTCAGGAGTCACCTTGAATGTGTAGGTGACATCTCCGTCTCCGGATGTCTTGACCCATTTCCTGGACAGGACGGTCCTGGAATTCTCAAGGGAGACCAGGGCCTGGCCCTTGGCCGCTGCCGGGATGTAGACTGTCACGGTCTCTCCCACATCATAGGACTCCTTGTCCGTGGAGAAGGACAGCATCGCGAGTCCGTCAGGATCTGACTTTGAAGACCTTCCCCTGTATGCGGGCCAGTCGGCGTAGAAGATGCCTCCAGAGATGTGACCACTCTTGTTGTCCTTGACGATAAGGAGATAGCGGCCCCATTCGGGATAGTCCACCCTGAAAGGTATCGCGCTTCCATTCTTCGCGGATTTCATGGAGCCGGAAGAGATCATCTCGGCTGACGAGCTGTTGACGTAGGAGTCGAGACTCTCGTCCCTGCTCTCCCACCACCAGCTCCATTTTATCTTGTAGATGGAATATGAGAGGTCGTCTCCGGCCACGGGGGCTCCGTCCTTGTCGACGACGATGACATCGATCTTGTAATCCTTGTCCGTCTCAAGCCAGTGGCTGTTGCCTTCACTCGGAAGACGGACTCCCACGTATGACGAGTATGGAGAATAGGGGACCGACATGGTGTTGAAGCTGATGTCTCCGCCAGGTTCCTCTACGGTGGTGACAATGTCAGCTGTCAGCATGCCGGGGGCGTCACTGGCCTTGGGGGTCTCGACGTTTATCCTCAGCTCGCCGTTCTGGTTGAGATTGTAGTCCACGAGGTCATGCTCGCTTCTTGAGAAGCTCGACATCGGAGTCCTGAAGATGTAGCCCTCATATCCCTTGAAGGTGGAGCTTCCGGATCTGAGTGTCATGTTGACTTTCGTCTTCAGGCCGGATGCGGGCGGACCGGTGAGCCAGTTGGATGAGATGAATATCGGGACTCTTCCGCCTCCTTCGATGGCTCCCTCACCCATGTCAAGGTTGATCTTGAGCCTGTTGGGCTTGACGCTCTCGATGTTGAGCGACTTGTGGAAGGTCGCTCCGCCGATCTTGAAATACGCGTTCCATATTCCGGTCGGATCATCCTGCTTGGTGGGGATGTTGAACACATAGAAGCCGTCCTTGGCGTTGCCGTTGACATTCTTGGCATAGAAACGTCCTTCCGGAGTGTAAAGTTCCATGACAGCGGGATGGTTGTCCGGAATCTTGTCTTCCTTGTCCTCGAGAATGAGGCTGACGTGGAGCGTGTCTCCAGGACGCCAGACTCCTCTCTCACCGTAGATGAAGGCCTTCAATCCCTTGTCGAGGACCTTTCCTCCGACATCGAAGCGGCTGAGGGTCTTCTCATCTCCAGCGGCGACTTTAAGGTAACTAGTGGCGCCGCCTCGTTTCGCGACGACCACGAAAGGCTTCCCGGACAGGGAAACCTCTGCCATTCCGTCAGTCCCGGTCTTGGCGTATCCGATTTCCTTGAGCTGGTAGCTGTAGACGTAAAGCTCCGCGTTGAAAACGGGCTCCGCCGAGAGGATGTCGCTCACGCTGACCCAGATCTTGTCGCCATCGGAATACTTGGCGATGACTCCCAGGTTCGAAGTCACGAGGTTGATGGCCGGGAACTTATCCTCATCCATGTAGTATGTGGGCTTCATGGGGTTGTCCCGGTCTTCCCATTCGTAAGCGTCCCAATCGTAGTAAGACTCGTAGAACCAAGGTGAAGGGGTGTCCCAATCCTCGAAATCCTTGTCGGAGGCCAGCTCGGGAGAAAGTGTCACGAGCTCGTTGGTCGGTGTCCCGCTCTTGAACTCGACGGACTTCCCGTAGACAGAGTAGTCCTGTTTGAAGGTTATCCTGACCCTGTAGATCGCCCCGGCCTCCTGCTTGAAGAGCCCGGAAAGATCGACACTGTAGTCTTGCCATTTATGGAGATTCTTTGAAGGATCGGAGTCCAGGCGGACGCACCTCTTGTAGACTAGACGTCCGCTTCTGCGGAGGGAATTGTCCCCGTCCAGGTCATTGTCCTGAAGGAACATGAGCACATTGTCCTCATAGATCTGGATGACCTTGATATCCACGGCCGACAGGTTGACCGCCTTGAAGGGGAGGATGAGCTCCTTGGAATTGGGAAGTATATTCCCGGAAAGAGGGATCTCGACCGCTGGCTTCTCTTCGGTCGCCGAGAACGACTTTGAGAAATCAGCTCCGAGCTTGACCCCGTCATAGCTTTTCACATTGCCCGAAACAACGAGGGAGAGAGGAGTGTCTTCGGGGTTCTCGTAGAAAATCTTCGCCCTGGAGTTCTCGGCTTGGACATAATACCTGCCGACACCGTCGAGTTTGAAGAGCCCGGAGTTGTCAGCCACATCCTCGATCGGGTTTGAGAAGAATACACTGATGTAGGGGTCTTCCGCCTCCACTCTCTCCGCGCTGACAATCCTGAACCCGTTCATGGAAGGGATCGTGGTCTCTATCTTTGAGTCGGCAACGAAACCCGTGTCACCGGATTTGAGCGTGATTTTCAATGTGTTATCTTTGTCGCTACGGTTCAGGCCGACAAGATCGAAGTGGTAGTTGAGCTGGTCCTGGCCGGCGGTCACGGTGAGTTCTCCGGACTTGTCAGGATAGCTGTATTCTATCATCTTGCTGACCTTCTCGACGGGGAGTTCCTCCGTCAGGGCGATGGATCCGCTCACGCTGGCCTTGTCCGGAGACGCCGGAGTGATGGTTATGTCGTCCAGCGAAAGAACCGCTTCCTTGATCGCGACAAGGAAATTGAACGAGAATTTCTTGAATTTGGATGATCCGACTTTATGGATCTTGTCCAGGCGTAGTTTGCCGGTGTATGCCTGGCCAGGTTTGAGAGCCCCGTTCTCCGGGATGAACTCAATGGTGTTCTGGGACAGCCAGCGGGCTGTTCCTTTGATGGCGGGGGTGAATGTCAGGATGCCATCTTTAATGTCCGCTCCAGGAGTCACGTCCTGTATGTCCGAGGTAAGCTCCACACGGATGGTGGACTTGTCGGATATGATGCCTCCTGTGTAGGCTTTGATGAAGGTGGCGAACTCAGTACTTTGCCCCTTACTCTTGCCGAACCGGCTGCAAGAAGGAACCGTTGCCGCTATGGCAGCTACGGTCAGTATGGCCAAAATGGCCTTTGCTGTTTTCTTCATGGGTCAATGTGTTTGTAACAACAAATATATATAAAAATAAGGAGTAAACAATATTTTTTATGGCTGGTGACATTTTGTCAGTCGTGTTCCGGTGGCACAGCCTTTGATTCTTTTCCCGTGCCTCGGAAATGCTCCGGGACGCTTGAGTTAAAAACATTAATAAATCTTAATATCATGATCAAACCATTGGCAGACAGAGTCTTGATCGAGCCCAAGGAGGCCGAGACAAAGACAGCCTCGGGAATTTATATTCCTGACACGGCAAAAGAGAAACCCCAGCAGGGAAAGGTAATCGCCGTCGGTCCCGGAAAGAAGGACGAACCGATGGAGGTTAAAGTCGGTGAGGAAGTCCTCTATGGCAAATATGCCGGAACGGAGGTCACCGTCGAAGATAAGAAATATTTGATAGTCAAGCAGTCAGATATTCTGGCTATTCTGTAATCAGGAGGAATCAATCATGGCAAAAGAGATAAAATTCAATGTGGATGTCCGCTCCAAAATGAAAGAAGGAGCTGACGCGTTGGCCGATGCCGTCAAGGTGACCCTTGGCCCTAAAGGTCGTAATGTCGTTATTGACAAGAAGTTCGGCGCGCCCCAGGTGACCAAGGACGGCGTGACTGTCGCCAAAGAGGTCGAGCTTGAGGACAGGTATGCCAATATGGGTGCCCAGATGGTTAAGGAAGTCGCTTCCAAGACCAATGAGCAGGCCGGAGATGGCACCACCACCGCCACCGTTCTCGCCCAGGCCATCATCAATGTGGGCCTGAAGAACGTGACCGCCGGAGCCAACCCCATGGATTTGAAGAGGGGTATCGACAAGGCTGTAGCCGCTGTCGTCGCCAACCTCAAGAAGCAGAGCAAGAAAGTCGGGAACGACTATTCCAAGATCGAGCAGGTCGGAACTGTTTCCGCCAACAACGACGCCACCATCGGCAAGCTTATCGCCGATGCGATGTCCAAGGTCAAGGGTGACGGTGTCATCACTGTCGAGGAGGCCAAGGGCACCGAGACTGAGGTCAAGGTTGTCGAGGGTATGCAGTTCGACAGGGGCTACATCTCTCCTTATTTCATGACCAATCCTGACAAGATGGAGACTGTCCTTGACGATTGCTCCATCCTGATCTGCGACAAGAAGATCTCCACGATGAAGGATCTCCTTCCTATTCTTGAGCCTATCGCCCGTGAGGGAAGGGCCCTTCTGATCATCGCTGAGGATGTCGATGGCGAGGCTCTGACAACTCTCGTGGTCAACAAGCTGCGCGGCACCCTGAAGATCGCCGCCGTCAAGGCCCCTGGCTTCGGCGACCGTCGTAAGGAAATGCTCCAGGACATCGCCACTCTGACAGGCGCTATCGTCGTTTCAGAGGAAAGGGGATTCACTCTTGAGAACACCACTCCTGACATGCTCGGTAGGGCAGAGAAGGTTACCATCACCAAGGACAACACCACCATCGTCGGTGGAGCTGGTGTCAAGGAAGACATCGCTGACAGGGTCGCCCAGATCCGCAAGCAGATCCAGACCACCACTTCCGACTATGACAAGGAGAAACTCCAGGAGAGGCTTGGAAAGCTCGCCGGCGGAGTCGCCGTCCTCTATGTCGGTGCCGGTTCCGAGATCGAGATGAAGGAGAAGAAGGACAGGGTCGAGGACGCTCTGAACGCCACCCGCGCCGCTGTCGAGGAAGGCTACCTTCCTGGCGGTGGAGTCGCCTACATCCGTGCCGCCGAGGCTCTGAAGAACCTCAAGGGCGAGAATGATGACGAGACCACTGGTATCCACATCATTTCCCGCGCCATCGAGGAGCCTCTCCGCCAGATCGCCGCTAACGCCGGTGTTGAGGGCAGCGTGATCATCCAGAAGATCCGTGAGAACAAGGGAGATTTCGGTTACAACGCCCGTACTGACGAGTTCGTCAACCTCTTCGAGGCCGGTGTTATCGATCCTACGAAGGTCGCCCGCGTCGCTCTGGAGAATGCCGCTTCTGTCGCCGGTATGTTCCTTACCACCGAGTGCGGTATCGTGGACATCCCCGAGAAGGAGCCCGCAGCTCCCGCAATGCCCGCCGGTGGCATGATGTAATCAGTCCTCGATAAAGAATATGTCAGGGCGGAAGGCTTAAAAACGGCCTTCTGCCCTTTCTTTTTTTGTCTAAAAACCGTAACTTGCGCGATATATGCGACTATTTTCATTCATTAATATTCAGTTATTATGGTAATCGTTAACAGTTACGCTCTCGCGGTTTTTCTTTGCTTCATTATCATGCTTTGCTGGGGCTCCTGGGGCAATACCCAGAAGCTGGCGGCCAAGAGCTGGAGGTATGAGCTCTTCTATTGGGATTATGTGATAGGCATGGTCCTGTTCGCTTTGCTTCTCGCGCTTACTCTCGGCAGTTTCGGGTCTGATGGCGAGTCTTTCTTTTATAATATAAGTCATATCTCGTTGAAGAGCGTGGGATGGATACTTCTCGGAGGCATTATATTCAACGCGTCCAATATCCTTCTCAGCGCCTCTACCTCCATCGCCGGCATGTCTGTGGCATTCCCTCTCGGAGTCGGCATTGCCCTTGTTCTTGGGGTTATCAATAACTACATCACCAATGATAAAGGTAACGCCGCCCTGTTGGCGATAGGAGTCGCCCTTGTTGTGGTGGCCATAATATGTAATGGTATCGCCTCCGGGAAGAAAGGCGAGTCCAATGTTTCCAAGGCCGATCAGAAGAAGGGAGTTATTCTCGCCCTCATCGCCGGTATCGTCATGTCGTTCTTCTCATCATTTGTCATGCGAGGCATGGGCAATGTGACAGGAGAGGTCCCCTTCGTACATCCTTACGCTACTCCTTACACCGCATCCGTTATATTCACCTTGGGTGTCCTGCTCAGTAATTTCTTGTTCAACACGCTTGTGATGAGGAAGCCCTTTGTCGGGGAGCCTGTCACCTATAAGCAGTATTTCGCCGGAAACGCGAAAACTCATCTGGTCGGTATGCTGGGTGGAGCGATTTGGTGCCTGGGAACAGCTCTCAGCTACATCACATCCAAGGCCGCCGGTCCCGCGGTGTCTTATGCTCTGGGTCAGGGAGCGCCTATGATCGCGGCGATCTGGGGAGTTTTTGTCTGGAAAGAATTCAAAGGGTCCGACAAGAAAGTCTACGGTTTGCTGGGCTTGATGTTCCTCTTCTTTATTGTGGGATTGTCACTTATAGTCGTTGCTGGATTGTAGGGGCTTGAAAGCCGTGTTTTGACTAACAACGGCATGTTGAAAACTTTTTTCAAAAAAAATTTGCAGGTTCCAGAAAAGATACTACCTTTGCACCCGCTTTTCAGAAATGGAGCATTTGAAAGATCATTGACAAGGTTGAAAGATTAGTACAAGCAAGTACCGAGAATTTTTTTGAATCGAGAGCGTTAATTCTAAAAGAGGAATGAAGCTGTCGGGGTCGAACTAAGATTTATAGTGTATATACAAAGAAGAGTTTGATCCTGGC
>JAGAFU010000014.1 GCA_017627955.1 Bacteroidales bacterium | reverse complement strand
TCGCTCAAAGCTCGCCCTCGAGCTGACCGCTGACGGTCAGGCTGGTCTTCTTGCCGAAGAAATCCTTGCTGAAGTCGACTTTGCCATTCTCTTTCTTGGGCACGTTCTCAAGATTGAGGGTAGTGACCTGGAACATATCTCCGGCTCCCTCGGCGTCCGACTCGGTGATGAGCGGAGTGTTGAGATACACGAAGCCCTTGTCATTGAAGAACTTGTGGATCGCGAACGCCATGGCGTGACGGATCCTCAGTATAGCTCCGAAGGTGTTGGTCCTTGGACGCAGGTGGGCTACTGTGCGGAGATACTCAAGGGTCGTTCCTTTCTTCTGGAGCGGATACCTGACGGGATCGCACTCTCCGAGCACCTCGATGGAGGTAGCCTGGATCTCAACAGCCTGTCCGCTTCCGACCGATTCTACGAGATTGCCCCTGACCGCTAGGCTTGCTCCTGTGGTCACCTTGGCGATAAGGTTCTCATCAAAGTTCGCCATGTCAGCCACGACCTGTATGTTGTTGATGGTCGACCCGTCATTCAGGGCGATGAATTTGATCTGCTTATTGCCTCTTTTTGTCCTGACCCATCCCTTGGCCAGCACCTCTGAACCAGGGGCTGACTTGAGCAGGTCCTTCACCTTTGTTCTTGTGATAACGCTCATTTCGTTTCAAAAAATTACTAATCCCACAAATATACTATAAAAATCAGCCAAGACAAAGAGAGAAAAGCATAAAAAAAGAGGGCGCCCGAAGCGTCCTCTTTTTAAATGATCTGTCTTGATGGGTTACTGTCCCTTCTTGCGGGCAGCGTACATGATCTTAAGGGCGGAGCAGCGCCTAAGCTCCTGCTTCACGTCCGTGATTATACCCATCCTGACATCCTCGTCAGCTTTAATGTCAACCTGCATCAACTGTCTGTCGGCCTCGCTCATGGCGTCACGCTCGGCGGCGATGAAGTCACGGATGTCATTGGTGGTCTTGAAGGAATCGTTGAGCTGGATCCTGGCCTCGGTACCGTACTGGCCCTGATACTGGGCGGTAGGGGAACCGATGTAGATGTAGGACGCCAGGTCCTTTCTCTCAAGCTTCGCAACCTCGGTAGCTTCAGGAAGATGTACCTTGACCTTTACTTCACTGGAACGCATCTGCGTTGTCACCATGAAGAAGAACAGGAACATGAACACGATGTCGGAGCTTGTACCAAGCTCGGGCATGTCTTTTTTACCACTTCTTTTGAAAATAGGCATGTGTTAGTCCTCCTGATTTACTTTTTGGTTACGTCCTTAGGCTCAGCCTCCGAGATGTTCTGTGGAATAGCTTCCCTGGCGATCTTCTGCTGGTCTTCAGTGACAAGGCTGTAAACCCTGCCGAAGTTCTGGCGGCAGAAGTCGTCGCGGATCTCGTTAATGGCCTTCACAAGCTCGTTCTGGACGGCGATGTAGGCCTGATAACTTGTTCCACGGTCGTTCTGGAGGGAGATAACCCCCTTACTGACTGGATATTCACCGAATCCCTCGATGTTCTTGACCTCCCTCTCGGGCAGGTTAGGATCCTCGTTGGGGTTCGTCATGAATTCCTTGATCTTATCCTTGAGCTGGCTAACATCCATGAGCTGGTCACCTGCGAACAGCCTGTCGGAAGAGTTGATCTTCACGATGATGATATTACGCTTGTTGACCTTCGTGTCCTCTTGCTTCTGCTTGGGATCCGGCATCTGGGGCAGACGGCGAACAAGGCCGGACTGCTGGTCCATAGTGGAAACCATCAGGAAGTAGCACAACAGAAGGAAAGCGATGTCGGCTGTTGATTGGGTGTTCAGACCCGGAGTTTTTCTTTTAGCCATAGCCGGAAATTATTTGTTGATAGCGTTTCTGATCACACCGAAAATGATGGAGACGATCGCCGCACCACCGAGGATGTAGGTCAGTTTCATGATAGTGTCAGTCAGTTTCAGAGTGCCCGCGTCGGGTTGCTTCTTGAGGCTGACGATAGGATCGCTGGAGGCAAGCGCGTAGGCAATAGCCACGAGCGCCGCGACTCCGACAATCACGCAAAGAGCCTTGAGAAGGCCTTTGGGATTGTTCTTGGCGGTCTGGATGATGGCGAGCAGGAGCAGGATAACCACCGCCGCGATGAGCAGGAAGTAGCTATACCTGAGGAGAATGTTCACAGGTCCCTCGTTTGTCGCGCCGCCTTTGGCGAGACAGAAGATCCCGAGAACGATGCCCACGATACCCAGCACCCAGCCGATTATCTTGGATATATTCTTCATTGTCTAATGATTCTAAAGGTTGTTACAACTAAAGATGATTATTTCTTCTCGTGCTTCGCAAGGGCATCGACGAGGTTGATGGAAGCCTCCTCCATGTCGATGGAGAGAGCGTCGATCCTGGAAAGGATATAGTTGTAGAAAACCTGGAGAATCATAGCGACGATAAGACCGCCGACGGTGGTGATAAGGGCGACCTTCATACCTCCAGCGACGATGTTCGGGGAGATATCTCCAGCGGCCTCGATGGCGTCGAAAGCCTTGACCATACCGATAACTGTTCCCAAGAATCCGAGTGAAGGGGCGATGGCGATGAAGAGGGAGATCCAGGAGAGGTTGTTCTCCATGAGGCTCATCTGGACGCCACCGGCGGAGGCGATCCTCTTCTCAACGACATCGAGACCCTCGTCATAGTGGAGGAGTCCGTCGTAGAAAATACTGGCGACAGGGCCCTTGGTGTCGCGGCAGACATCCAAAGCCTTCTGGACACCACCCTCGGCGAGAGCGTCCTCAACCTTGGTGATGAGTTTCTTGGTGTTGGTTTTCGCGAACGACAGGTAAAGGATCCTTTCGATAGCGAGGGCAAGACCGAGGATCAAGCAGAGGATGATCGCGGACATGAATCCAGGACCTCCCTGAATGAAGTAGGACTTGATCTGCTGGTGGAAAGGAACATCCTCGCCGGTGCCTTTGAGAAGGTCCTCAGCGGAGAGCTGGGCGGCCTGCTCGGTGGGGGCGGGCTGATCCTGGGCGGACGCGACGCTGGCAGTGAAGGTGAGAGCACCTGCTACAGCCAAGAACATGAAAAACTTTTTCATAACCGTTTTCGTGTGTTTTAATTAATAAAGTATTAAATAGTTATATTTTTCGTCTTGATTTCTTGAACCCAAAACCTTACAAAAAACCGTTGCAATTTACTAAATAATTTTCAAAAGGCAAGACTTACTTTGAAATTTCTCCTTTAAGATTCTCTCCCAGCCTTTTCTTTACCCATTCGTTGTCCCCGCTCTCACCCATGAGGTGGAACAGTTTCGCCAAGGCGCTTTCAGTCGTGATGTCCGTGCCGGAGACGACTCCGGCTTTCTGCAGGGCCTTCCCGGTGGCGTACAAGTCCATGTTGACGGTCCCGGAGAGGCACTGAGTGACGTTGACAAGGATTTTTCCCATAGCGGACGCCTCGCTGACAATGTCCAGGAACCATCCTTTTGAGAGGGCGTTGCCCGACCCGTAGGTCTCAATGATCACGGCTCGTGTCTCCGAGCCGCAAAGGATGTTCCTGACCACCTGCGGGGTTATTCCCGGGTGTATTTTCAGAATGGAGACTCTGGTGTCCAGGGCGGTGGAAACTTTAAGCGGCTCGTCCCAGGAAAGTGGTTTCAGGATCGCCTGACGATTATATTTGATGCTGATACCGGCTTCCGCCAAGGCGGGATAGCCAGGCGAGCGAAACGCGCGGAATTCCTCTGAGCTTACCTTGGTGCTCCGGTTTCCCCTCAGCAGCTTCGAGTCGAAGAATATGCAGACCTCCGGGACCAGGGGGTGGCCCTCCTCATCCCTGGCTGCCGCTATCTCCACGGAAGAGACAAGATTCTCCTTGCCGTCAGTTCTGGGAATACCAATTGGGAGCTGGCTCCCTGTGAATATCACGGGTTTGGAAAGGTTTTCCAGCATGAAGCTCAGCGCCGAGGCCGAATAGGCCATGGTGTCGGTCCCGTGAAGCACCACGAAACCGTCGTAGCTGTCGTAGCGGTCTTTGATGATGGTGGCCAGGGACTGCCAGAAAGAAGGTTCCACGTCGGAGGAGTCTATCAGAGGGTCGAACGTGTGGACGTCGATCTTGACCGCGAATTTCCCGAGCTCCGGGACTTCGGCGAGTATCTGGCTGAAATCGAAGGGCTTCAGCGTTCCGTCCACGGGATCACGGCGCATCCCGATCGTGCCGCCGGTGTAGATTAAAAGGACAGATGACGTTTCTTTCATATTCTTCATATTCCGAAAAGATTCCTTGCGTTTGCTGTTGTGACTACGGCCACTTCCTCGACCGTTACCCCTTTCAGTTCGGCGACCTTGGCGGCGATGAGGGGAATGTGGGAGCTTTCGTTACGCCGTCCCCGGAAGGGAACCGGGGTGAGATACGGGGCGTCAGTCTCCAGGACTATTCTTTCGAGGGGAACTTTCGCGACGACTTCGGCCAGGGAAGCTTTCTTGAAAGTCACGACTCCTCCGACACCGATCCTCCAGTCGCCCAGCCGCTGAAGCTCAAGGAAGCTCTCATAGCTACCGCTATAGGCATGCATGTTGCCCCTGAGCCCCTTGTGGTCCTTAAGAATCTCAAGGAAGTCACCCATAGCGTCCCGCAGATGGATATTCACAGGAAGGCCCACTTGAGAGGCATAGTCCAGCTGCCAGTGGAGGGCTTCTCTCTGCTCCTTGGCGAACTCCTTGCCGTAATAATAATCCAGTCCTATCTCACCTATCGCCACGACACTCCTGTCCGAATATTCCAACATCCTCTCAATCTCCTTTTTCCAGTTGCCGTCCACTGAGCCGGGATAAAGCCCGAGCATCGGGTACAGGACTCCGGGATGCCGGCCGGTGAGGTCGAACATGGCTTTCCTCTCCCGACTGTCCACGTCAGGCTGCAGCATGATCCCGACGCCAGCCTCCATGGCCCTGCTGATGTAGGCGTCTTCCTCTCCGGCGAAGGCCTCGTCGGAAATATGGCAATGAGTGTCGATGAACATCATATCCATCAAATATACTCATTTTTATTATAATATTATCCTTTGGCCACCCTTGGAGAGCAATGTTGGAGCAGATCCACGGAGATGAATCCGTCGCATTCGAGGGTGTTGACGATCCGGCTGACCTTGCTGAAAGTCCATCCTGACAATTCACAAAGTTCCTCCATGCCGATTCCCCGCCTGGATTTCACGGTCATCGCTATTTTCAGGATATCCCTCCGGGAGCCCTCGTCGAGCTCCGAATAATGATTCTCCACCTCCGCTTTGAAATCCGCCTTGAGAGAGATGTCCGCCTTGCCCAGGCCGAGGCGCTCAACCAGGTCGGCCAGATTGCCTATCGGGGCGGCTATGTTTTCCCTTATAAGCATGTTGCATCCTTGTGACAGGGGATCGTCGATCCTCCCTGGCAACGCGAACACGTCCCTGTCGTATGAATATGCCAAGCGGGCGGTCATCATCCCCCCGCCGCGGATCTTGGATTCCACGAGGATGGTGGCCGAGCACATCCCGGCGATGATCCGGTTACGGCGGAGAAAGTTGACCTTGACCGCTCCGGTGCGCGGTGGAAAGTCTGTCAGGAGGGCGCATCCCGGGGTGGATGCCATCATCTCTCCGGTGGCGGCGTTTTGCATCGGGTAGATGTCGTCAATGCCGGTCGCCATCACTCCGACGGTCGGCAGGCCGAAGTCGAGGGCGGCCCGGTGGGCCGTAATGTCCACTCCAAGGGCCAGTCCACTGACTACCATAGGTTTGATCTTGGCTTTAGCGAGCGCGTCGACAATGTTCCTGCACCAGTCTTTCCCGTAATATGATAGGCTTCTGGTACCGATGATGGCAACTTGCGGCCGTTTGCCGAACACTTCTTCGGGACTTAGAGTTCCTTTATAATATAACCCTAGCGGAGGATCCTCGCATTCGGCGAGGGCCTCGGGGTAACCGGACTCTCCGAAACCGATGAAACGGCAACCTTTCAAGGATAGTTCCTCCAGTTCCATGGCGGCGGACTCGAAGGCGCTCCCGGTCACGAGAGAGGCATATCTCTCCCTCCCGCAAGACCGAAGGAAGTCGGTGATTTCGTTCTGATTAGCTTTAAAAACGGCCTCTGGGCCTCCCAGGACCCTAACCAGCCCCAGCCCGATTTTCGGCTCGAATCCGAAAATCCGGTTGAGCGCGCACAGGCACGCCCTTCCCTCATTGAAATTTTCCATAGTTTGAATGTTGTGAATATTGATTTAGATGACCAGCATCGCGTCGCCGTAAGGACCGAAACGGTAGTCCTCTTCAAGGGCGACTTTGTAGGCATTCATGATGTTGTCGAATCCTCCGAAAGCCGCCACAGCCATCAGCATGGTCGACTCCGGCATGTGGAATCCGGAGACGATAGCGTCCGGAATCGAGAACTCGTACGGCGGGAATATGAATTTGTTGGTCCAGCCGTCATAAGGCTTGACCTCGTGGGTTGTCGTGACATAAGTCTCAAGTCCTCGCATCACGGTGGTACCGATGGCCACCACTTTATGGCCTCCCATTTTCGCCTTGTTGATGATCTGGCAGGCTTTCTCGTCGATGATAAGCCTCTCGGAGTCCATGCGATGCTTGGAAAGATCCTCCACATCGACCCTGCGGAATTGTCCGATGCCCATGTGAACGGTGATGAAAGCCTTATCTATGTCCTTGAGGATCATTCTGTTGAATAGCTCTCGGCTGAAATGCGTACCGGCCGCGGGTACAGCCACGGCGCCCTCTTTCTCAGCGAAGATGGTCTGGTAGTTCTCCTTGTCCTCGGGGGTGACCTTGGCCTTTACCCATTTGGGAACAGGCAACTCTCCGAGGCTGAAAAGGGACTGCTTGAAATCCTCGTAGGGTCCGTCGTAGAGGAAACGCAGGGTACGCCCTCTCGAAGTCGTGTTGTCAATCACCTCGGCGACCAGGCTTTGGTCGTCGCCGAAATAGAGTTTGTTGCCGATCCTGATCTTCCTGGCCGGATCCACTATGACATCCCATAGATGCTGCTCCCGGTTGAGTTCCCGAAGGAGGAACACCATGATGTCTGCCCCTGTCTTCTCTTTCTTGCCGTACAGGCGGGCAGGAAAAACCTTGGTGTCGTTAAGCACGAAGGTGTCTCCTTTACCGAAATAGTCGATAATGTCCTTGAATATCCTGTGCTCGATCTCACCGGTGTCCTTATGGACCACCATGAGTTTGCATTCGTCACGCCATCTTGTGGGCTCCTGGGCCACACGCTCCTTGGGGAGGAGGAACTGGAATTGCGAGAGTTTCATAAATATCAATAAGTGTGATACTCTTTATATACGAGTATCTTCCTGGAAATGTTTCAACTCCCTGAAAACTTCCACTATCGACGGATAAGTGTTCTTGAGATAGGGGGCGAGACAGGATCGGGCGACCCAGGCGGCCTTGGTGATGTCTTCCTCCCGCTGGGGCGTGAGGTCGACCGGATCTGTGTGGAGCATGTCGTACCACCATGTGTGCTTGAGGTGCCAGATGTCGTTTCTCCGGTAGCAATGGTCAGTGACGCAGATAAGCTGGCCGAGCTCGAGATTCGGTATCCCGGTTTCTTCCTCAACCTCGCGCAAGGCTGTCACTTGGATGTTCTCTCCAGGCTCCTGGTGACCCTTTGGCAGGTCCCAGAGGTCGTTCCTGCGGATTAGCAGCACGTCTCCGCGGCGATTGGAAACGAGACCTCCGGCCGCGTTGACTTCCTTGAAGCAGGAGCGGAACGCATCGTAAACCGCATCAACGTCAGCCGTTGGGATGTAGATCCTCGCGAGCGACTCCGACGACTCGAACATGTCCACAAGCCCGGGGATGTCTCCCGCCCCTCCAAAGTGGAATTCCACAGAGTTGGGGTCCGACAGGGCCGGCTCCTCAGGCGGACAGATGACAATGCATCTCTTTTCCAGGTAGATCTTGCGCATCTAGATGATTAAAATAGCTATATTTGTAAGTTATACCGCGAATTTAAGAAATCATTTGGAATGAATATGGAACAGATTGACAGAAAACTGGCGGCTGGGTTGCTGCGGATCGGTGCCGTGCTGCTTCGGCCCAGCGAGCCTTTCACATGGGCCTCGGGATGGCATTCACCGATCTATTGCGACAACCGCAGGATCCTGTCAGATCCCAAGTTGAGGTCAATGGTGGCCGAGGCTTTCGCTTCCAAGGTTGGAGAGTTGTATCCCGACGCTGAGATCCTTGCGGGAGTGGCCACCGGGGCTATCGCCCATGGTGTCCTCGCGGCGGACAGGCTTGGCAAGCCGTTCGTGTATGTCCGTCCGAAACCGAAAGATCACGGAACGGGCTCACAGATAGAAGGATCCCTCCCGGAGGGGGCGAAAGTGGTAGTAATTGAAGACCTTATCTCGACAGGCATGAGCAGTCTCGCGGCGGTTGACGCTTTGAGGAAAGCGGGTGCCGAGGTCCTCGGGATGGTGGCGATATTCACCTACGGGTTCGATTTGGCCGCGGAGCGATTTGAGGCCGCTGGTGTGCCGCTTGCTACCCTTTCCAATTATGGCGCGCTTATTGAGGAGGCCACCGAGGCTGGGGTCGTGAAAGCGTCCGATGTCGAGGTGTTGCGGAGTTGGCGCCTTGATCCCGCTAATTGGGGAAATGATTGATTATAAAAGATTAAGCAATATGAATACAGACATAAAAAGCAAGCATGGGATTGTCTCGAAGTCTCCCTTCGAGCTCTACATGGCATTCGTGGACATGAGGAATTTCCTCCAGATGCTTCCCGAGGACAAGAGACAAGGAGTTGAGGCCGACTATGACACGATCACCGCTACTATCCAGGGTTTTAAGATCGGAATCATGGTCCGGGACAGGGTCCCGTATTCGCTGATCCAGTTCGTGGACAACGGGGCTCCGTTCAGTTTCGGAGGGTCGCTTCATTTCGACGCTGTTCCTGACGGATCCCAACGTACAGACTTCTCTATAGAGTTCCATGCGGACCTCAACTTGATGATGAAGATGATGCTCAGCGGCAAGATCAAGGATGCCCTTGACAAGGTCGTTGATGGGCTTGTGTCTGTCTCTGAAGGCAGGATGCCGGAGGGCGTCGATGAGGAGACCATGCGTAAGATGCAGGAGGAGCTTGCCAAGAGGCAGGGGCAGGCGTAGAGGCTGATGGAAGGGATCGAGGACAGGGTCTTGATGGACATCCTTTCAAGGGCGGTCGGGCCGGAGAGGGCCCAGGTCGCCTTTGACGCCCTTTCCCTTCCCCCTTCCGTCTCCATCAGGTACAATCCCTTTAAGTTCAGGTCGGACCAGAAGGGCCTTAGGGGCTCAACCGCCTCGCTCCGCTCGGCCCCACCGCTCGCTTCGCAAAGCGAAGCTCCGGTCCCCCCTCTTACAGTGCCGAGGGTGGCATGGGTTGCGCTCCCTAAGCCCTTCTGGTCAGACGAGCCGGGCAATCGGGTGCCGTGGTGTGAGTACGGGATGATGCTCCCGGAGCGGCCGAGGTTCGTCATGGATCCGTTGTTCCACGCCGGCTGCTACTATGTCCAGGACAGTTCGGCGATGGTCGTCGGGCATATTCTCAGGGAACATCTCGACCGTTTCGAGGGTATTGGACGTCCGATCAGGGTCCTTGACTTGTGCGCCGCTCCGGGAGGGAAGACTACCGACATCTCCACGTCCCTCCGTGAACGTTTCGGCGACGCTTTCCAACTTGTGGCTAATGAAGTCATGAGGAACCGGGCCTCTGTCCTGGCGGATAATGTGGCCATCTGGGGCGATCCGAACGTGGTCGTCACATCATGCGACCCCAAGGTGTTCTCAAGGTTGGAAGGTTATTTCGACATCATCGTGACCGATGTGCCTTGCTCCGGCGAGGGGATGTTCCGCAAAGATCCGAAGGCGGTGGAAGACTGGTCCCCTGAAGCGGTGGATCTTTGCGCCGCGAGGCAGAAAAGAATCCTGGCGGACGCATGGCCTGCCCTTTGCCAAGGCGGCCTGCTCATCTACTCGACCTGCACTTTCGAGGAAGCGGAGAACGACGGGAATGTCGAGTGGACGGCTTCGGAACTCGGAGCGGAAGTTATTGATTATGAATATTCCAGCCTTCCGGGCGTGATCTCTACAAGAACTGGCGGACTGTTGCTACCTGGATTTGTGAAAGGGGAGGGACAGTTTGTGTCTGTTCTTGAGAAGACCTCTTCGGCAGGTAAGACAAAACTTGGAATCGAGGCGTTGAAGCCGCTGCGAAACGGATTGGAGAAGGGCACTTCCAAGGGCCGGGATTTCATTCCTTCCGCTGACTGGGCTCTCAGCATCTACCCGCCGCTTGAGGAATATCCCGCGGTGGAACTCGACAAAGAGACCGCTCTTAAGTTCCTCCATCGGGACGGCATATTCATTGAAGGACAACCCGCGGGTTACTTGATAGTTTGCTTCGAGGGACATCCCCTCGGCTTTGTTAAGAATATAGGTAAGCGGTGGAATAATCTCCACCCGCAGAACAGAAGGATAAGAATAGATTTATGAAGATGAGAAAGATATTCATGGCGCTGGCCGCTCTGATCGCGGCTTTGCCTCTCGCCGCGCAGGTCAAACCTACGCAGAAGGAGTACTTGGACCGTTACGGGCTGCTTGTCTCCAAACTCGGAGCGTCCGGAGTAGGGATTGAGACCCTCCTACAGAAATGGGAGAAGGATTATCCCGAGGACACCGACATGCTTTTGGGAAAGTTCTCTTATTACTACAATAAGAGCCGCACCGAGAAACTTGAGCCCATTGAAGGGGTCAAGTACCTTGGAGAGGCTCCGGTCTTGACCCTGAAAGATTCTCTTGGCCGGGATGTGAACTATTTCACTGTCTCGTCGTTTGATGACGAGCTATTCGGCAAGGCGACACAGGCGATTGACAAGGCGATTGAGCTCAACCAGGACCGTCTGGATTTCAGGATTTACAAGATTTCCACCTTGCTGGACTATGAAAAAGACAGTCCGGACATGGCCCTTGCCGGACTAAAGGCCCTGATCGACTATGACGGGCATAGCCATCCCGCTTGGGAATATCCCGGTCTGGTCTCGGACAAGGACCTGTTCCCGGCTGTCATGCAGGACTGCTGCTTCGCGTTCTACAAAATCGGGACTCCGGCTTCATACGAGGCGTTCAAGGAATTGTCAGAGAGGATGTTGTCCTATTATCCCGACGCTTCCCAGTACATGACGAACATCGGGTCTTATTACTTGGTCTACAAGAAGGACAGCAAGAGCGCCTTGAAGATGTACAACAAGGTGTTGAAAAAGCATCCTGACGATTACGCCACAATCAAAAATTGCGTGCTGCTCGCGCGCAATGACAAAAATGTCAAGCTTGAGAAGAAGTACCTTCCTATGCTGATCAGGGTCACTCCAGACGAGACAGAAAAAGCCTCGGCTGAAGCGAGGCTCAATTCATTGTAGTGGACTTGATTAGCGTTTGTCGATGATTTTGGCGCCAGGATAATCGGCCTGGTTGAAGGTTACCTGCTTCTCGCTGACTCCGAAAGTGAGATCCCTCATCGTTACCGTGACACCTCTCATTTTGGTGCTCAGGCTCTTGGGATTATAGGTCCCTTTCTCGACAACCAGATCCATTGTTTTGGGATCGTCCTTGTCCGCGTTGGACTTTAATTTCTTGCATTTGAGATACCAGTATTTATCCGTCTCTTTGCTCAGGGAGACACTGTAGCCCTCGGTGATGCCTTGGAACATCTCCACATCGCCCTCCTTCTTCTTGTCCTCTCAGTCCTTCTTCTTGTCGACGTTCTTTATCTCTATCTCGTTCTTGGTGACATCGTAATCCCATTCCGTTTTTCCGTCTTCCCAGGAAATATTGTGGTTGTCCCCTTTGTGCATTTCCATCCGGATCTTATCTCCCCTGGACAGGATTTGGGCGGCGAAGGTACCGATGATCGGCATCTTCATCTCCATCACCATTCCAAAACCATCTTTCTCAGGGTCAAAGGATGACATCCTCGCGTCCATCCTTGAGACGATTTCCTCCGGGCTCTGGGCGAAAGCGGCCACAGAAAGCGCCAGTGACATAAGAGTTAAAACTAGCTTTTTCATTTCAGTGTAGATTTATTTACAATTTAAATATAATAAGCAATCGATGGGAGTATAATCAATTCTCGAGCCAAAGCAGATTGAAGCGGTAGTGTAGCCGGCTTGAGATCAGGTGGATGACACCGTCAGGCGTTTGAGCGCAAGCGAAATACCCTTTCGGTTCGGCGTGGGAAGCGTCCATGGTGAAATCTCCCGTCCAGGCCCCTCCAGCTATGGTTCTCCCGGATCCGTCGGACAGCAATTTGCCGTCAGTCCAAGTCTCGCCCTCGTCGTAAGAGAGGAATATGGTCATGCCTCCTTTTGTGAAAGTGGCCAACATGATCGGACCCTCATTAAGTCTTTTAAGCACAAGCCTCTGGCCGCTTCCGATGGGCGGAAACCCGCTCGCGTGGCTCGTCCATGAATAACCTTTGTCTGAGGAGAAACTGACAGGCATCTTCCCGTCGATCGAGTTGCCTCTTCCGAAAGCCATCAGACGTCCGTCCTTAAGCTCTACTATACCGGCATGTATCCCGGGAATAGTCGCCCCGGTGTCTTCCCAGGTCGCTCCATTGTCTAGGCTCAAGTGGATAGAAGTCCCGTCGTCACCGCCCGGACCGGCATCGCAGCATTGGATAAGGGTGCCGTCTGAACATATAATGGGCCCGGAGATAACCTGATGTCTGACAGCATGTTCCGTTTCGACTATCACAGGTTTTGACCAAGATCGGCCATTGTCATCGCTGGAGCGGACGACCATCGCGAGCCTTTTCCAGTCTCCTGAGTCAGCGACACCGTTGACATGAATGATCCTGCCATCATCGAGCGTCAGGAGTGAGCTTCCGGTCATATTCCTGTCAGGAACCTTGAAAAACATTGAGGCCGGTTCCCACTCTTTGGCGCCTTTGCGGAGCCTTGATCCGAGCACGACCATCTCCCTCCCGCTCTCGGCATCTGTGGAGAACCATATCGCCATGAGGTCGCCATTGGGGCACCAGGTGATCGCCGGCTGATGGTTATGGTTGTAAAAAGGTGTCTTGTCGGAAGGCGGGACGACAAAAGGGATCGGATCCATCCAAACCGGCTCATCTGACGGCTTGGCCCATCGGAACTTCCTCTGAGCCACACCCTTTTCAATCAAAGGTTTGACCTCCTTGGCCTTGAAAGTTCCCGGCACAAGGTCCGTCTCAACCACCCTGAAACCTATCTGGGTGTGCTTGTCCCCCGGGAGCGCGGCGGAACGTGAGGCGCTTCTGAGGTACTCGACCGGGGTGTTGTGACTGCCACCCCTGGTGACTTTGAATATTCCGTCTGAAGGACCTCCGGGATCTTTGGCGGCTTTGCCGGAATACTCCCCGTACCAGTCCAGACACCACTCCTCGACATTGCCGTGCATGCCGTATAGGCCAAAAGCGTTCGGCAGGCCGAATTTGACATCAAGAGTTACTGGAACCAGCTCTCTCTCAGTCCTTTGATTCTTCATCATCTCCTCGGGAAGTGTTCCGCCTGTGTAGAATGGCGTCGTCGTCCCGGCCCTGCAAGCGTATTCCCACTCGGCCTCTGAAGGAAGGCGGAAGTGGCGTCCGGTCTTCCCCGAAAGCCACTCGCAGTAGGCGGATGCGTCTTCATGGGACACGAATATCACCGCCTCATTGTCTCCGGAGGAGAATCCGTCTTTCCCTCTTAAAGCCTTATGCTCCGGGCGGAACTCCTCATACTGGATATTGGTGATCTCGGTCTCGCTCATCCTGAAAACCCTGGAGATCGTGACCTCATGGGCCGGACTCTCATCCTTGTCCGCCATGAGCCCGGTCTTTGTCCCGGATTCTTTTCCTGAACTGCCCATCATGAAAGTGCCGGGAGGGATTGTCACCATCCGGGGCATCTCCTGGGCGTTCAGACTCGCCGTGACAAATAAAAGAGCGATAAGCCTGTTATGAGACTTTTTCATTGTGGTGACGCTGCTCGTAGAGTTCCCAAGAGTTGACAAGATTCTGCCAGATGCTGTAAAGTCCACCGGCAACGGAGGTGACAGGAGTCATCCAGGAATATCCGAGCCAGATCAGGAAGCCGTTGTTCTTCTGCCCGAGGGCCTGGCCGGCGGTGATGGAATCTGCCCTTCTCTGGTCCTTGGTGGCGGATTTCCTGGACTTCTTGCCGAGCAGCCGGCCGCAACCGAACTGGAGGGCGGTGCATAATAGGGAGACGATTCCTATCATTATCCCGGCCCAGATTGATATCCCGCTTGCCAAGGCAGCCTTTGTCGCGAGGTAGATCGACAGGCAAAGGGTGAATCCCCAAACGTAAAAGGCCCAGCCGACAATTCTCAGGAGTTTCCGGTGGATTTTCCTCATCGTGTAGCGGATCAGCCAGGAGAGGAGCAGCGGGAAGACCAGAAGAGGGAAAACCCTCATGCAGATAGCTGAGAACCGGTTGAGGAAAGTGACTCCTTCGACAGGATGGACTATCGGGATGACAGCGGGGATGACCAGGGCTGCCATAATGTTGATCAGGACGACATAAGTTACTGTGTCGGAGAGATTTCCGCCAAGTTTGTCGGTTATCACTCCGGCGGCCGCTGCGGTAGGGCAGATTATGCAGAGCATCGCGCACTCGATGAGTATTCTCGGCGCTCCATGGGGAATCAGCGTGGCGATCAGGGCGAGGGTCACGAAAAAGGCTATCTGGAACAGCAGAGTCCAGATGTGCCACCTCCGGATTTTCAGATCATGGGGAGAGACTTTCGTGAACTGTAGGAAGAGCATCAAAGCGACGAATATGGGCTGCAGTTCCTTCGCTAAAGTTGAAAAAACAGGTTCGGCTTCTTTCAGGGGAGACCATAGGTTGAACGCCAGTGCCAGGACAATTCCTGTGGCCATGGCTATAGGCAGCATCCAGTCCTTGATGAATTCCAATATTCTCGACATCTTATGTGAATTGACGCGCAAATATCGCGAAATAAATGATAACTTTGTAGATTGATGTTGATTATTAATATTCATCAAAAATGAAAAAGCTTTTTCTTATGATCGTCTCAGCGATGACTCTGGCCGCTTGCGGCTCCGAGCAGGCCAAGGTGCCGGCGATTGACATGACGAATCTCGACACATCCGTCTCCCCAGCGGTGGATTTCTACCAGTATGCCACTGGCGGATGGCAGAAGAAGAACCCTTTGAAGCCTGAATACGCGCGTTTCGGCTCCTTCGACCAATTGAGCGAGACCAATGTCGAGAGATTGAACGAGCTCTTCAAGGGAATGACCACGATGAAGACCGAAAGAGGTAGCGTCGAGCAGAAAATCTCCGATCTTTACAAGCAGGGCCTCGATTCCGTCAAGCTGAATAACGACGGAGCGGCTCCCCTCAAGGGCATTCTTGACAAGATTTATTCGGTTAAGGACAAGGCCGGGCTGGTGGAGCTTGTCGCTGACATGCATGGCAGCGGCCAGGGTGGCTTCTTTGGAGCTTATGTCGGCTCTGACATGGTCGACAGCGACAGCCAGATTCTCTATTTTGGCCAGGGCGGACTCGGAATAGGCGACAGGGATTATTATGTCAAACCTGAGAACGCCGCTTTGAAAGAGGGCTACCGCGCTTTCCTTGAGAAAGTCTTCTCTCTCGCCGGGATCCAGGAGCCCAAGAAGGCCTCTATGAACGCTTTGGCTGTCGAGGATGTCCTTGCCGAGAATTCATGGGACAGCATCAAGGAGAGGGACGTCGAGGCTCAGTACAATGTCTACAGCTCCGAGACCCTCCAGAGCGGTTTCCCGGGGTTTGACTGGAACGCCTACCTGACCCGCAGGGGCATCCCTGCCCAGAAAAAGCTAGTCGTAGCCGAGCCTGACTTCTTCGAGAAGTTCGGCCAGTATTTCGCCAATGAGGATCTCTCTATCCTGAAAGACTACCTCGCCGCCAGGGTGATAAGCGGTGCGGCCAGTTCCTTGAGCGATGACTTCTATGCCGCCTCATTCGATTTCTTCAGCACCCAGATGTCCGGAATCAAGGAGCAGAGGCCTCGCTGGAAGAGGGCTATGCAGGTGCCTAACGGCATCCTCGGCCAGGCGGTTGGCAAGATGTACGTCGAGAAGTATTTCCCCGCCTCCTCGAAGGAGAAGATGATCACTCTCGTGGATAATCTCAAGACCGCTTTCCATCAGCACATTGACGAACTCGACTGGATGGGTGACGACACCAAGGCCAAGGCCCACGACAAGCTTAACAACTTCATCGTCAAGATCGGCTACCCGGACACGTGGAAGGATTATTCCACCCTTGATATCGATCCCGACAAGAGCTATTATGAGAACCTCCTGGCTGCCAGGAGATGGAGTGTCGCCGACAACCTCTCCAAGCTTGGAAAGCCCACCGACAGGACTGAATGGGGCATGTCTCCACAGACCGTCAACGCATATTACAATCCCAGCACCAACGAGATCTGCTTCCCGGCCGCCATCCTGCAGCCCCCGTTCTTCAATCCTGACGCGGACGACGCCGTCAACTACGGTGGCATCGGAGTCGTGATCGGTCACGAGATGTCCCACGGATTCGACGACCAGGGCCGTCTGTTCGACGGTAAGGGTAATATGTCCGGCTGGTGGACCGCTGAGGATGACGCCAAGTTCAAGGCAAAGGCCAAGATACTTGCCGAACAGTTCAACGCTGTCGAGATCCTGCCTGCCAAAGATGGTCAGCCTGCCCTCATGGCCAACGGAGAGCTTTGCCTCGGAGAGAATATTGGCGACCACGGCGGACTCAGCATCGCCTATACGGCCATGCATAACGCCATCGCCGGCAAGGATCCTGGCTTGATCGACGGATTCACTCCGGACCAGAGGTTCTACCTTGGTTATGCCGCCGTCTGGGCCCAGAACATCACCGATCAGGAGAAGGCCCGCAGGACCAGGCTTGACGTCCACTCACTCGCCGTCAACAGAGTTAATGTGTCCGTCAAGAATTTCCAGTCGTTCTTTGACGCTTTCGGCATCAAGGAAGGTGACCCCATGTGGCGTCCTGAGAGCGAGAGGGTTCACATCTGGTAAAGGGTGGAAGCGACTGGCTTCATAGCCCGACGTCTTCGTTTCGGAGGGAAGATCGCGATGGTTTCCATCGCGATCTCCTTCCTTATCATGATAATATCCGTGGCGGTCTCCTCCGGTTTCAGGGAGGAGATCCGCGACGGGATTTCCGACCTCACCGGCGATGTCCAGCTCGTCCCGGCTGACATGAATTACATCAATGATTCTTCCCCGATGTCCACGGAGGAGGAATATATTGCTGATATTGAGAAACTTCCGGAGGTTCGGAAAATTGTTCCCGCGGTCTACAGGGCCGGAATCATAAAGAACGGGGACAACATCCACGGAGTCTTGTTCAAGGGGATTCCAAGGGACAAAGGCGAGGCGGACACGGTCAAGCTCGCCGTGACGATTCCTTCCAGGCTAAGGGACCTTATCGGGGTCGAGCCGGGAGGAAAGATGCTTTCATATTTCATCGGCGAGAATGTCAAGGTCCGCAATTTCAATGTGACCGGCGTCTACGACGGCATCATGGACGGAACCGACAACATGATAGTCCTTTGCGACATCGCTGATCTCCAGCGACTGAACGGCTGGGATTCAGACGAGGTCTCAACTCTCGAGATCGGACTCGCTCCATCCCACAGGAACACTCCCGGAATGCGGGAGGCCTCGGACAAAGTGGGCATGATAGCGCTTGAGAGCGGTCCGGAGGATGGAGGCAGGCTCATCTCCACGTCCGTGATGAGCCGCTATCCGCAGATATTCGACTGGCTCGACCTCATCGACTTCAATGTCGTGTTCATCCTTGTTCTGATGACAATTGTCGCTGGTTTCAACATGATTTCCGGGTTGCTGATAATGCTGTCCCGGAATATTTCCACGATCGGGACCCTCAAGTCTCTGGGAATGACGGACAGGTCAATCGCCAAGGTCTTTCTCAAAGTGGCCTCCGTTATTGTCCTGAAGGGTATGGCAATCGGCAATGCGGCCGCTTTCCTGCTGTGCGGGATCCAATACTGGACCAGGATCATCAAGCTAAATCCCGAGAATTATTTCGTCTCCTTCGTGCCCATCCACCTGAACATTCCCATGATTATCTTCGCTGATGTCATCTCCTTCATTGTCATCATGCTCCTGCTCCTGATCCCCTGCCTGTTCATCTCCAGGGTCGATCCGGCCCAGACTGTCAGGGCCCAGTAGGTTGTCGGGCAGGCTTCCACCGAAGATTGCGTATTGGTTAAGGACGGTTCTGGCGTAAGAGTCGGCCGCCTTGTTCCTTTCCTGGCCTTCCAAGTCTTGAAGGGCCCTGCCTCCGCCGCTGTTGTAGGCCGCGATCGTGAGCCATGTCAGGACTTCAGGATCCTCCGTGTACCTCTCCAGCATCTTTTTAAGGAAAGAAAGGTACTTTACTCCGGCCGTGATGTTCTGCTCCGGGTCAAGGATGTTGGTCACCCCGAAACGGTTTGCCGTTACCGGCATCATTTGCATTATTCCAAGTGCTCCTTTGGGTGAGCGGGCTTGTATCTGGAATTTCGACTCGCTCCAGGCGAGAGCCGCGAGCAGTCTCCAGTCCCACCCCAATGTCCTGGCCTCTCTTTTGAGGATTCCATCGTAAGGACTGATGGGGCATGTTCTTGAGTTCCAGCTATTTCTGCCTGGGGAGTAACAAGTTGAGAATCTTCTGATCAAGTCTTGGTAGTCATTCGAACCCCGGAAGCGTACAAACCAGCGGACCAGCTCCCGGCTTTTCTTCCGGTCGGTTCTCATGACCCATGTCATGGATGTGTCGAGGAGTGTCATGCCCGAGATCCCGGAAATAGTGTCCCGGAAAGAGGAGGAAGGAATGAGCAGGATGTCTACGGAGCCGTTAGCGAGAGAATCAAAGTAGTTGGCGTTGTCTTCTGCCGGAAGGATGGCTGTCGAGTCGTTGTGGCTTTTCCCGAAATGAGCCAGCATGTCGTAATTGATTCCCGGTGAGAAAAAAGCGGTCGCTTCACCCTCTTCCCTCAAGTCCATGACGCACCGTAATACCGGGGATACGCCCTTGAAAGAAGATTTGTCATCATGGTGGTGAATCTTGTTCCCGGAGAAGGGAAACAATACCAGCATCAGTAGGCTAGTCAAGGTTTTTCTCAAAAGGCTCATTATCTCAAGCCTCTTGAACCACCTCTGGAACTGCTTCTTGAGCTACTTCTTGAGCTTCCGCCACCACCTCCGTTGCTGCCGCCATTACCGCCACCTGACGAGAGTCCGGATCCGGCAGAGACCTTCTTGTTCTCTCCGGACTGGAGATAGAACGGCCAGTAGACTCCGAACTTGATGGCCCTTTGGGTACGGATGTAGTTGTGGGCGCTGAAGTAGTCAAATTTCTCCATTGGCCATCCCTGTCCGGCGTTCTCGAGTTTCACGAATATGCAGGCCCTCTTCCACTGGGCGTTGACAAACGCGTCGATGTAAGGGCCGTTTGTGTACTGCTCCTTCCTTTGGTTGTAGAACACGCCTACAGCCGGGTTCCAGGCAGGGGAGTAGTACTTGGTGTTGTACCAGACATCGCCTCCAAGCTGAAGCTGCAAGGTGCCTCCAGAAATGTCGAATTGGAAGTAGACTCGGGAATTGGCCGCGAGTGTCGGCACCGGGACGACATCCTGGTTGGATGAGACCTGGAACAGGATCCTGTTGTCAAGGTGGAGGGGCCCGAACGCGAAATTCTTGTCAAGTCGGGCGCTTAGAACGCTCATCGGGGTGGGGTTCTGCCGGACCACCGCCAGGGAGTCGAAATAGATATTACCGTCGAGCAGGGCATACCCCAGCTCCGCCCTGACTTTGTACCTCGGAATGTCGAGGGTAGCCTTCAACTTCGTGGTCGAGATCTTCCGGAAGTCGTTGTCCCACTTGTAGTGGTTCGAGAAGAAGTGGTTGTGGTAGTGTTCCGGCTCCTTGAGCGAAGTCTCGAAATGGGCGGCGAATCTCACTGGACTCTTCTTGGCCCTGCGGAATGGATAAGCTGTCAGGGAAGCGTTGGCTTTCAGGGACATGTCGTTCATCTCGCTGCCCAGGAATACATAGTCTCCGGTGGCATCCCAATGGATGAAGTCCCGGATCTGTCCCTCGACTCCGGCGTAGGCGAAGGTGGAGTTCCAGATCGTGTTGGCGCTGCCCTTGAGGAAAGTCGGATCGAAATCGTACCAGTTGGTGATCCTGTTGCCGAGACCTCCGTTCAGCTTGGAGACGACAGCGTCGTCGGCCCAGGGCTGCAGTCTGATGAACACTCTGTTCTCCAGTTTGGATACCCTGACGGAATCATAAGAATTCGTGGGATTGTAAAGGAAAGTGTTGCTGTAGAACTGCCTGGCAATCTGATCGCTGCTGGAAATCTGGTCCTCGTAGCGCTTGCGGAACACCGAATATTCAGAGCTGTGTCCGATGAAGGCGGTGGTGATGTCGTCCGGGTCAAGGGTGTCGGCAGCGGCCCTTTCGGCGGCCGCGAGCTCGACAAGGCTGTCTATGGAAGCGATCATCATCGTGTCTCCGGAAGCGATGATCCTTTCCCTGTAGGCCTTTTCCCATTTCTTTTCCTTCATGGTGTTGATGAAGGTGAAAGGAATACGGTATTGCTGGTCAAGGAAGACTGTCTTCCTGAGAAGTTTGCTGCTGGCCTGGGAGAGGTGGACCGGATACTCGCGGGCATCGAGCGTGGTGTCCCTGACCATGCTGTTGTCGGTGGTACCGCCGTTCTCATTCCGGATGATCCTGTTATTGATGTAGCCGGCGTGCAGGAGATATTTCTTGCCGGTGTAATTGACTGATAGAGAAAGAGTCTTGTTGGCCGTTTTCTCATTTTCCATGATCCCGTTGCCGCCGAAACGGTTATACTCGAGGGTATAGTTCAGTTCCGGGAATATGTTCTGGCTTGTCAGGATGTGGAGGTTGTCGGACGCTTTCTGGGTGTTGGCGAAAAGGGTTCCGGTGTAGGAAAGCTCCGTGTAGGCGGTCTTGGTGTTGTAGAACGGAAGGGTCTTGGCGGAATAGGTCCACGACTCGAAGGGCTCATAGAAAAAGACTCCGTTCTGACTGTTCCTGTTGAAATAGTCGTAATACTGGACGGCGGAACCGGCGACTCCGAGCCAGGTCGCGTTGACGTCTTTCCTGAAGAAGGGATAATCATGGAACCGGAAATTCGCGGACGTGTCGGGGATCTGGATGTCCATCTTGTGGAATTCCCGCTCATGAGTCCACTGGATGATGCGCTTGTAGAGCAAGGAGTCCGGCACCGCGAAGGTCTCCAGGATCCTCGGCGTGCTCTGCCGGATGCTGTCCTTGATCGCGGTGAGGCTGTCTTTGACTGTCTGGACACTGTCCGCCAGATGTCTCTTGAGCTTTTCCTTCTGCTCCACGTCGTATTTCTTCTTGTCGGCCTTGGACAGGGAGGCATACCACGCGTCGAAAGCGGCCTTCTTGCGGATCACCTGCTCGATGCTGAATAGGGAGTCGACTCTCGGCCAGTCGATTGAGTCTCCAGCCTGCTTGAGGGAGTCGACAACTATGCTGTGGATGAGTGAATCGATGATCGCGACATAGTATTTGTACCGGAAGGGGTCTGTTTCCTTCAATGAGTCCGGGGGGAATATCGTGTCCCTCGCCGTGATGGCCGGGATCGTGTCGAACAGCTCAAGGAAAGTCGAGGTGTCGTATTCCGAGATCTTCCCGGAAGTCCCTTTAATGAATATGTTCCGGTACTTGATGGTGTCAGGTCCTTGGGGCTTCTCCGCGGTCACGATGGCGTAACCGGGATCACCGGTCGCCGGACGGTTGCCCATGCCGATAGCGTGGAGTGATATGACACACACCACAAGCAGCGGGAACCAGATTCTTCTCAAGGCATCTCTCATGCGTGAAGGCAAAGACAATAATTCCACAAATTTAATCTTTTTCATCCTTTTCAACAAATCCCGAGCCGAGAGGACAACCTGACGTATATTTTTCGTATATTGTAAAGCTATGAGTAAAATCAAGAAAATATATCAGACGGACCCTTGGCTTGAGCCGTACAAGGACGCCATAGAGGCCCGCCACGAGCGGATTCTCGCTGCCCGGGACAAGATTGTCCCATCTGGCGGCAGCCTGTCTTCCGGGATCAACAACCATCTGTACTACGGGCTCCACAAAGAAGCCGACGGGTCGTGGGTGATCAGGGAATGGGCCCCTAACGCTTCGAGGATCTACCTTGTCGGGGATTTCAACAATTGGAAACGAACCTCCGCATACGAGTTCAAAGTGGCGGGGGAAGGTAACTGGGAACTGCGTCTTGACGGGCTTTTCCTCAGTCACGGCGACTTGTACAAGCTGTTCGTCGAGTGGCCCGGAGGCGGGGGCGAAAGGATCCCCGCATATTGCCGGAGGCTTGTCCAGGACCCTCAGACCAAGGTTTTCTGCGCCCAGGTCTGGGATCCGGCGGAGCCCTACGAGTGGAAACATGACAAAGTGTTGCGTCGGCCTCATCCGCTGATCTACGAGTGTCACATAGGGATGAGTTCAGAGGAGCCTAAAGTATCCACTTTCAGTGAGTTCCGTAGGGATGTCCTGCCTCGGGTCAAAGATCTGGGGTACGACACGATCCAGATAATGGCTCTCCAGGAGCACCCGTATTACGGCTCTTTCGGCTACCAGGTGTCGAATTTCTTCGCTTTGAGCTCCAGGTTCGGTACTCCGGAGGAATTCAAAGCCCTTGTCGACGCCGCGCATGGAATGGGAATAGCTGTCGTGATGGACATTGTCCACTCCCACAGCGTGGACAACGAGGCGGAAGGGCTCGGCCTGTTCGACGGACGTGACGACCTGTATTTCTATCAAGGGCCTCAAGGCCATCATCCGGCCTGGGGTTCCCGCTGCTTTGACTACGGGAAGGATGAGGTTGTCAGGTTCCTGCTGTCGAACTGCAAGTTCTGGCTTGAGGAATATCACCTCGACGGTTTCCGCTTCGACGGGGTCACCAGCATGATCTATTGGGACCACGGGCTCGGCAAGGATTTCGGGGACTACAAGCTGTATTTCGACTCCGGGGTGGATGAGAACGCGGTGACTTATCTGGCCCTGGCGAACATGCTCATCCGGGAGATAAAACCCTCGGCGATCACTATCGCTGAGGATGTCAGCGGAATGGCCGGATTGGCCGCGCCTTTCGCCGCCGGAGGAGTCGGCTTTGATTTCAGGATGGCCATGGGAATCGCCGACCATTGGATCAAGTGGATAAAAGAGAGAACTGACGAGCAGTGGAGTCCCGGGGAGATTTGGTACGAGCTCACCAACAAGCGCTCCGACGAGAAGACCATCAGTTACGCCGAGTGCCACGACCAGGCCCTCGTCGGCGACAAGACGATAATATTCCGCCTGATCGACAAGGAAATGTATTTCTCGATGGAGAAAGGATCCAAGAACCTCCTGGTTGACAGGGGAATAGCTCTCCACAAGCTGATCCGTCTCGCCACCCTGGGCACTGCCGGGAACGGTTACCTCAATTTCATGGGCAACGAGTTCGGCCATCCCGAGTGGATCGATTTCCCGAGGGAGGGTAACGGATGGAGCTTTGACCATGCGAGGAGGCTCTGGTCCTTGTCGGACAATGATTCCCTCCGGTACGGCTGCCTGAGGGAGTTTGACAAGGCCATGATCGGTCTTGCCAGAAAGTATGGGATACTGTCTTCCAAGCCGGAGCTTTTGAGGGCTGATGAGGAAAAGAAAATCTTGATATTCAAGCGTAAAAATCTTATCTTCGCGGTCAGTTTCAACCCGGTGGAATCGTTCGCCGATTATGGCTTTGAGGCCCCTGGGGGAAAGTATGTGAAAGTCCTGGATTCCGACGAGGAGAGGTTCGACGGGTTCTCGCGGCTGGCCGCGGATTCCATCCACTTCACCATAGACGGGCTCCTAAGGCTTTATTTGCCGAGCCGATGCGCGCTCGTGCTGAGAAAAGAAGATTAGAAGAAAAAGTAAACAGATTATGGCTTTTCTGAAATTCAACAAGTCGGAGCTGGTCAATCTCTCGTATTCACTCAAGAGGGAGATTATCAGCGCCAACAAGACCGGAGCCTATTGCAACACTTCGATTGTCACTTGCAACACAAGGCGTTACCACGGTCTACTGGCGGTACCGGTGGACAAGTTCGGGGGCAGGAAGCATCTGCTTCTCTCCTCCATGGACGAGAGCCTAGTGCTGAACGGAAAGCAGTTCAACCTCGGTATCCACTGCTACGGCGACATCTACGAGCCCAGAGGGCACAAATACATCATCGATTTCGAGGCCGATCCGGTGCCGAAGATCACCTACAAGGTTGGAGGCATGGTGCTGACCAAGACCATCCTTCTCGTCCCGGACGCGGACCAGGTCATGGTCCGCTACGACCTGCTCAACGCCCCGGCGAAGGTCAGGCTCCTCCTGACTCCTTTCCTCGCTTTCAGGGATATTCATGCCTTGACAAATGAGAACCCGTCCGCGAGGCAGCAAGGATGGGAGGTCCCCAACGGCATGGCGTGGAACCTCTACGACGGCTTCCCTGACCTGAATGTACAGTTCAACACCAAGGGGGTGGCTTTCATCTCCACTCCTTGCTGGTACAAGGGTGTGACATATTCCGACGAGTACAGGCGCGGATTCGACTGCCGGGAGGATCTTTACGTGCCCGGACATTTTGAGGTCGACATGAAGGAAGGGGACGCCATCGTGTTCTCCGCCTCGGTCGCCGAAGTGAATCCGGCCGGACTCAAGCGCCATTTTGATGCCCTGGTCGCCAAGGCTCCCGAGATCACCTCTTTCCACGACCAGCTTGTCCACTGCGCCGATCTGCTGATCCAGGACAGGAACGGGGAAAAGAAGGTGACTGCCGGTTTCTCATGGATGTACACCGGCCTGTTGAGGGAAACGCTGATGGCCGCTCCGGGACTTACCTTGTTCGCCACGGGTGACAAGGCTTCTTTCGAGGAGATCCTTGACAACCTGATCGCCGACGAGCAGGAGAGGCTCTTCCACAGGACAACCCAGGTCGAGGCTCCCTTGAGACTCGCGGGAGCTCTAAGGCAATATGTCAGCTTCGGGGCTGATCCCCGGCAAGTCTGGGCCAAATACGGTTCTGTCGTCAAAGGAATATTGGAAAGCTATCTGCCCGGTCACAGGGCGGAGGTGGCCATGCAGCCCAATGGCCTGCTCTGGGCACAGCTTGAGGGCTGGGCCTTGTCTTGGATGAACGCTTACATAGACGGGAGACCTGTCACGGAAAGAGCTGGCTATCAAGTGGAAACCAACGCTTTGTGGTATCATTCGATCGCTTTTGCCCTGGACATGGAAACCAAGTACGGGGATCCTGACGGCGCTTTTGTCAAGGAGTGGTCCAGGATCAAGGCTTTGGTCAAGGAGAATTACCAGCCGACTTTCTGGAACGCAAGGGCCGGTTACCTGGCCGATTATGTTGATAATGCCGGGCAGCATCTCGAAGTGCGCCCCAACATGATTTACGCTTTGCTCGAGGAGGACATGCCCGTTGAGCCAGAGGTTGCCAGCTCGGTGCTTCATGTCATTGAGAATGAGCTTGTCACAAGGCGCGGAATCCGCACCCTTTCTCCGAGAAGCGTGGATTATAAAGGTGTCTATGAGGGATCCCAGCACGAGAGGGACCTTGCCTATCACGGTGGCAGCACCAGGGTTTTCCTTCTCGCCCCTTACATCTGGGTGGGATTCAGGTTCAAGGGTCCTTCGTTCGTCAAGAAGGCCGAATGGCTGGTCGAGGGATTCTACCAGGATCTCAACAAGCACGGCGTCGGAGCCTTCTCTGAGCTTTATGACGGTGATCCGCCCCATGAGCCGCACGGGGCTATCTCGTCGGCGCTCAGCACTTCAGCGCTGCTTATCGCCGATTACGCTATCAATAAATTCAAGGAGGAATAGTCCATGAGAGTTCTTATGTTCGGGTGGGAGTTTCCTCCCCACATCGCCGGTGGGCTGGGCACAGCCTGCTATGGCATTGTCAAAGGGCTCGCCGAGAACGGAGTCGAGACACTCTTCGTGATGCCTTCAGCTTCGGGAGACGAGGACGGGAGCGTCGCCACGATCATCAACGCCAGCGACGTGAGAGTCATGTCGGTGGCCTCTTCCGTCGACGAGTTCCTGGACAAGGTCCGCTTCGTCAGGGTCGGGTCCAACATGATTCCTTACACTAATCCCGACGAGTTCTACGAGCTGGTCGAGGCTGAGAAAAAGCATCGTGAGGTCTCCACGGACAGCATCTACGGGACCAAGTACCGTTTCTCCGGCAAGTACGGTTCAAACCTTCTTGAGGAGGTCGCCCGTTACGCCATGGTAGGCGGCACGATCGCCGTCGAGCATCAGGATGAGTTCGACGTTATCCACGCCCATGACTGGCTCACCTACCTTGCCGGTATCGCCGCCAAGGAGCTCACCGGCAAGCCTCTTGTCGTGCATGTACATGCCACGTCTTTCGACCGTGGCACCGAGGACATGATCGACTCCAGGGTATTCAACATCGAGAAGAGAGGCATGGAGGCGGCCGACAAGGTAATGGCCGTGAGTGACTTGACCAGAAACATAGTCATCAATAAGTACGGAATATCCCCGGACAAGGTCGTGACCGTCCATAACGCCGTTGATTTCAGCGGTCGTGAGAACCTACATGTCGAGAGGGGAGTGAAGGACAAAGTCGTGACCTTCCTCGGCAGGATCACCTTCCAGAAGGGACCGGAATATTTCATAGAGGCGGCCGCCAAGGTCTTGAAGAGGACCACGGGAGTGCGTTTCGTGATGGCCGGAAGCGGTGACATGATGAACCGCTGTATCCGCCACGCCGCCCGTCTGGGAATATCCGACCGTTTCCATTTCACCGGATTCCTTAGGGGGACCGATGTCCAGAAGATGTTCGCCCTCTCGGATGTCTACATCATGCCTTCGGTCTCTGAGCCTTTCGGGATTTCCCCGCTGGAGGCCATGCGAAGCAACGTCCCTTCGATCATCTCCAACCAATCCGGAGCCGCGGAGGTCTTGAAGTACGCCTTCAAGGTGGACTTCTGGGATGTCGACGCGATGGCGGACGACATCTACGCCCTCCTGAATTACCCTGCCCTGGCTGATTTCGCGGCCAAGGAAGGTTATGAGGAAGTTAACCGCCTCAAGTGGAACCATGCGGCGGCCAAGATGAAAAAAGTATATGAATCTGTCATAAAATAACCAGCCATGAAAAGAAGTGTCTGTCTATATTTCCAAGTCCACCAGCCGACAAGATTGAGATTGTATCGTTTCTTTGATATCGGCAAGGACTCACATTATTACGACGATTACACCGATAGGACTATCCTCCACAGGATTGCCCAGAAGTGCTATCTCCCTATGAACCAATTGCTTCTGGATTTGATTAAGAAGCACGGCAAGGATTTCAAGGTCACCTTCTCGATCACTGGCTCAGCCCTTGAGCAGTTCGACAGGTACGAGCCTGAGGTGGTCAAGAGTTTCAAGGATCTCGCTGACACCGGCCAGGTGGAGTTCCTTGCGGAGACATATTACCACTCTCTCGCTTCACTTGCCAATGAGGGTGAGTTCCGCCATCAGGTGGAGAAGCACGTGAGGGCCATCGAGGATCACTTCGGAGTGACTCCCAAGGCTTTTAGGAACACTGAGCTGATCTATTCCGACAACATCGGAAAGCAGGTGTATGACCTTGGTTTCAAGACCATGCTGACTGAGGGCGCCCGTCACATTCTCGGATGGAAGAGCCCGGACTTTGTCTACACCAACCCCATCGAGCCGGGGCTCAAGCTTTTGTTGAGGAACTACAAGCTCAGCGACGACATCGCGTTCCGTTTCTCCGACAGAGGCTGGTCCGACTGGCCCCTTACCGCGGACAAGTTCCTTTCATGGGTCAAAGCGGCCGAGGGTGACATCGTCAACCTCTTCATGGATTATGAGACCTTCGGGGAGCATCAGAAGGAGGCTTCCGGAATATTCGAGTTCATGAAGTCCCTTCCGGACGCTGTCATCTCTGACGGAGAATTCGAGTTCACCACTCCCACTCTCGCCACCCGCAAGCACAAACCTGTCGCTGAGATCGAGGTCCCGGATCCGATCTCATGGGCTGATGAGGAGAGGGATGTGACCGCCTGGCTCGGCAACGAGCTCCAGCAGGACGCTTTCAACAAGCTTTACGACCAGTCGGAGAAACTCGCGCTTCTGAACAATGCCGTCCTCTGGGAGGATTTCGGCCATCTGCAGGAGAGCGACCATCTCTATTACATGAGCACCAAGTTCTTCTCCGACGGGGAAGTGCACAGCTATTTCAACCCGTACAATACTCCCTATGAGGCTTTCATCAATTACATGAACGCCTTGAGCGACTTCATCATCAGGCTTGATGACGCTGTCGCCACATTCGGTCAGCCTGTGCCGCCAAAGGAGCCCGCCGCCCCTAAGAAGACGGCTGCCCCTAAGAAGGCGGCTGCTCCTAAGAAGCCCGCTGCCCCTAAGAAGGCCGTCCAGGCCAAGGCCGCTCCCGCCAAGGCCGCGAAGACAACCAAGACAACCGTTAAAAAGAAAAAGTGATAAATGACGAAAGAACTGATTAATCCGGACTACCTTTTCGAAGTCAGCTGGGAAGTCTGCAACAAGGTAGGAGGTATCTACACGGTCATAGCGACCAAGTCGCTTTACCTCAAGAGCCAACTCCACAAACATCACATTCTGATAGGTCCGGATGTATGGATGGACACAGAGAGCAATCCTGATTTCATCGAAGACAACCACCTTTACACTCTATGGAAAGCTCAGGCCGCTTCCGAGGGACTTCGCGTCCGGGTCGGAAGGTGGAACGTGCCGGGGAAGCCTATAGCCATTCTGGTGGATTTCAAGCAGTACCTGACAAGGCAGAACGACATTCTGACTGAGTACTGGAAACGTTTCGGGGTGGATTCCATTTCCGGCAACTGGGACTACAAGGAGAATGTGCTTTTCGGCTATGCCGCGGGGCATGTCATCGAGAGTTTCTACAAGTTCAATCTCAACTCCGCCGACAAGGTGGTCGCCCAGTTCCATGAGTGGCAGACCGGATCAGGCCTTCTGTACTTGAAGGACACGAAGATTCCTGTGGCTACGGTCTTTACGACCCACGCCACCGTCATCGGACGCTGCCTGGCTGGGAACAACCTGCCGCTGTACGATTCCATGGCCCTTTTCGACGCTGATCAGAAGGCCCATCAGTTCGGTGTGGTGGCCCGTCACTCGATCGAGAAGATCTCGGCGCAGTGGGCGGACGCCTTCACAACGGTGAGCGAGATCACCGCGAAGGAATGCGAGAGGTTCCTTGGCAGGAAAGTCGATGTGGTGACCCCTAACGGGTTCGAGAACAGCATCACTCCGGCGAGTGACGAGGAGTTCGCCCAGAAACGCAAGGCTGCCCGTGAGAGGCTGATCGCTGTCGCCGCCGCGATGAGCGGGGAGGAGGTCTCCAAAGACGCCATATTGATCGGAATAGGCGGCCGTTACGAATACCGTAACAAAGGTATTGACGTGTTCATCGACGCCTTGAAGAAGCTTTCCGACACCGACCCGGTGGGACGGGATATTCAGGCGTTCATTATGATCCCTTCCGGGCACAACGGAGCTGACAAGGAGCTTGTCGCCAAGCTTTCCGGTGCCGGGGATCCCGCCTACACCACCCAGGTCTCACATTATCTGATGGACCCTTGGTCGGACGTGATTACAAGGCGTTTCAGGGAGCTTGGGTTCAACAATGAGAAGGGAAGCCGCGTCAAGGTGTATTTCATCCCCTCTTATCTCAATGGCAATGACGGGGTCTTCGGCAAGAAGTACTACGACCTTCTCGCCGGATTGGATCTCACCCTTTTCCCGTCCTACTACGAGCCTTGGGGTTACACCCCGCTGGAGAGCCTCGCTTTCAGGATCCCCTCACTCACCACGAGCCTTTCCGGATTCGGAATGTGGGTCAGGAGCCATTATGGCAAGGAGCATCCCGGAATCACTGTACTGGACAGGAACGATTCCAATTATTTCGAGGTGGTTGACGGTGTCGTCGCCAGAGTGAGGGAGATTGCCGCCCTGGACGATGATGGCAGGAAGACCTATATGGACTCCGCCAAGGATGTCTCGACCATCGCCCTCTGGGAGAACCAGATCCAGTACTACAAAGAGGCTTATTCAATTGCCCTGGGCAAGGTTATCGATGCCCTGGGCGCTTACCCCGACGATCTTAACAAAGACAAACCAATGGCATACAACAAAATAGAAATCAATTCCCCCGCATGGAAAAGCGTGATGGTCACGCGTCACCTCCCCGAGGCCCTTTCAGGGCTTGAGACTCTCTCAAAGAACCTTTGGTGGTGCTGGAACGAGAGCGCCAAAGCCCTGTTCAAATCCATCGACTCCGTGGTGTGGCACGACACAAGGCATAACCCCATGGCTCTTCTTGACATTGTGAGTATCAAGAGGTTCAATAAGTTGGCCAAGGATGAGACCTTCCTTCAGAACTACAAGGCCGTGATGGATGAGTTTAACGAATACATGGCTTTGAAAGCGGAGCGTACCGATCCTTCCATCGGGTATTTCTGCATGGAATACGGTTTGGACACTTCCCTCAAGATATATTCCGGAGGTCTCGGAATCCTCGCCGGAGATTACCTTAAGGAGACCAGCGACATGAACGTCAATCTCGTCGCCGTGGGCTTCCTTTACAGGTACGGTTATTTCACCCAGGTCCTTACCGGCCAGGGAGAGCAGGTGGCCCAGTACGACGCCCAGGATTTCACGAAGATCCCGGCGGAGCCTGTGCTTGATGAGAACGGCAACTGGGTTACCACCAGCGTGGCTTTCCCTGGAAGGAACATCACCGCGAGAATTTGGAAAGTGGCGGTCGGACGCACCGACCTCTATCTCCTCGACACTGACTACGAGGCCAATCTCCCTGAGGATCGTCAGGTCACATATCACCTTTATGGTGGCGACTGGGAGAACCGCCTGAAGCAGGAGCTGGTCCTTGGAGTCGGCGGTATCCGAGCCTTGAGGAAACTCGGCATCAATCCCCAGATCTATCACTGCAACGAGGGTCATGCCGCTTTCACCGGGCTTGAGAGGCTCCGTGAATATGTCCAGGAGGAGAACCTCGACTTCGGCGAGGCCGTCGAGGTCGTCAGGGCTTCATCTCTTTTCACGACCCACACCCCGGTTCCCGCCGGTCACGACTCGTTTGACGAGGGACTCCTCAGGAAGTACATCGGCCACTATCCCCAGCGTCTTAAGATCGACTGGGAGACTATGATGTCCCTCGGAAAGCCAAACGGCTCCGACCAGAACGAGAAGTTCAGCATGAGTTTCCTGGCCTCCAGCCTGTCTCAGAACGTCAACGGCGTCTCCTGGCTCCATGGGGAGGTCAGCAAGGACATATTCAACAGGATGTATCCCGGGTATCTTCCCGAGGAACTCTTCATCAGTTATGTCACCAATGGTGTCCATTATCCGACCTGGGCGGCTGCCGAGTGGCAGAAAGTCCATGCCAAGGTCTTCGGCCCCGAGTTCAAGACCCACCACTACGACAAGTCCTGTTTCGAAGGGATCTACAAGGTGAGTGATGAGGAAGTTTGGGAGACACGGAAGGTGTTGAAATCCAGACTGATCAAGGTCGTCAAGGAGACAATCTCCGACTCTACGCTTTGCAACCATTACTCCCCGAGCCAGATTGTCGCCATCCAGGAAAACCTCAGGGACGATGTGCTGACCATCGGGTTTGCTCGCCGTTTCGCCACCTACAAGAGGGGCACCCTGTTGTTCTCCGATCTTGACAGGCTTGACGCCATCGTCAACGATCCCGAGCATCCGGTGCAGTTCCTCTTCGCTGGTAAGGCACATCCGGCCGACAAGGCAGGACAGGACCTCATCAAGAGAATCGTTGAGATCTCCAAGCAGGACAGGTTCCTCGGCAAGATCGTCTTTGTCCCCGGGTACGACATCCGTCTCGCCAAGAGGCTGGTCCAGGGCGTTGATGTCTGGATGAACAACCCCACAAGGCCCCAGGAGGCTTCCGGAACTTCCGGAGAGAAGGCCTCGATGAACGGAGTCATGCACTTCTCGGTGCTTGACGGATGGTGGGTCGAGGGTTATAAGGAAGGTGCCGGTTGGGCTCTGCCGCAGGAAAGGGCCTACGACGACCAGGGCTACCAGAACGAGCTTGACGCCGCGACAATCTACACGATTCTCGAGAACGAGATCGCTCCCGCATATTACGATATTGACCCCAAGCTCGGTCTCTCACCCAAGTGGGTAGGATATATCAAGAACACCATCGCCAAGGTCGCCAGCAACTTCACGACCAACAGGATGCTGACCGACTATTGCAACCAGTACTATATTCCTCAGGCCAAGAGAGCGGCCGAGATCAACTCCGATGACTTCCGTCTCGCGAGGAAGATTTCCGCCTGGAAGAAGAAGGTCCGCCGCGAGTGGAAGAACATCGAGGTTATCTCACAGACTCAGCCCGACGCTTCCTATTCCCTTTCCATGAGCAACAGTCTCAAGGTCGAGGTGGTCCTGAACATCGGTGACCTCAGTCCGGAGGACATCGGGGTCGAGATACTCTTCGCCACGATGGATTCCAAGCACAAGCTCCACATCCAGGAGAGGTACGAGTACCAGGTGGTGGAGTTCAATGACGGAATCGCCAAGTACCAGACCCAGATCGTTCCGGACAAGACCGGAATGTACCAGGTGGCGGCCAGGATGTACGCCAAGAATCCGCTGATGCCGCACAGGCAGGACTTCGAGCTGGTGAAATGGTTGTAGCCACAGGCTTTTTTGACGGTGTCCATCTCGGGCACCGTCTTGTGCTTGAGAGGCTTGTCGAAGCTTCGAAGGACAGGGGTGACGAGAGTATGGTCGTCACCTTCTGGCCTCATCCCCGCAATGTTCTTCAGGACGATGCCCGGAACCTGCGGCTGCTGACAAGTCTCCAGGAGAAAAAAGAACTCCTCTACGGGCTTGGAATCGACAAGGTGGAGGTCATCCCCTTCACCAAGGCGTTCAGCCGTCTGACGACAAAAGAATACCTTCAGGAGTACATAATGGGACGTCTTGGGGGCCGGGCTATCCTTCTGGGATATGACAACCGGATCGGCAGCGACCTTCTAAGCCCTGACGAGATTGAGGCTGTGGCCCGGGAGGTCGGTCTGGACGTTATCCGTACCCGGAGCCTGGAGACACCCCTTGGGACAGTTGTCAGCTCGACCAAGATCCGGGAAGCCATAGCCGCGGGAGATATAAAGACCGCGGAGGAAATGCTCGGCTATCGTTACTCGCTTACAGGCGTTGTTGTGGCCGGAAACAGGCTCGGACGCACCATCGGCTTCCCGACGGCGAACATGCGGCTCTACGAGCCTCTAAAACTGCTGCCTGGCAATGGGGTATATTCGGTTGAGGTGGAGTCTCTTGGGAGACTATTCAAAGGAATGTGCAACATCGGTACAAGGCCCACGGTCAATGCTGGCAGAGACCGGACTGTCGAGACTAATATCTTTGATTTCGACGAGGACATCTACGGCCTTGATCTCAAGGTGACTTTCCTTAGGAAGATCCGTGACGAGCGCCGATTCGACTCTTTGGAAGCCCTTAAAAACCAACTGATTCTGGACCGTCAGGCCTGCCTCGGGGCTTAGAGACCCATCATCGCCGCGGGAGTGATGTCAAGCGCTTTGCAAATCCGGCTCGCTATCCTTAGAGTGGGTTCGGATTTGCCTTTTACATAGTCATTTACTCTGGAGGGGCTGACTCCTATTGTCTCTGCCAGCGCTTTCTGGCTTATCGCCTTCTCTTCAAGAGCAAGTTCGATCAGTTCCGCCGGCGAAGGCTTCTCAATCGGAAAATGCTCTTTCTCATACTCTATTACGACATCTGACATCAGGGAAAGCTCCAAGGCTTCCTTGCTGCCAGGATCTGTCTCGTCATTCACAAGCGGGAGAAGATCCTCGATCCTCTCCAGAGCGTATTCGTATTGCATTTGAGTAAACCTGCCCATATTAAACCTCCTTCGCGTTAATCTTGTCATATTCCTCATGCGACCCCACGAATCTTATAAACACGTAACCCATGATGAATTTGATGACCACAACAAGTCTGTAGCGGTTGCCCCTGATGTTGAACACGTAATGTTGGTTCCCCACGTAGTCGGTTGACTGGAAGTCTTTCCGTATGTCCGTCAGCCCTGACCATTCCGCCTCAAGGGCAAGATGATACCATCGCTCCAGCGCTATCTTAGAATCTTCCCTTCCGGGAGTCTCATAGAACTCCTTCAATTTCCTGTGCGACACGACTCTCATCTCTCCATTCTTTTTTGCAAAGATAGGAAATATTTCGAAATTCAGAATATTTAAATAGAAAAATCCTGTAATCCGTTATTCGAGCATGTGGAGCTCGGACTTGACGAAGGTGGCTTCTTCCTTGGCGAAGTTGTAGTTCTTGGTACCTTCCTTGCCGAGTTTGAGATATTTCTCGTAGTACTGGAGCGCTGTTTTGTATTCCTTCTTGATCCGGTGGCAATAGCCTATCTTGACCAAGAGGGATATGTCTTCGGAGTTGTACTCGTAAGCTGCCTTGAAGTAAGGCAAGGCCTTGGGGAAGTTCGATGTCAGGTAATATATTTGCCCCAACCCATTGTTTATCCTGTACATCAGTCCCGGATCTGGCTCAGATAGCTCCAACGCTTTGTTGAATAAATATTCCGCCTTCTTCTGTTTCGGCAACGAGAACCGATCCTTTATTATCGCCGTAGCATAACTGGCGGCGAGTTTGGCGTCCGTGGAATCTATCTGCCAAGCGTTGTCAAAGCATTCTTGCGCCACTTCAAACCTATTTAGGGCCAAGGCGTTGAGCCCGGAATAATACATCGTCCCGTAGGACTCGTCCCCGTCCTTTCTGAGCTGTTTGAAGACCTCGTAGGCGTTGTCCTGGTCCTCTTTGAGGTAATAAGCGACTCCAAGGATCTGGGCTACAGTCATGTTCTCAGGGTAATGTTCCAGAAAACCATTTGCCATCGATATGATCCCATCATAGTCCTTCTTGCCTAACAATATGTTCGAGATACTGGCAACGGTGTTGGGGTTGGAAGGGTTGAGCCTCAATGATTTCCGGTAATATGCCAGGGATGAGTCAACCTGCCCCATTTTCAGCAGGCTGGCTCCGATTAACGAGAGTATCGAGGGGATGGAGTCCTTGGCGCAGATAGCTTTCCCTTGGGCCGCACATCCCTGGAAGTCGTTGACTTTGAATAATAGCGACGCTTTCTGGATCGAGAAATACAGGTTCTCTGGATGCTGCATGGAAAGGATGTTGTAGAGGCCGAGAGCGTCCGCTAGTTTCCCTGAACTGACATGGCAATCGGCCAGCTCGCCGGCCACCTCCACATCCAGCGCCCCGGGTTTCATGACAGAAGCAAGGGTCTCGGCCGCGGCGTCATAGCGCAGCATCTTCTTCTGGCACCGCGCTTTCTGGAGCGACAGATCCCTAATCTCTGACGCGTCCTTGGCACTTTCCAAAGCCTTATCCAGCAGCTCAATAGCCCTTGAATATTCATAACGGGCAATGGCTTCCCTTGCCTCGGCGAGAGGGGATGCGTCCTGGGCTTTCAGAGTCACTGCCAGCGACATAAGCGTCACCGTCAGAAGCAGTTTAGCGGTAGTTTTCATCTCAGTTGGAATATTACCGGGAAGGTGTACGTGACGTCAACTCTTTTCTCATTTCGAAAACCTGGTGCCCATTTTGGAGAGGCGGAAACGACTCTTACCGCTTCCTTGTCCAGAAGCGGGTCAATGCCTCGCAAGACTCTGACATCCTTTACATTACCGGTCTTTGCGACGGTGAATTGCAAGACAACCTTTCCTTGGATATTGAGGTCTTTAGCTTCTTGAGGGTAATTAAGTCGCGTGTTGACCCATTTGCTGAATTCATTGGCGTCACCTCCGTTGAAAGTCGGCTTCCTCTCGACAAGTTGGTAAGGAAGGGGATCTGCCTCGTCAACAAGCTGGAAAGGGATCAGTTCGGCTTCTTCCGCGACTGGTGCGGGATCCTCGTATTCAGTGACAGTCTTGGAACAAGCTATCAGCGTGAGGACTATGACCGGGATGATGTACAGGGCCTTAAGACCGGCTTTCCAATCAGTCCGGTTTTTCAACATCATCTCGATTCTCCCTTTTATCGTCCCGGATTGAAGGCCGCTGACAGGAGAAAGGCCGTTCGCCAGTGCCGCCCTGTTAATCAGAAACAGTTGATATTCAGTTGGATTTGCCCCCTCTTTGATCACATATTCATCGGCCTCGTACTCATGTATTCCCCGCAGGTCAGCTCCAAGCGCCCAGATGAAGGGGTTATACCATTGGAAGGCCGCCAGAAGGTCGGTCCGCATGATGTCCATGGAGTGAAGCAGGTGGATGTGGGCCTGTTCGTGGAGGATAATCTCCTGATTACCACTCTCGTAATCCTTTCTTGACATGACTATGTGCCCCATCCAACTGAACGGCGGGAGACTCTTCTCTGTGATTACGAGGGTGCTTCCGTCCTCGAGAATATGCTTCTCGCCTTCTTTTAGCAGCATGGATAATCTTATGGTGGACCATCCGATCTTCAAAAGGGCGAGAGCTACTCCCGCAAGGTAGATGACCCCGAAGATAGTCCAGAGGTTAGTGTCGTGGATCGATACTTCTTTCAGAGCTCCCGCGGCGGCGTTGGCTTCGGGTCCCGGGCCGGGGACAGTCTTGCGGATAGTTATCACGCATAGAGGAAGAATCATGGACAGGACGGGCGTCAGGACCAGAATCACCCGATTGAGCCGGTGCAGGGTCTCCTTCCTGAGGAGGACACGCCAAAGAAGGTAGAAGACCGTAGTCACTCCTGAAGCTTTCAATGAATATAAGACCAGGGCTTCCATCTTGTTACTTTTTGTCTTTGGCCTTCTCGACCTCCGCGATCAATTCCTTGAGATCATCTACGCTGATCTTCTCATCTTTCAGGAGGGTGGAGACAGCGCTTTTGTAGGAATTCCCGAACCAGTTCTTGATCAGACCAGAAAGGGATTGTCCGCGGTACTCTTCCTCTGAGACTATCGGGAAATACTGGAAACTTCCGCCGTACTGCTTGTGGTCCAGAAATCCGTCTTTCTCAAGGATCCTTACTTGGGTCGAGACCGTGTTGATGTGCGGTTTCGGATCTGGGAGTGTCTCAAGCATGTCTTTCACAAACATCCCTCCGTTCTCCCAGAACAGTTTCATGATCTCTTCTTCCTTGTGTGTCAGCTTTCTCATAAACAATTGAATATGAACATCCACCAGCAAATATAACTATCGCTGTTGAATTTTGCAACTATTTATTATAGTTAAAAAAAGAAAAAGTCGTTCTTGCCTCTGAAGTTCCAACAATTGTCAAACAGTTGCGCAAGAGAACATGTTTATGCGATATGTCGCCGATAGGTACTTATCTATTATTGGGATTCCAAAGCCGGACCTGGAATTTTGTAGACATCTGGGGTAGTGGTAAATCACCTTCCCAGAAGGTATGGCCTGTGGCTTACTGTAAGGCATTTTGGCAGGGAAAGCGAGGCGATTTTGACTGGCCTTCCCTGTGAATCTGCATTGTAAGCCGCTGGAATGGCATTCAAATGGGAAGGTGAATTTCAGGTTTACGGATTCTTCGCTGTCGGGATTATCGTTATCTGATCCTTAAGAACTCTTTCTCAATGTAATCTATATCAACACCTTCCGTGGTCTTTACGATGATGCTGCGCTCGTCTATGTGATGGCATGTCGGTGTCGATTGGTCGTTGTAAAGCCAGTTCAGTACGCCATTGGTCTTGTTGAATTCACTCACCACATGGAATTCCTGAATGCCGTATTCTTCGATAGCCTTCCGGAGGTCTTCTGGTTTCTCACAGTTGACAATGATCAAAGGGACGCAATCCGGAGCTTCCTTCCGTAGGTGCTCAAGATATTTCCTGAAAGCGGTATTGTCCATTCCATGATTCATGCACCAGAGTCCGTCATGAACAAGCAGAACTTTTTTGCCTTTGATAAGACTCCAGTCAAATCTTTTCCCATTCACATCAGCGCAACGGAATGTCCGGAAGCGGTCCCCCTCAGCAAGCTGATCGTTCTTGATGTACTTTCTAAGCGACTTTCCGGCGGAGGAGCGCCTAATTTCCGCGGAAGATTTCCTTAGAAGGACAGATAGACTGTCTTTCGAGAATTGACCGCGCATCAAAAAGTAAGGGAATGCGTCTTCAAACACAAGGGAGTACTTGTCCATGAGAGCCTTCCGTTCCTCCCTGTTCCGGTTCAGTTTTTCCTGTGCGGATGCTTTCAGTGATTCTCCGGTTGCCCTCTCCATGGCGGCAATGGCAAGTAGGGAATCCTTGAGTTCGGGATGCTCTTTCGCCTCCTTCTCCAGGCGCATGGCCTTTATGAAGTGTGGCGGGATGGTCTTGTTCCAATCGTTCATGATTGCGCCAGCCACAGTATTCAACGAGTCCATGCGGGCTTTGTAGGCTGCATTGTCAGGCAGGTTCTGGGAAAATGAGATGGTTATAGCCAACCAGAAACCTAGCAAAAGTATGAATGTTCTACGCATAATTGTACTGCTATTTTGTAGGAATTTCCTGGCTACCCAACCTTATACCCCAAGAACAATTGCAGGGCTAATGTTTAGGGTCTTTGAAATAGTTCGCGCCTGCTTTAGGGTCGGCTCGCTTTTGCCGGAGATTATCTCGCTTATTTTGGATTGGTTCATTCCGAGAAGCTTGGCAAGTGAACTCTGGCTTAGACCCATCTCGTACATCCTTAGTTTCAGGACTTCTATAAGGGACGGCTTAGAGATGGGATAGTGAATGTCCTCATAGTCAGCGACGAGATTGGAAAGGATGACAAGCTCAATGCTGTTCTTGTCATCTGCAGGGGTGTTGTCATCGACTATTCTCAGCAATTCCTCAATCCGGCTCATGGCGGCTTCATATTGCGTTTCGTTTTCCAACCGTGTCATATTTTCAAATATTATCGATGTCCTTGATTTTTTCGTATTCCTTATGTGTCCCGATAAACCTGATGTAGATCATTTTTATCTTAAAAAGAACCAGGGTTACCAATCTGTACTGATTTCCCTTAATGTTAAAAACTACCCGATTGTTCCCGACATAATCGGCTGAATTGAATGTTTGCCGAATCTGAGAGAAGTTCTCCCAATCGGCGTCAGTTGTCTTTTGGTACCACTCTTCTAAAGCGGTCTCCGCGTCTTTGTGATTCTGGTAAAAAACCACCAGTGTTTTCTTTGAAATAACTCTCATAGTTTGTTTTTGTTTGGCAAAAATAACAATTTTATCTAAAATCGCAAAAATAATTCTAAAATTTAGAAAAATCAGATCGGGAGTAGGACGAAGACGAGGGCGTCCCAGAGGGCGTGGCTGATGATGAGGGCGGGGAGGGCTTGCGGGCGGAGCCTGTAGATAAGGCCCCAGACAAGGCCAGCCACAAGGGCAGCCATAATCAGCATGAAGTTGAAGGACCAGATGTGGACGAGGGCATAGATGACGGACGTCATGATAAACGCTTTATCTTCAGGGTTTTTGCCTCCCAGAATGCGGCCCATGGTCCTTTGGACATATCCCCTCCAGAAAAGTTCCTCGGCCGGACCGATCAGGCAAAGCAGCAAGACCGCGATCAGCCATGCGGGAAGTCCCGTCTTCATCGCATAGACGGAATCCACCTCCGGCCTCGCGAATGCGAACATCCAGGAAGAAACCTTGTCTCCGATCCAAAATATTCCCCAAAGGGCGAAGGCGATAACTATTCCGGCGAGGATCTGGAGAGCGGGCTTCTCAATCTTCAGAAGTTCCTTTCTGTCAGGCGTAAAGGACAGTCCGAGGGTGGTCAGGATCACCGCCGAGCAGGACATCACGACCCAGAAATTCGGCCAGCCTCCAGTCCAGGGACTGAACATGTAGAACCACAGAAGCGCCGCAGTTCCGATTGCTATTGCCAGACGGATTCTGACATCTTTCATAACAGTCCGGCCACTATCAAACCGACAGAAAGTAGACCCGAGAAAGCGAGCTGCATCTGCGCCGAGGCCTGATCCAGGCCTTTCATGGCCTCAAGGCCTGCTTGTGGATAGGTGGAGGCCTGTTTCTGGTTTTTCCAGGCCGGAATCGCCGCGACAAAGCATAACGCGGCAAGAGGATGCATCAGCCCTGAAGCGATGTATGCCACTATGCAGATGAACGGAATAATCATGTAGCATCGGTACAGCGCTGCTGATTTCGGGAGGCCAAGCAGCATGGCTAAAGTCTTGATGCCGGCTTCCTTGTCCGTCACCATGTCGTAGGTGTTGTTAGCGTGAAGCACAGAAACTGTAATCACTCCGATCGGAATGGAGAGAATCAGTGCTTGTGGCTGGTAACTGCCTGTCAGGGCGTAGGTTGTCCCAAGGACGGTCAGAACGCCGAAGATCAGGAATATGTCCAGGTCTCCGAGGGCCCGGTATTTCAGGAATGAATACATGTAGGTCAGCAGGACTCCGATCCCACCGGCGACCAGCAGGTACGGGCCGCTGAGAAGGGTGATGACGATCCCGACGATGATTCCGGCGACGAACAGGATGATGCTGAAAGTCTTATATTCCTTCGGCTCAAACTTGTGGAACACGAGGTTCGGAACGGCGAAGGCCTTCTCGTTGTCAACCCCGGTCTTGTGGTCGTACCAGTCGCTCAGCACGTTGCCGGCGGAATGGAGCAGGACCACCCCAAGGATCGAAAGGATGAGATTGATGTATGGGAGCGGCCCGGCGGGCAGCATGCCGCGGCTGAAAAGCCAAGCGAAAGTGGCAAGTACCGGCATCACCGACACCGGGAAAGACCAATATCGGGTCACAGCGACCCATTCTTTGAAGGAGTGTCTCATGGCGCGAAGATAAGTTATCCGGGTGTATTTTTCGATAACCTCCAACCTTTTTCCGTAAATTTACGTCTAATAAATGCTAATTAAGAGAAACTATGGCTGATATCTTCACACCCATTTTTATTTGTGCCGTCATGCCTGTAATGATTGTCTGGCTGGTGATGAAGGCCAAACAAAGGCAGACTGACAAGATGGCTGAGATTATCCTCAAGGCCATGGAGTCCGGGACTCCGATAAACCCTGATTTCTTGATAAACCATCCACTTCGTAAGAGTATCAAAGAGCGGCTTCTGGATCTTCTGACAGCTTCTATTATACTCATTGCGCTGGGTGTGGGTTTTGCCCTAGTTGGAATGATTATCATTATTGCAAGCCATTGGAACCTTAGTACAGCTCCAACAGGATTTTCTTTGTTGATATTTTTGGGAGGAATATTGCTTGTGGTTGGTGCCGCCCTTCTCGTGGTTTACTTAATCAGGAAGAGAGTTTTGTCAAAGGAGATTGAGATCGAAGAGAAAGCTTTGGAGACTTCTGGTAAACAATGACCAAGGAAAGTTTTATCGATCTTGTGAAAGTTGAGCAGGATCCCCTTCGGCGGTTCCTTTTGGCTTTATGTTCAGGAGACTCTGAGAAGGCGGATGACATAGCTCAAGACACGCTTATGCGGGCCTATGTGGCATCAGGTTCATTCCTCGGTCTCTCCAAATTCAGGACGTGGCTTTTCAGAATAGCCTATAATTGTTATATCGACCATCTGAGGAAACAGCATTTGGATAGTGTTCCGGTTGACGGAGGCGAGGTTTTGAGAATCGAGTCAGAATATGCGCCGGATGTTTCCTTCAGGTTCCAATCACTTTATCAAGCGCTGGATAAGTTACCCCAGAAGGAGAAAGTCACTATAATACTCTTTTATTTTGAAGACAGGAGTATCAAGGAGATAGCATCAATACTTGGCGTTCCTGTGGGAACCGTTAAATATCATCTCTCCCGCGGGAGGTCACATCTCAAAGAAATGATCAGGCTATGAAAGAATTAGATATAGAACAATACCTCAGGAGCAATAAGCCTCAGGTTAAAAATGATCCGTCATTTATACTGGAAACAAAGCGAAGAATCGAGACCGTTGAAGCTGTTAAGAAAGAGGTTGATTATCAGCGAAGTAGCGGACGAATGGCTGTGTTCGTGACCTTGCTTGTAGGATTGATGGTGGGAGTACTTGTCGCTATCATTCTTTTGCGGTTTCCTATAGAACGCCTCCTCATCGCCATTGAATTGTGGAAGAGTTACATATTCACGGCCATTCCATGTGTGGCTGTAGGGATAATCATCTTGACTTTAAGTAACAAAAATTCTCTTCCAACCTTTTTAAGTATCCTAAATTCCGCAAAAAACAAAACTTTTTTGCCTGATGCCTCCTGACGGCGGTCGTGATATCTGGTTTTACAGCCCGATTGAGTGTCGGTGCTGTCAAGCGAAGCGATGATGTCGCAGTTCTGCCTTCTGAAAGGCGAC
>JAGAFU010000013.1 GCA_017627955.1 Bacteroidales bacterium | reverse complement strand
GCGGCTTAGACTCGCAATTGGAATCCCGCTGAAGTACTCTCGAAGCATCCTGCTGGCTGCTTTCATCTGCAACTTGTAACGTTGGCTTTCATTCATCATAAGTTTACTTTTTGGAGGTAAACTTTTTTCAGGACGATACAGGTGCCGTGATTGTTATATGCTTAATATTCAATAGTTTCCCTAAATGAGCTTCTTCGAAAAAGAAAGGTCAGATTTGGAACCACTTGATTATCAGCTAGTGGAACTCCACCACCTTACAATCAACGAGTTACGGAATTGAATTGGGGAACTGTAGTTTTTCAAGCGGATTATTCGTAAATTGCGACAAATAAACAGAATTGAAAAACTTCAAAAGAGGAGATTGGAATGAGGCGCCGCAGATTTTACCCGAATGTCCCAAATCATGTTTGCCGACGGCCAAAAAGTAAGTCGGCGCTGTTTTATTGCCTGGAGGACTGTCTTGTCTTCTTCACGGTGTTTTGCGTGAATGCCAGACGGTTCGGAATCAACGTTATGGGCTTGGCCCTTATGTATGATCATATTCACGAAACAGTCAAATCGGAGAGCCGGATGATCTTCAGCGCTTTCCATAGGAGGGTCGCCACGGACTTCTCCAGGGAGTTCTACTCTGATTTGTACGATCCTGCCGGATTGCGGCCTCCAGGAAACAGCTTATTTGAAATTCCGTTTTTGAGCGCTCCGAAATACGGTGAGAAGAACATCAGAACCAACCTGGCCTACCTGTATAACAATCCGGTCGAGAGGCACATTAAGGAGAGGGCGATAGAATGGCGGTGGAACTTTCTGGCTTATAGTCAGTCAGATCACCCTTTCTCTGAAAAATATGTAGCCCGAATGGCCTCTGGCAAGATGCGTAGATCAGTCGCTGAGGTGAAAGGGTCCCATGACAGAAACGAGTTCCTGCGTTACGCCCAGCTCAAAAGGCTTTTCAAAGGATTGGCAAACAAGGAGAGAGCTCAGCTGATAGACATAATCATCACGACATACAATGTGATAGATTATAGTTGCCTGAGAAAGTATTTTGGCAGCATCGAAAAAGCGATACTGGCGATCGATTCCAACACGGGAAGTGAATATGACATAAAAGAGGAGCGATACAACACCCCAGACACTACTTATGGCGAGATGATCAGACTTGTCGAGAAGCAAAAGATTGTTGCGAGGGCAAAGGATGTGATCCTGCTGCCTATCGAAAAGCGTAAGCAACTGAAACTGTTACTGATGCGTCAGACCTCCGCCGACGAGTGGCAGGCCAGCAAGTTCCTTTGGCTGGATCTGCCGCCCAGATAACCGTCCTTGCCAGGTGTCACGCTCCTCAAGGCGCCTATCCAGAAGTTTCAGGATCCCGTCATTGCGGATCAGTCCCCATGGCGTTTCCCGCACAAAACGGGGAGGCACCTCCCCGGCGACCCGCTCAATGCAAAGGTCCGGGCGCATGCGCTCAAGAATGTCGATGACAAGGTCCAGATACTCATCAAGTCCGAGGCGTAAAAACTCTCCGGGATTCTCAGCGTATTCCTTTTCCATCCTCGTTCCTTTGACGATCTGCAGCTGATGGAACTTAACGGAGGTCAATGGGAGCGAAGATATGGTTTCGCATTGATCCAGAAGCATTTCCCTAGTCTCTCCGGGAAGCCCGAGAATAAAATGGGCTCCGACATCGATGCCTCTTGACGCCGTCATCTCAACTGCCCTGCGCGCTGTCTCGAAATCATGCCCCCGATTGATCCGCCTAAGAGTCTTATCGTAGCACGACTCGATCCCATATTCAACTACTATGACGGGATTATCATCGCCTTCTGCCAAGCCGGCGAGGTAGTCGAGTTTCGCCTCATCGACGCAATCCGGGCGGGTGCCGATCACCAATCCTACGATCGAAGGATGCGATAGCGCCTCCCCATAAAGGGCCTTGAGTTTCTCCAGGGAAGCGTAAGTGTTGGAATATGCCTGGAAATATGCGAGATAGTGAGTCACCTTCGGGTAACGCCTGCGATGGAACTCTATTCCTTCATCAATTTGCTGGACAATGGATTTCCCGGGGGTGCTGTAGCCTGGATGGAACGCGGCGTTGTCGCAATACGAGCAGCCGCCAACCCCTACAGTGCCGTCTCGGTTTGGACAGCTGAAACCGGCGTCAATCACCAGTTTCTGAAGCCGTTCGCCATAGAGGCGGCGGTATCGTCCGGCTGCGGTGTTGTATCTCTTGCCTTCAGGGAAGTCGAACATGGCTAATTGCTCCTGGACTGTAAAGATAGTCCAAAAATCGCTATATTAGCGACAAAGTATTGATAAAGCCATGAATATTAGAACCATCTTCCGCACCGCTCTGATTTTGTCTTTTGCTCTCGGGACAGCTCTCGCGGCTTCCGCCCAACCAACTGGCAACAGCCATTTGAGATTGACCGACAAGGAATTAGCCTTGGCCCCGGTTAAAGCTGTCGTGGATCTCTCGGTCAACTTCATGAGGGAGAAACCCGAGTATGAGGCCGAACTTGGCGACCAGGCGCTGATGGGGACCGTTGTCGAGATTCTGGAGGAGAAGGACGGCTGGACCAAGATCAAGAGCCCAGAGCCTTATACCGCCTGGGTGGACAGCAGGGGACTTGTCAAGATGAGTGATCAGGAAATAGCTGATTATCTGGAGGCTCCGAAGTACATTTGCACAGCTTTCAGGTCTTGTGTCTATGAAGAACCGTCACTTAAGTCCGGGATAGTCTCGGAGTTTATCCAGGGCGATATAGTCAGGATCATGTACAAGACCATCACCCATACGAAGGGGAGTTTGAAAGGCTACGATGAAGGGCGGGTGGTGCTCAAAAAGAAATTTGTCGGGGTGGTTCTGCCTTCCGGCAAGACCGGTTATGTTCCGGCCAAGGATGTGGCGGTTTTTTACAAATGGGCCAAGGACAAGTACGAGGCTCTTGATAAAGAGACGGCGCTAAGAAAAGATCTGGTTGAGACGACTCGCGGGTTCCTCGGCGTCCCTTACATGTGGGGAGGCACCTCGATCAAAAATGTGGATTGCAGCGGTCTGACCAGGAGTGTATTCTTCGCTAATGGGATCCTGCTTCCGCGCAACGCCTCCCAGCAGGGACGAATCGGAGAAAACTTGCCGCTTTTCAGCGCGGAAGGTGAGGTGATCTGGAGCGGGCTGCTCCCCGGGGACCTCGTCTTCTGGGGACGCGAGGCCTCGGACGGGAAGCCCGCGAAAGCGACTCATGTCGGAATATACATCGGAGAAGGGCGCTTCATCCATTCCTCATGGGTAGTGAGGATCAGCTCACTGGATCCTTCTTCTGACGAATATTACGACCGCAAACCGCTATGCGCCAGGAGGATAGTAGGCCATGTCGACGCCCCGGACTCCGGCATAATCTCCGTCTTCGCCAGCCCAAGCTACTTCCCCAGATAAAGAGATACGTCAAAGCCGGCTGGATAGCCAAAAGGAAATAGCTGTTTATAAGAACGGGGAGAAACTATACACTTTAAATAGTTCAATCGTCTACAGGATGGAGGTCGTCAATTAGCCATTTTTGAACTTTGGCGAAATATTCGTAACTTTGCCTAATTAAACTGATCACAATGGCGAAGTTCGTAAACAGAGAGATTTCCGAGGGCCTCACCTTCGATGACGTGCTGCTCGTGCCGGCACATTCCGATGTATTACCCCGCGATGTTATCGTGACCTCCAACTTCACGACAGACATCAAGCTCCACACCCCGATAGTGTCCGCCGCCATGGACACTGTGACCGAGGCCAGGCTTGCCATAGCTATGGCCCGGGCCGGAGGAATCGGTGTGATCCATAAGAATATGCCCATCGAGAAACAATGCGAGCAGGTTCGCCGTGTCAAGAGGGCTGAGAACGGAATGATCTATGACCCGGTCACAATCCGTCCGGAGGCCACCGTCGGAGAAGCTCTCGCTATGATGAGCAAGCACCACATCGGTGGTATTCCGGTGGTCGACACCAATGGTTTCCTTATCGGGATCGTTACGAACAGGGATCTTCGTTTCCAGGAGGATATGTCATTGCCTATCAATAACGTGATGACAAGCGAGAACATCGTGACCGCTCCTAAGGGAATCACCCTGGCCGATGCCACCAAGGTCCTTCAGAAGAGCAAGGTCGAGAAACTCCCCGTGGTTGACAAGGATGGCAAGCTCGTGGGCCTCATCACCTACAAGGACCTGATGAAGATCAAAGACAACCCTATCGCCTCCAAGGACAGCAAGGGGCGTCTGATGGTCGCCGCCGCAGCTGGAATCAAGTCCGACACCGTGGAGAGGATCGGACTGCTTCTCGATGCCGGAGCCGACGCTGTCGTTCTCGACACCGCCCATGGCCATTCCGAGGGAGTTATCCAGATGGTCAAGAAGGCTTGCGACGCCTTCCCGGAGGCCCAGATAGTGGCCGGTAACGTCGCCACAGCCGAAGGCGCCAAGGCCCTTGCGGACGCCGGAGTGAAGGCCGTCAAGGTCGGTATAGGTCCCGGCTCGATCTGCACCACGAGAATAATCGCCGGTATCGGCGTGCCCCAGCTCACGGCCGTCATGGAGGCTTGCGAGGCCCTGAAGGGCACCGGTATTCCTGTGATCGCTGACGGAGGTATCAGATATTCCGGAGATATCGTCAAGGCTCTTGCGGCTGGCGCCGGCACCATCATGGCCGGATCCCTGCTGGCTGGTACCGAGGAGTCCCCGGGCGAGACCATCATCATGAACGGCCGTCGCTTCAAATCCTACAGGGGCATGGGCTCCCTGGAGGCCATGGAGCAGGGCTCGAAGGACAGGTATTTCCAGGATATGGAGGCCGACATCAAGAAGCTTGTTCCCGAGGGAATCGTCGCCCAGGTGCCTTACAAGGGCACTGTCTCCGAGGTCGTCTACCAGCTTGTCGGAGGCCTCAGGGCCGGAATGGGCTACTGCGGCGCCCACACTATTGAGGAGCTCAGGAACGCGAAGTTCGTCCGCATTACCAATGCCGGATTCCTCGAGAGCCATCCCCATGACGTGACGATCACAAAGGAAGCCCCTAACTATTCCAGATAATTGATGTTCAGAAGGTTCCCCATATTAGCCATCATCCTGGTGGCTCTGTTTCCATCTTGCAAGGCCATCCAGTCTTTCATCCATGACGGGGAGGTTGTAGCTAAGCTGGGGGACCACGAATTGTATCTGTCCGAGCTTGAACAGGTGATTCCCAATGGCATCAGTCCCGAGGACAGCACCGCGTTGGCGAATCTCTACATAAACTCCTGGGCCACGGACAAGGCTTTTCAGGACATCGCTGAGCAGAAGCTGAGCAAGGAAGAGAAGGATGTCTCCAAAGAGCTTGAGGCCTACCGGCAGTCTTTGTTGAGGTATCGTTTCGAGCAGAGGTACATTTCCGAAAGGCTTGACACGGCAGTGTCCGCCAAGGATGTGTCAGACTATTTCGAGGCGCACAAAGAAAATTTCAAGCTTGAGCGTCCGATCCTCAAGGCCCGTTTCATGAAGATAGCGGAAGATTCGCCGAATCTGCAGAAAATAAAGAAGTTGATGTCTTCGGATGATGTCGCCGACGTCATGGCTGCCGACAGTGTCGCGTTTAATTCCGCCCAACGCTATGTGGATTTGTCCGACACTTGGATTGACGCCGTGTCCCTTGCGGGGGATTTCGGGGTGGACTATGTCGAGATGCTGTCGAAGAAGAACGGCAAGTTCATAGAGATCAAGGATGGGGCCGGCAGTCTCTGTGTCGCCTTTGTCGCCGACATGGTCAAAGCCGGGGAGATCCCGCCTGTTGAATTCTGCGAGGAAAGGATAAAGGATATTATCGTCAGCGGAAGAAAGCACCAGCTCCTGACAACTTTGGAACAAGACTTGATAGAAGACGCCAAGGCTAAGGAGAAATTTGAAATATATTCTAGGAAATGACAAGGAAAACGATATTCGCCCTGTTGGCCGTTTTTGCCTCGTGCTTCGTGGCAGGTGCCCAGAAATACAAATATGTCGACAAGTCAGTCGCCGTGGTTGGCAATGAGGTGGTTCTGATCTCGGACATCGAGGACATGGTGAAGGAGAGGAGGGCACAGGGCCTTTCCTCTGATCATAGTCTCCGATGCGAGGTGCTCGAGAATATCCTTGAGACCAAGCTTTTCCTGATGCAGGCGAGGATTGACTCCTTGTCAGTCAGTACAGACAACGTCGAGGCCATGCTTTCCCAAAGGGTGGACAACTTCCTCACTTTGATGGGTGGCCAGGATAAGCTTGAGGAATATTTCGGCAAGCCCCTCTACCGCTTGCGTCAGGAATGGCGTCAGCAATATGAGGATATCAGCCTTACCCAGGAGGAGCAGGCCAAGATCGTCAAGGAAGTTCCCGACATGACTCCTCTGGATGTCAAGGGCTACATGGACACGGTCGACACCAAGAACCTGCCGATAGTCCCGATCAAGTACCAGCTCAGCCAGATCTGCCTGTATCCGGACAGGGAAGCGGCCGATCTCGCTGTCCGCGAGAAACTTCTGGATCTGCGGGAGAGAATCATCAACGGCGAGAAGTTCGCCACTCTCGCACGCATGTATTCCGAGGATCCTGGCAGCGCCCGTAGGGGTGGAGAACTTGGAATGGCTTCCAAGTCAATTTATTGGCCTGTGTTCTCGGATGCCGCCATGGCACTCAAGCCGGGTGTCATCTCCCAGATAGTCGAGACCCCGGACGGTTTCCACATCATTGAGGTCCTTGAGAAAAATGGGGACATGTTCAACGCTCGTCACATATTGCTGAAACCCAAGTACACAAGTGAGGACAGGGAAAAGGCTTTCAAGACACTTGACAGTCTCAAGACCGAGATCCAGAACGGAGCGGTGAGTTTCCAGATGGCGGCCAGCTTCTATTCGCAGGATGCCCCGACCAGGACGAACGGCGGACAGATGTCCGATCCTAACACGGGTTCCTCTTATTTCGAGATCGACCAGCTGAAGCCGGAGGACTATAGGGCGATCAAGGATTTGAAAGAAGGGGAGATATCCGATCCGGTGGAGTCAACTGACAATGACGGACGCCCCGACGAGGTGAAGGATTTCGTGGTCGGCAAGACCAACTACAAGATAATCAAGGTGGATAAGATCCTGCCGGCTCATACGGCCACCTTTGAGAATGATTTCCCCCTGCTTCAGGACGAGGTCAAGAAAGAGAGGCAGATGAAAGCTATTGATGAGTTCCTTGAGAAGAAGATCGAAGACACCAGGATTGTCATTGATCCAATGTTCAAGGATTGTGAGTTCCGCCGCCAACTCTGGACCTCGAAGATCGCCCAGGAGTAATGTCCTTCCGACGCCTCATACTCTCCTTACTGGCTTTATCGCTTCCGTTGGCTCTTCTGGCCCAGAAAAGTCAGCCGCAGGACAGCCTTGTCCGCCTCTTGAGGTGTGACAAGCTTCAGCAGGAGGACATCGGAGGCCACAGTTTCCGCAAGGCTCTGGGTAATGTCTGCTTTGAGCATAATTCCACCAAGTTGTTGTGTGACACCTCCTTATGGGATGTTGACCAGAATGTCATACAGGCTCTTGGACATGTGAAAATCATCCAGAACAGTACGGTCCTGACCAGTGACAAGCTCGATTACTACATCGGCAGCAGCCAGGCGGAGTTCAGGGGGTCCCTGGTCCAGCTTCAAGACAAGGACAAGAACACCTTGCGTACGATGAATCTGGACTACAACACCAAGGACAGTGTGGCTGTATTCCGTAACGGCGGCTCTTTCCGGGACAAGGACGGGCAGATAATCGAGAGCGATGTCGGCCGATATGACTCCAAGACCAAGCTTTTCCGGTTTTTCAAGGACGTCAACATGTACACGGACTCCATCTTTATCAAGACGGATGCCTTGGACTATAATACGGAGACTTCTGTCGCTGTCTTCGGCTCCGGCACTCATGCTTGGCGGGGAGGTGACATGCTCTCGTCCAACGCCGGAGTATATGACCGTAAATCCGAGCTCTTCACCTTCTCCCGGGACGTGCATCTTATGACCAAGGAGCAGGAGGCCTGGTCGGATACCCTTGTTTTCGAGAGGCTTTTAAACAATGCCACAATGCTTGGTAAAGTCGAGCTTCTTGACGAGGGCAGGAAATTGACCGCTTTGGGTGGTTACATGCAGTATGTGGATTCTCTCGAGCGGGTTGTTATGCGGAGGGATCCTTCCATAATAGCGGTTTTCGAGCAGGACGGCTCCAAGGATACGGTTTATGTGCGGGGGGATGAGCTTAAATATTGGGCTGTTCCTCGATGCGCGGTTCCGGCCGGCGAGTTGAAAAAGTCGGAAAGCCGCCTGAAGGATCTTCAGGTCGACCCGATCTCCGAATATCGAAAGAAAGCTTACGAGGCGGCCAAGTCTGCCGCGGAGGAGGCCCGCAAGAAGATGGAGGAAGAAGATCCGAATCTCGCCGCGAGCAGAAAGAAGGGCGGACCTTCGTTTGACTATTCTTTTCTGTATCAGGAGCCTGACACTTTGAAATCCGACGTGCCGGACTCTCTTTCCGCGACTCCAGCCGCCGGAGATTCGACCAAGATAGGTTTCATTCAGGCTTTGCGGAACGTCAAAGTATTCCGCCGGGACATGCAGGTGGTCTGCGACTCGTTGGAATATAATGACCTTGACTCTCTGGTGCGTTTGTACAGGTCTCCGATAGTCTGGAACGAAATACGCCGGCAGTATTCGGCGGATAGTATAACGGTGGTCCTGAAAGACAAGAAGTTGGATAAGGCCAGCCTGATGTCCAACGCTTTCATCGTGGTCCAGGAGGATTCGATCTGTTTTGACCAGATAAAGGGAACGGAGATGATGGCCTTCTTCGACTCTACCGGAGCCCTGCGCCGTTTTGATTCGATGGGTGGAGCCTCTGGCCTTTTCTTCCTGGAGGAGAAAGGAGCTTTCGCGACGGTCAATAAGTTCGAGGCCAAGATGTTGACCGCCACATTCGAGAAAGGGGCTATAAATGATCTTCTATATTACGAGGAAGTCAAGAGTAACGCTTATCCGGCGGTCCAGCTGAAAAAAGGCGAGCGGCTCCTCAAGGGTTTCGCCTGGCAGCCGGAAAAACGACCTGCCGGTCCGGAGGACGTGGTCTCTTATACGCCACGGAAGTCTCAGAGAAAGAAGTACTTGAATATTCCTGCGGCGTCTTTTGCCCAAACTGAAAAATATTTCCCCGGCCATATCGCGAAGATCAACAAGATGCTTGCGGACGCCGACTCATTGAAACAGGTGCGTAGGGCGGAGCAGGAAGCCAGGGAGGCTGAGCTCGCTGCCGCCGCTGAAGCTTTGGCTCAAGAAGAGAAACTTGCCGGGGATAATCAAAGTGAAGACGGTAACGGCGATCTCGCTGAAGAGATAACTGAGATTAAGGCGACTTCAGAAGGGCAGGCTTTGCCGGACACACTCGCTGTGCCGGATGCTCTGGCCAAGTCGGCCATGTCAGACTCTCTGGCAGTGTCTGACTCACTGGCTAAGATGGATTCCCTCTCTCTGGCCAAGGCGTTCGCTGATTCGGTCAGAAACGCCCGTATGGACTCTTTGAGAAGGGCTCTGGCGGCGGAGCCGTTTGATGAGGCGAAAGAGAAAAAGAAAGCGGATCGTGAGGCCAAGATGGCTTTGCGCGACAGCTTGCGCCAGCAAAGGACAGCCAAAAAGGAGGCCAAGTGGGCGGCTTTGGATGAAAAGGATGCCCAGAAACAGGCGAAGAAAGATGCCAAGGCTGCCGAGAGGCGCCGCGTCAAGATGGAGAAGATGCTCAAGGCAAAAGAGAAGAGTGATGCCAGGGAGCAACGTCTCATGGATCGTTACAAGGCCCGCTATGAGAAGAAAAAGGCCAGAAAAGATGCCGCCGCTCTGAAAAGGGCCGAATCAAAAAAGAAAAAATAGTTTTCTGAAAGTTGTTTCTTGCGTGATTTAGGGTGTAGGATAACGTTTTTATCAAGGTATTTGCTGATACTTTCGTTATATTTGCCTACTTTACCATTAATAGCGCTAACAACTTGAAACCGATTATCAAAATTATCCCAGCGTTTGTCCTGACCGTCGCTTTGGCGGCTTGCTCCGGCAATGCTTCTGTTGATCCAGTATCTTATGCCGATCCTTTTGTCGGCACGGGCTTCCATGGGCACACTTATCCGGGTGCCACAGTCCCTTACGGTATGGTGCAGTTAAGTCCTGACACCAGGAACAAGACTTGGGACGGCAGTTCGGGCTATCACTACAGCGATCCTTCGATTCTTGGATTCTCACATACCCACTTGAGTGGTACTGGTTGCGCGGACCTGGGCGATTTCCTATTCCTCCCGTTTATCGGTGAGGCTATTCCGGAGAACCTTCCCTTCTCGCATGACAATGAGACCGCTTCTCCCGGCTACTACAAGGTCGTTTTCCCTGAAGCGGGTATCACCGCGGAATTGACCGCTACCACGAGGACGGGAGTTCACAGGTATACTTTCAAGGGTAAAGGGGAGCGCCACATCCTTATCGATGCGGCCTACAATATAGGCGAGGTCCATCCCAACCAGATATTCCTGGAGCCGGTAGGGGATTCCGCTGTCAAAGGAGGCCGTCATGTCAATGGGTGGGCCCCGGACAGGCAGATCTACTTCCATGCCATTTTCTCCGAGCCGTTCTCTTCGGCCGGAAAGCAGGATGGAGACCGGATCGTTCTGACTTTCCCGGAGTCTGTTGAGACCGTCACCGTGTCTGTAGGACTCTCGCAAGTCGACACGGACGGAGCCAAGCGGAACCTGGAAGCTGAAGTCGGTGGAAATAACTTTGATTCAGTACGTTCCGAGGCTGCTAAGGCATGGTCGGATGCTCTCGGTACGATCATGGTCGAGGGTGGGAGCGAGAAGGATCTCTCGAATTTTTATTCCGCTCTTTATCATACCATGGTCGTTCCAAACAGGGGAGATGATGTGGATGGCAGATACCGCGATTTCCACCAGCAGATCGCGCATGTGCCTGAGGGTGGTGCGTTCTATTCAACGCTTTCCCTCTGGGATACCTTCCGGACTTGGAACCCGCTGATGACCATCATCAATCGGCCTCTTGTCGGCGACATAGTGTTCAGTCTCATGGATATGGCGTCCAAGGGCGGGAGGCTTCCGAAATGGCCCCTCGCGAGTTCTGAGACAGATTGCATGATCGGGTATCATGCCGTGTCGATGCTTGCCGACGCGTGGATCCAGACTCGTTCATTCGATTTTGAGGAACCTTTGAAGGCCATGATCGTCGCCTCGAACACCGACGAGAGTTCCAATGCCTACAACGCTTGCGGGTACGTCCCTGCCAACAGCGAGGGCGGAGCCGTCTCGAAGACATTGGAGTTTGCCTACGACGACTGGTGCATAGCCAGGATGGCGGAAATGGCAGGTAAAGATGACATCGCGAAGGAATATTATGCGAGATCCAGACGCTATACGGCCATCTTTGACGCTTCTTCCGGTTTCATGAGAGGAAAGAACTCAGGTGGCAACTGGATGCCTTCTTTCAATCCCATTGGTAGCTCAAGGGACTATGTTGAGGGTATTCCATGGCAGTATCGTTTCTTCGCTCCTCATGATTTTCAGGGCCTTACGGCATTGATGGGAGGTAAGGAGGCAATGATCGCCGCCCTTGATTCCCTTTTCACTTACGATGAGAGGGACCCTGCGGTAAAGATCAGTGACATGACCGGTCTGGTTGGCCAGTATGCCCACGGCAACGAGCCCAGCCACAACATGACCTATCTCTACAATTTCCTCGGCCAGCCGTACAAATCGCAGAAACTGGTGCGCCAGATGCTTGAGGAAATGTATTCCCCGACTCCGGAAGGAATCAGCGGCAATGAGGATTGCGGCCAGATGTCCGCATGGTTTGTCTTGTCCGCTCTGGGAATATATCCGATCTGCCCTGGTACCGGGGAATATGTCTTGTCCGCGCCTCTGTTCAAGAAGGCTACCATTGATGTCGGATCAGAGAATGATCTTGTCATCACGGCTGATCACCCCGAATATTCCTACATCAAGTCCGTCACTTTGAACGGGGAACCGCTTGACGCCCTGTTTGTCACCTATGACCAGCTGGTTGAAGGAGGGGAACTGGCCTTCACTCTCATCAAGGAGCCATCCCATGACAGGGACGCTCTGAAAGTTCCTTATTCGCTTACTTCCGGCGACCAGGTCTCCATGCCATATTTCCATGGCGATCCGACTTACTTCGAGGGAGAGTTCGAGGTGGCTCTACAGAGCCGTACAGATGGCGCTTCAATCCGTTATACGCTTGATGGAAGCGAACCGGACGAGAACTCTATATTATATGATAAACCCTTCAAAATCAGCGAGGAAACAGTCATCTCAGCCAAGGCTTTCAAGGAAGGGGCTAAGCCAAGCGAGCTGATGCGGGTTAAGGCATATCCGGCGGTCAAGATCCCGGCTTCCGCCTCTGACGCTTCCGGCTTGCTGGCCGGCTGCCGTTATACTTATCATCTCGGCCAGTTCTCAAAAACAGCCGATGTGCGCGCCAGCATACCTGTGTCTTCGGGAGTCATGCCTTCGCCATCCATCAAGAACGCTCCGGACGAGGATCATTTCGGGTACATTTTCACCGGATATCTCGACATCCCTTCCGACGGGATATGGGATTTCGCTCTTAGCAGCGACGACGGGGCCTTGCTGGAGATTGACGGGCAGGTGGTCGTTGATAATGACGGCTCCCATGCGGCCTACACGGCTACTGGCCGCATCCCTCTGATGAAGGGCTTGCACCCGTTCCGTCTGACTTATCTTGAGGATTATGAGGGACAGTCCCTCTTCTGGGCCTGGAGGCCGCAGGGAGGGGAGAAGTTCGAGAGGATTCCGGCAAATGCCATTTGGTATAAATAGATTCTTCGCTTAGCAAGATAGATTCTTCGCTTCGCTCAGAATGACAATGATAAAATAATAAAGTATTACGATATGCGTAAATTATTGATATTAGCTGCAACACTGGCTTTGTGCCTGACAATTCAGGCCCAGCGGCCGATTGTTTACCATTCCCATAACGATTACAACCGTACTGCTCCTTTCTGGGAGGCTTACTCCCAGCATTGCATGTCTATCGAGGCTGATGTGTTCCTTCACGATGGGGAAATCCTCGTCGCTCACAACCGTGAAGACGTGAGTTCTGACCGGAGTTTGAGGAAGATGTACATCGAACCTATCGTTAAAGTGTTCCGGGAGAATGGTGGAAGGATGTGGGAGGACAGTGATGACCGTCTCCAACTTGTCGTGGACCTCAAGACAGGGGAGTCACTGAAAGGTGTCGTGGCTCTCGCCGAGGAATATCCGGACGTGTTCACGACTCCTTCCGGAGTCAGAATAGTCATCACCGGAGATGAGCCTTCGCCAGAAGATTTCGGCAAATGGCCTTCATGGCTCTGGTTTGACGGCGATTTCAAGAACGGCAAGCTGGAGTACACACCTGCCCAGCTTGAGCGTATCGCTATGATCAGCACTGACTTCCGTAAGTTCGCCAAGAAGTGGAACGGCAAGGGCCGCATGATCGATCCCGAACTATTCGCGGTCCAGGGCGCCATTGATGCCGCACATGCGGCCGGAAAGCCGATCCGTTTCTGGGATGCTCCTGAAGGAACGACAGTTTATTTTACTTTCCATAAGATGGGGGTTGACATAATCAACACTGATTATCCCGCCAAATGCGCCCTTTTCTACGACGACTGGGTGAACAAGAATTTCTGGATGGGCAAGCACAAGGTTCAAGCGGGTGTCACCGGGACTCACAAGCTCGACAAGGCTACCCGTGATTTCCAGGGCTTCCAGAATGAGAAGCTCCAGCTTACCAAAAGGATAGAGACCTACACACCGACATATAAATATGACGGGACTGACAGGAAGATCAAGAATGTCATATTCCTGATTGGTGACGGCATGGGCTTGAACCAGATCTCCGCTGGCGCTTTCGCCAACAACCGTGACCTTTCTCTCCTGAAAATGAAGCGTATAGGCTTCCAGTTCGCTAATCCGGAGAACGATTTCATTCCTGATTCGGCCTCCGGCGGAAGCACACTTGCTACTGGTGAGCCTTCCTGGACCAGGCATATCGCGTCCAATTATGATGGTTCTGCCGAAGTGGCTCCCTTGTCTGACTATTTCCACGACATGGGCAAGGCCACAGGTGTCATCACTATGGGAGACATCGCCGACGCTACCCCGGCTGTGTTCTACGGCCACACCTCCGAGCGCGACAGTACTGAACTGATCACAAGTTTCCTCGCCACCACCGCTAAGATTGATCTTCTGGCAGGAAGCGGCAGGGACTATTTCGAGGATCCTCGGCAGGACAAGATCGACCTGATGGCTGGCATCAAGGCCAACGGTTTTTCCTACACCTATGACGCCCTCAATACTTCCAAGATCCCCGGGAAGGTCATCGCGATCGACCAGAGGATGAGGGCCTACGCCGAAGAGAGAACTCTTGATCTTCTGGCCGAGATCACTGTCGAGTCGATAAAGAAGCTCCAGAGCATGTCACCGAAGGGGTTCTTCCTGATGGCTGAAGGAGCGAAGATCGACTATGCCGGCCACTCCGACTGCTTCCCTGCCTCTGTCATCGAGCAGCTGGCTTTCGACCGCGCTGTCGCGGCGGCCATGAAATTCGCGGATGAGGACGGGCATACTCTTGTCGTCGTGACCGCGGATCATGAGACGGGAGGCCTTACCATTCTCGACGGTGACCTCAAGACCGGCCATGTCCTCGCTATTTACAACTCCGACGACCATACTCCGGCTGTGATCCCTGTCTTTGCCTATGGACCCGGTTCCCAGCATTTCCAGGGGACGTATCTCAACACTGAGATCGCCCGTACAATCAAAAGAATTGTCAAGAAATGAGACGTATCCTTTTAGCCGCCGTTTTCACGGCTTTAGGTTTGGTCAGCCTTCAGGCCCAAGATCTCAAATCCGGCCCCTATGACCTTCCGTACAAGAACACCTATGTCAAGAATATCTTCGTCTCGGAGAACACTTTCCGGACGATGAAACCCGAGACCAAGGCTCCCAAATCTTTCAAAGAAGCCCAGAAGATCCTTCCGGCTCCGATTTGGGAAGGCCACGAGAAAGAGGTTGAGATGTATTGGCACGCCTGGCAGATCGCCGTCGGTAACATCCGTCAGCCTCAGGAGGGTTCAGGTTTCGTGTCTCCCTATCTGGATGTCGCTTATAACGGGAATATATTCATGTGGGACGATTCCTTCATGATGATGTTCGCCCGCTACGGGTACCGGTTCTTCCCGTTCCAGAGGACTTTGGATAATTTCTATGCCAAGCAGCATCAGGACGGTTTTATCTGCAGGGAAATCCGAGCGGACGGTTCCGACTGTTTCGAGCGTTACGATCCGACTTCGACCGGGCCTAATCTTCTCCCTTGGGCGGAACTTCTTTACTACAAGCAGTTTGGCGATCTTGAGCGCCTCCATAAAGTGTTCCCCGCTCTCGTCGCTTACGCGCAGTGGTGGAAATTGAACAGGACCTGGAAAGACGGAACTTACTGGTCCAGCGGATGGGGGACAGGTATGGACAACATGCCCCGAGTCCCGGAAGGATACAATCAGATTTATTCCAATGGCCACATGACCTGGCTGGACACCAACCTCCAGCAGTACCTCGTCAACGACTGTCTGATGCAGATAGGTTTCTACATCGAGCGCTGGCAGGAGATTGAGGAGATGGAGGATGAGATGAAATTCCTTAAGAAGTGGATTAATGAGAACATGTGGGATGAGAAGACTGGATTCCTTTATGATGTCTATGGCGACGGCAGCCGCAACTCCACTAAGGGAATATCCGCTTTCTGGGCTCTCAAGACTGATGTCCTGGATAAGGATCGCCTTGACCGGCTGGTCGCCCACCTCACTGAAGACGCGGAGTTCGACAGGACTCACCGGGTACCTTCCCTGTCGGCGGATCATCCCAAGTACAATCCCAAAGGCCGTTATTGGCAAGGAGGAATATGGCCTGGCGCCAACTACATGGTGATCAGTGGTCTCTGGGAGAGAGGCTACCGTAAGGAAGCCATGGAGATCGCCAATAACCACTACGGCAATGTTTTCAAAGTATGGCAAGACACTGGCACATTCTGGGAGTATTACGCTCCTGAGGAGACAGCTCCAGGGTTCATGGCCAGGAAAGACTTTGTCGGCTGGACCGGCCTTCCGCCGATCGCGGTGTTTATTGAGTACATCCTTGGAATAAAGTCGGATTTCAGCGAGAATAAGGTTGAGTGGGATGTGCACAATTTAGAGGCCCACGGGATCGACCGTTATCCGTTTGGCCCTGAGGGCGTTGTCTCCCTTAAGGCTGCGGCTCGCAAATCCCTTTCTGACAAGCCGGTCATTTCTGTGACCACCAATATTCCTTTTGATCTCACCGTTACTTGGGGAGACGGACAGTCCGCTGCCGTCCATGTGGAGAAGAGCGGTAAGATAACTCTTTAATAATTAATAATCTATGAGAATAGCTATAGATCTTGGCGGAACTAATGTCCGTGTCGCCACAGTCCTTTCTGGAGGACAGGTGGAGAGGATAATCTCCGAGCCTTGCCGCTCCAAGGGAAGCGAGGAAGAAGTGCTTGAGCACATCTTCAGTATGATTGACGAGTTGATGACCCCTGAAGTGGACGGGATTGGAATCGGAGTTCCTTCCGTTGTTGACACAGATAAGGGGATAGTCTATAATGTTGTCGGCATTCTTTCATGGAAGGAGGTCCATCTTAAAGATCGGCTTGAGGAGCGGTACCATATTCCCGCAACCGTAGACAACGATTGCAACTGTTTCGCTCTGGGAGTCACCAGTTTCGGCCGTGGAAGCGGCTACAAAGAGGCTTTCTGCGTGACCCTCGGAACCGGGGTGGGAGGCTCGCTCGTAATCGACGGGCAGCTTTACCGCGGCCGCAATGCCGGGGCGGGAGAGATCGGCAGCATACCTTATCTCGACAAGGATTATGAATATTACTGCAGCAGCCGATTCTTTGTCGGAAAGGGAACCTCAGGAAAGGATACCGCGGTGGCCGCGGCCAATGGCGATCCGGAGGCATTGAAGATAATGGATGAGTTCGGTGGCCATGTGGGCAAGCTTGTCCAGATGATCATGTTCGCCTACGATCCCGCGGTCATCATCCTTGGTGGCTCGATATCCAAAGCATATTCTTTGTTTTGTGATGCTATGTGGAAGGAAATCAAGAATTTCCCTTATCCGAAGAGTGTCGCTAACCTTGAAATATTCCAGTCCGAACAAGTCCATGCCGCTTTCCTTGGCGCCGCCAATCTTTGCGGCCCCATCAAGTAATGTCATTCTGAACAAGCACTGTCATTCTGAACAGGCACTGTCATTCTGAACAAGCACTGTCATTCTGAACGAAGTGAAGAATCTAATATTCAATAAAATGAAAAAAATACTCCTCCTAGCCCTTCTTCCGCTGCTACTCTTCTCTTGTAAGAATGGCGGCAAGGCTTCTGTTGAACCTCTTCCCGTCATGTCCTTCAATGTCCGTTACGGTACCGCCGAAGACGGAGACCATGTCTGGGAGAATCGTCGTGACGCGGCTTGCGCCATGATTCTGGATCAGCGTCCGGCCGTTTTCGGTGTTCAGGAAGCCCTTGATTTCCAGCTTGATTATTTCGTTGAGCATTGTCCTGGTTACAAGTGTGTCGGAGTGGGCCGCGAGGATGGAATCCACGACGGCGAGCACATGTCCGTGTTCTATGACACCGAGCGGATAGAACTTAAGGAGTGGGGGACATATTGGCTTTCAGAGACTCCGTTCCAGCCCTCATTAGGCTGGGACGCCGCTTGCCGCCGCACGGCGACATGGACCTTGCTCTACGATAAGGCCGCCGACCAGCATTTTTACTTTGTCAACACCCATCTTGACCACGTGGGAAAAGAAGCTCGTCGTAAAGGACTTCTCCTTCTTGTCGAGCGGATTGGGATGATGAATCCGGAAGGCTACCCGATGATTCTCACAGGAGACATGAATGTCTATCCTGACGATCCTTGCCTCAATGAGTTACGTACTTTGATGCAGGATGCCCGCCAGACCGCTCCTGTCACGGACAATGATGTGACATGGCACGACTGGGGTAAGGTCTCCGGAACGCCGCCGATCGACTATGTCTTCTATTCAGGATTCGATGGTTGCGACAAGTTCGAGGTCATCCGTCAGGAATATTCCGGTGTCCCTTATGTCTCCGACCATTATCCCGTGAAGGCGACGCTGCGCTATGGTTCGACTCCGCTCACCAACCGTGGTTCGACTCCGCTCACCAACCGTGGTTCGACTCCTACCGCTCGGCCCCTGAGCGGAGCCGAAGGGCAGAGCGGAGCCGAAGGGCCGAAATATGTCGTAAACGTCGAAGCCCACCGTGGCGGCATGGGACTCTACCCGGAGGAAACCCTCCCGGCTATGCTCAATTCCGTGAAACTGGGCGTCAACACGCTTGAGATGGATCTTTGCGTCACAAAGGACAAGAGAGTTATCCTCTCTCACGACAAGTATTTCCACCCTCGCTATGCCACTCGCCCGGACGGCACCCCTGTTATGAATGGCGACCCGAAGACTTATCTCTATCATCTGCCGTACAGCGAGGTCGCGAAATGGGACGTGGGAATGAAATACAATCCGGGTTGGCCCGAGAAGCATTGTATGCCTGCCTGTAAACCAATTGCTTCTGAGGTGATCAAGGCTGTTGAGGCCTGGACAAAGGAGAATGGCCACTATCCAATGTATTACGACATCGAGATCAAGAGCGATCCTGATTATGATGGAGGGATTGAAGGCGTGGATTGGCCTGAATATCACGAGTTTACTGATCTCTGCATAGCCATGCTTGATTCCCTGAATCTTGGCGACCGCCTTATGATCCAGTGCTTCGACGAGAGGGCCCTCAATTATATTAACGAGAAGTATCCCGGTCACACTCTGGCTTTCCTCGTGGAGGGTTGGGAGACTGATTTCGACCAGTATATGGGACTCTTGAACTTTACTCCCCAGTGGCTGAGCGCCCCTCATGAGAATGTGGACAAGGCCCTTGTGGACAAAGCTCACGCTAAGGGGATGAAGGTCAACACCTGGACTGTAGATGATCCGGACGAGATGCGCCGCTTGATCTCCTGCGGGGTGGACGCCATCATCTCCAACTACCCCGACCGCCTCTTGACGGTCGTCAAAGAATATTGATTCAGTCCCCAGTCGAAACGATCTGAGAATCTTCTTTGCTCTGTGTCAGTGATTTGGAGGCCTCTTGCGACCTGTCTCCAGTCTCTGACTGAGGAGTACACTTCGTTGACTATCCCAACCGCGTCCTCTTGTGAGATCAAATAGTAGCCGGAAGGGCGCAGAAGGAATCCGTGATTCCGGAAAGCGACTCTTCGGAACAATTCCTTAGAGTTTTTTTCAATTGAGTTGATCCCAGCATCTGAGGCCATTGTGTCTACAATGTCTATATAACCCTTTCCATTAGTAGCGTTATCGCCATCTTTGAGCCCTGAGAGCGTCACCAAGGAAAGAGAACAGGTTCCCTTTAACGCACTTTGGCAGGGAGATCTCCTCCTGTTTGAAAAATTTTCTGATAATGATACCGTAAATAATCGGTTTAATAATTAATTGGTATAATTTCCAAGAAGCTATGACTTTGTTAATTAGCTGGTTACTTAATATTGAATATTAGCCGGTCCTGCCTGCGCTCATTACCCCACAAGTGAGCTCAGGCCAGAATCGCGCCATATCATATTCCCCGGACCATTTTCTCAACGCACCTCCTCTTCTGGCTCATGTCCGGATGTACATATATATTCAATGTGGTCGTCACATCTGAGTGACCAAGGAGTGAACTCAAAGTCTTGAAGTCGCATTTGCTTTCTATGCACCTTGTCGCGAATGTGTGCCTGAGGCTGTGCACTTTTCTGGGCTGGATCCCAAGGGCCTTCAATATTCTTTTGAAATTATTGCGGAAGTTCTGTGGATCGGCCGGGTAGGACTTCCCTGTCATCAGATATTTCCCTGGTGCGATGTCAAGGAGAATCTCTGATATTGACTTGGCAAGTTTGTCAGCGACAGGTACGTCACGCCACGAATCAGCTGTCTTCGGGGTCCCTATGGCAAGGACTGACTTCTGCGGGGCCCTGTCAGCGACGTAAACTCTGTAGACAGTTCGTTTGACATGTATTACCCTGTCCTGCATATCGATGTCTTCCCATTTGAGGGCACAGACCTCACCGATTCTCAAGCCGCAATACACGCAGATCAGTATTCCCACATTGTAGGGGGTGGGATGCGTTCGCAGCCACTGGATCAGCGATTTCTCCTCTGTCAGAGGGATCACCTGCGGATCTGTCCTTTTTTTCCGTTGGGGCAATCGTAGCCGATAGACCTTTGACTCGATCCAGCCCTCATCTTCAAAGAAAGTGATCAACATTTTCATAACCAGGACAATAGCCTTGATTGAATTAAGGCTCATCCCATCTTCGACTTTGCTGTCAATAAGTTCCTGGACGGATTCTGGGGTGATCTCATCCAGCTTTTTGAACCGGGGAAGAATATGTTTCCTTATCGTTAAGGAATATGCCGCCAAGGATGATTCCTTGACGAAACCACGCTTGCCAGCCACCCAAAGCTCGCTGGCTTTCTTGAAATTGTTGCAGTACATTTTGGTTTGAATTAAGTTTGTATTAATATTTTGTGGGGTTCAATAGCCTTCTATGCGGGATTTAGGGTGCACATTACGCAAATTTTTGTGTTAAAGAAAAACTCATTTACTATTTTTGCTATCGATTGTGCCGTCAATTCGGTACAATCCGCATATTATAATAACATAAGAAAACACTATTATTCACCAAACCAATTAATTAGTTTAAAAATGTTTTCCAAGAAGCTATTCTGCGTCGTTGCCGTGCTGATCGGCATGGTAACCAGCTTTGGAGCTTTTGCCCAGAGCCTGACAGTGCGCGGAACCGTCAAGGACGCGGCTGGCCCCGTAGTGGGGGCTGTCGTCATGTCCGGCGGGGCCAACGCTGTCACGGATATCAATGGTAACTATTCAATTACCGTACCTTCGAACGCTGTCCTGGAAGTCTCGTGCCTCGGGTACGCGACCCAGAACGTGAACGTCAACGGCCGCTCGGTCATCGACATCGTCCTCGCCGAGGACGCCGAGATGCTCCAGGAGGCGGTCGCCCTCGGTTACGGTGCCCAGACAAAGAAGAAGGACCTGTCCGCTTCCGTGGGTATCGTCAGCAACCCTGAGAAACTCGCCGGACGTCCTGTCACTTCGACGACCGGTATGCTCCAGGGCCAGATCCCTGGTGTGGTCGTTTCCTACAGCAACGGTTCGCCTACCAGCGGCCCCGGGATCCTCATCCGTGGACAAGGTTCCCGCAACGGTGACGGTGTCCTCTGGGTTGTTGATGGTGTCCCTAATGGCCCTATCACCTCAATGAATGACATCGAGAGCATAGTCGTCCTGAAGGACGCCGCCTCTGCCGCTATCTACGGAGCTTCTTCAGGAGCCGGCGGTGTTATTCTCGTCACCACCAAGAAGGCGGGCAACGGTATCCATGTCGAGTATGACCTCGTGACCGGTATCCGTCACGCCAGCAACCTCCCCGAGTGCCTCACAGCCGAGGAGGAGATCCAGATGAGGACCATTTCCTCCGCGAACGCGGGCATTGCCCTTGACACCGGTTGGAATCCCACTATCAACCCCTGGATCGCCACCACCAGGACCGACTGGATGGACGAGATCTTCCGCGACGCTCTCTATCAGCGCCACTCCGCCACCCTCAACTACGGTACGGACCAGCTCAAGAGCCGTCTCACCTTCACCTTCAACGACAACCCCGGCGTTCTCGTCGGAACGTTCTCAAGAAGCCTTGGTGTCCGCTACAACGGCCAGTACCAGATGAACAAGTGGATCAAGATCACCGAGAACATCCACTTCTCCGACGGCAAGAGCCGCGGCACCGACACTGGCTCAAGCCACACAGGTACCATCCTCTCCGCCCTCTACATGCCTCCGTCCGCTGAGGCCTACGCGACAGCCGGGCCTTACGCCGGCTCTTATGGCGGTACAACCACGGAGGATCCTGAATATGTCGCCAAGTACGGCAACAATTTCGCTGGTCTTCACGGTGATGCCGTGAACCCCCTGCGCCTTCTCCTCGCCGACACTTCCTACGGCCACGGCATCAGTTTCTGGTCAACAACCGGCCTTGAGATCGCCAATATCGTGAAGGGTCTCAAGTTCGTCGACCAGTTCTCCTACAATCTCGGTATGAGCCTTTCCAAGAACTTCTCCCCGAAGCGCCCTGAGATCGGTAAACCCAGCCTCACCAACTCCCTTAGCGAGAGCGCGGGCCGCAGTGATGGATGGCGCAATGAGGCTACCCTCACCTACGATCGCACCTTCGGCAAGCACACTGTCGGCGCTCTTGGTGCCGTCACGCTTAACCGCGACTGGGGAAGAGGTTTCAGCGTGAACGCCTCCTCTTTCGACCTTGAGAACGAGTCCATGCAGTACTTGGCTTTCGCCGGCAGCTATGGTACCCCTACCGACTACTATAGCGGCCCGGATGCCAACATCGCGTTTGTCGCCCGTGGATCCTACAGCTTCGACGACCGTTACTTTGTCACCGCCTCCTATCGTCGTGACTATGCCGGCCGTCTGCCCCTCGGACACAACTACGGTGACTTCCCTGCCATCACAGGCGCTTGGAAGATCTCCAGCGAACCCTTCTTCCCGAAGAACGAAAACATCAACCTCGTAAAGATCAGAGGTTCATGGGGCCGCGTCGGTAACCTCGGCTCGATCGGCTGGAACTACAAGTCCCCGTCCCTCAGCCAGATGGGAGACAACAATGACAATGTCATGGCCGGTCGTACCGGTGGTGGTAACGGCGGTATCATGAGAGGTGTCACCTGGTCGTTGATGACCGCTTTCAACCAGGAGCTGACATGGGAAACCTCCGAGCAGGTCGACCTCGGTCTCGATATCGACCTCTTCAAGGATCGTCTCTCGATGTCCCTCGACCTTTATAATAAGAAGACCTTCAACCTCATCCAGGACCAGACCATGGAGTGGCCTACCTACATGGGTATCAACCCCAGGAAGATCAACCTTGGTGAGATCAACAACCGCGGTATCGAGTTCGTCGCCACATGGCGCGACAAGATCGGCAAGGACTTCAGCTACTATCTGACAGGCAACTACGCCTTCAACCGCAACCGCGTCATCAACACCGGTGTCGTTGATTCTGATGGTAATTCCGCCCCTTGGATCGGCGGAGGCGGCTACGGTCTTGAGACCACCGCCATCTACCGCAGCGAGGTCGGCCAGCCTGTCAACTCCTTCTATATGATCCCTTACGAGGGAATATTCCAGAGCTGGGAGGATGTCTATGACCACCAGAAGGACGGCCAGCTGATCCAGCCCGGTGCCCGTCCGGGAGACCTCAAGTTCACCGATGTCAACGGTGACGGAAAGATCAACACCGACGACCGTGTCTATCTCGGCGACCCTGCTCCCCATCACACTTTCGCCCTTTCCGGAGGATTCACCTGGAAGAACTTCAACGTGGATTTGATGCTCCAGGGTGTAGCCGGCAACAAGATCGCCTACATGGCTAAGCAGCTCATCCTCGCCGATGTCGAGGGTAACTTCAGCCGCGCCAAGGAGATACTCAACGCCTGGAGCGAGACCAACCGTGATTCGACGATTCCGATCCTTTCGAGGAACGACCCGAACTCCAACCTCGCAACTCCTTCAGGATGGTATCTTGAGGATGGAAGCTACCTCCGTATCAAGAACCTGACTGTCGGTTACGACATCACCAAGGCCATGCGCAAGCTCCCTCACTTCGCAGAGAGGAACTCATCTTGCAACATCTACTTCTCCGGTGAAAACCTCTTCACTTTCACCAAGTACTCCGGCATGGATCCTGAGGTCGGCGGCTATGACACCCTGACCTACCCGGTCCACAAGATTTTCGCCTTCGGTGTGAAACTCAACTACTAATTATTAGGAGGACAAATGATATGAAAAAGTACATATATATAGCTTTTGCCGCTCTCTGCGCCCTCACTGTCGTCTCCTGCGACAAATTCCTGGACTATTCTCCCCAGGGAATCATCGCACAGGACAACTTCTTCCTTTCTGACGATCAGGCTGAAGGGGCGGTCGAGAACTGCTACTACGGCCTCTTCGAGAGGGACGGTATGTTCAGCCGCGAGATCTACTGGGAGCAGGGCTGCGCCAACGACATGGTCTGGGGCAAGACCCGTGGTTTCCCGACTCTCGCTACCTTATCCTACACCGGCAACGAGTCCGTGATTCTTGACACTTGGAACAGGATTTACAACCGTTACGGCATTCCCAAGGCCAACTGGGTGGTCAATTCTCTTCTCACCAAACAGGCCAAGGAAGGCCTCACTCCTGTTGAGACCAGGGTACTCGGTGAGGGTTACTTCCTTCGCGCGCAGTATCACCTGCTCGCCGCCTACCGCTACGGCACCAAGGAGCTCGGTGTTCCCTTCGTGGCATACGAGGATGTCGAGGGTGGTTACAACTACACCATCCCCCCGCAGCTCCCTTCTGTGACCGACAACTACGCCTACATCGTCTCCGACCTGAAGAAGGCTGAGGAAATCCTCCCTCGCGTTGAGGAGTACTCCACGGCTGACCTCGGCCGCGCCTGCAAGCAGTCCGCCGCCGCCCTTATGGCCAAGGCTTACGCTTACTGGGCCATGTGGGACAGCTCACAGTGGAGCAATGTCATCGACTGTGTGAACCGTCTTGAGAACCAATATGGCCGCGGGCTGGTGGACAATTTCGCCGACCTCTTCTCCCCGGATTTCAGCAAGGGCTTCTATAACAAGGAGTACTGCTGGGGCATCCCCGGAACCGGCGGTGCTGACGGCTCCGGTAATGGAGGAGTCGAGCTTCCCGGTGTCATGCTCGAGGACAAGGGTTGGGGTTTGTTTAACGGCTGGGGTCAGATCCATCCTTCCTACGACCTCTATGAGGAGATGGCGAAGGATAATGAGGACACCAACGGTGACGGCGTCTCTGACTATCAGGACACCAAGAACGAGCGTCTTGCCAAGACCATCCTTGAGTACAACGACGAATTCACTTATTTCGGTGAGAAGATGCGCTACTACTCTCCTGTCAACATCGAGGTCGGTTTCCAGTGCAACAAGTACATGGAGGCTTTTGAGCCTGCCAACTGCGTCGGAACGACTGTCCTTGACAACGGTAACTGGCCTGTGACCCAGGTTATGTGGCCCATCGTACGTTTCGCTGACTGCTTGCTCCTCCGCGCCGAGGCTAACCTCGCCCTGGGCAATGCCGCAGCCGCCGCGACCGACATCAACAAGATCCGCGTCCGCAGTCACCTTAAGCCTCTCGATGGTCCTGCCACTTGGACAGACCTTTACCACGAGCGCCGCTGCGAGCTCGCCTTCGAGTTCGCCGCCGACCATGCGTTCGACTGCAAGAGATGGGCTATATCCGGTGCATCCGAGATCAAGGCTCTTGCTCTCAATGAGCTGAACTCACATCCGAGAGTCCGCCACTATGAGGATAGGATGAATCCCGAGTCCCCCTACACTGTCGGCCCTTACGAGGACTATCAGTCTCCTGTTAAAGTATGGAGAGACCAGTGTCTCACCTTCCCTTATCCTACTGATGAGATCACCAAGGCCAACGGAGCTCTCCAGAACCCTCCGTCCTGGCGATAGTTTGATGACTTTAAAAAGATATAAAATATGAAAAAGATATTTTACGCGATAATGGGGGCCGCCGCCCTGCTTCTTCTCGCCGGTTGCGAGGAGAAAGGTGAGGTCTTTTACCAGAATCCTTACAGGATCATCGTGGACTATCTGCCCTCGACTTTCACTATCAGTGGCATCTCCGGCAATGTGACACCCGATGAGAACTACGATTGGATCACTTCCAACGGCAACGGCAGTTTCACCGTCAGGCGTAACACCAGCGGCCTTATCCGCCGCGCTGAGTTCACAGTCGCCGGTAGCAGTGACAAGGCTATCGTCAACCAGAGGGCCCACAGCCTTGATGCAACGGTTACTTCCTCGCTTGCCAGCCAGGGACTTGGTTCAGCCAATATCGATGTCACCTTGAACACCAAGAACCTCGATGACTATGCCGCTTGGGGACTTATCTTTGGTACTGCTAATGACCGTTCCGCGGGAAAGGTCGTTCCGATGAGCGGTGCTCCCGTCGCCGGTATCAATAAGGGTGAGATCACTGGTCTTGCCGAAGGTACTGACTACTTCGTCTGGTCTTATGTCGAGTCCACCGAGGGTGACAGGATCTATTCCAATCCTCTTGGTCTCGTCCCTCCCGTGTATGTTAAGGCTGGTGAGGATCTCCAGGCCGCTATCGATAACGCCAAGGAGTTCCAGGAGGTCCGTGTTGCTGGTGGCGCCGTGTTTAACGGAACCATCGTGTTCGACGACAAGAACAAGAACAAGAGCATCTCCGGTGGTTGGAACGCTGACTTCACCGAGCAGAGCTGGGACAACCTGACCGTCATAGACGGTGGTGGTGTCAACCGCGGTATCTACTGCGGCGAGAGCCCTATCACCGACATGCCTCTGCAGGGTTCTGTCGAGATCTCCTACTTCGAGATCCGCAACTGTCTATGCTTGTCTGGCCATGGTAGCGCTATCCGTGTGTCCGGTGGCCCTGTCACTGTCCACCACTGCTACATCCACCACAATGAGGCGGACCGCGGAACCATCAACACCCGTGAGGACGACCAGTCTTCAGACATCACCGTCTACGACTGCGTCATCGTGAACAACGTCGCCAACGGCCATGCTGCCGGTGTCTGCGTTGAGGATGGCCAGAGCCGCGCCAACCCGACTCATGCGAAGTTCTACGGAAACATCATCGCCAACAACCGTTCCATCAAGAATGATGGTTATGCCGGTTCAGTGTATTTCTACCAGAGCGTTGACGTCCAGTTTGTCAACAACACTGTCGTCAACAACTTCAATTACTACGAGGACAATGGCAACTGGTGGGGTAACTTCTACCTCCGCTACAATACCAACGCCGTGCTTGCCAACAACCTCATTCTTCGCCCTTGGGGTGCGAAGAGGGGAGAGGCCGCATTCTTGCAGGATAAGCCTATAGATGGTGGCGGAGCCCGTCCCACTGCCTACAACAACGTCATCGAGGGAGAGCAGATGCACAACGAAGGTGGCTGGACGAAGTCGGGTGAGATTAGGATGCCTAGCAACTTCACGATCACCGAGGTTCTGAAGAACCCAGACATCGAGATGGTTGCCCAGGCTGATCTCCAGAACAAGGCTGCCACATTCAAGTACAACAGCCTGACCGATTTCCTTGGTGAGAATTATATGTCTCAGGGTAAGGCTATCGGTGCCGGAACACTTGAGACTCTCTCATACAATTCCTACGACACAGCCAACCTCGGTGCCAACTACTCAGCTGACATCAAGGCCTTCCTTGAGAAGATCGGAACCGACATCAACGGTAACCCGTTCATTAAGGGCGGCAAGACTGACATCGGTGCTGTCCAGTCAAAGTAGATTCTTCGCTCCGCTCAGAATGACAAGGTAAGTATCCTTGTCATTCTGAAGGAACGAAGTGACTGAAGAATCCAAGGCGAAGCCGCAAGTTGACGGCTTCGCCTTTGGTTTTTAGAATAAAACTGATCTTTATTTATGAAAAAGAATATCCTCATATTCATATTGCCTCTCCTGTTATGCTCATGCGGAGATAAACTTCAGGAGAATGCCGGAAGAATGGAGTTTGTCAGTCTGTCGGATATTAAGGTTGACGATGATTTTTGGCTGCCTTATTTTTATATCCACAAGGATGTGACACTCCCTATCTGCATCAGTTGGGCTGAAAGCCACATTGACTCATCTCTGGTTTCCAAAGCGGTCGAGGGTATAGGATATTCCCTTCAGTTTGAGAAGGATCCGGAACTATCTGCCCAACGGGCTTCCCTGATCACAAGTTTGAAAAGCCAGTCTGGCATCCATCAGCCTTCTCCTGATTCTTGTGATGTCAGCGCTTCCGTGTCGAGAATATTCAGTGACGCGCGGTACTTGAAGATGACCGGCGATGGGAAATATGCCGATGATTTGGAGCAGACAATGTTAAACAGGGTGCTGCCGTGCGTTTCCCTTAAAGGGGATCGTTTCTTCAGTTATTCTCCGACGTCGTCTGAAGGAGGTTACCAACGGCAATCCATCGAAGATAACCCTGCGGCGGCAATGGAACTTTTCAGGGCTTTGCCTTCTGTCGGCAATTACGTGTATGGCACATCGAAGGATGCTCTGTGGGTAAACCTTTACATGGGTGGAGATGCCGGAATGAAAGTGGCGGGAGAAGACATTGTGGTTCATCAATCAACCTCTTACCCGTGGGATGGCGATGTCGTTCTTCAACTCGAGCTCAAAAGACCTGTTAAGACAGATATCCGCCTTCGGATCCCATCTTGGTGCAAGGATTACACCCTGACTGTAAATGACAGTGCCATTGAGAAAGCGATAATGAATGCCGGATATGTGGTTCTTACCCGAAAATGGCGCGATGGCGACAAAATCGAACTCATTCTTGACATGCCGGTAGAAGTCGTCGATTCTGGACTTTTGGGAGAAATAGAAGCTGGCAAGCGGATTCTGAAGCGCGGCCCGCTTGTCTATTGCATCGAAGAGGCTGATAATCCGGAATCGTTTGATACTCTTTTTCTTTCAGATGGTTTGGAATATAGGTTGGATAAGCTACCCAAGAAAGAATGGTGGGGACATGAGCTAATGCGGATTTCGGCTCAATTATCGGAATCCCGGTCTCTGATCTTAATCCCGTATTTCGCTTGGGGCAACCGGGCTCCCGGGAAGATGGCGGTGTTTATTCCTTACCACGCTGATTAACAGCTCCTTCGGCCCTCGGGCCTTTGGATGACAATATAACGCGGGACGGCCAATCGGCCGCCCCGTTATTTATATTCGTAATGCTATATATTGACTGGATTTGCGTTTACAGATTTGTTTGGCTATATTTGTGTTGCCTCAATGGTTAATGTATTTAACGTAAACTTAAATTATTTTTATATGCCTGAGATTTGTAGATTTTACGGTATCATTATCAGGATGTTCTTCAAACCTAGAGAACATGAACCTGCGCATATTCATGCTGTCTATAATGAGTTTGTCGGCATTTTTGATATCCGTACCTACGAGATGACAGATGGGAATCTACCAGCCATGGCTCAACATTTGGTGCGCGAGTGGCTTATGCTGAATTCCGAAGAACTTCAGAAAATGTGGGATACACAAATTATTTCAAAATTGGAACCGCTTGAGTAAAAAGATGATACCTAAAATTCGAAAAGTTATTCCAAGGGATGATTTTCTTTTGCTTGTCGAGTTTGAAGACGGGCGGAAGGTAATATATGATGTGAAGGATGACATCGAATCTCTCGCTGATTTCCGCTTTCTCCAATCAGAAAAAGGACTATTCCCTCAAGTCAGGGTTGATTCCTCAGGGACATGTGTTTTCTGGACTGACCGGATCGATCTCCCTTCGGATATTATTTTGAAGTACGGTAAGCCCGCTTGATGACAGATCCCCGGTCAGGTCGGGGATGACATCATGAGACACCCGGAGATGACAACAGAAAGCGGGACGGTCCATGCGGCCGTCCCGTTATTTGTTGGCATAATACAAAGTATTAAAGTATTATTGTTATATTTGCGTTAGAACAAGTTTGAATGCTGTAGTACTCAGAGTCTACAAAGCGAGTTGGGCTATATCGCGCCTGACTCGCTTTGTTGTTTTGCGAGTGAAGAGGAACAATAATCGTCATCTTTAATAACACTGAAAGACTATGGAAGATAACATCCCATTAATCTCTGATTCTCTGATAGAGAATTCAATCTTAACCTTAAGAGGCATACAAGTAGTGATTGATAAAGACATCGCAACTTTATATGGGGTTGAGACTAAATACTTGAACCAGGCCGTAAAAAGGAATGCCGATAGGTTTCCACTATCATTCCGCTTTCAAATCAGCGAGGCGGAATTTGAGGAACTGGTCACAAATTGTGACCGGTTCAAGCCATTGAAACATTCATCTTCAAGGCCATATGCTTTTACTGAGCAAGGTGTCGCAATGCTTTCCGCTGTACTTCATAGCCCATCTGCCATTCAGATAAGCGTTAAAATTATAGATGTATTTGTGCGATTACGTCATTTTGTCACTGAAAACGCGGATGTGTTCAGACGTCTAGATCGATTGGAGATTAAGCAATTAGAAAGTGACATGAAAATTAACCAGGTTATGTCTCTGATGGAAAAACAGGCCGTGATACCAAACCAAGGCATCTTTTATGATGGGCAGATATTTGATGCTTACCTATTTGTCTATAAGTTAATTAAGGGAGCGACTAAAGAGATCATGTTGATTGACAACTATATTGACGAGACAGTTCTGACATTACTTGACAAAAGGGAATCTGAGGTCAGCGCCACCATATACACAAAGACGATTGACCGGCAGTTGCGTTTAGACCTCCAAAGACATAACGAGCAATATTCGCCAATTGATGTCAGGTTATTTGGAAAGGCGCATGACCGGTTCCTGATAATAGATGACAACGTCTATCACATCGGCGCTTCCCTGAAAGACCTAGGAAAGAAATGGTTCGCGTTTTCTCTGATGCGTGACCTCGACCCTCAAGAACTTATTCAAAAGATATCCGCTGATCCCCAATGAGTCCTGGGATGACAGCCGTTCCGCTTTTTATGCGACCTGTGGTGATTTTGTAAAATATATTTTATAAATTTGTAAAGTTTATTTTACAAAAACATGTTTGAAAGACAACACCTCGCTATCCTTAAGTCGAGGATGGCGGAGCCGAGAAGAAGAATACAGATTGTCATGGGCCCGCGTCAAGTCGGGAAATCTACCATGGTGGGCCAATTTGTTGATCAAGCGGAGGTTCCGTGTGATTTCTTCGCCGCTGATGGAGTCAGCCGCTTCGATATTTCATGGATCGCCAACAGATGGCAGGAATCCCGTTTGAAGATGGATATCCATGGTGAGGCTGAAAGGATCTTAATCATCGATGAGATTCAGAAAGTCGATAATTGGAGCGAGCAGGTAAAGAAAGAGTGGGATGAGGACACACGCGCGGGAAGGAACTTGAAGGTGATCCTTCTCGGTTCTTCTCGTGTTCTGCTCCAGAAAGGACTTGAGGAATCTTTGGAAGGACGCTTCGAGACTCTCAAGATGGGTTTTTGGGAGTGGCCCGAGATGCGGGATGCCTTTGGGTTCAGCATTGACCAGTTCATTTATTTTGGAGGCTTTCCGGGCTTGGCTCCGGACGTCAGTGACGAGGACAGATGGAGAGATCTTATGGAAGATACGATAATCTCACCTATCCTTTCCAGGGATATTCTGGAAGTGGATGAGATCAGGAACCCATCACTGCTCCGTCAGGTTTTCGAGATCGCTTGTATGGAGTCGGCCAAGGAATTATCACTCACGAAGATGCAGGGGACAATGAATAACGGGACTGTACCTACTATCAAAACCTATCTGGACATCTTGAACAAGACAATGACAGTGTGTCCCCTTCAGAAATATTCCCCTTCGGAAATAAAAGAGAAGCAATCTGTGCCTAAGATGCAAGTCTATAATAATGGATTTCGTAACAGATATGGCCTCTACACATTTACCCAAGCCAGGACAAATCCTGCGGAGTGGGGACGACAGGTTGAATCCGCTGTCGGAGCCTTCTTGGCAAATCGCTCAGTGCTGGACAGTTTTGAGCTTTTATATTGGAGAAATGATAAAAAGCAAGAATGCGATTATGTCCTGAAGAAAGGTCAGGCACTTGTGGCGATCGAGGTCAAGAGTGGAAGGGCAGATGACATATCAGGTTTCGAGAAATTTAAGGAAATATACTCAGACCGGATTGTCTCATCCTTAATTGTCGGTCCTGAAGGACTTCCTCTGGAAGATTTCTTCCAGCTGGGCATAAAGAATCTTTTCAGAAGTTTATAGCGGTATAGTTTATGGTCATAAAGATTAGACAACTGATTATTATTTCCTCTGCCATTTTAGCGGTAGCATGCGCCGGAAACACGAATCCCGTCAAGGAGGTTAATCCATTTATCGGCACGGCTTTGGACGGCCACACTTATCCCGGAGCGACAGCTCCTTTCGGTCTTGTGCAGCTGAGCCCGGACACACCGAATGGCGGGGTGGCCGGTTATCATGACTCCGACAGCCTGATTCTCGGATTCTCCCACACTCATCTGAGCGGCACCGGCCAGGGTGACCTCGGGGATTTCCTCTTCGTCCCGATCATAGGGGAAGTGGCTCAGAATGAGGATGGTTTCGTGATCGAGCCGAAACCTTTCTCGCATAATGATGAGAAAGCCAGCGCCGGGTATTATAGTGTAAGGCTTCCGGCCCTTCGACAGGCTCAGGGACCGGAGAAAAAGGCTCAGGGACCGGAGTCCAGCATCGTCGCTGAATTGACGGCGCTGCCCCACACGGGCTGCCACAGATATTCTTTTTCCGGAAAAGGGGAGAGGCGGATCTTGGTGGACCTCAAGCACAACGTGGGCTCGACCCGTCCAGACGGAATATCTTTCCGGAAAGTTTCGGACACCCAGATTCAAGGCGGCCGCCACGTTCAAGGATGGTCTCCAAGCCGGTGGGTGTATTTCTCAGCCCTTTTTTCAGCCCCTTTTACCAGTTGCGAGCCTGACGGGCATGACCGCTATCTGCTGACCTTCCCGGAGAATCTGGATGAGCTGACTATCAGCGTCGGGATTTCTGCCGTTGATGTGGAAGGCGCTGAGAATAACCGGATTACGGAGATGACTGAGCCGGATTTCAATGCTGCGCTCAAGGCTTCGAAAACCCTGTGGGGCGAAAGTCTCGGTAAAGTTGTCGTCGAAGGAGGAAGCAAGGAGAGACGGAAGGTGTTTTACACGGCGCTATATCACAGCCAGATTGTGCCTAATCTGATGACTGATGTTGACGGCCGCTACAAAAACCACCTCGGGGAAGTAAAGACAGCACCGCAAGGATTCTATTCGCCCTTGTCCCTCTGGGACACCTTCCGCAGCTGGAACCAGCTGATGACCATCCTGGAGCCGAACCTTGTAGGTGGCATGGTGTCCAGTATGCTGGACATGTACGACATTGATGGCCAGCTCCCTCTTTGGCCGCTTTGGGGAATGGAGGTGGATTGCATGATAGGCTACCACTGCGTTTCCGTGATCGCTGACGCCTGGCTCCGGGGGATCCGCGGTTTCGACGGGGAGAAAGCCCTTAAGGCCATGATCGAAACTTCAAATTCTTATCCCGCGACCGACTGGTACAACAAATACGGCTATATTCCTTGCGACTTCACCCCTCAGTCCGTCTCGATGACCCTTGAATATGCCTACGACGACTGGTGCATAGCCCGGATGGCCGAATCGCTCGGCCACGCTGACATCGCGGCCGAATATGACGCCAGGGCGCTCAGATACAGGAACATCCTGGACACTTCCACGGGCTTCTTCCGGGGAAAGGATTCCGACGGCAACTGGAGGTCGCCTTTCACGCCCGACGGGACCAGCAGGGAGTCCTCCCGCGATTACACCGAGGCCACAGCCTGGCAGTATCGTCATTTCATGATCCATGATGTCGCGGGCTTCGCTTCTTTGATGGGAGGTGCCCAAGCCGCCAAGGCTTCTTTGGACTCCTTATTCTCAGAGGGTTACGATGATCTTGAAGGCCATGCCGAGTGGTTTGTCACTGGCAGGATCGGCAAATATGCCCACGGCAACGAGCCAAGCCATGCTACCGCATGGCTGTACACGGCTCTTGGTGATCCTTCGTCCTCCCAGCGCTATGTCAGGGAAATCATTGACAATCTCTACTCTACCGGACCCGACGGCCTCTGCGGCAATGAGGACTGCGGCCAGATGAGCGCCTGGTACATTTTCGGGGCGCTTGGCTTCTATCCCCTCTGCCCCGGCACCGGTGAATATGTGTTCTCCGCCCCGGTATTCCCCAAGGCCACAATTTCCCTCGGAAACGGGAAACAATTGATTATCACCGCGGACCATCCTGAATATGCGTACATAAAAGAAGTCACTTTCAACGGAGAGCCGGTCCAGGCGCAGTATATTACCTTTGAACAGTTGATGAGTGGCGGAGAGTTATCCTTCAAACTTTCAAAAGAGCCTTGCCACGATCGCGATGCCCTCAAGGCCCCGTATTCATTGTCGGATGGCAAGGTCGTCTCGACTCCTTATCTGGTTGGTGATCCCAGGTTTTTCGACAAGGAGTTTATGGCCGAACTCCGTACCCGAACCGAAGGAGCCCAGATCCGTTATTGGTTTGACGGCGAGGACATGCCGGTGGCCCCTGAGGTTTATGAGAAACCTATCCGAATAGATCATGATGTCTATCTGGTGGCTCAGGCATTCAAGGATGGGTTCGAGCCGAGTCCAAAGATGGTAGTCCATGCTTTCCCGATCGATTATTTGCCTGCCGTGAAAGTGTCCGGCTTGGCTCCGGGATGCCGCTACACCTATCACCTCGGCGAGTTCAAAAACTCGGCTGGCGTGCTTGCGTCCCCGGTTGTCTCAAAAGGCATTATGCCTTCTCCTTCAATTGATTCCGCTTCCGATGCCGACCACTTCGGCTATGTGTTCACCGGTTATGTGGATGTTCCGGAGGATGGCCTCTGGGAGTTCGCGCTCCGCAGCGACGATGGCAGCATCCTGGAGATTGACGGCCGTCTCACGGTCAACAACGACGGCTCCCATTCCGACTACACCGCCACCGGGCAGATAGCTCTCAGGAAGGGACTCCATTCCTTCCGGCTCGTCTATCTTGAGGATTTCGAGGGACAGGTGCTGGGCTGGAGCTGGAAGGCTCCCGGATCGGACAAGTTTAAGGATATTACAGAGACTAACATTTATCATTGATTTGAACATGAGATATTATTTACCGATTATTCTGATGCTGTGCGCCGCTTGCTCAACATCTCCAAAGCAGAAGACTGAGAATGTGCCGGCAAACGCGGAGTTTATCCCCGCGGCTTCCCATGAGAACGGATGGTTGAAGAGAGGTGATGGTCCGGTTCTGGGCGGCCCCGAGCTCGGAACATGCTTCGATGTCAACGTTATCCCGGATGGCCCAGCCAAATACAACATGTATTTCTCTTGGCGTCCGAAAAAAGCGATAGCCCTCTCCAGGAGTGAGGATGGTGTCACTTGGACGGAGCCGAAGATAGTCCTTGAATATGACGAGTCGAGCGGCTGGGAAGATAACCTCAACCGGTCCTGCACATTGTTCCTGGACGGAGTTTATCACATGTGGTACACCGGACAGGCAAGGGGCTACAGCAAGATCGGCTACGCTGTCTCGCTCGACGGGGAGACTTTCGAGCGTGTCACGACTGATCCTGTCATGGTGCCGACGTACAACTATGAGGGATATTCCGTGATGAACCCCTATGTCCTTTATGATGACGACAAGGAAGTGTACCGGATGTGGTACGCTTGCGGTGAGACTTATGAACCGAATATGATCGCTTATGCCGAGTCTAAAGACGGTCTGAACTGGGAGCGTTCACCACTTAATCCCATATTCGTCAAAGGTGATGGTTGGGAGCAGGACCGGATCGGCGGTTGCGAGGTGCATCGTCTTCCTGACGGCCGTTTCATCATGTTCTACATCGGATACTCGGACATCAATACCGCCCGCATCGGAGCGGCAATTTCCCCGGACGGGATTCGCCAGTGGGAACGATTGGATGCCAATCCCTTGGTTGAGCCGACAGAGGGCTATTTCGATGCTTCCGCCTGCTACAAGCCCAGCGTTTTCCGCGATGAGGAGAACGGACGTTGGCAGCTTTGGTATAATGGCCGGAACGAAGGAGTGGAATATGTCGGGTATGCGGTGCATGAAGGTTTAAAACTTGATTAAACTCTGGTATTCTTAATGAGAGCCACATCATTATTCACTTTGGGAGTCATTCTCGCCACTATCCTCGGTTCCTGTGGAATGGATAAGGGCCCGGCCTCGTTGGTCAACGTCTTCAATGGGACGGATGTCGATGGGAACACACATCCGGCCGCCACGGTCCCTTTCGGCGCTATCCAGCTGGGTCCTGACACAAGCCCCGACCGGACTTCAGGCTACCATTACAAGGATTCGGTGATAGTCGGTTTCAGCCACAATCATCTTTCTGGGACAGGCTGCCCGGACTTCGGGGATTTCCTCTTCACCCCGACTTTGACCGGGAAGGCCGAGCCGCTGTCTTTCTCGCACAGTGACGAATATGCCCGCCCGGGTTATTACAAGGTGGTTTTTCCCGCTGGGATCACCGCTGAGATGACAGCTGATGTGCACACGGGCGTACATAGATATATTTTCAAGGGCAAAGGAACCCCTCAGATCCAGGTTGATGCGGAGTATTGCATCGGTTGGTGGAGCAAGGCGTTGAAAGCTGTCCTGGAAACTGACGGCCAGAACCGCCTGAAAGGAGAGAGGAACACCTGGGCATGGGCTCATGGGCGGGACAGTTATTTCTCCGCCGAGTTCTCGGTCCCTTTCGAGAAAGTGGAAGAGGTCGGTCGTGGTAAGTTGCTGCTGACTTTCCCGGAGGGAACAAAAGAGGTGACAGTTTTCGCCGGACTCTCCGGAGTGAGCCAGAAGAATGCCGAGGCAAACCGCCTCGCGGAGACGGAAGGAGCCTCATTTGACGACATTCTCTCAAAGGCTGAGGCCCTCTGGGATGCGGCTCTGGGCAAGATTAAAGTCGAAGGTGGCCCAACGGATGTTTTTTACACTAATTTCTATCACACTTTCGTGACTCCCAATCGCATTGATGATGTTGACGGAAGTTTCATCGACGAGCGTGGAAGGGACGGTAAGACCAATAAGCCTTTCTACTCGACATTATCCATTTGGGACACTTTCCGCAGCTGGCACCCCCTCCAGACTATCCTGGATCCGGGCATTGTCACCGACATGATTAACAGCATGCTGAACATGTACGACTGTTCCGGAGAGCTTCCGGTCTGGCCGCTGTCGAGTTTCGAGACAGGGTGCATGATCGGCTACCACAGCGTCTCTGTAATCGCTGACGCCTGGCTGCGTGGAATTGGAGGTTTCGACGGCGAGAGGGCGCTGGAGGCCATGGTCACGTCATCCAAAAACAATGAGGTCAACACCTCGGAACTCTACGCCACCCACGGCTTCGTCCCGGCCGACCTGAAGGCCGAGACCGCTTCCAGAACCCTGGAGTACGCCTACGACGACTGGTGCATAGCCAGGATGGCTGAAAGCCTGGGCCACAAGGACATCGCTGAGGAATATTACCAAAGGGCAGCCAATTACCGCAACGTTTTCGATCCTGTCACGGGCTTTATCCGGGGAAGGAAACTGGACGGCAGCTGGGCGAGAGCTTTCGAGCCGCTTCTACGCTCCGAAGATTTCACGGAGGCCACTCCTTGGCAATACAGGTTCTTCGCCCCGCATGATCTTGCCGGGATGGAATACCTTATGGGAAGCCGCGAGGCGATGGCCGCGGCCGCTGACTCCCTATTCAGTTACGATCCCTTGGGAAAATCGTCTTATGCCTCTGAACTAGGTGGCGCGAAAGGCCAATATGCCCATGGCAATGAGCCTGGTCATTCCCTGCCGTGGATTTATTACTGGCTTGGGGAGCCTTCCAAGAGTCAGGAGATTGTCCGTTGGATCCTTGAGAACGCATATTCCTCGGCCCCGGACGGAGTCTGCGGCAACGAGGATTGCGGCCAGATGAGCGCCTGGTACATCCTTGCTTCTTTAGGAATATACCCGGCCTGTCCCGGCACTGGGGAATATCTCCTCACCGCCCCGCTCTTCAAGAAGGCCGAGATTCGCCTCGGGAACGGGAAACAGTTGACTATCAAGGCTGATCATCCTGAATATCCTTACGTGTCCGAAGTGTCTTTGAATGGCGAGCCTGTTAGCCAGCATTTCCTGACCTATGAGCAGATCATGGCTGGTGGGGTTCTGGAATTCAAGTTGTCCCCGAAGCCTGATCATGGCCGGGACGGCCTTCCCGCCCCATATTCAATGAGCCCCAGACCTTTTGTGTCCAAACCTGCCATCACCGGTAACCTTCATTTGTTCGATTCCGACGCCGAAGTCTCTATGTCCTGCAGGACTGAGGGCTCCGTGATCCATTACACTCTCGATGGCAGTGATCCGACAGAAGACAGCCCGGTGTATTCAGGACCGTTCAAGGTTAGACAGTCCTGCCTGATCAAGGCGCGGGCCTTCAAGGAGGGGATGGATCCGTCACAAGTCAATTATGTCGCGGCTCATAAGAAATACTATTATCCCGTAACCTCCATGGACGGGATGACGCCAGGCTGCCGTTACACTTTCCACACGGCTAACTTCAAGTTCATCAACCAGATAGAAGCTGATCCTGAAGAGGATTCCGGTGTGATGGAGGCTCCGTCTATCTCGGGATCTCCAGCGGAGGATCATTTCGCCTTCAATTTCTTCGGTTACATCAATGTCCCGTCGGACGGGGTATGGGAATTCGCTCTCAGGTGTGATGAGGGCGGTGAGCTTTGGATTGAGGGAGAGAGGGTAGTGTCCGCGGAAGGATCTCCCAAACCTGCCATCGGTACGGGAAAGATTCCTCTCCAAAAAGGACTCCATCCTTTCAAGCTTCTATATTTCGACGATCAAGGTGGCCAGGAGCTCGTATGGTCTTGGAGGAATGGAGGTTCCGCCAGATTCGTTCCGATCCCTCCAAGCCGGTTGTATTACCGGTAAGGGATCCTGGTCTTGGTTTTTTGTGGATATTTCATTATTTTGTTTTGATATTTTAATAACACTAAAAAATGGATAGAAGATCGTTTATCAAGGTTTCCGGAGCCGCGGCGGCAGGGTTCGCCGTGGCAGGATGCGGGTCCCGCGGTTCCCGGTCCCTGAGCGGAGCCGAAGGGCTGAGTGGAAATACCCGGTCCCTGAGCGGAGCCGAAGGGCCGGCCGCCCGAAGCGAGGTCGCCCGCGAGGTCGACGCTTACGGACCTTTGAATATCAAGGAGATAACTATTGAGGTCGGAGCCTCGAAGCCCTTTGATGTGATGCACATTTCCGACACTCACATCACCTTGGCAGATGACAGGAATGACGAGAGAAAGATGCTACTTGCCTGCCGTCGTTCCCGCTATATGGGTTACGGCGAGCACTATCTGGATGAGGCTATCCGCTACGCCAATGAGCGTGGAATGTACATGATGCACACCGGTGATATGATAGATTTCGTCTCGGAGGCCAATCTGGATGTCACCGCCAAGCATATGATTATGGCGGATTGGTTCGTCGCCGCTGGCAACCATGAGTACTCGAAATATGTCGGAGAAGCCAAGGAGGATGAGGCCTACAAGAACGACAGCAGGGAAGCTGTCCAGGGCGCTTTCCCCAATGACCTGACATTTGCCAGCAGGGTCATCAATGGTGTCAACTTCGTCGCGGTCGACGATGTGTATTACAATTTCACCCGGAACCAGTTGGAACTCATGAAGAAAGAGATGGAGAAAGGCCTTCCGGTCATTATGCTCTGCCACGTTCCCCTCTACACTCCCGAGTTCTGCAAGGTCGAGCTGGAGGCCAATGACGGCAACTGCGCTTATTTGACAGGTGCCCCGCTTGAGATCACCGAGACCTTTGACAAAGGAAAGACTTATCCCGCCGGGCAAGAGTGGCGTTACCGCAAGGTTCAGCAGCGGGCGGACGAGCCTACCCTGGAGTTCTGCGCCTGGTTGAAGGAGCAGAAACTCCTCAAAGGAATCCTTTGCGGCCACATGCACCGCTTCTTCGAGGAGCGTTTCTCCCCGACCGCCATCCAATACACTGTCGGAGCCACCTACAACGGCGATGTCCAAGTTGTCCATTTCAAGTGATTTAAATATAACAGCATAGTATGAGAAGAATAGTTGTTTTGTGCCTGGCGCTGGCCATGGCGATGCCGATGCTAAGCGGCCAGAAGAAAAAAGCCGCTCCCCAGAAGAAACAATACGATGTGGCGGCCTATCTTTATCCTGCCTATGCCGCTGGAGAGCCGCGCCTGAAGCCATTCTGGCCGATGGACAGGGGAGAGTGGGAGACTGTCATGACCATGCAGAAGCGCAATCCCGGCCACTACTGGGACCGTCATCCGCTTTGGGGCTATATTAACGAGGCTGACCCGGCGGTGATGGAGATGGAGATTGAGCAGGCCACACGCCACGGAGTCAATGTGTTCATCTTCGACTGGTACTGGTTTGACGGCCGTCCGTTCATGGAGACTACCCTCACGGAAGGGTTCCTTAAAGCGGCCAACCGTGATAAGATGAAGTTCTATCTGATGTGGGCCAACCACAATGTGGACAACAGCTGGGACACTCGTATCGGTGGTGAGAACATCATCTGGAGAGGCGCTGTGGACCGCGAGGAGTTCGAGAAGATTTGCCGCCGGAACATAGAGATGTTCTTCAAACAGCCAAACTACTACAAGATCGACGGCAAGCCCGTGTTCATGATCTATGAGGTCAACACCTTCATCGAGGGTCTGGGCGGTGTTGACAAGGCTGTGGATGCTCTCAAGTGGTTCCGTAGTGAGGTCAAGAAAGCCGGGTTCCCGGACCTTGAGCTCCAGTTCACCATGTGGAACCAGCAGTTCAACTACAGCGGGGTGGATGCGGCCAAGGCCAGCAGTGAGAGCCCCAGGGACGATTTCGCCCGGAAGATGGGATTCAACAGCATGTCCCACTACCAGTTCTGCCATTTCCTGAATGTGGATGACGACTACCAGAATATCCTTGATGGAGCTTATGCGGAGTGGGACAGGCTTGACGCTGAGTTCACTATCCCTTACTATCCTCACATCAGCATCGGCTGGGACAACAGTCCCCGTTTCGGTGATAGCGCCGTGGTCAGGGAGAATACTCCCGAGCGTTTCGAGGGTGCCCTCCGCAAAGCCAAGGCCTGGCTGGACGCCCGTCCCGATCTCCATCCGCTCATTACCATCAACTCATGGAACGAGTGGACTGAGACCAGCTACCTCCAGCCGGACGATGTTTATGGCTACGGTTATCTCGACGCGATCAAGAAAGTTTTTGTTGACGAATAGGTTATGAGACAGATATTCAACTGGTTCCCCGCATTTGCCGCTACGATCCTCTGCGCGGCCTCGTGTGTGACCACTCCGGCGGGCAAAAGCGCCTGGGGTGACACCGGAGACGGCAAATATGCCAATCCGGTCCTCGCCGCCGACTATTCGGATCCGGATGTGATCCGCCATGGCGACAAGTATTACATGGTCGCCTCGGACTTTCATTTCATGGGCATGCAGGTCCTGGAGTCCCAGGATCTCGTGAACTGGAAACTTATTTCCCAAATCTACGACAGATTCGACTTGCCGGGATGGGATAATAACGAGCATTACGCTGGTGGCTCCTGGGCACCTGCCATCCGTTTCCATGACGGGCAGTTTTTCGTCTATTTCTGTACCCCGGACGAGGGCCTGTTCATGAGTACGGCTAAAGATCCGGCAGGACCTTGGTCACCGCTGCATTGCGTAAAGGCGGTCGCCGCATGGGAAGATCCTTGTCCTTTCTGGGACGAGGATGGCACGGCATATCTCGGCCATAGCCTCAGAGGGGCCGGCCCTATCATAATCCACAAAATGTCCCCGGACGGTAAAGAGCTTCTGGACGATGGAGTCACTGTGTATCAAGGACCTACCGCGGAAGGAACCAAGATCCATAAACTTGATGGATATTACTACCTGAGCATCCCGGAGGGCGGTGTCAGGGGTGGTTGGCAGACCGTTCTCCGCTCCAAGGACATCTACGGACCTTATGAGAGGAAGATCGTTCTTGAGACCGGCTCCACTGACATCAATGGCCCCCACCAGGGCGCGATTGTCGATACTCCCTTCGGCGAGTGGTGGTTCCTGCATTTCCAGCAGAGGGATCCTCTTGGCAGGATCGTTCACCTTCAGCCGATGCGTTGGGAGGATGGTTGGCCAGTGATGGGAGAGGACTATGACGGCAACGGGGTAGGCGAGCCTGTGCCGGGATGGGTCAAGCCCAAGACCAAGAAAGCTGTCAAGCCATATCTTCCCGCCTCCTCGGATGATTTCAGCGGCAAGACTCTCGGCCTCCAGTGGCAGTTCAACCATAATCCGGTTGATGACGCCTGGTCGCTTTCAAGCCGGAAGGGCTACCTGGCGATCGACGCTCTCAAGGCGGATTCCTTCAAGATGGCTCGTAACACGGTCTCCCAGAAGATCATGGGATTCGCTGGCTCCTATACTGTAAGTCTCGATCTCTCAGATCTTTCCGTAGGACAATATGCCGGCATGGTCTGCATGGGACGGGACAATTACTGCGTCGGGGTCAGGAAGAGCGGCGATGGCCTTTCCGTATCATTTGAAAAAGAAGGGGATCCGCTGGCCTTGATTCCACTGGAGTCCAAAAAGATTTGGATCAGGATGACATTCGACATCGCCGATAACGTGTTCGGTTTCTCCTACAGCGCTGACGGGAAGGATTTCCTCCCTATCGGTGAGACTTTCGAGGCGAACTTCGGTTTTTGGAAAGGTGCCAGAGTGGCCCTGTTCAGTTACAATGAAGACACTGATGCCGGTACGGCATGGTTTGATGATTTCAAATACAAGAGAGATATTTAAGGGATAAGATGGGAAAGCGTTTTTTGATAGTTTCCGTTTTGTTGATAGCCGCGGCTTGCGGGAGGGGCGTGAATACGGATCCTTCAGACTTGATGAGTGACACTTGGGTCGCGACTGACGCCCTTGGCCGGCAGATGCCTCTGGTGGACTCGGTAGGTAATGTGAAGACAGGGCATGAGCGGGCTGTGGGAATATTTTATATCACCTGGCACGGAAAAGGCAACCACGGCTTACCCGGCCCTTATACGGATGTCACCAAGATATTGGCGGAAGACCCTTCCGCGAGGTTGGATGCCCACCATCCGCTCTGGAAATATGGCAGCTACCATTGGGGAGAGCCTGAGATGGGCTATTTCCTCAGCCAGGACGAGTGGGTGATGAGAAAGGATCTATCGATGCTCCAGGATGCAGGGGTCGATGTTCTCATATTGGATGTCACTAACGGTGTATGTTATTGGGACGAGTGGGAGTTGCTATTCTCTACCATGAGGAAAGTGCGTGAGGAAGGCAACCGGACTCCACAATTCGTGTTCTGGTCGTACAATAACAATCCAGTGAAAGTGGTGAAATCATTGTATGAGAAGTATTACAAGGAAGGGAAGTATTCCGATCTCTGGTTCTATTGGGATGGGAAACCTTTGCTGCTATACAATGCGGATCCTTCCGTAGACGCTACCGGGAACTTTGAGACCACTGCCGCGGACTACCCTCCAGAGATATTCGATTTCTTCACTTTGAGAAATATGTGGTGGGGCTACTATGAGTGGGGAAAGGATCACGAGCACGGTCCAGGCCGCTTTGTAGGAACTGAGGACAACTGGAGTTTCGGTTATAGTATGGATGATGAGCGTGTGAAGGCTTTGTCGCCTGAAGAACTGGCTTCCAAGCATAATGGCAAGGTCGAGGAATGCGCCGTGACTCCGGCTCAACATTCATTAGGCATGAAGGGCGCGAAGATGGGAGTCGGGAAATCCTGGACTAGGGCGAACGGTGAGCCAGCCCTCGACGAGCATGACATGCCCGTTGAGGCCTATGTCCCGTGGCTTGGCAAGACGGTCAAGAACCCGACCGCTTACGGCCTGTATTTCCAGGAACGTTGGGAGGATGCCTTGGCTGTAGATCCGCCGTTCATCTATCTCAACGATTGGAACGAGTGGACAGCCGGGAAATATCATTTCGGCGACACGTGGTTCATGGGACGTGAAAACAGTCCCTATGCATTCGTGGACCAGTACAACGCTGAGTTCAACAGGACTATCCAGCCGATGAAGGGTGGCTACACGGACAACTACTACATGCAGATGGCCCAGAACATCCGTCGTTATAAAGGCGTTAGGCCGATTCCTGTGAACAAGGGTTTCAATAGAATCAAGATGGACGGAAGTTTCTCCGACTGGGATAGAGTGAAGGTGACCTACCGGGACACCAGGGGGGATGTGACCTTCCGTGACGGGGATGGCTATGCCGGACTTCATTATACGGATTCGACCGGTCGCAACGACATACAGGACTCCAAGGTGGCTCTTGGAAAAGACGGCAATGTGTATTTCTATGTGAAATGCGGCTCGGACATCTCGCCTTGCGAGGATCAGGATTGGATGTTGCTCCTGATCGATTCGGACCAGGATTCCGGAACCGGCTGGTACGGGTATGATATTCTTGTCAATAAGAATGTCTCTCCGGACGGAGTGACCTCGGTCATGAGATATGAGAATGGCGCGTGGAAGGAAGCATGCAAGGCGTCTTACGCCGTGTCCGGCAAGGAGATGGAAATCTCCATCCCAGGGTCTGCTCTTGGCCTCTCCGGGAAAAAGAGCGTGAGCTTCGACTTCAAGTGGGCCGACAACACCGGCGAGCTTGTGGATCCTATCTCCCTCTGCCTGCATGGAGACACGGCTCCGAACCGCAGGTTCAATTATCGTTTTGTGTGGAATAAGTAATTGTTTAATAATTAACTACAGAGTATGTTAAGGAGGTTTTTGATGATCGGGATGGCCGTGGTGGCGGCCACTCTGACGGGGATGCCCAAAGTTAATGCCGGGCAGGACAAAACGACCACATTGTGGTACAAACAGGAGGCGAAAGACTGGAATGAGGCTCTTCCTGTAGGAAACGGAAGGATCGGAGCCATGGTCTATGGTAACCCCTGGAATGAAACTATCCAGCTCAATGAGGAGAGTCTTTGGGCAGGGTGTCCAGAGGATGGCAACGCCCCTTCGGCGGCAATAATGCCTGAGCTTCAACAACTGCTGCTAGACGGCAAGGTCCCGGAGGCCATCGCGCTGGCGAACAAGAGTCTGGCCGGAAATCCCTTGAGGATTCGCTCTTACCAGACTTTCGGAGACCTGCTTATTGATTTCTTCAGACGCGACTCCAGGGAAGGCGAATATTTCTACCCGGAAGGCTTAAGTGGATATGAGCGTTCACTTGATGTCATGTCGGGACTGAATGTCACCACCTTCAAGGCCGGGGATGTGAAGTACACCCGTGAGGTGTTCGCCTCGGCTCCCGATAACATAGTGGTCGTGAAAATCTCCGCTGACAAGCCTGGCGCTTTGACATTCAAGATATCTTACCAGCGTCCCACGGACGTGTCGGTCACCGCTGACGGTCCTTCCGGTCTTGACATAAAAGGCCAGCTGGTCGACCTCCCCGGTAAGGATCAGGGAGCTCCCGGAGTTCACATGAAGTTCGCGGGAAAGATAAAAGCCATCAATAAAGGAGGATCGTTAACCAACACCGGCAGCGCCATATTCGTTGACAAGGCGGACGAGGTGGTTATCCTTGTAGCGATGAACACGGACTACAACATGGCGAAACTTGATTATGACCGTTCGATCGATCCTACCGCTCTTTGTGCCGCTCAGCTCAAAGCCGTTGAGGGCAAATCATACGCCGACCTTAAGGCGAGACATGTTGAGGATCATAGCTCCATCATGGGCAGGGTTTCCTTGACTTTGGGCGATCCTTCAATGTCGGAAGTACCTACTGACGAGAGACTTGCGAGAATGCGGGAAGGTAAGTCCGATCCCGCTCTTGCCGCATTGTATTTCCAGTATGGCCGTTACATGCTGGCTGGCTCGTCCAGAGCTCCCGGCAGGCTTCCCGCCAATCTCCAGGGCATTTGGAACCAGGACATCGAGGCCGCGTGGAACGCTGACTACCACACGAACATCAATATCCAGATGAATTACTGGCCGGCCGAGGTCTGCAACCTCTCCGAGACAGTCATTCCTTTCTCCAACTGGATCAACGCGATCCGGGTACCCGGCCGAGTGACTGCAAGCAAGACATTCGGCGCTGAAGGATGGACCGTGAATCATGTGGCCGACTTGTTCGGGCACACTTCTATCAGCGACGGAGTCGGCTGGGGAACCTTCCCTATCGCTGGCTCCTGGCTTACCCTTCACCAGTGGGACCACTACCTGTTCACGATGGACAAGGATTATCTGAGGGACCAGGCTTATCCGGCGATGAAGGAGTCCGTCGAGTTCCTCCTTTCTTTCATGATCACGGACAAGAACGGCTACCTTGCCACAGCCCCGTCCAACTCGCCCGAGAACGGCTATAGGCTTCCGGGAAAGAAAGGGACTTACAATCTCACATATTCAGCGACAATGGACATCGAGATCGCCCACGAGCTCTTCCAAGCCGTGATAAAGGCTTCAGAGATCCTTGGAGACGATCCAGCTTTCCGGACCAAGGTCAAGGAGGCTATGGCGAAGCTCCCTCCTCTCAAGATAGGCAAGCGTTACGACACCATCCAGGAATGGATTGAGGATTATGAGGAAATGGAGCCTGGCCACCGCCACATGTCCCATCTTTTCGGCCTCTATCCCGGCACGATGATCACGGACAAGAATCCTGAGATATTCGCCGCCGCGAAGCGCACGATTGAGCGCCGGCGCAAATACAATGAGGATCCAGTCACTCGTCAGGGATCATACACCGGCTGGAGCAGGGCGTGGCTGATCAATTTCTACGCTCGTCTGCGGGACGGTGAGGAGGCGGGAGCCAATGTTGACGCCCTGCTTGCCAAGTCTACCCAGAAAAACCTCTTCGACACTCACCCGCCGTTCCAGATCGACGGTAATTTCGGTGGTACTTCCGGTATAGCCGAGATGCTTATCCAGTCCCATGCCGGTGAGATTCACTTACTTCCGGCAATACCCAAGTCATGGGCTGACGGCCGGGTCAAAGGCCTCAGGGCAAGAGGCGGTTTCACGGTGGACATCACTTGGAAGGACGGTGTCCTCCAGAGCGCGACCATTACCCCCGACAACACATGCAAATATCCTGTGCGTTACGGGGATAAGATAAAGAAAGTTAGTTTCAAGGCAGGGAAACCGAGTATCATTAAATTCTGATAATACGATGAGAGCTTACAGACTTTTCAATTCTCTTACCCTCGCGGCCGCGCTGGCCGTGGCGGTTTCATGTGGCGAGGGTGCTGAGCCTCGTTACAAGGACAGTTCCCTTCCAGTGGAGAAACGGGTGGACGACCTTCTGGGCCGAATGAGCGTTGAGGAGAAAGTGGACCAGATCAGCGCCCAGCTGTTGTTCCCTAATGACTGGGACAAGAGGAATTACTCCAAGGGACATGTCAGGAATCCGGGCCATTTCCTTCCGGATGCTGGCCGTGACGCTGATCCAAAATCAGCTGCGGAGATAATTAATGAGGATACCCGTCTCTCGATTGAGGCCAATCGTTGGGGAATCCCCGTCCTTCAGCATGGCGAGGCCCTGCACGGAGCCCAAAGTTGCTATGCCACTTGTTTCCCGCAGAGTATCAGCATGGCCGCCACTTTCGACGATGAGTTGTACAACAGAGTCGGACAGGCGGTAGGCAAAGAGCTCAGGGCAGTCGGTGTGCGTCAGGTATATGCCCCCGTGGTGAACATCACCAGGGATCAGCGCTGGGGCAGGACTCAAGAGAGCTACGGCGAAGATGTGCTGATGAACTCCCTGATGGGTGTCGCCTATGTCAAGGGACTTGAGGGAGAGGGCGTTGTGGCCAGCCCCAAGCATTATGTCGATAACTACGGCGAAGGTGGACATGACTCTTTTGCTTCCATGACATCGTGGAGGGCTCTCAGGGAGGTTTATCTTGAGCCTTTCAGAGCCTGTGTCCAGGATGGAGGAGCCAGGGGAATCATGGCTTCATATAATTCTGTGGACGGTGTCCCTTCCAGCTGCAATAGCGTCCTGCTTAAGGACATCCTTAAGGACGAGTGGGGATTCAAAGGGATTGTTGTCTCCGATTACGGTGGAGTTGAAGGTGTGAGCGACGCGCATAAGATGGCTCCGACTACCGATGACGCCCTCGCGCTCTGTCTCGAGAACGGCCTTGACTTGCAGTTGGCCGGGACTAGCGAGAGCCTTCTGGATCTTGTGAAAGAAGGTAAGGTCAGCGAGAAGACCCTTGACGAGAGTGTCCGCAGGGTTCTGCGTCTAAAGTTTGAGCTTGGCCTTTTCGAAGAGCCTCTCGTGGATCCGGAGAAGGCCGCCCAGATCGTTAGGAGCCAGGAGCACAGGGATCTCGCCTATGAGGCCGCCAAAGAGTCGATGACCTTGCTCAAGAACAATGGAATCCTGCCTTTGAAGCCCGGAAGTGTCAGAAGGATAGGAGTTTATGGCCCTGGAGCGAATGTCTTGAGCCTGGGTGATTACAATGGCCCGAGAGGTGGATGGAAAGGTGACGCGATGACCCCTTTCCAGGGATTGAAAGACGCTTTCAAGGGCACTGCCGATGTGGTACTGAACAAGCCTGGACAGGAGGTCGCCTCTTTGGCCAGGATCAGTGACGTGTTGTTCTTCTTCCCTTCTATCACCGAGGATGAAGGAGCGGACCGCAGCAGCTTCAAACTGCCTTCCACCCACATGACAGTGGGAAGTGAGGAGTCTCATGGTGTCATCATCGATGACACGAAACTGACTCAAATAGATATCGATCAGGAGAAGATGGTGCGTGACCTTATCGCAACCGGGAAGCCTGTGATCGTCGTGCTGCAGAACGGCTCTGTGATCGACATCACTGATTGGGTCGATAAGACAGCCGCGGTTCTGGAGGCTTGGTATCCCGGAGAGCAGGGCGGCAAGGCTATCGCCGACGTGATCACCGGCACTGTCAACCCCGGAGGCCGTCTGCCTATCAGCTGGGTGAAGTCAATGGGACAGAATCCGTACTACTATTCCATCAAGCCCAGCGGCCGAGGATACGGATATGTCGAGAACGATGGCAAGCCTCTGTTCCCGTTCGGCTATGGCCTGAGCTACACCACATTCGAGTATTCAGGCATGAAGATGGCCGAATCCCTTGAAAATGGCAACGCCCTTAAGATTGAAGTCACAGTGACCAACACGGGAGCCGTGGAAGGCGACGAAGTGGTGCAGGCTTACATCCACGATGAGCTCGCTTCCGTGGCGCGTCCTCTCAAGGAGCTTGCGGCCTTCAAGAGGATAACCCTTAAACCGGGAGAAAGCAAGACAGTTGATATCGAGATTCCTTACCGCCGTTTCGCGATGTGGGACCAGGACTTGAAGTTCGGTGTTGAGGAAGGTTGGTTCGAAGTTTGGCTTGGCCGTGACGCTGAGAACAAAATCGATGGTGGAAGAGTGCTTGTTAAAGGAGGAAATATTTGATAATCAAATAAATATTTATGGGTAAAAGATGTTTCGCATGGGCTTTGCGCCTGTCGGTCCTGATTCTGGCTCTTACCTTGGCCTCATGTGGCGGTCAGGACAAGAAGACTGCCAAGGTGGATGCCGTTTTCACTCCGGAGGATATAGTCCTGGATTCCCAGGCTACAATCACTTCTGCTGATTCCGGACCGGACGCTCCGAACAAATGGATAGCTTTCAGGAAGGATTTCAACCTCAAGAGCATCCCTGGGAGTGTCCCGGCGAGGATCGCGGTGGACAGCAAGTACTGGCTGTGGATCAACGGCGAGATGGTCGTTTTCGAAGGTCAGCTCAAGAGAGGTCCTAATCCCTCTGACAGTTATTTCGATGAGGTGGATCTTGCCCCTTATCTCAAAAGGGGAGAGAACAAGCTGGCATTGCTGCTTTGGTATTTCGGGAAGGATGGTTTCTCCCATAAAGGAAGCGGAGAGGCCCAGCTTTGGTTCAGTTGCCCGTCCATAGGACTGCAAAGTGATGAGAGCTGGCTCAGCCGTGTCCATCCGTCGTACGGTACGGCCAACTGTCCCGAACCGAATTTACGGCTTTCGGAGAGCAGCATATCCTTCGACGCGAGAAAAGACATTGAAGGTTGGCAGACCGGTTCCACTGAGGGTTTTGCCCCATCAACCGTTCTTGAAGGCTCCCTTGGCAAGCTGCACAGCCGTCCCATCCCGTTTTGGAAAGACTTCGGAATCAAGGAGGTGGCTTTCGAGACCCGTCCCGGAGCGGAGGCTGACACAGTCATCGCCAAGCTCCCTTACAATATGCAGATGACTCCGGTTCTCGTTGTGGATGACGAGACCGGAGGCCATAGGATCCTGATCGAGACTGACCACGCGCATGTTGGAGAGGAGTGCGTCAGGGCCGAGTATATCACGAAAGCGGGATCCCAGGAATATGAGTCCCTCGGATGGATGAACGGCATGAGGATCATCCTGACTGTGGAACATGGGGCGAAAGTCACCGGAGTGAAGTACCGCGAGACCGGGTATGACACCGTGGCCGATGGCCATTTCGAGTGTGATGATCCTTTCTTCAATAAGTTCTGGGAGAAGGGTTTACGTACGATATATGTCAACGCCCGCGATAATTTCTTCGACTGCCCCGATCGTGAGAGGGGACAGTGGTGGGGAGACATCGTGACCATCTCCGGCGAGGCTTTCTACACATTCACTCCCTCGCTGCATGCCCTCATCCGTAAAGGAATGCGGGAGCTCGTCGACTGGCAGAGGCCTGACGATATTCTCTTTTCCCCGATCCCCGGCAACTACGGCGTGGAACTTCCATGCCAGATGCTGGCCGCTATCGGAGTGTACGGTTTCTGGAACTATTACATGAACACAGGAGACAGGGCCACCATCGAATATGTCCTGCCAGCGATCAAGAGATATCTGGAGACATACAAGGTGGGCGAAGACGGGCTCCTGGAGTGGCACGACGGCGACTGGAACTGGGGAGACTGGGGAGACAATAAAGACATGCGCCTGCTTCAGAACATGTGGTACATCCTTGCGCTCCAGTCAGTCACTTATATGGAAGACATGCTTGGCGAGATTGTCACCGGCAGGGTTTACCGCGGCCGTATGAACGACCTCAAGAACGCTATCAACCGGATCTGCTGGACTGGAACCTGCTATCGCCATCCGGATTACAAGGGTGAGACAGACGATCGGGTACAGGCTCTCGCTGTCGTGGCCGGGATAGCGTGGAAAGACAAGTATGACGCGATTTTCGAGGTTCTCAAGAAAGAGGAGCATGCCAGCCCCTATATGGAGAAATACGTGATGGAGGCCCTGTTCCGCATCGGACACGGCGACTATGCCCTTGAGCGTGAGCGCAAGAGATACGATTTCATCGTCAACCATCCGGACTACGACACCCTGTTTGAAGGATGGAACGTGGGAGTGGACGGGGACTGGGATTGCGGAAGCGTGAACCATGCCTGGAGCGGTGGTCCCCTGGCCGTGCTGCCGGCGAAGATGTTCGGAATAGCGCCAATCCAGGCCGGTTGGAGGAGGTTCTCGATTTCTCCTGACGAGCATATATTCAATAACTGCAGTCTGTCCTTCCCGACCGTCAAGGGAACTGTGGCTGTGTCGTTCAAGCGCGACGGGAAAGCCATCCACATGGATGTGGAGGTGCCGGAAGGCTCTCTGGCCCATGTCAATATCCCGTGGGCGGATTATATCAGGAACCTTGGCCCGGGCAAATACAGCCTTGACCTTGGTAACGGCCCGGTCTTCGAGGCTGGTAACTTCCTGTACAGGGATAAGAACCAACCCGTTGAGAAGAGGGTGGAGGATCTGCTTGGCAGGATGTCCCTGGAAGAGAAAGTGTGCCAGGTCAGTGCCGAACTTGTTGAAGTCGAGGAATTGGACAAAAGGGACTATACCAAGGGACTTATCCGTACTCCAGCACCTTTCCTGACGGACAGGAACATCACCCCCGATCCTAAATCGGTGGCCGAAGTGATCAACGAGGACACCCGCCTCTCCATTTTGGCGAACCGGTGGGGAATCCCCGTGCTGCAGCACTGCGAGGCTCTTCACGGGGCGATGTGGGGCAAAGCTACCAGTTTCCCTCAGAGTATCAGTATGGCTGCCACTTTCGACGATGAGTTCTACAACCGCGTCTGCCAAGTTATCGCCCAGGAGGTCAGGGCCGTGGGAGTGCGTCATGTTTTATCTCCCGTGGTCAACATTTCCAGGGATCCCCGCTGGGGCAGGACCCAGGAAGGATATGGTGAGGATGTGCTGTTGAACTCCGCGATGGGCGTGGCTTTCGTGAAGGCGCTTGAAGAGGGAGGAATTGTCACTACTCCCAAGCATTATGTGGACAATTACGGCGAAGGCGGCCGTGACTCATACGCTTCCACCAACTCCTGGAGGGTGCTCCGCGAAGTCTACCTGGAGCCGTTCCGGGCCTGCGTTGAGGAAGGAGGCGCCAGGGGAATCATGTCGTCCTACAACTCGGTGGACGGCGTTCCTGCCAGCTGCAACGGCGTTCTGCTCAATGATATCCTCAAGAAAGAGTGGGGGTTCAAGGGAATAGTGGTCACCGACTATGACGCTGTGGACATCGTCCGCCGCCATCACGGACTGGCCGATACGGAAGATGAGGCTCTTGCCCTTTGTATGGAGAATGGTCTTGACGTGGAACTGCACATCACTTCCCTCGGGCTTCTGGATCTTGTTCAGCAAGGGAAGGTCAGCGAGAAGACCCTTGACGAGGCTGTGCGCCGGGTTCTGCGCCTTAAGTTTGAGCTCGGGCTTTTCGACGATCCCTACGTGGATCCTGATAAGGCGGCTTCCATGGTTCGCACCGAGGAGCATAAGCAGCTTGCTTATGAGGCTGCCTGCAAGGTCATGACACTGCTAAAGAACGACGGAATCCTTCCTCTTAAACCGGAGAGTGTCAGGAAGATAGGTGTTTTCGGTCCTGCGGCTGACGACCTGAGCCTGGGCAATTACAGACGTTCAGGAGGACGCTTCGAAGGTGACGGGGTGACACCCCTGGAAGGACTCCGGGAGGCTTTCGAAGGGTCCGCGCAAGTTATCCTGAACAAAGGGGGACAGGACGTCAGGTCTCTCGCTGGCTCTTGCGACGTGTTGTTCTTCTTCCCTTCGATAATCGAGGATGAAGGTCGTGACCGCAGCAGCTTCAAGCTTCCGGCGGCGAAGGTCCGTGACCGGGATGTGACCGGCGGACTGGTCATTGACTTCCAGCGGGCTCAGGACATCACTATCGACCAGGAGAAGATGGTGCGTGATCTGATAGCCACCGGGAAACCCGTGATCGTCGTCCTTCAGAACGGCGGTATCATCGACATCACCGATTGGGTGGATGGAGCGGCCGCGGTCCTCGAGGCTTGGTATCCCGGAGAGCAGGGCGGTAAGGCGATAGCTGATGTCGTGACCGGAAAGAGGACTCCCGGAGGACGCCTTCCAATAACCTGGTCCAAGGACATAGGCCAGACACCTATGTACTATGCCATCAAGCCAAGCGGACGAGGTTACGGATACATTGAGAATGACGGTAAACCGCTTTATCCTTTCGGCTTTGGCCTCAGTTATACAACATTCGAATACAGCGACTTCCAGATTCCCGAGTCTCTTGGGAAGGATGAGCCTCTCAAGGTTAAGGTCAAGGTGACCAACACCGGAAATGTTGAGGGTGACGAGGTTGTCCAGGTTTATATCCACGACGTGAAAGCCTCAGTGGTCAGGCCGATGAAAGAGCTGGCTGCCTTCAAGCGTGTCTCGTTGAAGCCAGGAGAGAGCAAAGATGTCGAGATCGAGGTTCCTTACCGCCGTTTCGCCATGTGGGACAAGGACATGAAGTTCGGCGTTGAGGAAGGCTGGTTTAAAGTTTGGCTCGGAAAGAACGCGGATGAAGAAGCGCTTCCGGCGGGACGTGTTTTCGTAAAATGACGAATGTGGTTCTATTTTACGAAAAGAATCACTATATTTATAGATTTATATTTTTTGAGCACATAGATAACACATGGATAGAAGGGATTTCATAAAAGTTTCCGGTGCGGCTGCTGCCGGATTCGCCTTGGCTGGTTGTTCCCCTAAAGACTCCTCGTGGGGTGAGAAAGAGCAGAAGTTATTCGGAGATAAGAAGAAAGGCCATTTCAGCCTGACGCAGATTTCCTCGGCGACAGACACGATCGGGGAGTCTTATCTCATGAAGACTGCCGGAGGGAAAGTCCTTATGGTTGATGGCGGTTACGCCTCGGATGTCCCTGTCCTGAGGGAACACATAATGAAAGCTGGCGGTCATGTTGACCTTTGGTTCATAACCCATCCGCATGAGGATCACATGGAGGCCTTGGCCACGATTCTTAATGACATGGGAGACATAACCATCGATAAGGTGGTATATTCAAGGGTGACAGACGAGTTCCTGAACTGTGAGCCGGGCAGCGCCGACAACGCCAGAGGGTACTACAGGGCCATAGACAACCATATCGGCAAAACCGATTTCCTGGATATCCATCGGGGAGGCCAGCGTTTCGACATCGACGATGTGGGTGTCATGGTGCTTGGAGTCTCGAATATGTCCCTGAAGAGCCGGAACTACAACAACCAGTCGATGGTCGTGAGAGTCTGGGATGATGTCAAGAGCGTGGTGTTCCTTGGAGATGCCCACATCGAGTGCGGGAATAACCTTCTGGCAGAGTACAGGGACTATCTTGATTGCGATTATCTACAGATGGCCCACCATGGCCAGAGCGGATGCACCGAGGAGTTCTACAAGACCATTAATTTCAGGGTCTGCCTTTGGCCCACACCCTCTTGGGTTTGGGAGCCGGCCCCTGAGAATGACTGGATAAAGACCCGCGACACTCGCCGCTGGATGGACGAGAAAGGCATAACCGAGCATCATGTGAGCTGCCTTGAGAAAGATTGGACTTTGATTTAAGATTGATATGTTGAAGAAGTTTTTCCTGTGTTTTTGTGTGGCCGCCGTGTTTTCATCGTGCGGGAAAAAGGAGGCTGTAGTTTTCCTGCCTGAGGGTGATCTTAGGATCGAACCTGTCTCCGAGGGCGCTATCCGTGTGAGATTGATTCCGGAAGGAGCCCGTGATTTGGGAGAATTGATATTCACGGAGAGCGTGAAAGCTCCGAAGTATAGCGTACGCCGCTCCGGTGGGGACCTGCTTGTCAGCACTTCGAAGATGTCGGCCGAATACAAGGCCGCGACTGGCGCGATCGTGTTCAAGGATGCCGCTGGGAATGTTCTTCTGGAAGAGAAAGCCGGTGGAAGGTCAGTCGTCGCTTCTGAAGTTCAGGGAGAGAAGACTTTCGCTGTCAGCCAGGCTTTCGTGTCTCCTAAGGGAGAGCACCTTTACGGTGCGGGACAATTCCAGGACGGTTATCTCGACATCAGGGGGTTGACCCGCCGCCTGACTCAGGTCAACACGCAGATTTCAGTGCCGATGGTCATCTCCAGCAAGGGATACGGCCTATTGTGGCACAACTACGGACTAACTGACTTCAATCCTTCTGACCGGAGTGTCAAGATGGAACTTGACCAGAAAGGAATATCCACCGACAAGGTCAATGTTACGAGTACTTCGGGGAACCTGCTGGAAATAAGGCAGTTTGACTCCTTTGTCTCCGAAGTGGACATCCCGGTGGATGCTGAATATGGTTTCCTTCTCGATGTGGGAAGATCCATGGCGAGAAAGCATTACCTGGCCATTGACGGGGAACCCTTGATTAATCTGTCTAATTTCTGGCTTCCTCCGACCGCGGCCGCAAAGGCCACCCTATCAGCGGGAAAACATAAGATAGAGGTTCTCGCGGCTGATGGCGACGCCCCTGTGGTTTACTGGAGGAAGGTTACGGATGAGACGGTGTTCTCCTCACCGGTTTCCGAGGGGTTGGACTATACTGTCTTCGCCGGAGGGGCTGATGACGTCATGAAGTCATACCGCTCGCTTTCCGGTCATGTGCCGGCGATGCCCGACTGGATATTCAAGTACATCCATTGCCGGGAGCGTTTCGCTTCACAGGAAGAGCTGCTGGCTGCCGCCAGAAGGTTCCATGAGGAGGGTATCCCCGTAGGAACCATCGTCCAGGACTGGCAATGGTGGGGGAAATATGGCTGGAATTCCATGAAGTTCGATGAGGATTATTATCCGGATCCGGCCGCCATGGTCAAGGAGGTTCATGACCTGGGAAGCCATGTCATGCTTTCCGTCTGGTCAAAGGTGGACGAGAATTCCGATTTCGGCCGCAAGATCGCGGATGGCGGTTTCTACATAGATGGTACCGACTGGGTAGATTTCTTTAAGCCTGAAGCCGCTGATTTTTATTGGAATAATTTCAGTACCAATCTGTTGCCCACAAGGATAGACGCTTGGTGGCAGGATGCGACGGAACCTGAGAACGATGACCTCGTCGGTCGCCGGATCGGTAATGAAGGAGTCCCCGGAGAGTTCTACCGGAACGTTTATCCGCTTAAAGTAGTCCAGACTGTTTATGAAGGCCTGCGCCGAGATGATCCGGACCGCCTTCCAGTGATTCTGACCAGAAGCGGTTTCGCCGGTATGCAGCGCTATGGGGCGATGACCTGGAGCGGCGACGTGGGCGCTGACTGGACTTCTTTCAAGACTCAGATCGCGGCCGGCCTCGGGCAGATGGCCGCTGGTCTGCCTTGGTGGACTTACGACGCCGGAGGCTTCTTCCGCCCTGTCCCGCAGTATACGGACGCTGATTATCAGGAGCGTATGATCCGTTGGATCCAGACAGCCGTGTATCTCCCGTTCATGAGGGTCCACGGATACCAGAGCCGTACCGAACCTTGGGAATACTTTCCCGAGACTGAGAGACTATTCAAGGAGGCTATCCAAAGGCGCGAGGCCTTGATGCCGTATATCCTTGATTGCGCCAAGAAAGTCAGCGAGGAGGATTACACCATGATGCGTCCGCTCGTTTTCGATTTCCCCGCTGATGAGGAGGCTCTCCGTCAGGACTGCGAGTTCATGTTCGGACCGGACTACCTCGTCTGCCCTGTCACCGAAGGTCATGTTGATTCATGGAGAGTCTATCTGCCGGTAAACGCCGGAGGATGGGAATATATTAAGGACGGAAGTCATTATGATGGAGGCCGTTATGTCGACGTGCCAGTAGATATGGAGAATATCCCTGTGTTCAAGAGAGTTAAAGAATAAAGATAAGTAAGTTATGAAGAGAATCCTGACTGTTGTTTCGATTTGTGTCGCGGCATTTGTTGGTTCGACCTTGGCCAATGCCCAGAAGTTGCCCTACCAGGACGAGACCCTTCCGATCGAGAAGAGGGTCGATGATCTGCTCGGCCGTATGACCGTAGATGAGAAAATCGACTTGATGAGAGCCACCTCCCCGGCCAATGAGCGTCTTGGGATAGCCAAATATTACCATGGCAATGAGGCGCTTCATGGTGTTGTCCGCCCTGGGAATTTCACCGTTTTCCCTCAGGCTATCGGACTTGCGGCGAGCTGGGATCCGGATCTGCTTTATAAGGTCACGACCGCCATCTCCGACGAGGCAAGGGCCCGTTGGAACGAGCTTGGGGAAGGAAAGCTCCAGAAGAACCAGTTCAGCGACCTGCTGACCTTCTGGTCCCCGACCATCAATATGGCCCGCGATCCCCGCTGGGGCAGGACGCCTGAGACCTATGGCGAGGATCCTTTCCTCACCGGCGAGATGGGAACAGCCTTTGTCAAGGGACTTCAGGGAAATGACCCCAGGTACCTTAAGGTCGTCTCCACCCCCAAGCATTTCGCCGCCAACAACGAGGAGCACAACCGCTTCGAATGCGACGCCGAGATCTCCGAGAAACAACTGAGGGAATATTACCTGCCTGGTTACGAGGCTCTTATCCGTAGGGGAAAAGCTGCCTCGATCATGGCTTCTTACAACGCTATCAACGGCATTCCCTCCTCGGCCAACCCCTGGCTCCTTACCAAGGTGTTGAGGGACGACTGGGGCTTTGAAGGCTATGTGGTCTCGGACTGCGGTGGCCCTTCAACTCTTGTCGAGGATCATCACTATGTGGCCAAGAAAGAGACCGCCGCGGCGCTTTGCCTTCTTTCCGGACTTGACTTGGAATGCGGTGATAACTACTACATTGAGCCTCTGAAAAAGGCCTACAAGCTGGGAATGGTGAAGGATGAGGACATCGACCGCGCCGCCCGCAGGATTCTGACTGCCAGGATGCGCCTTGGCATATTCGATTCCGGGAAGGACAATCCATACACCAAAATATCCCCTGATGTGATCGGTTCTGAGGAACATCAGGCTCTTGCCCTTGAGATGGCCAAAGAAGCCATCGTGCTCCTTAAGAACGAGAAGAACATGCTTCCGTTGAAGAAGGGTAAGGTCCGTTCGGTCGCCGTTGTCGGTATCAACGCCGCCTCTTGCGAGTTCGGAGACTATAGCGGCACTCCCGCCTCGACTCCTGTCTCTATTCTCGACGGCATCAAGACCGCCGCGGCGAAGGAGAAAATCAAGGTCAATTTCGCGCCTTGGAAGACAGCGGCTGACGGGATGGAGATGATCGCTCCCGAGTTTTTCCCTAACGGACTCAAGGCTGAGTACTACAGCGGAACAGAGCTCAAGGGCCAGGCCAAGACAAGGACAGACCAGTGGATCAATTTCGAGCCGAACAACCAGGCTCCCGATCCCTTCCTTCCCGCCTCACCTCTCAGCATCCGCTGGACAGGAACTCTCAAGCCGTCCGTGAGCGGGGAATATGAGTTCAGCTTCACCTCCGACGACGGTTGCCGACTTTGGATCGACGGGAAACTGGTTATCGACGCCTGGGGTGGACATCAGGTCCGTTCAGACAATGTCAAGATCAATCTTGAGGCCGGCAAGGAGTACCAGCTCAAAGCCGAGTACTGGAACAACCTGGACTATGCGGTAGCGAAACTCAGCTGGAGGCCGCCGGTGCTTGACGGCCAGGGCCGTATAGCTCTCTACGGAAAGGCAGGCGAGATGGCCGCCAAGAGCGATGTCGTGATCGCTGTGATGGGTATCAACAAGACCATCGAGAGGGAAGGGAAAGACAGGGACTACCTGACATTGCCCGCTGACCAGCAGGAGTTCCTGCAGGAACTTTACCACATCAACAAGAACATAGTCCTGGTGCTTGTCGCCGGCAGCTCGCTCTCAATCCTCTGGGAGGATAAGAATCTTCCTGCCATCGTCAACGCCTGGTATCCTGGCGAGAAGGGCGGCACCGCCGTGGCTGATGTCCTTTTCGGCAAATATAACCCTGCCGGCAGGCTGCCTCTGACCTACTACAACAGGATCGAGGATCTTCCTCCTTTTGATGACTATGACATCACCAAGCGTACTTACAAGTACTTCGAGGGAGATGTCCTCTATCCTTTCGGCTACGGATTGAGCTACAGCACTTTCCGCTATTCCAACCTGAAGGTTGAGGATAAGGGCGAGAATGTTGAGGTCAGCTTCACGCTGAAGAATATCGGCAAATATGACGGTGACGAGGTCGCCCAGGTCTATACCCGTCTGCCCGAGTATGAGGGCAAGGCTCCTATCAAGGAACTCAGGGGCTTCAAGAGAGTCCACCTCAAGAAGGGCGAGACCAAGACTGTGACTATTCCTGTCCGCAGGGAAGATCTTCGCTATTGGAGCGAATCCCAGGGTAAATTCATTATCCCTGAGGGACTTCCCGAGGTTATGGTGGGAGCTTCTTCCGCTGATATCCGTCTGAAAACCGAATAACTGATATTACCATGAGGAGAATCATAGGCATATTTCTTTCATTGACTCTGCTGCTTGGAGTGTCGGCCTGTTCCGAGAAGTCTACGGATTCCCCGACCACCTCCGATCTCGCTGGGATGTTCGCCCAGCCGCCGATCGAGTACGGTCCCTATGTCTGGTGGCATTGGATGGGCCCGAATTTCTCCAAGGAAGGGATCCGCAGGGATCTCGAAGCCATGCGGGAATCCGGAATAGCCGGGGCGACGATCTTCAACCTCACTTCGGCGGTCCAGGAGTCGGAAGGCGCGGTGGGCAATAATCCTTGGCCTGACCAGACTTTCCGCAGTCCCAAGTATTGGGAAGCGATATATTATGCCGCGGAGGTGGCTGAAGAGCTCGGCCTCAAGGTCGGTCTCCACAACTCTCCGGGCTACAGCACCACAGGTGGCCCCTGGATCGATGAGGACAAGGGAATGCGGACTGTGGTCTCCAGCTCGACCGCGGTGACCGGAGGACGTAAGGTGAAGGTGGCGCTTCCTGTGCCGGACCTGCCTTCCTTCTCATTTTACACCAATTTCGTGGCAAAGGCGACCAAGTTCCATGACATAGCCGTGATGGCTGTCCCGGCGAAGAAGGATGCCAGGAAGGACGAAGTCATCGACCTTACCGCCAATATGGACGCTTCTGGTAATCTCACCTGGGACGCTCCCGCGGGGAAATGGACTGTTTTCCGCATTGGACATGCCTGCACGATGGCTTTCCCGCATCCGGTGCCGGATGAGCTGATTGGAAAGTGCTTCGAGGTGGACAAGATGAGCGCCGAGCTGAACGCCTTCCATTGGGACAATGTCCTGGATCCTCTTGAGGAACATGTCGGGAAGTTTTTCGGTAAGTCCTTTACCCACATGCTGATAGATAGCTATGAGGCTGGTGACCAGAACTGGACCGAAGGGTTCAGGGAGGAGTTCACCAAGGAACATGGGTACGATCCGGTTCCGATGTTCGCCCTCAAGGGTGTGACTCCGGGAGCTGAGGATGTGAAAAAGTTTGACGAGGACATGAAGGCCACTATCAGCAGGCTGTTCATTGACAATGGTTTCAAAGTCGCCCGGGACAAGATCCACGCCAAGGGTCTCAAGCTGTTCTGGGAGCCTTATACCGGTCCGTTCAGCACCGCCGAGTCGGTAGCGATCTCAGATCTTCCGATGGGAGAGTTCTGGACCTACAGCAAGGGTGGAATCAGCCGGACTATTGTTGACAAGGCCAAGGAGGCGGGAATCAATATCGTCGGGGCCGAGGCCTTTACCGGATGGCCCACCAACAGCCATTACACCGAGGATCCCGCCTATCTGAAGCGTTCGGCTGACGGGACCTTCCTCTCGGGAACCAACCTTCTCTTCCTCCATCACTGGGTCCACCAGCCGTTTGACGACCGGTACCAGCCCGGAATGGGCATGGGATGGTGGGGTACCCACTTCGGCCGCAACCAGACCTGGTTCGAGCCGGGTAAGGAGTTCTTCCGCTATTTGACCCGCTGCCAGATGATGCTCCGTCAAGGGGTTCTTGAGGACAGGGCGGATAACTGGATCCACAGGAAGACCGCTGACGCTGACATTTTCTTCACCGCCAACCATGAGGACTCGGCGGTCGTGATTACCCTTCCGGTTCCTGAGCGGAGCCGGATGGATGGCAACCAGCCTGTTCCTGAGGCGTGGGATCCTTATACCGGAAAGATCTCCCTGGCGGGAGGAATTGAAGTGAACGCCCAGGATTCGCTCCGAATGACACTCGAACCTGGTAAATCCATGTTCGTGGTCCTGAACCATGGCAAATCCAATTATAAGAAAGAGCCCTTCTATGTTGCCAAATCGAGCGTGACCAAGCCGGTTGGTGACGAATGGGATGTGGAACTCAAACCGAAGATGGATGAGCCATTCTCGCTTAATTCGTTTAAGCTCAAGGATTTCGGCGAGTCGGATGACGAGCGTCTCAATTTCTTCGCCGGCACCGCGACCTACACTGCCACAGTCCAGGTGGACAAGGGCGACCTCTCCAAGGACAAGAGGGTTGTCATCGACCTGGGCGAGTTGAACGACCTTGCGGAGGTGATGATCAACGGGAAGAAAGCATGCACCCTCTGGTACCCTCCTTACAAGGCCGATGTGACCGGATTCCTTAAGCCCGGAGCGAATACCATCTCGGTGGCTGTAACTACCAACTGGGCCAACAGGCTTATCGGTGACGAACGCTATGAGCCTGATTTCGAGTGGGGTTACGATCGCGGAGAGACCTTCGGCAAAGGGATCAAGGCCTTCCCGGACTGGTTTATGAAAGACACACCCCGGCCTTCCAAAGACCGTAAAGCCTTCTTTGTCTGGACATATTTCAGGCCTGACTCCAAACTTGAGCCAGCGGGCCTGGTGGGACCTGTTAACCTTGAGATCCAAAGCTTATAATGAATAGATTAACCATATCCATCTTCCTTGGGCTGCTGTGCTTATCTGCGGCCGGTCAGGCGAACAAGAATATCATCGCTCCGGCGATATGTCCGGAGCCTGTGTATTCGGAAATATCCCCGACTGATTATGTCCCACTCAAGACAGTGATCCTGTCCTGCCCGGATGAGGACGCTCCGATCTGGGCTGAGAAACATCTCAAGGAGTGGTATGGGAAGTTCGCTCCGGAGGTCATCCCGGTGACTGGCCGGAAGAAAGTTACCGAAGAGGGGCAATATGACCTTGAAATAGACTCCAAGGAAGTCAAAATCAAGGCGGGAACCCTGCAGGGGGTCAGATATGCCCTGTATTCATTAAGGCAGATCGCTATTCCGGCGAGGGGAACCTCGGAGGTTCGGGGGTGGATAGTCCCCGTGGCTTCGGTTAAAGACAGCCCCGGGCTCTCTTTCAGGGGAATACATATTTGCTGGTTCCATGAGACCGAGCCCTGGGAAGTGGAACGTCTCGTCCGGCTTGCCGCCTATTACAAGCTGAATTACGCCGTGATCGAGCCTTGGGGCTCTTTCAAGAGTGATGTCGCTCCCTGGTACGGGTGGCCTGACGGTTCGATGACCAAAGATGAGGTCAAGAGGTTAAAGGCCATCGCTGATGATCTTGGGATCACCCTGATCCCTCAGATCAACGTGTTCGGCCACGCTACCATGGCAAGGGGAGGCGCCGGGAAACACGCCGGCCTGGATCTCGACCCGGAGCACCAGCCTTTGTTCGAGCCCTCCGGAGGATGGAACTGGTGCCTCTCCAACCCTGAGGCCACCAAGTTGATCCAGGACCTGATCTCTGAGTTGCATGAGGCTTTCGGCAATCCTCCATATTTCCACATTGGAGGCGATGAGGCTGATCCTCCAAGCTGCCCGGAATGCATCAAACAACCTTATTCAGAACTGTTTCTGAATCATATTAAGGCAATATGCGAGACTGTGGCCGCCCGTGGGGCGAAGGCTATGATGTGGCATGACATGCTACTCGAGAGGGGAGACGCCAGATGGGACGGCTTCTATGCGAACGGAACTCCCGAGACCGCGGCCGGCTTCCTCGGTTTTCCCAGGGATATTGTGATCTGCGACTGGTTCTACGGTGGAGCGAAGGACTCTTATCCGACGCTGGATTATTTCCGTGGACTTGGTTTCCCGACCCTGACTTGCCCTTGGATGGACAGGAGCGGGACAGTGTCCCAGGGAAGGTATGCCCATGAGACAGGCATGGATGGCATTCTGGGTACTTCGTGGCACCATTATTTCGGCGAAGATCTCGTCAGCATCTATTTCACCCTGGCGAACGCCGCATGGAAAAAAGATCCCACATATTCAAGGAGTTCTTATCTTGTCCAGACTCATCTGAGACAGGTCGGATGGGACATGAAGGTTAAGGATCCACGGAGGACCGGTGTTTACTACGACGAGATACCCCCGGAGCCGTTTTTGAATAATTAAAGTTGAGAATAATTTGAAGATCAAGGTTTTATATTCATTAATCGCTATCGCCTCGCTCTTTCTGGCCTCCGTCCCGTCGGGGGCGCAGGAGGGCGAGGACAACACTTTCGGAGGCTGGGAGTTTCTGGAGGTCAATCACGACTTCGGGAAGAGTCCCTTTTTCGCCACCTTCTATTTCGAGCACGACAATTACCAGTACAAGCGTCTTGAGTGCTGGTACACGAGGACCACTGTGGGCGTCAAGCTGTTTCCATGGCTGAAAGCGGACGTGGCCTACGACTTCATCAGGGAGCCCTCATTCCTGACCCACAAGGCCGTGGCCGATCTGACGGCCTCCCTCAAGCAAGGTGGCTTGAAGGTCTCGATAAGGGAACGCTACCAGCATGGGTGGACTCCCGAGATCGGAGAGCAGAGCGATGTCCTGCGTTCCAGGCTGAAGGTTCAGTACGCCATCCCCGGATCCCGGTTCAGCCCTTATCTCGCCGCGGAAGTGTTCACCTGGGGCGACCGGTGGAAGAAGACCAGGCACTATGTCGCCTGTGACTACAAGATCTCGGAAACATTTGAGTTTGGGACATATTACTTATATTACGCCTTTAATGGAATGCCTGCCGAACATGTTATTGGTTTAGGCTTGAATTTATATATTTAGACAACTTTCAGACAATGAGACGATTATCCCCGATTGCCGTTATCCTTGCCATGGGACTGATAAGCTCATGCTGTGGAACTAGTGCTCCCGCATCCCAAGACAATTCCTCAGCCTCCGAATTCGTGACGGAGTACATCTCCCCGACCAGGATCGTTCTGGCAAACGGGAAAGTGACTGATGACCAGGTGTTGCTCAGACCTTATAAAGGCCAAGTCTCCACATCGGAGGAGCACGTGACGGAGTTTCTTCCCGGCGGTTCTGTCCTTCTCGATTTCGGTAAGGAGATCCAAGGTGGGATCCAGATTGTCCGGGCAATGTCCGGGAGTCATGATCCGGCAAGGTTCCGGCTGGTCCTTGGAGAATCCGTGAGCGAGGCGCTGAGCGACGTGACCGAAGAGGGCAGCACCGCCACCAATGACCACTCCGTCCGGGATTTCGAGATCTCAGTTCCCTGGCTTGGGGTTGCTGAATATGGCAACAGCGGCTTCCGCTTCGCGAGGTTGGACTATCTTGGCGATGACGAGCAGACCGCCCTGGTGGCCGTCCGGGCCATTTCCAAGTACAGGGATATTCCTTATCTTGGCTCTTTCCATTGCAGCGACAAAAGGCTCGACGACATCTGGCAGACAGGCGCTTACACCGTCCATCTCAACATGCAGGAATATCTTTGGGATGGAGTAAAGCGCGACCGTCTTGTCTGGATCGGGGACATGCATCCGGAGGTGATGACCGTCGGGACCGTGTTCGGAAACCATGAGGTCGTCCGCAAGAGCCTTGACTATGTCAGGGACGGGACTCCCGAAGGATGGATGAACGGAATCTGCTCATACTCACTATGGTGGATCATCATTCACCACCATCTTTATCAGTGGTACGGGGACATGGATTATCTCCAGGAGCAGAAAGCGTATCTTGTCCAGTTGCTTGAGAATGTGATGAAGAACGTCGAAGGATCGAAAGAGGCCTATTCCGACGGCCGCTTTATCGATTGGCCTTCCAATGACAAGCCGGATGTCATCCACGCCGGTCTGCAGGCCCTTACTGTCAGGGCTCTTGAGGCGGGAGCCGAGATGTGCGGCTGGCTGGGTGATGAGACCCTGAAGGTGAAATGCGGGGATGTCGCGAAATCTATGCGGACTTATATTCCTGATAATAAAGGTAATAGTCAGGCGGCGGCACTTCTGGCCATCCAAGACATGCTGGATGCCGGAAAAGCCTCCGAGATTATTCTCGAGAATGGTCCTGAGAAGTTCACCTCTTTCATGGGCTACTACCTGCTTGAGGCTCTTGCCAAGGGTGGGCGTTACGCCGAGGCGATGGATCTGATCTCAAAATATTGGGGAAAGATGCTTGACCTGGGCGCCACCACTTTCTGGGAGGACTTCAACTATGCCGACGCCAAGAATGCCGCCAGGATTGACGAGATCGTCCCGGAGGGCAAGTTTGACATCCATGCCGACGGAGGCGCATGGTGCTACGTCGGCCTTCGCCACAGTTTCTGCCACGGCTGGGCTTCCGGTCCCACGACTTGGCTGAGCCATCATGTCCTTGGCATTGAGCCGGTCGGAGTCGGGTTCAAGCAGGTCAGGATCGAACCTCACCTTGGCGACCTCCAGTGGGCCGAGGGAACCTTCCCCACGCCATACGGAGTCATCTCTGTCCGTCATGAGAAGAAAGCCGACGGGACCGTCGCTTCCAACATCAAGCTCCCGAAGGGAATCAAACAAGTGAAATAATTAATATTCAATGAATATGAGAAAGATTGTCAATGCGTTGCTCTTTGTGGGCATATTGCTTTTGGGCGCATGCGCCTCTAATAAGACAACGGAGTCGATTCCGCTTCCTGAGCATCCGAGGCCGGACTTCGAGAGGGCTGAGTGGATCAACCTCAATGGCCATTGGGCCTTTACCTTTGATGAGGCGGCCGCCGGCAAAGTCCTTTCTGACAGTGACTTGACCGCCATGACGGAAAAGATTCAGGTTCCTTTCCCTTGGGGCTCAAAGCTTTCCGAGGTTGAGGACAAGGGCGACATAGGTTGGTACGCACGTGAGATCAAGGTTCCGTCCTCATGGAAGGGTAAGAGGGTCTATCTTGTGGTCGGAGCATCCGACTGGGACACCCAGGTGTGGCTGGACGGCAAGGAGGTTGGCCGCCATCAGGGTGGTTACACACCTTTTGAGTGCGAGCTTAAGGACGTGACCTTCGGGAAGAACCAGACCTTGATCATCAAGGCGGATGACACCTCCAATAATTCCCACCTCTATGGCAAGCAGGGGTACGGCAACGTCCGGGGCATCTGGCAGACAGTTTATCTTGAGGCCAGAGGGGAGAACTTCATCAGCTCCCTCCATTTCAGCCCGGACATCGACAACTCCTCGGTCAAGGTGGATGTCGCCCTCGCCGCTCCAGCAGCCAAGGGCGAGACCTTCAAACTTGAGTTCAAGACCGGTGGTCAGGAGACTTTCACCTCTGACATCAGCGGCAAAGACAAGGCTTCTTTCGTGATTCCTATCAAGGACCAGCACCTTTGGGACTTGGATGATCCCTTCCTTTATGAGGTCAAGGCTTCGATCAAGGATGATTCCGTGGACAGCTACTTCGGCCAAAGGAAGATCGGGACCGTCAAATTCCCCGGAGCCGACTATAAATATGTGGCTCTCAACAACAAACCCATCTATCTGCAGCTTTGCCTGGACCAGAGCTACCATCCGGAAGGATTCTATACCTTCCCCAGCGACGAGTTCATGAAGAACGAGATCCTGCTCTCAAAGAAACTCGGTCTGAACGGTAACAGGATCCACATCAAGGTGGAAATTCCCCGCAAGCTTTACTGGGCCGACAAACTCGGTCTTCTGATCATGGCTGACACCCCCAACTTCTGGGGCGAGCCTATTCCGGAAGCCCGTCAGGATTGGGAGCACTGTCTCCGTGGCCAGGTCGAGAGGGATTATAACCATCCGTCAATATTCGCTTACGTGAATTTCAACGAGACTTGGGGACTTTTCGACAAGGACCATGTGTACACCAAAGACGCCCAGGAGTGGGTAAGGTCGATGTACCGTCTGACCAAGAGTCTGGATCCGACACGTCTTGTCGAGGACCAGAGCGCCTGCAACCAGGACCATGTCGAGAGTGACATCAACTCCTGGCATTCCTATAAGCCCGGTTGGGATTGGGAAAGGGAGATCAAATACTATTGCGACAACACCTATCCCGGAAGCCATTTCAACTACATAGGCGATAATGTCCAGACGGATGTGCCGATGATCAATAGCGAGTGCGGTGACGTTTGGGGATATCACGGCAGCGCCGGCGATGTCGATTTCACTTGGGACTACCATATCATGATCGATCTCTTCCGCCGTTATCCCAAGTGCGCCGGATGGCTCTACACAGAGCATCACGATGTCATCAACGAGTGGAACGGATATGTAAAGTACGACCGCTCCCCGAAGATCGACGGCCTGGACGACCTCGTTCCCGGGATGACCGTCTCTGACTTCCAGAGCCTGTACTATATTTCCCCGGTGAAATATCTCTGGACTGTTAACAAACCCGGTGAGCAAGTTCCGCTGTCTTTCTATGGCTCATTCATGACAGAAAAGGATCCTGGGAAACTTTCCCTTGAGACGGAACTCGTTGGGTATAATAGCCTTGGCGAGTTTAAGGAATATGAGAAGAACTCTATTCCCGTGGCCTTTGAGCCTTGGCTCAGCAAGCCGGTGGCGAGCCAGAAAGTCAATGTTCCAGAGGAGACTGGCCTGTATTGGCTCAGGATGGTCCTGAAAAATGACAAAGGCGAGGTTCTCCACCGCAATTTCACCACTTTCAGGGTGAAGAACGGGAAGGTCCCTGCCACGGACAAGACCAGGATCCTGACCTTCACTCCGGCCTCTTACACCGCCGCGGAGTGGTCCAATGGCCAGTCCTCAATCTATGAGGGCCTCAAGGAGAATGGTTTCGGTCATGGATATTTCGAGTACACGATAGACCTGCCGAAGGATCTTGACCTTGAGGGCGTCCGCTCGGCCACCTTGTTGTTCGAGGCTTCCGCTAAGGAGAAGTTCGGGAAAGACAGGGAAGGAAACGAGATCGAGGGCGATTACATGCAGGGCAAGGGCACTTTCGACCATTGCAAGTCGCTCAACTCCTACGCCATGACTGACACTACACTCTGGCCTTCGAAGCTGGAGGTCTCCGTGAACGGCAAGGTCATCGGGAAGGTGGATCTCAAGGACGATCCGGCGGACCACAGGGGCATCCTGTCATGGGGAGCCCAGCCTTATGTCCGTGAGATGCGTGAGGGAGGTTCCTATGGCGAGCTTGTGAAGATCGACGTGCCTCTTAATGGCCTTCCTGCCGGTGAGATCCTGAAGACAAGACAGGTCAAGCTCCGTTTCAACGTGCCCGCTGAGGACCTTGACGGTGGCCTTGCCATCTACGGCAAAGACTTCGGCCGCTATCCTCTCGACCCCACCATCATCATCTCATACTAAATTGTCAATCAGTACGAACTTAATTGTCAATCAGTACGAACTTAATTGTCAATCAGTACGAACTAATTTGTCATTCTGAACGAAGTGAAGAATCTAAAACATCTATTATCCCTGGCGGCAGCCATCCTGCTGGCCGCCTCATGCGGCAACCATAAGTTGTTCAACAACGGTGGCTCTGACTATACGATCATTATCTCCCAAGACGCTACCCCCTCTGAGAAGTACGCGGCTAATGAGTTGAAACATTGGATAAAGGAAGTCTCCGGAGCGGATCTGCCCGTGGCGGGACTTGACGGAGGAAAGAAAGGGAAACGGCTTATTGTCGGCTATAACTCCTTGACTGAGACCTTGGTACCCGGGGCGGTCAAGCCGGTGGACAGGGACGATTCCTTTACTCTTACCAGCAAGGGAGGCGACATCCTTTTCTGGGGAGGCAGCAACCGCGGTACCCTTTACGCCGTCTATTCTTTCCTTGAGGAAGAGCTCGGTTGCAGGTGGTATTCCAGCAAGGTGAGCGTGGCTCCTCACATGGACTCCTGGGAGTTTTCCGAATTGAATCGTCACGAGGAGCCTGGGATAATAATCCGCGACAACTGCTATCTTGATGTACGTGTGAACCCCGCTTTCTCAGGAAGAATGAGGAATAATTTCGTCAACCTGCCCGGGGAAAAGCCTGGTGAGACGCTTCCTGGCACAGCCGAGGGTTATTGGGGAGTCCACGCTATGGGCTATCTGATGACTCCAGCGGAGTATTATGCCGAGCATCCTGAGTATTTCAGTTTCAGGGACGGTGAGCGCCTTTCCGGTTACTCCCAGCTATGTCTCTCGAATCCCGATGTGCTGAGGATCTGCACGGAGAAGATCAGGAACGTCATGCGGCAGAACCCCGATTTCCTTATCTATTCGATGGAGCAAGGGGACAACCGCCTATATTGCCAATGCGAAGAGTGCGAGGCTCTTGCCGAGAAATATGGCGGCCAGTCCGGCATTATGGTCTGGTTCGTCAACCAGGTAGCGGACGCTGTCAAGGATGAGTTCCCGGACAAGTTCATCGGAACCTTCGCTTACCAGTACACCCGCCACGCTCCTAAGGACATAGTCCCGAGGGACAATGTGGTGATCCGCCTCTGCAGCATCGAGTGCTGCATGTTCCATGACTATGACGACTGCGAGCAGAATGTCGCCTTCATGAAGGATCTCAAGGACTGGTCCGCGATCGCCCCTCATCTTTACATTTGGGACTACGTGACAGACTTCGCCCAGTACAACCTCCCGGTTGCCAATTGGAAGACCATGGCAACCCACATCAAGGACTTCCGTGACAATAACGCTATCGGAATATTGGAAGAAGGTGATTACCAGACAGTCTCATGCGAATTGAAGGAACTGCGCGCTTGGCTTCTCTCAAAGCTGATGTGGAACCCGGATGCGGACGTTGACGCTTTGATCGAGGATTTCACTGACGGTTACTATGGGGCCGCCGGCAAATATGTCAGGGATTACATCGCGCTTTCGGACAGCATCCTTCGCAGGCCTGGCATCCACTCGGATTGCTACATCAACGCCTCTGATCCGATGTACACTGATGAACTTATTACCGAAGGCCGGAAGATTTTCGCCGCGGCTAAAGAAGCGGTGGCTTCAGATAAGGTTCTCCTTGACAGAGTCGAGACGGCCGAGATGCCGCTTTGTTTCCTGCAAATGCATAAGAATCCAGTCGTTGGGTTCCAGGAAGGCGCTGATGCCCTTGTCCGCCGAGTGATCGAGAGGGATGGAATCGACCGCATGGCTGAAGGCGAATGGGCCGGTGGTGTCATGGAGGCAAAACGCCTTCTGGAAAATTATGACAAGCTAAAGGCCAGTTTTAAGGAGGCACCTGTGTTTCCCGCGGCAGATGTCAAGCCTACGGTTCAAGGCGTTTCCTTCAAGAAATATGAAGGATCATTCATGACCACTTCGCAGATGGTTTGGAGAGGAGAAGTTGTCCATGAAGGAATTATGCCTTGGATGCAGATAGACTCCGAGCCTGAAAAGGATCATTTCGGATATCTCTTTGATTGCTGGTTCAGGGCGGATGCTGATGGAATCCACCAGTTCAAGGTGGTTAGCGACGACGGGGCTGTCCTTTATATCGACGGGTCAGAGATCATAAATCTGGACGGTTCTCATTTCGATGCGACCGGATTCGCCTTCGTCAATCTTGCGAAAGGCTTTCATCGCCTGAAACTCAGGTATTTCGAAGATTGCGAAGGACAAAAGCTAGAAGTGTTTCTCGCTGCCCCGGAAGGGTTCCACGGCTCACTTCCCGCCACCAGGCTCTATCTCCCCTAATGTCATTCTTCTTTCTAATTCGAATATGAAGAAAACGATTATAACTCTACTCCTCCTGGCGTTGGCACTCTCCGCCGCCGCCCAGAAAATCGATCCAAAGAAGGTTTACCAGATATTGACTCCTGATGGACTGGCAATCGACAACCAGGCTAGCCTGAGCATTGAGACGCACATGTTCCTTGCGGTTCCGGACAATGACTCTCCGGCCCAAGCGTGGCAGTTCCGCCCTTTGGGAGACGGTAACTACCAGTTGGTCAACGGCTTCTCATTTCAGGCCCTGGATTGCGATGGAGATGGGGGTGAACATCCTGTCATCCAGTGGCAGGACGAGAAACCGAACCCGAACCAGCACTGGACCGTCAATTTTGCCAAGGATGGGTCCTGCTCGATAGTCAGCGCCGCGAGCGGCATGGCTTTAGGGCTTGACTCTTCCCATCAGCCAGGAACCTCTGTCTGGCAGAAGAAGGTAGACCCGGCCGCGGCGTCGCAACGCTGGATCATCAGGGAGTCTGGGGCTAAAGTTGAGTTCATCATCCCAAAGACATCATCGACCAATGATTGGGAGAATGAGAGAGTCTTCGCCGTGGGTAAATTGCCGGGCCATGTGACCTTCATCCCTTTCGCTTCGGACGCCGAGATGGTCTCAGATCCTTCCTACGAGCTTCCGTGGAACAGGACGGAGTCCTCAAGATACATGCTTCTCAATGGGAAGTGGAAATTCAACTGGGTAGCTGATCCCAATAACCGTCCGGTTGGTTTCCAGGCCCCTAAGTACGATGTCTCCGGATGGAATGAGATAGACGTGCCGTCCAATTGGGAAATGAAGGGCTACGGTACTCCTTTGTATTCCAACAGCACATATCCTTTCCTGAATAATCCTCCCTTCATCCAGCCCCAGCGGGGTTACACCACATTTACGGAGCCAAATCCGACCGGGTCCTACAGGCGGGACTTCACTTTGCCCTCTGACTGGTCCGGTAAGGAGATATTCCTCCATTTCGACGGGGTTTACTCGGCCTTCTATGTCTGGGTCAATGGGAAGAAAGTAGGTTACAGCCAGGGCGCGAACAACGATTCCGAGTTCGACATCACCAAATACCTGGTGAAAGGTAAGAATGTGGTCGCGGTCGAGGTCTACAAATGGAGTGACGGCAGCTATCTGGAGGATCAGGACATGTTCCGCCTCGCTGGCATCCACAGGGATGTCTACCTCGTCGCCAGGCCGAAGATCCATATTTCTGACATTGACCTTGAGACCGGTTTTAACGAGGATTTGTCCTCCGCGACACTTGATGCATCCGCTTTGCTCCGCAACGATGGCAAGGCTTCCGCGGCGAAGTTGAAGTCCACCTTGCTGGACGAGGAAGGCAGGGTGGTAGGCACGGCGGAGTCCGGGCTCAATACGGTCGCCTCCGGCAAGGAGTTGAAAACGGAGGCCTCCAGGATCGTGGTGAATGCTCCCAGACTCTGGTCAGCCGAGGATCCATATCTCTACACGGTCAAGATGGAACTTCTTGATAAAGAGGGGAAAACCCTTGAGTGTACCTTCCTCAGGCACGGCTTCCGCAAAGTGGAGTTCAAGAATAACAAGCTCTATGTCAACAATGTCCTCACTTACCTCAAAGGCACAGACAGGCATGACATAGACCCTGTCCACGGAAAGGCGGTCCCGGTCGAGACCATGCTCAAGGACATCCTTCTGATGAAGCGCCACAACATCAACACGGTTCGCACCAGCCACTATCCCAATGACCCCAAGATGTACGCCATGTATGACTATTACGGGTTGTACATAATCGACGAGGCCGACCAGGAGTGCCACGGCAACAACAGCATCAGCACCTTGCCTTCCTGGGAGGACGCTTATGTGGACAGGGCAGTGAGGATGGTCCGCAGGGACAGGTTGCATCCTTCCGTCATTTTCTGGTCACTGGGCAATGAGTCTGGTCCGGGAGCGAATATCGTGGCGGAACGGGATGCGGTCCGCCGTCTGGACAACCGTCCGATCCATTATGAGGGCCAGAACGCTATCGCCGACATGGATTCGCAGATGTATCCTTCGCTCGGCCAGATGGAAAGGATGGACCGCAACGGGGCCTCCAAACCCTACATTCTTTGTGAATATGTCCATGCGATGGGTAACGCTATAGGCAACCTGGCGGAGTACTGGGACTACATCGAGAACAAGTCCCAGAGGATGATTGGGGCCTGCGTCTGGGACTGGGTTGACCAGGGAATACATAAGTTCGGGGAGGAGAACGGCAATCTCTATTTCGGTGGTTCCTTTGGGGATATGCCAAATGACAATGATTTCTGTCTCAATGGAATAATTACCGCGGACCGGCGTGTAACCCCGAAGCTTCTCCAAATCAAGCAGGTTTACCAGTACATTAAAATCTCCCGGTCCCTGAGCGGTGGTTCGGCTCCGCTCACCAACCGGTCCCTGAGCGGAGTCGAAGGGCCGGTGAGCCTGACCCTCGAGAACCGCTACACCACTTACAACCTCTCCCAGATGGAACTCATATTCAAGATCCTCCATGACGGAGAAGTCGTCTCAAGAGGGAAGGTTGACTTGCCGGACACTGGACCATGGCAGACTTGCCAGGTCGCGATTCCCCTTGATGAGAGCAAAGATGGGGACAAAGACGTTGACGTGACACTCCAGGTGGAAGTGGCTCTCCGTGAGCCCACCCGCTGGGCGGAGGCCGGTCATGTCGTGGCTTCCGGGGAGTTTATTCTTAGGGAAGGATTCCATGCCCTCGAATCTCAGAAAGCTGATGGTTCGGATCCCCTTAAGATCTACACGGAGGAGAATCGTTATCTATGCGTGTCCAACGGAAAGATATCCGCCAGGTTCGACAAACTGGAGGGAGACATCCGGAGTCTCTGTCTTGATGGCACCGAAATCCTTCATGTTCAAGGACTTCCTCTTTTCAACGGCTACAGGTACATCAGCAACGACGCCGCCCGCTTTATGGGAATCGAGTACCATGATCCTCTAAAGACAACCAGCCGCCTGATCTCATTCAACGCTGCCCCTTTTGACGGAGGTCTTAAGGTTGAAGCGTCTGCCGTGGCGACGGTCGGTCAGACTTCTGTCCCATATACGGTGACTTATACCATCGCTGAGAAAGGATTCATTGATGTCGACGCGACTTTCTCGCCGGGTGCTGATTTCAATCTCCACCGTCTTGGGCTTCGTCTCTTCCTTGACCCCTCTTTCGAGGATGTCACCTGGTACGGCCGCGGCCCTATGGAGAATTACATCGACAGGAAGGATGCCGCTTTCCTTGGAGTGTACACTTCCTCCGTCACCGGAATGACTGAGCGCTACACCCGTACGCAGTCGATGGGTGAGAGGACGGACACGAGGTGGATCAGGTTCTCTTCAACCGACGGCAAGGCTTTCAAGATCACTTCCGAAGGGGGAGGACTGTCCTTCTCCGCCCAGCATTTCACGGATGAGGATATATTCAGGGCCAAGTACTTCCATAATCTGGACAAGGTCCGCCGCTCCGAGGTGGTGCTCAATCTAGACTGCTTCATGGATGGGCTCGGGAACGGAAGCTGTGGTCCCAAAACGCTTGACAAATATAAGATCACTCCAGGAGCGAAGTATTCTTTCAAGTTCAGGATCGAGAGCGATGATATTCCCGCGGCTGGCCAGGACGGCGGGTCCTCGGCATGGACAGACCGGAAGGATGGCTTCAGGGATAAATATTCCCTTGGAAAAGTCGTCGCTTTGAGCCGTCATAACATTCGCTCTCCTTTGTCGGGCAAAGGCTCTGTCACATCAAGAATAACCCCTCACGAGTGGTTTGGATGGACTTCCGCTCCGGGTGAACTCTCTCTTAAGGGAGGGACCCTGGAAACACGTATGGGCCAGTTCTTCCGCAAATGGCTGATTTTCGAGGGCCTTATGAAGGAGAATGAGGTCCCTGCCGAGGGAAAGATGCGTTTCTACGCGAATTCGATGCAGAGGACGATCGCCACAGCCCAGTATTTCTCCAGCGGAATGCTTCCGATCGCCAACGTCAAGGTCGAGAGGCATTATCCTCTCGGCACCATGGATCCGGTCTTCAACCCCCAGCTTACGAATGTGACAGACGAGTTCCGTTCTGAGGCGATGCGTCAGATTGAGGCAATGGGAGGGGAGGATGGCCTTGTGGGAGTCGCCTCAAAGATGGAGGAGAACTTCAGGATCCTTGAGAATATGTTGGATATCAAGAAGTCCCCTGCGGCCGCCAATGATACTGTCCGGTTCCGTACTGACGATCTCGCCATCAAGCTCGAGAACAATAGGGAGCCGGCCATGACCGGCGGGTTCAAGATGGCCTGTTCGGCTTCGGATGCCCTTGTCCTTCAATATTACGAGGAACCGTCACTTCTCAAGGCGGCCTTTGGACATGAGTTGTCAGATGAGGCGTGGACAAAGATCTCGGAGATCAAGGACTGGTACGGTGACGTGCTTTTCACCGCTCCGATTGTCGCGACCAATGTCGCACACCCTCTTCTGGAGACTATGCTGTCGGAGATTGATGCTCCCGGCCGGGAATTCAGTTTCCTTTGCGGGCACGATTCCAACATCGGTAGCGTGCTTGCCGCCTTGGAAGCGGAGGAATATTCCCTTCCGGAAGCCATTGAGAGGAAAACACCTATCGGATCAAAACTGGTCGTGGCCATCTGGAACGGGAAAGACGGGAAACGTTATGCCGAGCTTTTCCTCGCCTACGAGTCCCCTTCCAATCTCCGCTCGATGCCGATGCTGAGCCTGGAGAATCCGCCGGTCCGTTACCCTATTCATCTTAAAGGAATCGAGGCCAATCCTGATGGCTTATATCTGTTGGAGGATGTCCGGGAACGTTTCAGTAAGGCGATAAACTCCTATTGAGTTTTTTTACTATATTTGCCTTGTATAAACCGTTTTATAAACCTTTAAACCAATTGCGTCATGGCTAGACTTATTTTGATGACGGATTTATCTGAATCATATGCCAATAAGTTGCTGAAAGGCATTGTGCGTTTCTCCCATGAGCACGACCCATGGGTAGTCTGCAAGATGCCATTGTCCCTGAGGGACAGTGGTCGGATGGATGAGGTGGTTAAATTCGCGGTTGATTGGAAGGCAGATGCGATCATCGGGCAGTTCCTGCCAACTGATGATGTGGACGCGTTCAGACGCCACGGCATCATTGCCATCGCACAGGATTATCACCAGAAGTTCAACTCTATCTGCAACATCACAGGAGATTATGCGGCTTCTGGACGTATCTGTGCCGATTATCTGATCAAGAAGAGAGTGAAGAATTTCGGATTCTTCGGCTTGAAAGGCATGGTGTGGTCCGACGAGAGGCGCGACAGTTTCGTTGACGAGATCCGTTCACGGGTTCCTGACGCCACCATTTCCGTCCAGGAAAAGTACGATATCAGCGAGACATGGTGGTACGATCTGAATGGCCTGGCCGAATGGCTCAAGAATCTCCCGAAGCCTGTCGCGATACTCGCATGCGATGACAACAGGGCCTATTACATAATAGAGGCCTCGAAGCAAGTCGGAAGCGAGAACATGCGTATTCCGGAGGATATCATGGTTCTCGGAATCGACAATGACGAGTTCCTTTGCCAGTTATGCTCACCCCAGTTGTCTTCGCTCAACCAGGACACTGAAGAGGCCGGCTACAATGCCGCCGCCAGAATTGACGAGCTTCTGTCCCGTCCCCTGGAGGAGCGTTTCTCTTGGGTTGAGGACATAATCGTCAAGCCTTCTTTCGTCACTACCCGAAGGTCGACAGACGCGGTTCTGCATCCCAATCCTTATATTTCGAGAATTCTTTATTTCATCAACAACAATATTCACGACAGGATATCAGTGGACGATGTCGTGGCCTTGGTCCCCATGTCCAGACGCTTGCTGGAAAGCACTTTTCGTCGGGAGATGGGAATATCCATCTACCAATATATCATCAAAGTCAGGGTGGAGAAGATGAAAGACTTGATGGTCAATGGTTATGCCCCGCTTGTCGCCGCTGACATGCTTGGAATGGATTACAAGATTATTGCCCGAAGCTTCAAGAAGCTTGTTGGCCAGACTCCGGGTGAGTTCGCCGACTCATTAGAAGAATAACCATAACAGAGGATGCGTAAAAAACACATATTGCCCTTATTGCTGGCCGTTCTGGCCACCTTGTCATCATGCGGAAATTCTGAACAAAGGCTGGTCATAATGACCTTGGACGGACTGCGTTGGGAGGAGCTCTTCACGGGAGCCGACTCCAGCCTTGTGTCTGATCCCAGATTTGTGGACAGTCCCGACGAACTGAAAGCGAAGTATTGGCGGGACACCCCGCAGGAGCGCCGCTCCGTTTTGATGCCTTTCACTTGGAGCTACATCCATTCTAATGGATATATTATAGGCAACAGGCTTAAAGACAGTTATTTCCAGGTCGCCAATTCCATGGGCTTCTCCTATCCTGGCTACAGCGAGATGTTCTGCGGCTGGGCGGATGACGAGAGAGTCAATAGCAATGACCCGGTTCCGAATCCGAACATCAGCGTGCTGGAAGTCATCAATAAAGACCCTCGCTACAAAGGCGGAGTGTTGGTCTACGGCTCCTGGGAGTCGATCCGTTATTCTGTCAACAATGACAGGGGAGGCTTCCCGGGGAGTGTCTCGTATGAGCCCGACGTGGCTAAAAAGAAGAGCCCCCGGCTGGACCTTATCAACCAGATGCAGGATGTCATGCCGCATTATTGGGGCGAGGAGCGTTTTGACGCTTTTACCTACGCCTACGCTATAGAGACAATGAAACAGGACCACCCGAAAGTGGTCTGGGTCGGATTTGGAGACACCGACGAGTGGGCTCATGCGGACAAATACGACTTCTATCTTGATGCCGCTCGAGGAACGGATGAGATGATCCGCCGCATTGTGGAATATTGCGAGAGCGATCCCTTCTACAAAGGCAAGACAACGTATCTGATGACGACTGACCATGGACGAGGAATAGGGGAGAGTTTCGGGGGCCACAGCGGTGATCTCGAGGGATCCCAGAACACATGGATGATCGCGTTCGGGAAGGGGATCGAGCCTTTGGGAGAGACCGAGTCAAACGGGCCTTTCTATACGAAACAGTTCGCGTCGACAATAGCTGACATACTTGGCGTTGACTTCACCCCCGGCAACGGCGAGAAGCAGCCCCCGATCGATCCTCATTTTAAAGGAAATATGGATTGATAATCCAAATCACTTAACAAATAATGAAAAGAATCTTTTTTATTCTGCTGGGCATCAGCGCCCTACTGGTCTCATGCGCCAAAGTTGACAATGATCCAAAGGTGGTTGTGATAACCTTAGATGGCCTTCGGTGGCAGGAGGTTTTCACCGGAGCGGATTCTTCCCTGGTGTCCGATCCCCGTTTTGTGAAAGACCCCGAGGCCTTGAAAGCCAAGTATTGGAGACCTACTCCCGAAGCTCGCCGTGAGGCGCTCATGCCATTTGTCTGGAGCAATATCGCTCAAAATGGCTACCTTCTTGGCAACCGTAACAAGAATAGCCTCATGCAGGTGTTCAACAACAAGTCGTTCTCTTATCCCGGCTACAGCGAGATGTTCTGTGGTTGGGCGGACGATGAGAGGATCATCGAGAACGACCCGATCCCGAATCCCAATGTCAGTGTCATGGAGGTCGTGAACCAGGATCCCCGCTACAAGGGGCATGTCATGGTCTACGGCTCCTGGGAGTCGATCCGTTTCGCCGTCAACAACGAGAGGGGAGGCTTCCCTGGAAGCACTGCCTATGAGCAGAACGCGTCTCCGAATCCGAGCCCGAGGCTGAAGATGATAGACAGGATGATGGAAAGCATCTACGGAGGTCCCAGGGGAGGAGAGCGCCCCGACGCCTTCACCTACGCCTATGCTGTCGAGACAATCCGGAACGACCATCCGAAACTTTTGTTTGTCTCATTCGGGGGCACGGACGAGTTCGGCCATGGCGGCGAATATGACAAGTATCTTGAGATAACCCGCCAGACTGACGCTTTCATTCAGGACATAGTCGAGACCTGCGAGTCCGATCCCTTCTACAAAGGTAAGACCACGTACCTCATCTCGACCGACCATGGGCGTGGCCGCGGTGAGAAATTCACGAATCACGGGGCTGATGTCAGGGGGGCTAATCATACCTGGCTGATGGCCTTGGGCCGGAATATCCCCGCCGCTGGAGAGACTACCAATAACGGTCCTTTCTACACCAAGCAGATCGCGGCGACTATCGCCGACCTTCTCGGAGTCGATTTCACTCCTGGCAACGGTGTCAAGAGCGAGCCCTTCGATCCCACTTACTACAAGGAGCCCGAGGCTCCCGTAGCGTCGGCGAACTTCGCCGCTGTGAAAGCCACTCCCAAGGGCCATGGTGTACGCTACACCTATCACGAGGGTCCTTTCATGAGCGTGGGCGAGGCTCTCTCGAGCCCTGTCGTCGCCAAGGGTACCATTCCGTTCCTGTCCACTTCGGCGAAGCGCCAGGATGATCATTTCGGCTTCAATTTCAACACGTTGATGAAAATAGAAAAAACTGGCCTCTACCAGCTCTCGCTGGCATCGGATGACGGTTCCAAGTTGTTCCTGGATGGCCAGCTCCTGTTCGACATCGACAGGGATGGCGGCGGTTACGCTGAGGCCTGGATACAGCTCGAAGCCGGCTTCCATCGCCTTGAGATCCCATATTTCGAGAACTACGGCAGCGAGAATCTGGAAGTCGGCCTCGTCGGTGAAGGCATTGAGGTCGAAAACCTTCCGGCCTCAATGCTATGGTACGATTAATCTCTACTTGATCACTCCAAGTTCTTTACCCACCTTGATGAACGCGGCAATCGCTTTGTCAAGGTGTTCTTTTTTGTGCGCCGCTGAAAGCTGCACCCTGATTCGGGCCTGTCCCTTCGGCACAACCGGATAATAGAAACCAGTCACGAATATTCCTTCCTCAGCCATCTTGGCCGCGAATTTCTGGGAGAGGGGAGCGTCATAGAGCATCACGGCGCAAATGGCGCTCTGCGTGGGTTTGATGTCGAATCCGGCTGCCATCATGGCGTCGCGGAAGTACTTCACGTTCTCCTGCTGGCGGTCGTGGAGCTCATTGCTCTCTCCGAGCATCTTGAACATCTCGATGCCTGCCGCAACGATCATCGGAGGCAGGGAGTTGGAGAAGAGGTAAGGACGGGAACGCTGGCGAAGCATGTCGATGATCTCTTTGCGGCCGGTCGTGAATCCGCCCACTGTGCCACCGAAGGCTTTACCGAGGGTCCCGGTGAAGATGTCGATACGGCCATAGCAACCAAACTGCTCGGCGACGCCGCGTCCGGTCTTTCCGACGACACCGGCGCTGTGGCTCTCGTCCACCATGACCAGGGCATCATATTTCTCGGCCAGATCGCAGATCTTGTCCATCGGGGCGACATTTCCGTCCATCGAGAAGACGCCGTCGGTGCAGATGATCCTGAACCTCTGGGCCTGGGCCTCCTTGAGGCAGCGCTCAAGGTCTTCCATGTCAGCGTTGGCGTAACGGTAGCGTACAGCTTTGCACAGGCGGACTCCGTCGATGATGGAGGCGTGGTTGAGGGAGTCGGAGATGATCGCGTCCTCGGCTGTCAGAAGCGGCTCGAAGACACCTCCGTTGGCGTCGAAGCAGGAAGCGTAGAGGATGGTGTCCTCCGTCTTGAAAAAGTCTGAGATGGCTTTCTCGAGCTCCTTGTGGAGATCCTGGGTGCCGCAGATGAGGCGCACCGAGCTCATTCCGAAACCTCTTTCGTCCATAGCCTTCTTGGCTGCCTCGATGAGCCTCGGGGAGTCGGCCAGGCCGAGATAGTTGTTGGCGCAGAAGTTAAGGGCCTTGCTGCCGTCCTGGAGTGTGATTTCCGCGGACTGGGCGGAGGCGATGTTTCTTTCGTTCTTGTACAGGCCGGCTTCCTGGATGGATGCGAGCTCTGCTTTCAAATGATCCTGAAATTTGCCGTACATGGTTATAATTGTTTAATTAGTTTCGTGTTTCAATGAAATTAATGTAACTTTGCGATGCTAATTTAGCGATTTATTCATAAACGGCAATGAAAAATGTACTTGTGATCGGGTCAACCGGACAGATCGGCTCCGAGCTTACGATGAAAATCAGGAGAATGATTCCTGAAGGCAATGTGGTAGCTGGCTTTATCAAGGGCGCTGAGCCCAAGGGCGAGCTTCTTGAAAGCGGCCCGTCAGCCGAGGCGGATGTCTGTAATGGTGAGCAGCTTCTGGATGTCGTCAAGAAATACAAGATCGACACCATCTACAATCTGGCAGCCCTTCTCTCCGCCGTGGCCGAGAGGAAGCCGCAGCTCGCGTGGCACATCCAGATCGACGGCCTCATGAATATCCTCGAGATCGCCAGGGAGAACGGCTGTGCCGTGTTCACCCCTTCCTCGATCGGATCATTCGGCCCTGAGACCCCTCGCCAGAACACTCCGCAAGACACAATCCAGAGGCCCCGTTCGATGTACGGTTGCACGAAGGTAGCCACGGAGCTCCTGAGCGACTATTACTTCCACAAGTTCGGTGTCGACACCCGCTCGGTCCGTTTCCCGGGTTTGATTTCCAATGTGACACTTCCCGGAGGAGGTACCACTGATTATGCGGTCGAGATCTATTACGCCGCTGTCAAGGGCGAGGAGTTCGTCTGCCCGATCGCTCCCGGCACTTTTATGGACATGATGTACATGCCGGATGCCCTGAAGGCTGCCGTTGACATCATGAACGCTGATCCTTCGAGGCTTGTGCACCGTAACTCATTCAATATCGCCTCGATGAGTTTTGATCCCGAGATCCTCAGGGCGAAGATAACCGAGCATATCCCCGGATTCAAGATGCGCTATGAGGTTGATCCCGTCCGCCAGGCCATCGCCGAGTCATGGCCGGACAAGATGGATGACAGCTGCGCCCGTGAAGAGTGGGATTGGAAGCCGTCTTATGACCTTGAGGGTATGACCGTTGACATGATCGACGCACTTAAGAAGAAACTTTTATAATCCTATGAGACATATCCTTCTGGCGGTAGGACTGCCGCTACTGCTTTCCGTCACGGCGATGGGAAGGGAATATCACGTTACCAAAGCCGGACCATTGAAAACAATCAACGCCGCTGCCAGCCTCGCTCTCCCCGGAGACACCGTGACTGTCCATCAAGGCGTGTACCGCGAGTGGGTTGACCCTCGGGTCGGGGGACGCGGTGAGAGCAGCCGTATCCTTTACCGGGCCGCCGAAGGAGAGACTGTCGAGATAAAAGGCTCCGAGATCATCAAGGGATGGAAGAAGGCTGGGAAAGATTTGTGGAGCGTGACAGTTCCCAACAGCATGTTCGGGGATTTCAATCCTTTCGCCGAGGAGTTCAAAGGAGATTGGCTGGACACAAAGTTCCCCATGCACCTTGGGGACGTCTATCTGAACGACGTGTCCCTTTATGAGGCGAAGAGCGTTGACTCGCTGCGTGTTGTGAGGAAAACCCTGAGGGATCCCCAGGGAGTATGCCTTAACTGGTTCGCCTCTGTTGACGAGACCGCCACCACGATAACGGCATGTTTCGACGGGGCGGACCCGAACAAGGAAACTGTCGAAATCAATGTGCGCCCGACATGCTTCTACCCGACAAGGGAAGGAGTCAATTATATCACTGTGAGGGGGTTCCGAATCAGCCAGGCCGCCACTCAATGGGCCGCTCCTACAGCGGAGCAGATCGGGATGGTGGCTCCTCATTGGGGCAAAGGCTGGATCATCGAGGACAACATCCTGAAAAACTCCCATGCGAGCGGGATCACGCTCGGGAAAGAAGCCGGCACCGGACAGGATGAGTGGAGTAAAGACGAACGTCACATCGATGGCTCCATCCACTACCTGGAGACCATCTTCAAGACTCTGAGAAAGGGCTGGGACAAAGAAAATATCGGCTCCCACATCGTCAGGAACAATATCATCTCCGATTGCGGGCAGGCAGGAATATGCGGAAGCATGGGTTGCGCCTTCAGTGAGATTTACGGAAACGAGATTTTCAATGTCTTTGTGAAAGGCACCGACCAGTATAACGGGGCTGAGCTCTCCGGAATCAAGTTCCACGGGGGGATCGACACTTATATCCATGATAACCGGATCCATGACTGCAACCAGGCTGTATGGCTCGATTGGATGGGGCAGGGGGCCAGGGTATCATCCAACCTCTTCTACGACAACTGGCAGCAGGACCTCTTCATCGAGATGGTCCATGGCCCTTACATCGTGGACAACAACATCATGCTTTCTGAATATTCGTTGTTGGATGCCGCTGAAGGCGGAGCCTATGTCCATAACTTCATCTACGGGAAGATCAGGGACATAAGCTGGGAGGATCTTCGTTTCGTCCCCTACAACCTGCCGCATTCTACCTCGATAAAAGGTATCAGCCGGATAGAGCATTCGGACTGCAGGTTCTTCAATAACATCTTCTGCTCCAACGACGGAGACACAAGCTGGGACTTGGAGCGGTACAAAGAATCAGACCATCCGGCAGTCGTCGAGGGCAATGTGATCCTGCGTGACCAGTCTTTTGAGCTGCATTCCGAAGGGGATGATGTTTTCCTGTCTTTCGGGCCCATGAAGCTGCCCGCAAATCGCGGTCTGGTGGATAGCGGGAGGCTCGGAGTAACCTTCCTGTCTGATTGTGGGTATGAGAATCCTGACGGGACCCCGATCAGTTTCGACGAGGACTATTTCCACGAAAAAAGACCCGGAACCAACATGGTCCCAGGTCCTTTCGCGACTTTCCCCGACAGCCGGATTAAAGTCTGGAAATAGTTGATTGTCAGGACTCGCTGTAGAGAGTGATTATATTCAGAATCACTTCGGAAGCCTTCTCAATCGATTTTTGTGGCACGAACTCCATCTTGCCGTGGAAGTTCAGTCCTCCAGCGAATATATTCGGGCAGGGGAGACCTTTGAAGCTGAGGTTGGCTCCGTCGGTGCCGCCTCGGATCGGCTGGATCTTGGGCTTTATTCCGGCCATCTCCATCGCCTTGACAGCCTTCTCCACCACATGATAATGAGGTTCGACCTGCTCCCGCATGTTGAAATACTGGTCCTTGACCGCGGGAGTGGCGGTTCCATCCCCGTACTTCAGGTTGATGAAATCGCAGCACTTCTGGATCGCTCTCTTTTTCTTCTCGAACAGACTCCTTTCGTGGTCCCGGATGATGTAGGTGATGTCGGCCTCCTCGACTGAGCCGCTGATGCCGACCAGGTGGAAGAACCCTTCGTAACCTTCGGTATATTCAGGCCTTTGCTCCACGGGCAGCAAGGAGTTGAGCTCCATGGCGATCAGTATGGCGTTCTTCATCTTGCCTTTCGCGTAGCCGGGATGGACATTGCGGCCCTGGATGTGGATCTTCGCTGATGCCGCGTTGAAGTTCTCGAACTCCAGTTCCCCGATCTCTCCTCCGTCCATTGTGTAGGCGTAGTCTGCCCCGAATTTCCCGACGTCGAACTTGACCACACCCCGGCCGATCTCCTCGTCTGGGGTGAACCCGATCTTTATGTCACCATGCTTGAAATCAGGATGTTCCACGATGTACTGGACAGCATCCATTATCTCGGCGACTCCGGCCTTGTCATCGGCTCCGAGGAGAGTCGTCCCGTCGGTGGTGATGAGCGTCTGGCCCACATAGTGAAGCAACTCCGGGAATTCGGCTGGCTTGAGGGCCAGGCCAGGGACCCCTTTAAGGGGAATATCCCCTCCGTCATATTCTTTGATTATCTGCGGCTTGATGTCGGCCCCTGAGGCGTCAGGGGCGGTGTCCACGTGGGCGATGAAACCTATCGCAGGGACCTTCGCCTCAATGTTCGAAGGGATCGAGCCCATCACGTAGCCATATTCGTCCAGGACAGCCTCCACACCCATGGCGGTGAGCTCATCCTTGAGCATCCGCAGCAGGTTGAGCTGCTTGGCTGTTGAGGGCTGGCTCTCTGAATTCTCGTCGCTTTGGGTGTCCACAGCGACGTACCTTAAAAACCTGTCAACTATCTTTTCCATATCTTTTTGTCATTTTGTGACTCCACTTTCATTCTGCTACTTCACTGTCATTCTGCTACTTCACTGTCATTCTGAGCGAAGCGAAGAATCTTTCACCCTCATCGCCGCCACGATCATGTAAACGATCAGCGCCACGAAAGGAACAATCGCGATGGCCTCCCCATAGGCGGAATTCCAACCGGCCATGAACCAATCCACATCGAAGAACTTCAGCAATGCGCTGACAACTCCCATCAACGCTCCGCCGGCGATGAATCCGGAAGCGATCAGAGTGCCCTTGTTCTGCCTCTCATCATTGACCTTCTTGTCCTTGGAGCGGGTGCTGACGTACCAGGAGATCGCTCCTCCGACCAGCAGCGGAAGGTTGAGGTCGATCGGGATGAACATTCCAAGCGCGAAAGCCAGGGCTGGAACCTTGAATATGGTCAGCAATATCGCTATAACCGCTCCTATCCCGTAAAGCAGCCATGGGGCTCCTCCGCCGTTCATCATCGGCTGGATCACCGCCGCCATCGCGTTGGCCTGGGGCGCCACGAGAGCCTGGTCTCCAACGAAACCATAGGTCTTGTTGAGAACCAGCATAACTCCGCACACCGTGGCGGCGGCCACGGCTACACCGATGAACTTCCATCCTTCCTGCTTTTTGGGAGTGCTCCCGATCCAATATCCTATTTTGAGATCGGTGATGAAGGACCCCGCCACGGACAAAGCCGTGCAGACCACGCCTCCGATAATCAAGGCGGCGGCCATGCCGGCGTTACCCTTTAGCCCTACGGCCACGAGAATCAGGGAAGCTATTATCAATGTCATGAGTGTCATTCCGCTGACCGGGTTGGTGCCGACTATGGCGATGGCGTTGGCGGCCACTGTGGTGAAAAGGAATGATATGACACCTACTATCAGAAGTCCGACAACCGCTTGCCAGATGTTGTTCACGACTCCTCCGAGGGCGAAGAAAGCGAATATCGCCAGCAGGGCGATGACGATCCCGAACACGATGGTCTTCATCGGGATATCCTCGTCAGTCCGGAGATTCTTCGCTTCGCTCGGGATGACATTATTGCCGGGGCCTTTGAACTCTCTCACGGCCAGCCCCACAGCAGACTTGATCACTCCAAAGGACTTGATGATCCCGATGATTCCGGCGGTCGCGATACCTCCGATGCCGATATGTCTCGCGTAGTCCTTGAATATCTGGTCCGGGGCCATCTCTCCGATCGTCATCGTCACACCGGTGTGCATGAGGTCGATCACCTGGCCACCCCAGAATATATTCATCAGAGGAATGATCACGAGCCAGACCAGAAGGCTGCCGCAGCAGATCACGAAGGCATATTTCAGTCCTATTATATATCCGAGTCCGAGGACGGCCGCGCTCGTGTTGATCTTAAGGAGAACCTTGGCCTTGTCGGCGACGACCCGCCCGATCCCAAGGACAGTGGTGCTTATCGTGTCTGACCATGTACCGAACGTGCTGACCAGAAAATCATAAAGACCACCGATCAGACCGCTGACAAGCAAGGTCCCAGCCCCCTTGCCGCCTTCTCCGCTGACAAGGATCTGAGTGGTCGCCGTAGCTTCGGGGAAGGGGTACTTCCCGTGCATCTCTTTGACGAAATATTTACGGAACGGGATCAGGAACAATATTCCAAGGACGCCTCCGAGGAGGGATGAGAGGAACATCTGCATGAAGTTGACCTCGACACCGAGTATGTAGATCGCCGGCAGGGTGAATATCGCTCCCGCCACCACAGCCCCGGAGCAGCCGCCGATCGACTGGATGATAACATTCTGGCCGAGACCTTCCTTTTTCCCGAGGGCGCTTGTCAGGCCAACGGCGATTATGGCGATTGGAATAGCCGCCTCAAAGACTTGGCCTACCCGGAGGCCGAGGTAAGCGGCGGCGGCCGAGAATATCACGACCATCAGAATGCCGATGGCCACGGAGTACGGAGTAACTTCCGCCCATGATTTTTCCGGGCCGAGAAGCGGCTTGTACTCCTCGCCGGGCAAGAGTTCTCTTTGCGCGTTTTCAGGCAGCGCGTTGTGCTGTTCTTCCATATATATACATTTAAAGTTCGTCTCGATTGGTTTTATAAAGATAGAGAAAATATTTTTCAAAAAAAATTTGCGAGATTAAAAAAAGTTCGTACCTTTGCAGCCCGCTTCGGAAAAGAAGCACAAGATCATTGACAATACTGAGAGATCACAACGAGGTAAAGTGATAAACGAAATCAGCGAATTATAGTAATAATTTGACAATTTCACGAATCTGAGAGATTCACTTAGAGAGAAAGAGAAGCAAGGGCGTACGGAGGATGCCTTGGCTTCGGCAGGCGATGAAGGACGCGGTAAGCTGCGAAAATGTCCGGGGACCCGCAAACAGGGCTTGATCCGGACGTGTCCGAATGGGGCAACCCACTGGATTGAAGATCCAGTACCGTCTATATGACGGGGCGAACCCGGGGAACTGAAACATCTTAGTACCCGGAGGAGAAGAAAGAAAGATCGATTCCCCCAGTAGTGGCGAGCGAAGAGGGAAGAGCCTAAACCGTCTCGTTCAAGGACGAGTCGGGGTCGTAGGATCACTTGCGAATATCTCGGACAGGAACCGGAAGGAGTTTGGAAAACTCCGGCGCAGAGGGTGACACCCCCGTACGGGTAACGAGTCCGAGGTCATAGTGACACCTGAGTAGGGCGGGGCACGTGGAATCCTGTCCGAATCATCGGGGACCATCCCGAAAGGCTAAAGACTGCCGAAGACCGATAGTGGACCAGTACCGTGAGGGAAAGGTGGGAAGCACCCCTGGCCGGGGAGTGAAATAGAACCTGAAACCGTGCGCCTACAAGCGGTGGGAGCCCGAATTATCGGGTGACCGCGTGCCTTTTGCATAATGAGCCTACGAGTTGCGCCGTCGCGGCGAGGCTAAGCCATTCAGTGGCGGAGCCGCAGCGAGAGCGAGTCTGAACAGGGCGTTCAGTCGCGGCGGGCAGACGCGAAACCTAGTGATCTACCCTTGTCCAGGGTGAAGGCGCCGTAACAGTCGCTGGAGGCCCGAACCAGTTTCCGTTGAAAAGGGCTTGGATGAGATGAGGGTAGGAGTGAAAGGCCAATCAAACTGGGAGATAGCTCGTACTCCCCGAAATGTCTTTAGGGACAGCCTCGTCCGCGCCTGCGTGAGGTAGAGCTACCGATTGGAAGCGAGGGCTTCGCCGCCTATCAATTCCAGACGAACTCCGAATGCGCGCCAGGTTCAGGGACGGGAGTGAGTCGTCGGGCGCTAATGTCCGTCGGCGAGAGGGTAAGAGCCCAGACCTCCGGCCAAGGCCCCCAATCACGGTCTAAGTTGAGACGGAACGAAGTGGCACCGCAGAGACAGCCAGGATGTTAGCTTGGAAGCAGCTATTCATTCAAAGAGTGCGTAACAGCTCACTGGTCGAGCGGAGCCGCGTGGATGATGATCGGGCATCAAGACCGTAGCCGAAGCCGAGGACGCGTGTAGTAGATACACGCGTGGTAGGGGAGCATTCCGGTCGGCGCCGAAGGCGAGCCGCGAGGCTTGCTGGAGCGTCCGGAAACGAAAATGTAGGCATGAGTAACGACAACGGGTGCACAACCACCCGCACCGAAAACCCAAGGGTTCCCGGGCGACGCCAATCGTCCCGGGGTGAGCCGGGAGCTAAGCCTAACCCGAAGGGGGAGGGCGATGCCGAGGCGGTCAATATTCCGCCGCCCGTCGCACAGGACCGCAGGTGACCGGGGAGTGACACTGCCGCGCGCTGACGGAATAGCGCGTTGAAGGGTGTAGGGAGACCGAGACCCGACAGTACCGCGAGGCTCCGGCCGAGCGGACAGAGCAGGTAACCAAACCCGCGAGAAAAGCTTGCGAGTCGCGTAGCGTGTGACGGCCCGTACCGTAAACCGACACAGGTGGGTGAGGAGAGTATCCTAAGGTGCTCGAGTGAATCACGGCCAAGGAACTAGGCAAATTGACCCCGTAACTTCGGGAGAAGGGGTCCTCCGTGAGGAGGCGCAGAGAAATGGCCCAGGCGACTGTTTACCAAAAACACATGGCTATGCGAAATCGTTAAGATGACGAATATGGCCTGACACCTGCCCGGTGCCGGAAGGTTAAGAGGGGGGATCAGCGTGGAAGCAATGAAGCGTGAAG
>JAGAFU010000004.1 GCA_017627955.1 Bacteroidales bacterium | reverse complement strand
GAACATCCTGTAGTCAGTTCCGAGCTCCCAGGAGGTCTTGCGCTCAGGCTTGAGGTTGAAGTCCTTGACGGAACCGGGGATATTCATGTAGTAGGAGGAGGTGTTGTCGTGGTTGACCTGGCTGGTGCTGTAGGCGGTGTTGATCGAGTACGGATCAGTGTCATTACCGACCTGGGCGATGGAGGCGCGCAGTTTCCAGAAGGAGATAGGCTTCGGCATTTCGAAGGTCTCGTGGACAAGCCAGGAGGCGCTGAACGACGGGTAGAAGTAAGAGTAGTTTCCGTGACCGTCGGCGTAGACAAGAGAGGAGCTCCAGTCGTTACGGCCGGTGACCTCAAGGAACAACTGCTCTCTCCATGAGGCGGTGAACTGGCCAACGGCGGAGAGGATGGTCTTGGTCCCGCTGATGGAGCCGGATCCGTTGACCTTGTCACGGGAGTTGTTGATGTAGAACTGGTTAGGGACAATGAGACCACCGTTGGTGGAGGCCGCTGTCGCGAACTCGTAGTTGTTGAAGTACTCACCGCGGAGGAAGCCGCCGAGTCTCCAATCCTCACCGACGTTGAAGTCGAAGATGAGGTTGGTGTTCAGGTTCGTTTGCTCCTGGGTGTCCATGCTGAGGGCATAGGAGCCGCCGCCGGTGTTGTTGGCGTAACCGGAGTCTTTGGCCTTGGTCTCGCGGCGGGTGTAGTAGTAGTTGAAGCTACCGTCGGTGACCCACTTCATCCAAGGAGTGAACTGGACGGTCATCTTGAGGTTCGGGCGGACGACAGTCTCCTTCTGGATCGTGCTGTTCTCCCAAATGCCCCACCAGATGCCTCTTCCGGGAACAGCGCCGTACTTGTCACCATAGGACAGGCTGGCGAGTCCGCCGTGGTCTCCCTTGTACTTGTCACGATAGTACTTGGCATCGTAGGTACGATCCCAGGTACCGTCCATGAAGTACCAACCGATGTTGGGCTGGGCGTTGCGAGGGCTGGAGTTCGTGATGGTAGTGGAGGCCTCGACCTCGATAGCGTCGTTGATCTTGTGGGAGGCCTTGATCAGCGTGTTGAAACGGCTGAAACTGTTGTTAGGAAGGGTACCCGTGGCGTACTTCTCGGAAATGGAAGCGTAGATCGAGCTACGGTCGTTGCCACCGGAGAGGGTCACGTTGGTGTTGGTGTTGAAACCAAGGTTGTAGGCGTCGCGGAAGTTGTTCTCGTTGGCCTTTGAGGGGATGCGGGTTCCATCGTACCACTCGATTTCCTTGTACTCGTCGAAACGGTTACCGAAAGAGGTTCCGTTCACGCCGTAAGGGGAATTCATCTTCTTGAGGGAAGGCACGTCGGTTGTTCCGTCAGCCCAGATGTTCATGTGGTGGACATCATAACGGGAGGCGCACTCCATTGCGAGACCATATCCCGAGAACAAGCCCTCCATGAAGACGTTCTGGAAGTCCGGCTGGGTCGTGACCTGGTCGATACCGAATGTCTGGGTGAAGGAAACTCCGAGGCCCTTCTGGCCGCGGCCGCTCTTGGTCGTGATGATGATGGCACCGTTCATACCGCGGGAACCGTAAAGCGCTGTAGCCGCGGCACCCTTAAGAATCGAGATGGACTCGAAGTCATCAGGGTTCAGGTTCTTCAGCTGGTTACCGTAGTCGAGGTTATCCGTGCTGTAATCAGCGCTGGAATCCCAGGTCTCGTTGTCGAGGATGATACCGTCGACCACGAAGATAGGCTGGTTGTTGTTACCCAGAGTTGAAGCTCCACGGATAAGGATCTTGTTGTGACCGAACATACCACCATCGGAGAGGTTGATCTCGACACCGGCCGCCTTACCCTGGAGGGAGGAGATCGGGTTGATGAGGTTCGGGCTGAGCTCGTCGCTCTTGATCTCGGTCATAGCGTAACCGAGAGCCTTTGTGGAACGCTTCATACCCAGGGCCGTGACGACGACGTCGTCAAGCATGGTGGCATCCTGGGCGAGGGTGACATTGATAGGCTGTCCGTTGAAGGTAACGGTCTGGCTGACATAGCCGAGGCAGTCAATCTTCAGCTTCTGGCCATTCTTGACTCCCGGGAGGGAGAAGGCTCCGTTGGCATCTGTAACAGCACCTGTAGAGGTACCTTCGATGATCACGGAAGCTCCGATGACAGGCTCGCCGTCATCGCCTTTGATAACGCCCCTGGCCACGTTCTGGGCGAACGCGGAAGCCCCGACGAACATCGCCAGGACAACAAGCAAGGAGCGTACTTTCAAGATAGCTTTGCTGCTTTTCATAAAAGATTTGTTAAATACTGTGATTAATAAAAAATGGTGTTTGATTGTTGTATGTTAATGGTTTTTTTTGTTATCTGGCGACAATATGCGACTCCTCTGTCAGGATTGCCTTTTTCCAGGCATTGATGACCTTGCCCGAGAGAGTCTTGACAGGGGAGACCTGCCTGACCGAAAGAGTCACTTTGGGGGCTCCTGGATTGATGGTGACCGGAACCGAGTCACCGGCAGGCCTTCCAGGCTTCAGGAGAATGATCACGTAACGGCCTCCGTCCCCGGAGCCATCGCTTCTCTCTCCTTTGAATATATTCACGTCGGAGACAAAAACGCTTGAGATGGTCATTCCTTCCACAGAGAAGGCTTCTTTGTTGACAGTGTCGTCGTCGATCGGAGTCTTATACTTCAAAACGACACCGGTAGCGTTGCCATCGGGAGTAACAATCGCATCCGCCTGCCGGATGTCATTGCCGCAGGAGGTGAGGACTGTCAGAGATAATAAGGCTAAGGAAAGAACCATGCTTCTGACTTTATTCATAAGTATCATCCTTTTATCAAAAAGGGAGGTTGTAATCTTTCTGGTTACAGCCTCCGTTGTGTGGAGCATAGGAGGATCGAACTCCTGACCTCCAGATTGCGAACCTGGCGCTCTACCAGCTGAGCTAATACCCCTTTTTCTGGAGTGCAAATATAATACTATTTTTGTAAAAAAGGTTTTTAAAATTACTTAAAATGGGCTTAAAACGTCATTTTGTCACTTTTTTGTGCCAAATGACTGTATTTTTCAAACTTTTCAGGCATTCTCATGCGATAGACGCTATTTCTTAACCACATCCCGAATTCCTTGAGACTGGCTATTGAGGATTGTTCTCCGACAGATAAAACATCTCCGATTCCAACCCTTATCCTGGCTTTCTCCTTGTTGAGAAGTTCCCTGGGGAGGCGAAGCGTGCGAATCTTCCAGTTGACCAATCCGAGAAAATAGAAGAAAGGGGAGTTACCGTCAAAAAACCTGATGGGCACGATGGGGACCTTCGCTTTCCGGATCAGCCTGATGAGCGGCTCCTGCCATTCCCGGTCCTCGATCCTCATGTTCCGAAGTTTGAAATCCGACACCGCTCCGGAAGGGAAGAATCCCACAGGATGACCGTTCTTGAGATTGGAAAGGACCTCCCTTACCACTTGGATATTCTTGCCAGTGACCTCGTTGGAGTCGTTATTCTTTGGGTTGACTACAATCCAGCTGGGACAAAGCGGCTCGATCAATGAAAGGAACTCGTTGACCATCACCCTGAAACCTTCGCGCCTGTGTCCGATGAGCTCAAGGAGGATGATGCCATCCAACCCTCCGTACGGGTGGTTGCTGATTGTTATGAACGGACCTTCGGGAAGGCTTTCCAGCCGTTCCGCCCCGCCGATCTCGAAATCTATCCCAAGCTCATCCAGCAAAGAGGACGCGAAATCAGGGCCCTCAAAGCTCGATATTCGGTCATAGATTTCAGACAATTGACTGATGCCCAACAGTTTCCTTAACCCTTCGAGGATGGCGTTCCCGGCCTTTCCCCTGAACACTGGGGATAGTTTCTCCAAATCGCTGACAGGCAAGAGCGGCATGGTCACTTCTTGGATTCAGGCATCGGGTCTGCCTTGGAGTAACCTCTGGCGTCGGATATGACTGTGATGATGTAGATGACCATCAACGCGATGAATATCACTATTCCGGGAATATCCAGAGATTCCAGTGCGATCTCATTGCCGAATAAGGTCACGCTGCTGTGGAATTCCCTCAAGCCGGGAATGAATATGATCAGCATGATCAGAATGCACGCGATAACCCGGAACTCCGTCGGTCCAAGTTTCCCGTAAGTCAGCTTGAACTCACTTTTGAGGTGGGCGTTTATGCTGACATTCAGGGTGAGGCACAGGTACGCGATGAAAATCAGAAGGGCAATGTCGAGTCGCATGAGAGGGGACAGGCCGACGCCGATGAACATCATGGTCTCATTGATCACGTCGACTGTGTGGTCGAGATAGTAGCCGTAGATCGGCCTCTGGGTATTCCTGACCCGGGCTATTGTTCCGTCAAGGGAGTCTCCGTACCAGTTCACGACGAATCCCGCTATGCTCAGCCATAACCAGTGGATGTTTTGCCCGCACAGGATGAATCCCGTCGCTATCATGGCGGCTCCGATGAGGCCGACTATTGTCAGGAGATCTGACACCACCCAGGAGGGTTGTCTTTCAGCCAGCCAGACAAGGGCTTTTTTTTCGACTCCGTTGAGGATTGAATTCTGGATCCTCACTGCGTGTTTATCATTCATGACTCTTGTCTCAATTAAATGGTTTACAGATGTTTGATGTACACACGGGCACGTTTGTGGAGGTGATGCTCGAAGCGACCCCAAATGTTCTGGACACTGTGGTTGTCCTCGAGCTCTCGGGTGCTTTCCACGTATTTGATCCCATGTTTTTGCATTCCCTGCCCGATCTTTGAGATTATCATGGCGTTGACGCCCTTGTCCTGATATTCAGGAAGAATGGCGATGAGCAGGGCGTCGATCGTGTCGTTTTTCTTGAGTGCCTTGAGGATGTGAATGAAACCGAAAGGGAACAAGCTTCCGCCGGCTTTCCGCAGGGCAAGTGACAGGGAGGGGAGAGTGATCCCGAACCCCACCACCTTGTCGTCCTTGTTGACGACGACGGAGATGAAGTCGAGTTGCAGGTTAGGCAGGAACTGGTCCTTGAGATCATCGCACTGGGCAGGAGACAGCTCCGAAAAACCGTGAAGCGGGGCGTAGCAGGCGTTCATCACGCTGAATATCCCGTCCGCATATTTCCGGATAAGCTCTTTCTTGTTCCTGAAAGTACCTTCCCTCAGATCGTAGCGTTCCCCGACCATGTCCGCGAAACGGATGAAGCGGTCGATGTTGTCCGGGACGAGGATCCTGTATTCCACGAAGTCGGTGGATTTGGTGTAGCCCTCCTTCAGGATCATGGACTCGTAGTACGGATAATTGTATTTGCCGTAGGCGGTTGGAATCTGGTCGAATCCCTCGACAAGCACTCCGGCGACATCGAACTCCAGGAACCCCACCGGTCCTTCGACCACATCCATGCCCTTTTCCCTGGCGTAACTCTCCACCTTGGCAAGCAGGGCCGAGGCGACCTCTTGGGATTGGATGAAATCAATCCATCCGAAGCGACAGATCTTCTGGCCGACTTTCTTGTTGTATTGGTGGTTGATGATCCCGGCTATCCTTCCGACAACCTTTCCGGACTCATCCTCCGCAAGCCAATATTCACCTTCGCAGACATCAAACGCCCTGTTTTTCTCGGGGGACAAGGTGTCCATGTCCATCGATTCTATCTGGGGCACATAGTACTCGTTGCCGGCATATAGCTGGTTTGGAAATCTCACGAAAGCCTTAAGGCCTTGTCTGTCAGTAACTTTCTTGATCGTAACACTCATCACCATGACTCATTTCGAACCTGCTAATATACGAAAAATATCAAAAACGTGCCGGTTGATAACTTTGTTAGTAACCTGATCGGTCTCCTATGGTGTTTTTCACGGCTATATATTAATTTTGTAACCCGGTTAGGACTAATCGGAATCACCAATGAAACATAATCTGGATGATGCGGTCCTTTTGAAGACCGGGCATCAAAGTGTCTATAAGTTGAGTCAGAAGGGACTCTCCAACGAGTATTTCATAATCAGTGGCGACGGCACCCGGCGTCTTATGGCCTCTCCCGAGGTTGTCGGCTTCGGCTCTTATCAGAGCATGGTGCCAGCTACGATGCGGGGCATGCTCTATCTCGCTGACAGCGGGCTTTCCAAAAATGTGAATATCCTCACGATATTGCGTGGAGGACTGAACTATCCCATCGAGGAGTGCGCTTTCAGGGCCGGATTCCGCGTGACGAACATGGATTTCCTATCCTGCGAGAGAATTATCGAGAATGATGTGATCAAGGGCCTTGACGTGCGTTACCAGAAGGTCAGGACGTGCAAGGACTGCGTGCTCATGGTGGGTGACATCATCGCCTCTGGCGCCACGCTCGGAATGTGCATGGACCATGTTATCAGTTGGTTCCGCGATCACGGAGGCTCCTTCAAGCGAATCATTTTCTTCACAATCGGAGGTTCCAACGCGATAGATTTCATGGAGGAGCTTGTCCCGAAGGTCAAGAGTTTCTCCCCGGGCTTCGAAGGTTTCACCTGTTTCTTTTACGAAGGAATATTCAATGTGTACCAGGATCGGGGCTGTCTTGGCTTCCAGGTTCCGGACATAGACTTCTACTGGGGCGACGGTATCATCAGCCCCGAGTTCCGGGAATATGTCGTGGCCCATGGCTATTCACTCTACGAGAAGTGCATTATTTATGACGGAGGGGCCAGGCGTTACGAGATTCCGGACCATTACAAGGAAGTGGTGGCTTACTGGGAAGAGGTGCTTGAAGCTTCAGAAAGAGTTGACATCATGGACCTTACCCAGGAGCGTCTAGGGTACAAGGCCCCTATCTCATACGAGGACTGGTTGAAAGTCACCCATTTCACTGATCTTGGAGACCAGAGTGTCCTTTACAGCGACGAGCGGGTGTTCCTTGCGAAAGCCAGGGGATTGAGCCTCAAGGACGTCGCCACAAAACGACTTGAACAAATCAAACAAACCCTAAAGGGATATGAGTAAACAAAACAACAAGGTCGACATCGACTACACCAACGGACGGGTCGAGCCGTCGGGTCGCAAGAGCACCCTCAGCATGTTCATGGTGATGCTTGGCTTCACCTTCTTCTCCGCATCCATGTGGGTTGGCCAGAAACTGGCCGCCGGACTGGATTTCTCTGGATTCATCTGGGCACTCCTCCTCGGTGGACTCATCCTCGGGGCTTATACTGGTGCCTTGGGCTGGATCGGCGCTGAAAGCGGTCTCACCCTTGACATGCTCGCCCGCAGAAGCTTCGGCGAGAAGGGCAGCTACCTTCCGAGCGCCATGATCAGCTTCACCCAAATCGGTTGGTTCGGTGTGGGACTGGCCATGTTCGCCATTCCTGTGGCCAAGGAGATCATGGGTCTCGAAGTGACTCCCGACTTCATGCCATGGCAGGGATATGTAATGGTCCTCATCGCGGGTATCCTCATGACGGCCAGCGCGTATTTCGGAATCAAGAGCCTCACGATCATCAGCTACATAGCTGTTCCCGCTGTCGCTATCCTCGGCACCGTGGCCATGATCATGGCTGTGAACAGGGGAGACTCAACCCTCATCGCCCAGTTCGCTCAGGGCACCAAGGATCTCGGCATCATCGCCGGAGCCGGCCTTGTGATCGGAAGCTTTGTCTCCGGAGGTACCGCTACTCCCAACTTCGCCAGGTTCGCCAAGACCCCGAAGATCGGCCTCATCGTCACAGTGGTCGCCTTCTTCATCGGCAACTCCCTGATGTTCTTCTTCGGCGCTGTCTCCAGCATCTACGCCGGTGGTAACGACATTTTCGAGGTCATGCTCAACCTCAACCTGTTCTACATCGCGATCTTCGTCCTCGGATTGAACATCTGGACCACCAATGACAATGCCCTCTACACCTCCGGCCTTGGACTTTCGAATATCTTCGGGCTTTCCAAGAAGGCTATGGTGTTGATCGCCGGATTGATCGGAACGGTCACGGCTGTCTGGCTCTACTGGAACTTCGTGGGTTGGCTGAATGTCCTTAACTGCACCCTTCCTCCCGTTGGTATCATCTTGATCTGCAGCTACTTCAGCCACAGGAAAGAGTATCAGGAGGACAATGTCCCTACTCGTCAGGTCAACTGGGCCGCTATCGCTGGTGTCGTGCTTGGCGCCGTGGTCGCAAACCTCGTGAAGTGGGGCATACCTTCGATCAACGGAATGGTCGTCGCCGCCTGCTGCTACTTCATCGGCCAGGCAATCGACAAGAAGTAGCCCCTTTGTCATCCCTTTGTCATTCTGAGCGTAGCGAAGAATCTATTGTTTTACTGAAAAGGATTGGCAATTAATCTATTATGAAAAACGCGTAGTCTATTTGGCTACGCGTTTTTTGTATTTATTTGATTGTGAAGTATTTAAGTTTCGCAAGTGATTTAGGCCGCCAGTTGTAGGGCCTCGAAGGCTCGTCGGACGGCATTGAGTTCTTTGTTATTGTTGTTAATGATGGCACGCATCATCTCGTCCTGGTCGAAGTTGAAGGCTTCAGCGATGGT
>JAGAFU010000003.1 GCA_017627955.1 Bacteroidales bacterium | reverse complement strand
GTTTCCAGATAGGTCTTGAATCCCTGGACCCAGCGGGGGGTGATGTCACCGAAGGTGGTCTTCTCGGAGCAGTATACCTCAAGGTATCGGAGGCAGCTCTTCCAGTTGCCATAGTTTCCGTCACTGTTCTTCCTGTCCTCCATCATAGTGCGGTAATAGGGGAGGAACAGTGTCTTGTTGCCCTGATTTTCCCTGCTCCGGTATCCTGATCCTGCAAGGAGCTCCTTTTCCTTTGCCAGGCGGATTTCCTCTGCCTTGGCCATGATGTGTTGGTTCTTTTCCTTGTTGGCCGGATTCCTTCCATCCTTCAGGGTAAGTCCGATGCTCTCGCGCACGCGTTCATCGAACTGTACATAGTCAAGGAAGAGGATCGTGTTTCCACTCGCCGCTTTCCTTTTCCTGAGCTTCACCAGTTGCTCAGTCTGTACATCATTCTTTTTGCTCATAACGAATGCTGGTTCAATAAATTAGGTAAAACAAATGTTCTTTGGAAAGCACTGAACTTTCTACGTGTGCCAAGTGACATTTCCACCGCAAATATAACTATTTCCGGTAAACATCCAAAATAAATTACGCATTTATAAATCAAACTTAACTCAAGTTATATTATCTTGATTTATTGCGACTTATAAAAAAAGAATAACAGATAACGAATCGTGAAACTAGCCTAAATAAAACTCGTAAAAATCCGTGTAAATTTTCCGTAAAAATTTCTGCTCCGACCCAGTTTGGTAACTTTTTAGCCCAAAAACACGTTTTTCTTGGCACACGCTGGCACACGTGTGCCAAATCGTGTGCCAAAAAAGGCCAAAATCAAGCTAAATGATAACCCGACTGCTCAAAAGCGAAACTAGCCGAACCAAAATGTAAACCATTAAGATTCAGCTAGTTTGAAAAAGGAATTTTAAGTTTTCGACGAGATTTAGACTAGTTCGTTCACTTCCCGATGCAAAACCTCCCGAATATCTCGCCCAAAACCTCGTCCGGGGTGACTTCGCCGGTGATGGTGCCGAGGTAGTGGAGGGCTTCCCGGAGATCCTCCGCAATAAGGTCAGGAGTGAGTCCGGAAGACAGGGAATCTTTCACTTTCCGGAGAGCTGAAGCGGCCGAATTAAGGGCCTCGAAGTGTCTAGCATTCGTCACAACAACGTTATCAAAATCCGAAGAAAGGTCCTTTTGCGACGATACAAGCTCCTTTTTCAAAGAATCCAACCCAAATCCTGTTTTTGCTGAAATATATAACTTAACAACCGAAGAATCAGAAAATGAAACTTCATTGTTTAATAGTATAACATTTATGTTAGCGCCAAAAATGTCAACTTTATTCAGCAACACGACCAACTTTTGAATAGAAAAGTCAACACGAGACACTATATCAGAAATCAAAGTCTCATTTTCCTCCTCAGGAGCAGTGCAATCAAGCAGCGCGAGCACGACCGAAGCCTCCGAAAGCTTCTTATACGACCTCTCAATTCCAATTCTCTCGACCTCATCAGACGAAGAACGAAGCCCGGCCGTGTCGATGAACCGGAATAAAATCCCATCGACAACCAACGTCTCCTCGACGGTGTCCCTTGTCGTCCCGGGGACATCGGAGACAATCGCGCGATCATCCCCGAGCAGGGAATTAAGAAGGGTGCTCTTCCCGGAATTCGGAGCCCCGACAATGGCGATCGGCACTCCGTTCCGAAGAGCGTTTCCAAGGCGGAACGAAGAAGCCAATGAGGAAACATGACCAATGACTTCGTCAAGCAAGGAGGATAGCCGGGAACGGTCGGCGAACTCGACATCTTCCTCGGAGAAATCCAATTCAAGTTCGAGCAGCGAGGTTAGTTCAACGAGTCTTGAACGAATCGATCGAAGCTCAGAAGAATAACCACCTCGCAACTGGTTCATAGCCACTCGCAAAGAAGCTGAAGAAGATGATGAGATAACATCCGCCACAGCCTCAGCCTGAGCAAGATCCATCTTGCCATTGACAAACGCCCGGCGGGTAAACTCACCCGGTGAAGCCATCCTCGCGCCGGCTCCGCAAAGGAGTCTTAGAATCTCGGAAGCGACATAAGACGAAGCGTGGCAGGAAATCTCAACCGAATCCTCACCGGTGTAGGAATGAGGTGCCCTGAACACACTGGCCAAAACCTCGTCGACGACCTCGCCGTTCTCATCCCCAATAGTACCGTAACAAATTGAGTACCCGGGAAGAGACTCGATCGATTTCGACGTCAACTTCAAGCAACTCCCGACCACTCGCAAAGCCTCCGGACCACTAACTCGGATCACTGTGATCGCTCCTGTCCCGGGGACAGTCGCCGGAGCTGCTATTGTGTCATCAAAAAAGGTTCTGACCATAATTAAAGAATATGGTGCGAAATTACTCAAAAATGAGTAAATTTGCCAAGATAAACGAACATCCAATGACCAGGACCGAAATAACACCACTGATTGTCGCGGTGCCGAGAGGTGCTGATCGGATTGTTCTCTTTTCAATTTGCCGCGCCGACCATTTCATTATTATTTGAGATGGTCGTTTTTATTTTGTAGAAAAACATGAAAGAAAGAAAAGGAGCGACACTGCGTCTTGAGAACGGAATGGAATTCCGCGGGTTCTCATTCGGCCATGAGGGACCGACTGATGGCGAAGTGGTTTTCTCGACCGCCATGGTCGGCTATCCGGAGAGCCTTACCGACCCGTCATATTCGGGTCAGATCCTCACCGTAAGTTACCCTCTTATAGGTAATTATGGCGTTCCCATGGAGGGTCCGGACCAGAACGGGATCTCCCGCAACTTCGAGTCGGAGATAATCTGGGTCAGGGGATTGGTCATCAGCGACTATTCCTTTGACTACAGCCACTGGGACGCTGTCAAGAGCCTCGACGAATGGTTGAAGGAGCACCGGATTCCGGGAATATTCGGAATAGACACTCGTGCGGTGACACAAACTTTAAGGGAGAGAGGCTCGATGCTCGGCATGATCGTCCCTGACGGGGTCACCAAGGATTTCCCGGTGGACGATCCAAACCTGGTCAACCAGATCGCTCTTGTGAGCTGCAAAGAACCAATCACTTACGGAACGGGAGACAAAACCGTCGTCATGGTTGATTGCGGCGTCAAGCACAACATCCTCCGTTGCTTCATGGACAGGGGAGTGAAGGTCATCAGGGTCCCCTGGGACTTTGATTTCAACACCCTCGACTACGATGGCCTCTTCATCTCAAACGGCCCGGGCAATCCACAGTTCTGCAACATTACCGTCGCAAACCTCCGCAAGGCCATGGAAGGAGACAAACCAATTTTCGGAATATGCATGGGCAACCAGTTGCTCGCGAGGGCCGGCGGAGCCAACACCTACAAGCTTAAATACGGTCACCGCAGCCACAACCAGCCGGTCCGGATGGTCGGCACTAACCGCTGCTTCATCACATCCCAGAACCACGGTTTCGCCGTCGACGACAAGACTCTCGGAAAAGACTGGGAGCCCTGGTTCGTGAATATGAACGACGGCACCAACGAAGGCATCCGCCACAAGAGCAAGCCTTTCTGTTCCGTTCAATTCCATCCTGAGGCCTCCAGCGGCCCTACAGACACCAATTTCCTCTTTGACGAATTCATCGGTAAGTTATGAGAAACACAGACATAAAGAAAGTTCTGATCCTCGGTTCCGGCGCCCTCAAGATAGGACAGGCCGGAGAGTTCGATTATTCCGGCTCACAGGCCCTTAAGGCCTTGAGGGAAGAGGGGATAGAGACAGTCCTGATCAATCCGAACATCGCCACTGTCCAGACTTCCGAAGGAGTCGCGGACAAGATATATTTCCTCCCTGTAACTCCCTTTTTTGTGGAAAAGGTGATAGCCAAGGAGCGTCCCCAGGGCATCCTGCTCTCTTTCGGAGGCCAGACAGCCCTCAATTGCGGCGTGGAGCTATACGAGAAAGGTACGCTTGAGAAATATGGGGTCAACGTGCTCGGAACGCCTGTTCAGGCCATCATGGACACCGAGGACCGTGACCTTTTCATCAAGAAGCTTGACGAGATCGGAGTAAAGACCATCAAATCCCATCCAGCGGCCAGCATCAAGGAGGCCAAGAAGGCTGCCGCTGAGCTTGGTTTCCCACTCATCATCAGGGCCGCTTACGCCCTCGGAGGGCTCGGGTCCGGATTCTGCGACAACGAGGAGCAGCTTGAGGAAATATGCGAGAAAGCTTTCTCCTTCTCTCCGCAGGTCCTGGTCGAAAAATCCCTGAAGGGGTGGAAAGAGATTGAATATGAGGTGGTTCGCGACCGCTACGACAACTGCGTCACGGTCTGTAACATGGAAAACTTCGACCCGCTCGGCATCCACACAGGTGAGAGTATTGTGGTCGCCCCTTCGCAAACACTATCAAACAACGACTATTACTTCCTCCGGGAACTTTCGATAAGAATAGTGCGTCACATAGGCATAGTGGGTGAGTGCAACGTCCAGTTCGCATACGACCCCGACGCCATGGATTACCGCGTGATCGAGGTCAACGCCAGATTGAGCCGTTCATCGGCGTTGGCGTCCAAAGCCACCGGCTACCCGCTGGCATTCGTCGCCGCCAAACTTGGACTCGGCTATGGCCTGTTCGACCTGAAAAACTCCGTCACAAAGACTACTCCGGCATTTTTCGAACCGGCGCTTGACTACATCGTCTGCAAGATCCCTCGTTGGGACCTCAGCAAGTTCCACGGTGTCTCCCGCAAGATCGGTTCCTCCATGAAATCCGTCGGCGAGGTCATGGCGATAGGACGAAGCTTCGAGGAAGCCATCCAGAAGGGCCTGAGGATGATAGGCCAGGGGGCCCACGGTTTCGTGGGCAACAAGGAGCTCCAGGTGGCCGACATCGAGACCGCTTTGAGGGAGCCTACGGATAATCGTATATTCGTGATCTCCAAGGCGATGCGAGCAGGTTGGACTGTGGATCAGATCCACGAGCTCACCAAAATCGACAAGTGGTTCCTCAATAAGCTCGAGAACATAGTCCGGACGTATGAGGAGATGCATGGCTACGATGCGATCGAGGATGTCCCGGCTGAGCTTCTTCACCTCGCCAAGAAAGAAGGCTTCTCTGATTTCCAGATCCAGAGAGCCGTCTGGAAGGACAAGGGGAGCCCCAACGTCAACATGGACAAGGTCCGCGAATATCGCAAATCGCTCGGTATTGTCCCGGTGGTCAAGCAGATAGACACATTGGCCGCCGAGTTCCCAGCGATGACCAACTACTTGTACCTGACCTACAATGGCACCAAGAGCGACATTGAATATGAGAATGACGGCAAATCAGTCATTGTCCTGGGATCCGGGGCGTACCGCATCGGATCATCCGTGGAGTTTGACTGGTGCTCCGTGACCTGCCTCAAGACCATACAGGGGCAAGGCTACAGGGGTGTCCTTATCAACTACAATCCGGAGACTGTCTCGACAGACTATGACGAATGTGACCGCCTGTATTTCGACGAGTTGACCTATGAGCGAGTCATGGACATCATCGAGCTTGAGTCGCCTCACGGGGTTGTCGTTTCGGTGGGCGGACAGATTCCCAACAATCTTGCCTTGAGGTTGCACGAGCATAATGTTCCTATATTAGGCACCAGCGCCACAGACATCGACAAGGCCGAGGACCGTCATAAGTTCTCCAGCATCGTTGACGCCCTGGGCGTGGACCAGCCTGAATGGAAAGAACTTACGACGATGGATGATGTCGAGGAGTTCATCAGGACTGTCGGTTTCCCTGTCCTGGTGAGGCCTTCGTACGTCCTTTCCGGGGCCGCCATGAATGTCTGCCATGACGAGAAGAAACTAAGGCACTTCCTTTCCCTCGCCTCCGAGGTCTCCCAGGAACATCCCGTGGTCATAAGCAAGTTCTACCAGAGGGCCAAGGAGATCGAGTTCGATGCCGTCGCCGACGGGGGAGAGATCATCGCCTACGCCATCTCGGAGCATATTGAATATGCCGGAGTCCATTCCGGTGACGCCACCATCCAGTTCCCGCCCCAGAAACTCTATGTCGAGACCGTCCGCCGTATCAAGAAGATCGCCAGGGCGATAGCGAATGCTTTGAGAATATCAGGCCCCTTCAACATCCAGTTCCTGGCCAAGGAGAACGCCATTAAGGTCATTGAGTGTAACTTGCGGGCTTCCAGGAGCTTCCCCTTTGTCTCCAAGGTCTTGAAGATCGACTTCATCGAGCTTGCCACCAAGGTCATGCTGGGGCTCCATCCTGCCGCGCCGCAGAAGAGCGCGTTCGACTTGGATTACGTTGGAGTCAAATCCTCCCAGTTCAGTTTCGCCCGTCTGGAAGAGGCTGATCCCATGCTTGGTGTCGACATGAGCTCCACCGGCGAGGTTGGTTGCCTCGGGGATGATCTCAATGAGGCGATATTGAAGTCTCTCTTGTCCGTCGGCCAAAGGATTCCGGCGAAACGCATCTTGCTCTCGACCGGTGACCCTCTTCAGAAAGCGGACATGCTCGGGGCTTGCAAGCTTCTGGTCGACAAAGGTTACGAGCTCTTCGCCACCGCTGGTACCTACAAGTACCTGGTAGAGAACAGTGTCCCTTCCACAAAGGTTCTCTGGCCGAGCGAATGCGACAATCCAAACTTCAAGGGGCGCTTCAAGCCGGCCGTGGAAATGATTCAGAACAAGGAGATTGACATGGTGATCAATATTCCTAAAGACTTCAGCGAGCTGGAGCTTTCCAATGGCTACAAAATAAGAAGGGCGGCCATCGATTTCAACGTGCCGCTCTTCACCAACGCCCGTCTGGCCACCGCCTTCATCCGCTCATTCTGCGGGACTTCGATCGACGACATCCAGATTAAATCCTGGGATCAGTATTAATCCTTCGCTTCCCGCTCAGCCAACTTGAGTTTCAATTTGTCCATGTACCTGAATATGTGATAATCAGGTACATGGCATTTATTATCCCGGTCGTGGAACACTTTGTCCCCGTGGGTAGGATGGTCATAATAAACATCCCCCTTCTTATTCTTTTCCCGGTACTCGGCCAATGATTTGACGGTATAGTGGTTGATCTGAACCGGGATTTCCTTCACCCTCCTGTTCGGATACCAATCCCTATATGTCGTGTGGTCGAAAACATCGACTGGCGTAACTGCCTTGCCACCTGAAACAGTCCAGAGGTAGTGAAACATGGATCTGTTCCTCGCGGGGTCGAACAGATAATCGTAGTTGGAATTGAAGAAGCATTTTCCCTTTGTGAACATCTTCTCAGAAGCGATGACGAAGTCTTCTGTCACCAGGCGACTCGTATCCCTTGTGAGCATGCCTCCCGATCCGAAATACCTCCAGTAAACCAGGACCGCGGGCCGCCTGGAAAAACGGTCCAGGAAAGTGACGAGTGACTCCTCCGCCACCGGCACAAGGAACTCGTCCACATCGATGAAGCCTATCCAGTCGCTCTCTCCTTGGAAACGCTTGATACAATCCTCGTATCCCTTGACCTGGGAATGCTCATGCGGCCAACGCACAAGCGTGACTAAGCCTTCTTTCTGGTAACTGCTGATGATGCTCTCAAATCCGTCAGAAGAGTTATTGTCGTACAGATAAAAATGGTCCACGCCAACCAGCATGTGGTACTCCAACCATTCCCGGAGATACGGTGCCTCATCTTTGAACATGACGCAAAGTGAGACATGGTACTTCCTTTTCTCGTTCCTTTCCGGTTTGTCATGTTTGACAACCCAGGAGTAGTACAAATTGCGAGAGGCAGTCTTTAACAACGCTTTCAGGCCCCTTTTGGGAGGCCTGAAGTAAGTTAACACGTCTCTTTCCCTCATGACTAATAGGAGTCGTAGAATTTGGCGTCCCTGGGCGAGACCTTATTCATGTTGTCAAGCAACATCTCGTTGGTCTTGTACTCGTCCATCAACTGGAGCATGAAGTTCATCGCCTCGGTGGGATTCATGTCGGCCAAGAGTTTCCGGAGAATCCAGATCCTGTTGGCGACATCCCTGCTGTAGAGAAGGTCGTCACGTCTGGTGCTTGAGAGAACGACATTGACCGCCGGGAATATTCTCCTGTTGGCGAGTGTCCTGTCCAGCTGGAGCTCCATATTGCCGGTTCCCTTGAATTCCTCGAAAATCACGTCATCCATCTTGGATCCGGTCTCAGTCAAGGCCGTGGCGAGAATTGTCAGTGATCCGCCGCCCTCGATGTTACGAGCGGCACCGAAGAACCTCTTCGGCTTCTGCAGGGCATTGGCGTCAACACCACCGGTAAGTACCTTACCTGAAGCGGGCTGCACGGTGTTGTAAGCCCTGGCGAGCCTTGTGATCGAGTCAAGCAGGATGACGACGTCATGACCGCACTCGACGAGACGACGGGCTTTCTCAAGGACCATATTCGCCACTTTGACATGCCTCTCAGCAGGCTCGTCGAAAGTCGAGGCGACGACCTCGGCCTTGACGCTGCGACTCATGTCGGTGACCTCCTCGGGACGCTCGTCGATGAGGAGAACAATCTCGTAGACCTCCGGATGGTTGTCAGCTATGGCGTTGGCTATAGACTTGAGCAGCATCGTTTTACCAGTCTTGGGCTGGGAGACGATCAGGCCTCGCTGCCCCTTACCGATCGGAGTGAACATGTCCACGATACGGCAGGAAACATCGTTCTGGTGCCCGTGACCGAGAAGATTGAATTTCTCGTTCGGGAAAAGGGGAGTCAGGAAATCAAACGGCACTCGGTCACGGATATAATCCGGAGTGCGACCGTTGATGTACTTGATCCTCACAAGAGGGAAATATTTGTCACCTTCCTTTGGAGGACGGATCTCGCCGGTAACCGTGTCGCCCGACTTGAGGGCATTACTCTTTATCTGGTTCTGGCTGACATAGATGTCATCGGGGGAGTTAAGGTAATTGTAGTCGGAAGAACGGAGGAAACCGTAGCCGTCCGGCATTATTTCCAGAACTCCAGTGGCCTCCACGGTACCTTCGAACTCGATGGCCGGTGCTTTCTGCTTCGGCTGATTCTGGGGATTCTGGCCGTTCTGGTTGGGCTGGCCATTCTGTTTTCCCTGGAACTTGTTTTTCTTCTTTCCCTGGTAATTGTCCCTGTCGGCCTGGGCAGCGGGATCATCTTTCAATTCATCGAAGAGTTGGTGGATGAATTCCTTTCCGTCCACTTGTTTAGGTGCCGGATCGGGGGATTGGACCGGCTCGGGGACAGCCTCAGTCCGAACCTCGGCATCTGCCTTGGGAGCTGCGGGAGCCTCAGCGGGCTTGACGGCATTCTTGGGCTTGCGACCTCTTTTGGACACCGGCTTCTCCTGCGAGGGGGCCTCGGGTCCCTTTTCCCTTGCCGGTTCCTCAGCAACGGCAGCGGGTGTGGCGGTCTCAGCCTGAACCGGCTGGGAGGCGGACTTTGGCTTCCGGCCGCGTTTGGCCTTCGGCTTCTGCTCCTGCCTTGTCTCCTCAGGGGCCGCGCTCTTCGCCTCTTGCGCCTGGGGTTCAGCTTTTCGCTGCTCCGGAGCGGTTTCCTTCTTGGGAGCCGCCTCTGTTTTCTTAGGGCGTCCCCGCTTGGCTTTAGGCCTGTCAAGAGGCTGAAGCGAGGCCGCTGTCGCCTGGGCGTCGAGAATCGCGAAAGACAGGTTCTCGTCCGTCATTTTTCTCGCGTTTTTTATCTGGTGTTCCTGAGCTACGCTTTCAAGCTGCTCTCTGCTCATCTGAGTGAGTTCGAATAAACTGTATGGCATAAAAATGGGAAAAATTTCTTATCTAAGACTTCGCGAAGATAAGCAAAAAATTCGAATAATCAAAGATTTATCAGTTGTCCCAGTAGCTGGTGCTCTTCTTGAATCTCAACAGATCCGACAATGCGGCGGCATTAGCTGAGATGATAAAGGAATACGACTGGTACATTCCAGAAGGCACCCATGAGACTCCGATATTGAAACAGTGAAGGTCATATTTGAACGACATCTGGGACGTGGTCATCTTCATCGCGACAAAGTCCCATCCCGTCTGTGCCTGAACAGACATCTTGGGAGTCAACTGAATATTCCCGGACACTCCGAGAGTCTGGGTATAATTGTCTTTACGGAACAATTGCTCGTTAGTGTAGCTGTATGACCGGCTCATGGACAAGGTGTAGTTGAAGTTCAGGCTCCATGGGACGTTAGGATTGGTGTAATAGAGCCAACCTCCCGGAATATATTCTCCGGTCACAGGATGGTAGTAAATCCTTCTGTAATAGTCCGCGGCTGAGCCTCCGCCCGATCCCGATCCCCGGCCGTCGTTCCCGTCAACCGATCCTTTTCCGGAGAGGGAATATGACATCGAAGCGCTGAAATTGGTGAGTCTCAACGGGACGCCGGTCTGCGTGAGGTTGAATTTATTGATTCTCACACCACGCTCATTGATCGCGTACGGATCGAAATTGAGGTTTCCGTTTATGCCAAGCTTGCCGAAAATCGACGTTGACATCGTGATTCCCACGTTGTTCATTTTCAGGGAGTCGGCCAGGAAATTGTAGCCGGTGTTGATGTTGAACTGGTCCAGAAGCTTTATCTTCTTCGAGCCTGTTCCGGTCGTGTCTTTGGCATCCCTCACCTTGGCCTCCAGGTTGTTACCTATGGATAGGGACATCGTGGCGGAACGTCCTTTACCTGGCACGGAATTCAGCTGGCCCTGGTATTTGTTGTACTCGTAAGTCCGCTTATTGCCGAGGGTGTCGGTATATTCAAGTACCCGCCATCCGTTGAAGGCCTTCGCCTTATCGGGGCTGAAACTCATGCTGACGCTTGGGGAGATGACGTGGCGGACCGCCTGCACTTTGCGGTACTTGCCGAAATTGTACATTCCGTACAACCTCGTGCTCATGGCCACCGATCCGGAGTAATTGTGAGTGGCTCCGAACGCGGAGAGGGGAGACCCCATCTCCGTCTCGACCCTGTTTGTCTCAGGATTGAAATAGGCGTTCGTCTCCCTGAAAAACCAATTCATTCCATACGACACTGAAGGCGTGACATTCAGGTAGTTGAACAGCGTGAAATCCGGAAGGCCGATATTGAAGTTGTGGGCCATTCCGTTATTGAACTTGTCGAGGAATCCGGGGCCGCCGAACTCAGAGGCCTTGAAGTTGATCTTGTTCTGCAAGGTCGTGTTGTAGGCGAGGGAGAATTTCTCGTAGAAGCGCTCCTTGCCGACCCTGTTCTTTATCTTGAAAGGATAGAACCGCGTGACGGAGAATGTCAAATTCGGGAGGGTGAATGTGTAGGAGCTGTCCCTTGAGTTCTGGCTGTGGAGGGCGTTGATTGAGAAATTGAATTTTCCCGCCCAGTTCTTTGAGAACGAGATGGATGACGATATCTGGTTCTGGAGTGCTTCAGAAACCGACCTGGAGTTATAGCGGCTGTTTGAAGGGCTGGAGAAGTTGACCGAGGCGGAGAAGGTCTGCCCCGGATGGGCCTTTGAGTCCTGGGAATGGGACCATTTCAAGCCGAAGTTCTTGCTCTGGAAAAAGTCCGTGCTACCTTTCTCTCCGGTCTGGTCGACGGAATAATTGAACGCCAGGTTGCCGGAGAATTTGTATTTGACCATGTAACGGGAATTGAGATTGGCCGCCCACGATCCGAGGGTGTAGTAATCCCCGGTCATCGACAGGTCGAAATAATCCCCGATCACGAAATACATTCCGGCGTCCCTCATGTAGAAACCGCGGGCGTTCTCTTCTCCGAAAGAAGGCATCAACATACCTGTAGCCCGCTCCGGACGCTTTGGAATGAAGCCGAAAGGAATGGTGACGAAAGGCAGATCCACATCCTCGACCACAAGATGGGCGGGGCCGAAGACCGTTTTCTGGGAAGGCTTGGTTATCACCTTGGCTGACGAGAGCTTGAGATAATAGTGCGGATGCTCCAGATCGCAGACCGTATACTTTCCTTTAGTGATGTTGATCGACCTGTCCGGCAGCATCTTTATATTCTTGCCGTGAAGGATCCCGTCGTCCTCCTGGGTGACCATGTTGGTTATTCTCGCTTTCCTCGTGTTGAAGTTATAGCGGATCTCTTCCATGTTGTAGGTCTGCTTCCCCTGGGTCATCTCAGGGCGCCCCTTCCATTCGCCGGTAAGTGTGTCATAAGTTCCTCTCGCGAACACGGTCCCGGTGTTCATGTCGTACTCCATGTAGTCCGCTTTCAGCTTGATGTTCTCGTAAGTCACCTCGACGTCACCCCAGTAAAACATCTTCCGCTGGCCGTCGGCGAACACTTGCTTGGAAGAGTCTTTCGCGGCTGAGAATGCCGGTTTGGTAAGGGAACTTTTCTCCAGAAGATCGAGAGAGTCCTCACGGGCGCGGCGTATTGAATCGCGCCTCATGGCCAGCGAATCGAACGGGGGAAGGCTGTCGGACACGCTGATGCTGTCGGGCGGAGGGAGCTTTAAAGTGTCGGGGACCTGGGGCTTGGAAACCGCGGTGTCACTACGGTTCCTGCCGGTAAAGCCACCAAAACGCCTGTTCCCCCTGGGATTTTGACCAAAAACAGTCATTCCGGCGAGGGAGGCGATGAGCAAAGCCAATATTATAGTATATGTATGCTTTCTTAAACGCAACTTTTTTCTTAAATTCGCGGGAACAAATATACGACTTATTTTGAATATCATTCGCAATTATCTTGCCGTTCTTTCGGCTTCAATAGCTTTTGTGGCGGCTTCGCCGGCTTTTTGCCAGACTCCTTCCTCAAGGATCAAGCTCAACACGGTTGTGATCGATCCTGGACACGGCGGGAAAGACGCCGGTTGTGTCAGTCCCAGCGGGAAGACCATGGAAAAGACCGTTGTCCTTGATATAGCCACCCGCCTTGCGGAAAAGATCCGCTCCGGCTGCCCTGATGTCAATGTCATCATGACAAGGACTGACGACAAATTCGTCGAGCTGCAGGGGAGGGCCGACATCGCCAACAAGGCCAAGGCCAATCTCTTCATCTCTGTCCACGTTAATTCCGTGGATGGCAAGAAGACCGGCCCCAACGGGTACTCTGTCCATATCCTCGGCCAGTACACCAGCAAGAAGAAGGACCTTTACGCCGGCAACATGGATGTGGTGCGTAGGGAGAACTCCGTGATTCTCCTTGAGGATGACTACAGCACCAAGTACGAGGGTTTCGATCCTTCAGACCCCGAGTCGTACATCTTCATGAACCTGATGCAGAACTCCTTCCTGGAGCAAAGCTTCAAGTTCGCGAAGTTCGTTGACGACGAGATGAAGGGCGGCGCCATCAAGGCCAGCAGAGGCATCTCCCAGGATCCTTTCTATGTCCTGTGGCGCACAGCCATGCCCGCGGTCCTCGTGGAGTGCGGTTTCATGTCGAATCCGACCGACAGGGAGGCTCTGATCTCCTCCTCAGGAAAGGACAGGATCGCCTCGGACTTGTATGCCGCTTTTGTTAAATATAAGAAGGAATATGACGGGGGAGAGGTGACATCTTCCGCGCCAGCGCCGGCACCGGCAGCCGCCCCTGCCAAGCCCGAACCCGCCAAACCGGCCGAAAAAGTCGCCCCGGCAGCGGAGCCGAAGCCTGTGGAGCCGAAGACCGAGACTGTCGCCGCGGATGACAGCGGTGTCCTCTACGGTGTCCAGGTGCTCGCCTCCTCAAAGGTGATGAAAGCTGGTGATCCTTTCTTCAAAGGCAACGAGTTCAAGAGATATCAAGTCGGGAAATTGTACAAATATCTCATCCGCTGCACCACCGACCTTTCCGAGGCGAGAAAATCGTTATCAACAGTCAGAAGTTCATATCCGGACGCATTTTTGATAAAGGTCGAAAACGGTGAATTGACGAGGGTCAGATAATCCCTTTTCAGAAGTAATTAATACATCGTAATTTAGCTTTTGGGCTATTTTGGAACTAATTGATTGTCACGTACTTGTGGCAATCAATTTTTTAACCCGGCTTCTATATATAGGGAAAATAAAAAACAAAAACAACAATAAAAAAGTTTTTTTATAAAGATATTTTCCTCCAATTTTGCATTAGGAAAAACGACAGGGTCAGAACTCCCCGACAATTCATTTATCAGATAGTAATGGCAGAACTGGAAAGACATATTTCAGTATGGGACGAGTGTCTTCGAATCTTCGAGCAGAACGTGGATCCGAAGCAATTCAACGTCTGGTTCAAGACTATCGAGCCGGTGTCTCTGGAGGACTCGACATTGACCGTCGAGGTTCCGACTGACTTCTTCCGCAGCTACCTTGAGGAAGCCTATCTTCCCATTATAAAAATGGTGTTGCGCAGGGTAATCGGTCCGGACGCCAAACTGATGTACAGGATCCACCCTGTCCGCAAGGAAGCCCCGATGGTGTTCCCGGCTTCCCACGGCAATGTTCCCGAGAACAAGGCCGTGACCCTTAACACCTTCCAGGCTTCAGGCAATCCTGGCCCGTTTGTTTTCCCGGGGCTTCAGAAAGTCAAGATCAATCCCAGGCTCAATCCCGCATATTGCTTTGACAATCTTATTAAAGGTGAGTGCAACAAGATGGGGATCAACGCCGGTATCAACATTTCCCAGAAGCCGGGGAAGACGCCTTTCAATCCGCTGTTCATTTTCGGCGGACCTGGTTTGGGCAAGACCCATCTCGCCCAGGCGATAGGTATCGCCATCCATGACTCCTATCCCGACCTCATAGTCTTGTACGTTACCGGTAACGAGTTCAAGACCCAATACATGAACGCTGTCCACCAGAACAAGCTCGCCGATTTCATGGCATATTACATGAGGATTGACGTGCTGGTGGTGGATGACATACATGAGTTGGTCGGACCGGCCTCACAGAACGCCTTCTTCAACATCTTTAACCATCTGCACCAATCCGGCAAGCAGCTGGTGTTCACTTCCGACAGGGCTCCCGTTGACTTGATGAACTTCGAGGAAAGACTGTTGTCCCGTTTCAAGTGGGGGCTTTCCGTCGAGCTTGAGAAGCCCGACCAGCAGACCAGGCTGGCCATGTTGAAGGCGAGGTGCGCCCGTGAGGGAGTTCATGTGGCGGAGGATGTGCTTGAGCTTTTGGCGACGAAGATCAGGTCCAATTTCAGGGAGCTCGAGGGAGCCTTGATCTCATTGATAGCGAGCGCTACGCTTTGCCACGACGAGATCACTATGGCCCTGGCGGAGAAGGTGACCGGCAACATCATCAGCGAGGAGCATGATGAGGTCACGATGGACAAGGTCCAGGATGTCGTGTGCGAGTATTTCAACATCACCCGTGAGACTCTTCTTTCCAAATCCCGGAAGAGGAACATCGTCCAGGCCCGCCAGATCGCCATGTATTTGAGCCGCAACCTCATTGGAGGCTGTTCATTGTCGACCATCGGAATGGAGCTTGGCGGGAAAGACCACGCCACCGTTCTCCACGCCTGCAACACGGTTTCCGACCTGATGTCCACTGACAAGCTGTTCCGTCAGTACGTGTCCGACATCGAGCGGATGCTTGTGCCCGTGGCCCGCTGATATTACTCACAAACATATAATCAACCAGATGAATTCTTCCGAAGTACTTGAGATCTTCAAGGAGATCACCCGTATCCCGAGAGAATCGGGGCACGAGGAGTTGATGACAGCCTTTCTGCAGGATTTCGCCAAGCGGCGGAACCTTGAGTGCCGTGTCGACCCGATCGGCAACGTGTGCATTGTCAAGGAGGCCAGCCCCGGAAAAGAGGATGTTCCCACACTCGTCCTTCAAGGCCATCAGGATATGGTCTGCGAGAAAAGGAACGGCGTTACCCATGATTTCCAGACGGACCCGATCAATTATGTGATCGAAGATGGCTGGATGATAGCCAAGGACACCACCCTTGGGGCGGATGACGGGATAGGAGTGGCCGCTATGCTGGCCATTCTCGAAAGTGACCTTCCCACGGGAAAGATCGAATGTGTCTTCACCATCTCCGAGGAGACTGGCATGGACGGAGCGTTCGGCATGGAGAAAGGTTTCTTCACCGGGAGAACTCTCATCAACCTCGACTCGGAGGATGAGGGCCAGATGTTCATCGGCTGCGCTGGCGGACTCGAGACCTACGCTACGTTCGATTACACCCGGGAAGTCCTCAAGGCCGGCAACACGATTTTGAGACTCGCGATTACCGATGGAGTCGGCGGCCATAGCGGCGACGACATCAACAAGGGGAGGGCCAACACCATACAGTTGATGGCCCGTTTCCTCTGCGGCGAGCTCAATCGCGGCCTTCAGTTGATTCTCATCCGGGGAGGGAATAAGCACAACGCCATCGCCCGTGAGTGCGAGGCCATTGTAGCTGTGCCCGACAGTGAAGCCACGACCCTCAGGTTCAACTCTTTCTCCGATGATGTCAAGGCTGAATATTGCAGGACAGAACCAGTAATAAAGATGACCGCGGCACAATACGGTTGCACCGAGCAGCCTGTCGATTCAGAAGTCGCCGCGCGATTGGTCAGGGCCCTTTTCGCCTGCCCTCATGGGGTGGAGGCGATGAGCCAGGACATCGATGGCCTCGTCGAGACATCGACAAACCTCGCCGCCGTCCGTATGCGCGACCTTGGCAAGATCGAGGTCCTCACCAGCCAGAGGAGCGCCATAGCCTCGGCCAGAAAGATGATCGCTGCCAAAGTGGAGGCTTGTTTTGTCCTTGCCGGAGCCACCGTGGAGCACACGTCGGAGTATCCTGGCTGGAAACCTAATGTGGATTCTCGCATTCTAGCCCAGTGTGTCGAGTCCTACAAGAAACTGTTCGGGTTCGCACCCGAGATAAAAGCCATCCACGCCGGGCTTGAGTGCGGTCTTTTCGGGGAGAAGTTCGGAGATCTGGACATGATATCATTCGGCCCGACCCTGCGAGGAGTCCATGCCCCTGGCGAGAAACTTGACCTCGCCTCACTGGACAAGTTCGTGGACCATCTGGTCGATGTCGTCACCAATTTCAACTAAAGCCATGGTAAAGATCGCCCCATCCATTCTGGCCGCTGATTTTCTCCATCTCGAGCGCGATGTCAGGCTTGTCAACGATCACGCTGATCTTCTGCATTTCGACGTGATGGACGGATGTCTGGTCCCTAATTTGTCCTTCGGATTCCCCGTGCTGGAGGCTGTCTCAAAGGTGGCCGCCATCCCGCTGGATGTCCACCTTATGATCGTTAATCCGGACAATTACATCGAGCGTTTCGCCAATGCCGGGGCCTCCTACATCAGTTTCCATCTCGAGGCAGCCGACGAGGCCGGCAAGGATGCCGGTGAGTACATCGCTCTCGCCAAGTCATGCGGGGTCAAGGCTGGTCTTGCCATAGATCCGGACGTCCCGGTCGAGAGGCTTTTCCCTTATATTCCAGAAGTCGACTTCTTCCTTGTCATGTCCGTTTTCGCCGGATTCGGCGGGCAGAAGTTCATCCCGGAATCTATCGGAAGGATAGCCGCCTTGAGGGCGGAGATGGAAAGGATTGGGATAATCAAGGACATTGAGGTGGATGGGGGAGTCTCCGCGTCCAACTCAAAGGCTCTTACCGAGGCTGGAGCGACGATGCTTGTTGCCGGTAGTTCAGTCTTCAAGTCAGAAGATCCTGCTAAGGCAATTGCTGAAATGAGACTTTAGATAATGTAACTTATTTCCTTGAAGGCGAACTCATTCAGTTCGCCTTTATCATTTTCGGTCTGAAGCAATCCACCAGGTGTGACCCCAATGATTCTCGCCTTGAAAACCGTCCCGTCCGAGCATCTGACAAAATCATGGAAATAACCTTTCCGATAGAGACGGTTCTCATATTCATGATCACTCCCGGGGACATGATCCTTGCCCAGAATCCTTTCGAAGGAGGAGGCCAGATAGCCGCTGAGTTGCTCCAATTCTTCCCGGGTGTCGTATTCCTTTTTCGTGACGACCGCCATCGATGTGGGGTTTATTAGTTGGGGAGGGAAGTCCCTTTGGTTGACATTCAATCCGATCCCGACGATGCTCTGGCCGAGCTTGTCTCCTTCAAGAATATTCTCAATCAGCATTCCGCAGATCTTCTTGTCCCGGACGTAGATGTCGTTTGGCCATTTTATCGAGCACTCGACACCAACCGAGGCAAGGTACAAGGCCGTACCGATGGTCGCGGCCCTTGTGATACGGAACTGATCCGCTGCCGCAAGCGGTGGAAAACCATCAGGACCGAACTTCAGGAGCATTGAGAACGTGAGGTTCTCGCCTTTCCTGGCGACCCACTTGTTTCCCCTCTGCCCCCTTCCCGCGGTCTGGAACCTGGCGGCCACCACTGACATATTGTCATATTCGGAAATATGCCTTCTGACCTCATCCTGCGTGGAATCCGTCTCTTCCACCCACCTAATATTCACCTTATTCAGCATTGGCTCGGAAATTGTCGTTTTTTCGTATATTTGTATGTTTATAGGACAAAATTAACAAAGTTTATTCAGAATATGATAACACACGACCTTAGAGTTATGGCAGACGCCATGCTTGACAAGAAGGCCCAGAACGTAATAGGAGTCGACTTGAGATCCATTGGAACCGCTATCACGGACCATTTCATGATTTGTAACGCCGACTCGACGACCAACGTCAACGCTATTGCCGACAACGTCATAGAGAAGATGCGCGAGCTTGGCCGCAAGCCTTTCCGTACGCAGGGCATGGAGAATAATTTCTGGATCATCCTGGACTACGGTGACATCGTGGCCCACATTTTCCAGACGGAGTACAGGCAGTTCTACCGCCTGGAAGAGCTCTGGGCAGACGCTCCGCAGAAAGAGTACAAAGACAGGCCGAAGACTAAAAAAGTGAAGAAAGATGCCGAATAGTGGTGGAAAAGAGCCGCGCCGCAAAGTCTATAGGGTCCGGTTCAACTTCTCCTGGTTCTATCTGCTCCTGATATTCGGAATAGGTTGGCTCCTCTTGAACAACAGTGGAGCCAATCCCCAGAAGATTGAGTGGGCTGAAGTTCAGGAGATGTTCTCAAAGGGTGATATCCAGGAGATAACCTATATCCGTAACAGCTACAAAGGGAATATCACTGTCCGCCCGGACAGGATCTCGAAGTATGCGGACAAGTTTGGCGGGAAGGTCCCGACAAGTTCGCCGCACTTCATATTCCTTGTTTCAGACAAATTCGACTCCGAGAAAGAATTCGGGGCGTTGAACGCTGCGCTGCCTCCTTCCGGGCAGGTGAAGATCGTCGTGGAGAATGAGAGCCACGCTTGGATGGAGATTCTCGAGTGGCTCATCTTCCCTATATTCCTTATCCTCATGTGGCTCTGGATGTTCCGTGGCATGGGGAAGAATATGGGCGCAGGTCCCGGAGGTCCTGGTGGCGGAATATTCAGCGTCGGGAAATCAACCGGCAAGCTTGCCGACAAGGACAAGGTCAATGTGACTTTCAAGGATGTCGCGGGCCTCTACGGAGCCAAGGACGAGGTGATGGAGATCGTCGATTTCCTGAAGAACCCCCAGAAATACACGGCCTTGGGAGGCAAGATTCCCAAGGGCGCCCTCCTGGTCGGTCCTCCCGGTACCGGTAAGACATTGCTGGCCAAGGCTGTGGCAGGAGAAGCCAACGTTCCTTTCTTCTCGATTTCCGGTTCGGATTTTGTCGAGATGTTCGTCGGTGTAGGTGCTTCCCGAGTCCGCGACCTGTTCCGTCAGGCCAAGGAAAAGGCTCCCTGCATCGTGTTCATCGATGAGATCGACGCTGTAGGAAGGGCCAGAGGCAAAAACGTCGGATTCTCGTCCAACGACGAGAGGGAGAACACCCTGAACCAGCTTCTCACCGAGATGGATGGCTTCGACACGAACTCCGGAGTCATCATCCTCGCCGCCACCAACCGCGCCGACATCCTCGACAAGGCCTTGATGCGCGCCGGACGTTTCGATCGTCAGATCCATGTCGAGCTTCCGGAGCTGAAGGAGAGGGAAGAGATATTCCTTGTCCACATGCGCGGCCTGAAGATTTCCAAGGATTTCGATGTGAGCTTCATGGCTCAGCACACACCCGGATTCTCCGGCGCCGACATCGCTAATGTTTGCAATGAGGCGGCTCTTACCGCAGCGAGGAAGAACAAGTCCGAGATCGACAAGCAGGACTTCCTCGACGCTGTCGACCGCATCATCGGAGGTCTCGAGCGCAAGAGCTCCATCCTTACTCCCGCCGAGAAGAAGACAACCGCCTATCATGAGGCCGGCCATGCCACCGTAGGTTGGCTCCTGCCTTATTCTGACCCTGTTTTCAAGGTCAGTCTCATCCCGAGAGGCGACGCGCTTGGCTTGACCTGGTATCTTCCGGACGAGAGGAAAATACTCTCCAAATCCTATCTCATAGACCAGATGTGCGCACTCATGGGAGGACGAGTAGCCGAGGAGATCATCAACGGCGAGCCAGCCACCGGCGCTTTGAACGATCTGGAGAGACTCACGCGAATAGCCTACAACATGATCCAGTTCTATGGAATGGGAGAGAGGACAGGGGAGTTGTCCTTCTACGACTCCACCGGAGCGAGAGGATATGACCTGACCAAGCCCTACAGCGAAAAGACCGCCGAGGTCATGGACCAGGAGGTACGGGAACTGGTGGACATGGTTCACGATCGTACCAAGAAGATCCTGGATGACAACAAGGAAGGCTTTGTGCGGATGGCGAAACTGCTCCTCGAGAAAGAGGTGATATTCGCCGAGGACATCGAGAAGATTCTCGGGCCGAAAGTCAAACCGGCCGAGCCGGAGGAAGAGTCTCAGGGCGAGGTAGAAAACGCCGTGGATCATGAATAACGTAACCGTAAGGACTATTTCGGGGGTCGCCTTCATTATTGTGATGGTGACCTGCCTGATGTTCAACAAGTTCCTATTCGCCGGGATGATGATATTCATCATGTCCGTCATGCTGGTGGAGTTCTATGAGATCACGATGGGACACAGCTACACCTTCTCCAAGGTGCTGGCCATCCTGGCCGGTATTTTCCTCTTCGGGATCCTTTTTGCCGCATCCACTTACCACATCCCGATCCGCTTCATAGCCCTGGCTATGATACCGGTGTTCATAGTGATGATCAACTCGTTGTACGTCAAAGACAAGGAGGAATACGGCAAGTTCTCAAACATCTACACCGGACTGCTGTACATTGCTGTCCCGATCGCGCTTGGGAATCTCATCGCGTTCGACAAGGCCGGCAATTTCAGCGGTAATCTCCTTCTTTGCTTCTTCATCATCATCTGGTGCTCGGATGTCGGAGCTTTCGCGTTCGGAATCTCTTTGGGCAAGCGCTTCCCCCAGAAGTTGTTCCCGACAGTGTCTCCCAAGAAAACATGGGTAGGATTCATAGGGGGAGTATTGCTCTCCGTAATCGCCGCTTTTGTGCTCTACGAGGTCGGGCTTCTTAAATTCCCTCTCATGCACTCCCTGATACTGGCATTGATCATGTCTGTTGCCGGAGTGTACGGCGACCTTTACGAGTCACAATGGAAACGGGTTTTCGGGGTGAAGGATTCCGGCAACATCATCCCTGGACACGGCGGTTTGCTGGACCGCTTCGACAGCACGCTGATGGCGATGCCCTTCGGTGCCATCTATCTTGCCATTTTTGATCTTTTGTAATATAATTCCCTGAATATGAAAAAGATAGTTATTGACAAGGATTCAAAAGGCACTATCGCCACATATTGGGCAGTTTCCCTTGTCCTCGTGATCCTGGCAGTGTGGCTCATCAAGCCGCTCTGGGTGCTAATCCCGGTCCTGGTTTTCCTCTGCGTCTTCGCCTTTTTCGTATTTTGGTTCCATCGGGTTCCTGACCGGGAGATCCCGGAAGGGGACGAGACATTGGTTACTTCAGTCGCCGACGGAAAAGTAGTTATCGTCGAGAGAGCTTACGAGGGAGAGTATTTCAAGGAAGACCGCATCCAGGTCTCGATCTACATGAACTTCTTCGATGTCCACACCAATTTCTGGCCGATGACCGGAAAAATCTCTTACTACAAGTATCATCCTGGGAAGTACCTTCTCGCGTTTCTCCCTAAATCATCCGAGAAGAATGAGCACTCTTCCACGACTATCCGCAATTCCCATGGCGAGGTCTTTTTCAAGCAGATAGCCGGCACTTTCGCCAGGAGGATAGTGTGCTATTCAAAAGAAGGTCTTGAGGTTGAGAGAGGAAAGCAATGCGGCATCATCAAGTTCGGGTCCAGGATTGACATGTTCCTGCCCCTTGACGCTGAGATCCTTGTCAAGGAAGGAGAGCTCACCGTCGCGAGCGTTACCAAGATAGCGAGGCTCAAATAGCCTTCCCGGATTCGGATTCTATCAATTCGATAAGTTTGTCCACAGCCTCCCCTTCGGGCACATGCCGCAGAAGGGGAGTTTTACCTTTGTAGATGGAGACTCTTCCGCCTCCTTCGCCGACATATCCCCAGTCAGCGTCAGCCATCTCGCCAGGCCCATTAACGACACAACCCATCACGGCGATCACCGTGTCTTTAAGATGCGCTGTCTTGGCCTTGACTTCCGCGAGGGCCGCCTGCAGGTTATACATTGTCCTTCCGCATCCGGGACAGGCGATGTATTCCGGACGATAGAAGCGCCTTCTGGTGGCTTGCATAAGCTCATCCACAAGGTAGGCTCCTTTGCCTGAATCCTGGATCGAGACTTTCTCTCCGGACTCTCCGACGTATTCTCCTGTCAACTCCAGCTCATCCAATTCCTTATCCAGCAGTCGTTTCCCAAAATCGCAAGCGACATCCAGAAGGAGTGTCTCAAAAGAAGGTGAGTTATAAGAAGCGACGGCTTTACCATCCTTTATGCTGACCGAAGTCATGGAAGAGACTATCTGCCTTCCATATCTCGCGGCAAGATAACTGGCGACCGGAATCTCGGCCTCGGGATCCTCCGTCAGGGAAACCCGTATCGTGTCCCCGATACCTTCAGAAAGAAGAGTTGAGATGCCCACGCAAGACTTTATCCGTCCACTGTCTCCGTCACCAGCCTCTGTCACCCCGACATGAGTAGGGAAGACGTGCCCCTCTTCCTTCATGGCGGCATACAGTTCCCTGTAAGCGTCCACCATAACCCTTGTATTACTGGATTTAAGTGAGACGACAACGTTAGTGAAGTTCTCCTCAATACAGATCCTAAGCCACTCCATCGCGGCCTTTGCCATGGCTGATGGCGTATCTCCGTACAGGTTGGTGATGTACTCCCCGAGGGAGCCGTGGTTGATCCCGATCCTGATAGCGGTACCGCAAGAGGAGCAAAGCTGAATGAGCTGCCGGAACTGGCGTATCGCCTCAAAGTGGTCCTTGTGGAAATTGCCGGGATTGATCCTGACTTTTTCCAGAATCGGGGCGACCGCAAGGGCTGTTTGTGATGAGAAATGAATATCCGCGACAAGGGGAGTCAGGACACCTAGGCTCCGGAGCCTCTCTTTTATTTGCCTCACTTTCTCAACATCCGGAAGGCCGGGGACCGTCACACGGATCATACGCGCTCCAGCCTTCGCCAACCTCACACATTGACTCACCGTAGCATCCACATCAGAGGTGTGGGTGTTACACATAGTCTGCACCACAATCGGATTGCCTCCGCCAATAAGGACATCACCTGCCCTCGCCGTCAGTACTTGCATTTTTAGGATCGTAAACTTGTTTATAAGCTTCCCGCCTGATTTGTCCCTTGCTTTTTCCAGTTCTCTTGGTCAACTGGAAATAAACTCCCGTAGTCAGCATGAAATCAAGCGGATAGGCGAATCTGTAGTAATCCTGGCTCAAGTAATCCGCCCTGTAGAGCGAGCCCCATGAGTAGCGGACCCCGGCGTTGACGTGGAACTCCAGAGGATCGAACACGAGACCGAAACCGAGTCCACCGGTGAGACCGTAGTCGAAACGATAGTCCCACTCCCTGAAATCGTTGACGATCTCGTCGGGAACATACTTGCCGATTCGCTCGATCGAGAGGCGATAGCCCCCATATAATCCGAGATCCAGCATGACTTTGAAATGAAGTCCGTCCGAATGGAAATGCGCCATGAGAGGGACCTCCACAAGGTCGATGATCGCTTTCTCGGCTCCCTCGAGAGTCGGAGTGACTCCGGTTTCCTTGTTCTCTTTGAACTGGTAGCCTTCATGGCTGTAGCGGACACCGCCTTTGAGACCGAAATTAGGGCTCCCGTCAAAGAGCTTTCCGTACTTGATCATGTAGACTCCGACTGTGTGCGGCACAAAAAGGTTTCCCTGTGTCTTTGACGGATTGAACTGCATCCGGCTGAGAGACGCGCCATATTCCACACCGAAAAGAGTGTAGTCATTGAGGGAAAACACTTTACGCAAAGTGTCGGCCGGGGGAGTATCCTGGGCCTTCAAAGCCATCGGCAGAAACGAGAGCGCGAATATTATCGTCAGGATTTTCCTCATTATCAATTATCTTTCATGAATTTCAAGACATCCAGAGCCTGTTCTATCTCACTGCGCTCCGGTATCTCTATAGCGTCTTTATCGTCCTTCTTCAGGAACTTGACCTTCTCGGGCTGGCGGTGTTTGAGCAGGTCGCCCGTGTCAACGATCCCGTTCCTGTTGATGTCTTCCGTGATCCTGATGCAGTATTTTCCCTTCTTCAGATAGGGGAACAAGAGGGACTTGTCCGAATCTATAACATACTCACGGAGAATCTTCGACTTCCTTTCGTCCAGCATCTGGACAATATATTTCTCATTCACTCCGGTAAGGTTCAGGGTAAAAGAGCTCAAAGCCTCATCCTTTGGCAAGGAGACCTTGACATCCGTACTGTCATTCCAATGGCCGTTTATATCCTTGAATACCCGGTGGGGAACTTTGAAGACATAGTCGTACCCTTCCTGGATCTTGACTTGGGGAGTGATGATATAACGCCTGAGGTTCAGGGAGTCCCGCTCAATGGTGAACATTTCCTTCTGTTCCACCTGCTTGGGATTGATGGACTTGAAAGACAGGCTGTCGAAATAGCCAAGGAAAGGCGGATCGTTGAATTCCATGATGATCCCGTCATGCGAGAAGTTCTCAGGAGTCGCCTCAAGATTGATGACGCATGTCGTGTCCTCGTGAGTCACCTCCCGGCGAGTCCTACCCTTCGGCCTGTTCTCGTCGACAAGGGGAAAATTTTCGGTCACCGGCTGGAGAACTCCGAGGGAATCCGTTTTCCAGTACTTGACGTACAAATGCAAAGTGTCCGGCATCCGCCTGGAATCGTTGATCCATAGCAGGAGGCTGTCATTAGGAATATTGAACTCCGTTATGACTTTCTCCGGAGGGAAGCCCTTGAACCACAGCGAGTCGATCCGAGCTCCAGGAGCCATGAAAGAGATATAGGCGGACCTGTCACCTGTACGTTTCTTGTTCATCAGGAGCTGCTTCGACGGCTTCTCACGGAACACGTTGAAACTCAAGTCCGAATGACGTGAAAGGCAACCAAGGGTGTCTTTCATGTCATATTTCATGAGCTCCGGAATGCTGTCGCCGACGACGTTTACCGGTCGAACGAGGGAATCGATGAAAGCGACCCTGTCCTCATCCGGATCATAGATATTGTTGGCATTGCCGTCCACGATCGCGTAAGCCCTGTAGAGAGTGTCCTCAATATTCCGGATCGCGAAATATCCCCAATCATCCGTCCTGGCCGAGGCCACCGGACGCTGAAGGAATACAGCCGAATCCCTATGATCCTTGTACAGCATGACTGTGGCGCCCTTGATGGGTTTCAGATCGTTGCAGTCATAGACCGATCCGGTAATAAACATGGAGTCAATCGCTTCGCCGGTCGAGAAAACGGTGGTGAAACCCGGGAAGAAATTGCCTTCATTGTTGTCCGCGATCGCGCCGGTCACGTCCAGAGTGTAGGTGAGGTCAGGAAGGAGATCCTCCTCAAAATACACGATCACGCTCTTACCCTTGATCTTGAATTTGGGGCTCTTCTTCTGGGGCGGGGAAAGATAGATGGACTTGGGTTCCTTGACGACCACATATTCATTGAATGTGAACTCTATCTTGGCGCCTTTCACGGGAACTCCCGTGGCTCCTGACTTCGGGTAGACCTTGACAAGCACGGGAGGGATTGTGTCCTTCAGTCCTCCGCGGGGCGCCTGCGTGGTATTCGCGCAGGAATGGGAGAAAATGGACAGCAGCAACACCGCGGCCACCGGAATAAGCGGAAAGTACCTTGTCAATATTTTTCTCATAACTCGGTTCTAGCTACACTTTGTATGCCATCGATGGAGGAAAGCTTCTTGATCATCCGCTCCAAGGCTGTCTTGTCATGGACGCTGAGGTCGATGTATCCCTCAAAAATGCCTTCTTCCGTGCTCAACAGCACCTTTCTCATATTAACACCCATCACAAGGGAAATATACCTGGAGATCTCGTTAAGGAGACCGACCCGGTCTATACCCTTGAGGGCGATCCTGACAGGGAAGGCCTTCTTTTCCCCGTCGCTTTCCCACTGCGGGACGACAACACGGTCGCCATGCTTTGAAGCGAGGCTGTCCGCCACGGGGCAAGTCTTCTTGTGGACGGTCACAGTCCCGTCAGGATTCTTTATTCCCACCACGGCGTCCCCGGGAATAGGTCTGCAACAAGTGGCGATCACATACGCTCCTTTCTCTTTCCCGGACGCGGCCTGCTCCCTCCAGCGGCTGAACAAGGAGAACGGCCATGAATGAGTCCTGACTGGCACAGCCACAGAGAGGACCTCTCCGATCGAATCTGTCTTTATGAGCCCAAGACCGACTCTGAAATAGAGTTCCTCCGCGTTTCTGCCGGGAATGCTGAAATGCTTGCAAAGCACCTCCTCGGAGTCGGAGTTCAGGCGGTAACCCATTGATTCCAACTGGGATGACAAGGTGGCCTTGCCGATCTCGACAAGCTCTTTCTTGTTCCCCTTGAAATAATCAATGACGACATTACGGGCGTGCCTTGTCTGGAGGAACTGAAGCCACTCGCGTTTGGGCTCCCCATTTTCCGCCGTGATGATCTCGACCTGGTCTCCGGTCTTGAGGACATGCGAGAGCGGCACCAGCCTCATGTTGACCTTGGCGGCTATGGCCTTGTTGCCGATCTCTGTGTGAATACCATAGGCGAAATCCAGGGCCGTGGCGCCTTTCTGGATGGACTTCTGCTCACCTTTAGGAGTAAAGACAGTGATCTCGCTGCTGGTCAGGTCGTTATGGATAATGTCAAGAAGCTCAAGGGCATTCACATCGGGGCTGACAAGAATATCCTTGACCTTCGCGAGCCATTTGTCCATCTCGCTGTCATTCTCGCTGATATACCCCTCCTGCTTGTAAGCCCAGTGGGCGGCGATGCCTTTTTCAGCGATGTCATCCATCCTCTTGGAACGGATCTGGATCTCGATCCAGACCCCTTTGTCGCTCATGACGGTACAATGAAGGGCCTCATACCCGTTGCTCTTGGGATGCTTTACCCAATCTCGGACCCTGTCAGGCTTGTAACGGTATATTCCCGTGATGATCGAGAAGATGTGGTAGCACTGGTCCCTCTCGCTCTCCTTGCTCCCTTGGTCGGGGGTGAACACTACCCGGAGGGCATAAAGGTCGTACACCTGCTCGAAACTGATGTTTTTAGTCTGCATCTTGTGCCAAATCGAGTAGGGTGTCTTGACCCTCTTGCGGATCTCGAACTTGAAGCCCGAGGCTTTCAACGCGGCGTCAATGGGAGTGATGAAATCATCTATCTGCCGCTCCAGATCAGTGAGGTTCTTGTTGACGAGGCCAGAAATTTCCTTGTAAGCGTCCGGTTCCTTGTACTTCAACCAGATGTTCTCCATCTCCGACTTGATCTCGTAGAGTCCAAGCCTGTGGGCGAGGGGAATAAAGATGAACATTGTCTCACTCAGGATCTTGTCCCGCTTGTACTCGGGCATGGAATCGATCGTGCGGCAATTGTGCAGCCTGTCCGCCAGCTTAATCAGGACAACCCTGACATCATCGTTGAGAGTCAGCAGTATCCTTTTGAAATTCTCGGCCTGGAGGCTTTCTGAATATGAGTCAGACTTCTTCGAACGGTCCTCATTGTCCAGAACTATCTTGATCTTAGTCAGGCCATCCACAAGGCTGGCTATCTTGTCTCCGAACAGGTTCCTGATGTCGTCCACGGTGTAGTCCGTGTCCTCGACGACATCGTGCAGAAGAGCGGCGGCGATTGACTTGTAACCCAGTCCGATGTCACAGACCACGATCTTGGCGACTTCGATGGGGTGGATGATATACGGCCCTCCGGAACGTCTCCTTACGTTCTTGTGCGCCTCGTTGGCGAATTCAAAGGCTTTCTGGACGACATCCAGTTCCTCCTGGTTGGCGCACCGCCTTTTCGCCGCCTCTTTCAGTTGGGCGTAGTTCTCACGTATTATCTCGTAGTCCTTTTCTGTGAACTTGGAAAAACTCATGCCTCTGTCTCTGCTTTTGTTCCTGTAATCTCATCAATATTTGGAGAGGGGAGAGCCGCCTGCTCTTTCTCCATCCTGTCCACCGTCTGGAAAGAATAAGAGAACTGGGCCCCGTACAAAATTATCAACCACCCGAATCTCAACCACATCATGAACAGCGGCAGGGCCGCCACCGCTCCGTAGACAGCGTTTATGTTGGTAACGAGCACCTGGGTCTCAAGGTAGAGATACTGGAGGAGGGTGAAAGCTATGCCCGCGTACAGGGCCGCTTTCAAGGCATAGCGGTACTCGACAAATGTCGCCGGAATGAACTTGTACATGGCGGAGAGTGTCATGATGGCAATGCCTCCGAAAATAATCCAGCCGAGGAAGGACTTGATCCTGTCCGAGATCCCGATGCTGTTGGGAATAAGGTCCAGCACATGGGAATAAACCACCGTCCCGGCGAAGAAGATAAGTACGACAAACGGGATGAGAATCATGATTATGATGTCTATCCCGTAACTTTTTAGCGCTTTCCGCTGAGGTTTCCTCACATGCCAGACATTGTTGAAAACTTTCTCGACCCTGTTCATCATCCAGATGACGAGCCAGACAAAGGAAAGAGCGGTGATCGCCCCGAACACACCGGACTTAGACGCGTCAATAATATTCGAGGCGCTGTTCATCAAGGTGTCTATGACGGTCTGGTTGATGTCCGCCGAATAAAGCGCGTCCCTCAGCACGTGCTCCAGTCCGAATCCGCTGGTGACAGCGAAAGCCACCGCCACCATCGGCACCAGCGCCAATGTGCAGAAGTAGCTGAGCGCCACGGACTGGAACCCGATTTTCTCGTCAGCGAAATTTTTGAGAGCGTCAATGACCACCTTCAGATCCTTGACAAGCCGGGCCTTGGCTTTCGACAGTTCGTTCAAGTTGAAATACCAGATGTCGTGTCCGATGAATTTGCTGATCCACCGGAAGTAACTCTTGATCTTGAACACTATGTCACCCAACCATGTAGCCATTGTCTAGAATAATGTAGGTTCATCAAAAGCTTTATCATCCGATCCGGAAACGGGAATCATGCCCATAAATTCTTCCTCACCGATTATCCTGACGCCAAGCTCGCCAGCCTTGCGGATCTTTTCCGGTCCAGGCTTGCTTCCTGCCAGGAGGAAGCTTGTCTTCCCGCTGACTGAAGAGCTGTTCTTGCCACCATTCGCCTCGATAAGGCGCTTCATCTCATCGCGGGAGATGGAGAAATTACCGGAGATCACTATCGTCAGACCCGCCAGAGCCTCCGAGGACGTCCCGGTCTCTTCAGTGGAGAATCTGAGCCCAGCGGCCTTAAGCCTTTCGACGAGCTCCACGTGATCCGGCTTCTGGAACCACTGGACGACACTTTTCGCGATGACATCGCCTATATCCTTGACTTCCAATAATTTCTCAACAGAAGCTTCGGCAATTGAATCTATATTCCCGAAATGGCGGGCAAGCTCTTTAGCGGTGGTCTCGCCGACATGGCGGATCCCCAAGGCGAACAGAACCCGCTCAAACGGGACTTCTTTGGAGGCGGCCAGGCTTTCAAGGAAACGCTCGGCGCTGCGGTCTTTCCATCCGTCCAGAGAGAGAAGTTGCCATTTTGTGAGGGAATAGAAATCGGCTGGATTCTTGACAAGACCGAGGTTGAACATCTGTTCCACTGTGGCTTCACCTGCCAGCACGTTCATCGCCTTCCTGCCAAGGAAATGCTCCAGTTTTCCTTTGATTTGGGTGGGACATCCGTCAGAGTTGGGACAGAACCACCTGGCCTCATCCTCGTCTTTGACAAGGGGAGTGCCGCAATCGGGGCAAGTCCTCGGGAAAACCGGCTTCTCCACCTCGCCTTCCCTTCGGGTAGTGTCCACACCGATAATCTTCGGGATGATCTCACCACCCTTTATAACCTTGACCCAGTCACCGATGCGGATGTCCATCCCGACCATGAAATCCTCATTGTTCAAGGTCGCCCTTTTGACAACCGTACCAGCCAGCTGGACAGGGGAGAGGTTGGCCACAGGGGTCACAGCCCCGGTGCGTCCAACCTGGTAATCAATCGACACGAGTTTGGTCAAAGCCTCTTCCGCCTGGAACTTGAAAGCCACGGCCCACCGGGGGGACTTGGCAGTGTAGCCCAGCGAGTTCTGATAATCCAACTCGTTAATTTTAATGACTATACCGTCAGTCGCGAAGGGGAGATATTTCCTCTGCTTGTCCCAATAAGAGATGTATTCCTCGATCCCGTCTATGCCAGTCACCACACGTCTTTCCGAAGACACGGGCAGCCCCCATGAGGCGGCAGCGTCGAGGGCTTGGGAATGGGTGGCGAAAGAGACGCTTTGGGCGGGAATATGGTAAAGGGTGCACATCAGGCCCCTTCTGGCGACTTCTTTAGGATCCTGGAGCTTCAAAGAACCTGACGCGGCGTTCCTTGGATTGGCGAATGGCTGGTCCTCATTCTCGACGCGCTCCCGGTTCAGTCGGTCGAATGACTCATAAGGCATCAGGATCTCACCACGAATCTCAAACTCCTCAGGCCATCCTGTCCCGACAAGGGACAAGGGGACGTTCCCGATCATCCTGACGTTGGCCGTCACATCGTCGCCGATAACGCCATCACCCCTGGTCAGCGCGCGGAAGAGTTTTCCGTTCCTGTAGGTCAGGCAAATGGCCGTGCCGTCGAATTTCAGCTCGCAGGAATACGTGAACCCGACCTCACCCAGTTCTTTCTCCGCCCTGCGCGCGAAGTCTTCAATCTCCCCGATGTTGTACGTGTTGCCCAAAGAAAGCATGGGATACTTGTGGGGATACTGCGCGAAACCTTTCTCCAGGTCGCTTCCGACATTCTGGGTAGGGGAATCCGGTGTACGCAGGTCGGGATACGCCGCTTCGAGATCCTCCAGCTCACGCATCAGGTGGTCATACTCGAAATCGCTCATCGTGGGAGCGTTTTCGACATAGTACCTCCTGCTGTTCACCCAAAGGGTCTCTTTCAGGAACGCCACTCTATTCTCGGCCTGCTTGTGATCCATTTCCAAATGGTTACATTAAAGAATACAAATTTAACGAAAAATGCCGATAATTTTCCAGAAATGGATTAAATTTGTGACTCCGACAACGGATAGATTATTTATTCAACATCAATTGATATTATGAAAGATTCAATCATCATCCTCTGCGGCGGCGGCCCCGCTCCTGGAATGAACACTGTCGTGTTCTCGGTTGCCAAGACGTTCCTCTCCAACGGTTACAGGGTTATTGGACTTCACGAAGGCTACAGCGGCCTCTTCCACAAGAACCCCCGCACGGAGGACATAGATTTCTTCAAGGCTGACGCTTATTTCAACAGGGGAGGTTCCTACCTCCAGATGAGCCGTTTCAAGCCCACAGACGAGGATTTTGAGAAGAATTTCAACCTGCCCCTTTTCCAGGACAACAACGTGAAGCTTCTCGTGACCGTCGGTGGCGACGACACCGCCTCCACAGCCAACAGGATCGCCAAGTTCCTCCAGGCGAAGAACTACCCGATCCACAACATCCACGTTCCCAAGACCATAGACAATGACCTTCCTCTTCCGGACAACGCCCCCACCTTCGGGTTCAACTCCGCCAAGGACGAAGGCGCGCACATCGCCCGCACAGTCTATGAGGATGCCCGCACTTCCGGCACCTGGCTTCTTATCTCCGCCATGGGTCGTTCCGCCGGCCATCTTGCCCTCGGAATCGGCGAGGCCACTCATTGCCCTATGACGATCATCCCCGAGATGTTCAACAAGACCGCGATCAGCCTCGACAAGATCGTCAAACTCGCTGTCTCCACCATCATCAAGCGCAAGCTTCTCGGCATCCCTTACGGCACCGTCGTTGTCGCCGAAGGCGTGTTCCACGATCTTGATCCTCAGGAGATTAAGAACGCTGGAGTCACGATGACCTACGACGAGCACGGCCACCCCGAACTTGGCAAGATCAGCAAGGCCGTCCTCTTCAACGACATCCTCGAGAAGGAGTTCAAGAAGATCGGACTCAAGATCAAGACCCGCCCGGTCGAGATCGGCTACGACGTCCGCTGCCAGGATCCTGTCGCCTACGACCTCTCTTACTGCACCGAGCTTGCTATGGGCGCCTACGAGCTCTTCAAAGCAGGCGAGACCGGCTGCATGGTGTACGTCGACAAAGACGGCAATCCCAAGCCGCTCTATCTCAAGGATCTCCAGAACGCCGAAGGCAAGATTCCTCCCCGCAGGGTCAACATCGATGGTGGCCTGGCCAGGAACTATTACGGGAATATCTGCCACTACATCACTCCCGCTGACTACGAGGCCGCCAAGGCTCTCGTCGCCAACCCGGAGGAGTATGATTTCAAGAAGATCTTAAACTGGTAATACGGAATACCCGTTCGCGCTTACGGAGACGCTCACTTTGAGCGCCTCCGTTTTTTCTATTCCCATGAACCGGAAAGCCTCCGCGGGAATATTGACCGCCACCTCTCCTCCTTGCCCAGAGAAGTCGCAGACAACAAGCGTGGACTTGCCGTTCCCGCCCCGTAGGAAGGCGAACATCTTGTCTGGATCGAAACCGTTTCCTGCGGAATTGCAATAGCCCAAGTCGTAAGTCAGTCCACCGTCAAACAGCGGATCGGAGGCCATGGCGAGGGTGTTCCGGAACATATCAAGAACAGAAGACTCTTCCTCCGAAAGCGCTTGCTCCCCGTGAATGTGCTTGTTTAACCGCCGCAACGAGGCCACGCTCCACCAGTCGAATATCGTCGTCCTGCCGTCCCTGCCGCTGAATCCTTCGGAATCCATCCCTCTCTCGCCGATCTCCTGGCCAGAATAGATCATGAAAGGGGCATTATTGAGAAGGAGACTGACGCAGAGTGGCGCCGCCTGGACAGATGCGGATCCGGCGAAATAGTCAGAGGCGAACCTCTGCTCGTCGTGATTCTCAAGGAAATTGAGCATACGAGGCTGCAAGTCTCCAAGTGACTGCCAGTTCCATGTTATCGCCCGGGGACTGGCGTGCCGCCCTATAATAGCCCTCAGGGTGTCATAAAGACCGGATTTGTCGTAAAGGAAGTCAAAACCGACTTCTCCCGTGTACAAGTTGTAGAGATCCTTTTGATAAACCTCCGCTACGAAGATCACCTTCGGATACAAGCGCTTGACCTCGCTGATCAGCCACTTCATGAATTGCCAGGGGACCATCTCAACCATGTCGCACCGGAATCCGTCAACCCCTTTTGAGCACCAGTACAAGACTATCTCCAGCATCCTGTCCCAGGTGCCGGTGTGGAAGTCGCAGTAATTGAGGCGGATAGTCTCATACCAATCATTCTTCCCGGGGAAGGGGGAGAAGTTGTTGCCTGAAGCCTTGGCCGGATTCTCATAGTACCTCTCCTCGCAGGGGAGGACAAGGGACTGGCCGGGATAATAAAAGAAATCGTTCTCCTCCGACCAATGGACCGAAGGATCGTCAGCCGCGCCAAGAGTCCCGGCCACGGCCACTCGGACGAGTCCCACTTTTCCGTAATCCCTTGAGACGTGGTTGGGCACAAAATCAATCAGAACCTTAAGTCCGGAGAAATGAGTACGCTTAATCAAAGACTCGAATTCATCCATCCTATTTTCCGGAGAATCGGCCAGATATGGATTGACATCAAAGTAGTCTGTTATGGCGTACGGACTGCCTGCTTTCCCCTTGACAATAGCGGGGGAGGAAGCCGGACATCCCTCGAAAGGCTCGGTTGTCGCGTGCCGGATGACCCCAGTGTACCAGACATGGCTAACTTTGAGATCATTCTTCAACCACTCAAGAGTCGCGGTGTCAATAGAGGAAAACTTGCCGGAGCCATTCATGGCGAGGTCACCTCCGGGGACAGGTGAAGCCACCGGATTACCCCATAACCTCGGAAGCATTTGGTATATGACCATCTTACTCATTTGCTGATATTCCTATGACCGCATTTCCGGAGTTGCGGTCGATGAAACCGGTAAGACCCGGAATCTTGTAGACGACCGCGAATTTCCCGACATATTCCGGCGTCAGGGACTCCAGAGCGCCGAAATTGACTTTGCCCTGACCGGCATATTCATCGACAGAGAGATAACCGACTCCAAGCGAGGTGATGTTCTGGAAGAAATGCGTGCCCTGGCTTGGCTCAATCCTGAAACCTTCCATGCCATATTCCACGACTATCCGCGCGGCCGAGATGTCGGTCCAGCTGACCGGAACCCCAAGAGTGGGAATAGACGATCCCCATCGGCCCGGGCCGATGAGGAAATATGAAAGCCCCTCCGCCATCATCCTCGAGTTGATCTCGGAGATCTCGGCAGCCATTTCCTCGGTCCTCATCTTTTCGAAAACACCAGGAAGGATGGCGACCACATGGGAGGAATCACTGAATGAGCCGCTTCCGAGCGCGTTCGGGCTTTGTACCAATAGTTCCGCCATGCTTTCAGTCGTCTCCTCAATCGAGACCGCCTGGAAGGACGTCCCCTCGGAGACCGGCCTGACCTGAAGCAGTTCAAGCGAGGCCAATTGACCGGCGGATCCCTTGACCGGATCCAGGGCGAACTCAATCTCAACCTCGGACATCAGCTCCTTCCGGCAGATGTCCATTATCTCGGAAATAGCTTCCGCAAGAGGGAAGCGGTCGTATTGGAATATCCCGTCGAAAGAAATGACCCTGGGGCCCCTGACACCGATTCCCGGCTGCATCCTGTCGTCTTGGGCGACATAAGTGGACGCCACCAATTCAGGCCTGTCGAACCGATCCAACGCTTCTATCACCGGAATACGCCGCAAGTTCACGCCGTCATTACGGGATATCTTGAATGATGACGGGCTGGTGTCGAGAACATACATCTCAGTCTGGGTGTCACGCATGGCAAGGGAAGGGGAGGAAAGCTGGATGATCTTCTTTGGGGATCTGGGGTTGACCCGCAAGGTCCTGCCGCCGTCCACGACTGTCTTTCCAAGACCGAAAGCCACATTCATGATCCCGTCCGAGGCCTTCTCGCTACCCACCGGGTAAGCATTCATTGACCTTGCCACTCCCGAAAGCATCGGATAGAAATCCTCGCCATGGCGAGTGCCGCAGATGCTCTGGATGATGATGGCCATCTTCTCCTCGCCGATGAGATTGCCGCTGGCTTGGATATAAGCCCGGCTTCCGGCGAAATAAGTCGAGGCGTACACGCTCTTTATTGCCTTGGTGATCTCTCGCAACATCCTGTCCTTGTTCTCGACCAGAGGGCACATATAAGTGGAATACACACCGGCGAAAGGCTGGTAATCGCTGTCTTCCAGCTTGGAGCTAGAACGCACGGCCACCGGACTATCCAGAGTGGCGACGAAGGATTTCAGGTTCCCGAGCAGTTCCGCCGGGAGGATCGAAGCCACGAACTCCGAAAGAATCTCATCATCAGAGAGTTCCGAGTCAATCACATGTTGAAGGCCGTTCTCGAGGATGAACCTGTCGAACCACTCAGTAGTAAGGACCAGGCTCCGTGGGATGGATACTCTCATCCCCGGGTACTTGTCCGATAGGGAATATTTGAGGATCAAATGGTTAAGAAACGCCAAACCGCGCGCTTTCCCGCCGAGGGAGCCGTCGCCGACCCTGGCGAACCAGAAATAATCCTGATAGGAGTCCTTATCGAAGTCCGCTATCACTCCCTGGCCGATCATCCTGTGGTAATGGGTGATCTGCTCCAGAAGGAATCGCCTGAATTCTCCGGCGTCGGTGTGGTGCTCGGCCTTGAATGTCTCCGCGAGCTGGAAGAGTCCCCTGGCATAAAGCCATTTCGAGAACATGTTCCTGGAGGTGTTGCTGACAAGCACCTCGTCGGGAATGTCACCGATGATCTTCTCGAGTTCCGTCAGGCTTGAAGCCCTGCCGTATTCAGTTCCGGCGGAGTCCTTGAAGACGAAATCCCCAAAGCCGAACTCTTCCTTGAGATAATCCCCAAGCTGCATGAACAAGGTCCTGGAGTATTTCTTTAAGAAACCGACTCCAAGTTCCTCTGCCACTTTCGATATACTCCCTTGCGAAGATTGCAGGAGGACAGGCATCAGGGGATCATATTCCTTTATGATCTTGACAAGGTCAAGACCGGCGTCAAGCTTCTCGTTCTTGCCGCTGTCTCCCTTGTGGATGACCATTCCCACGTCGGAAATTACACCCATCAGATTATCCTTGTACTTCTCAAAATAGGCGAGCGCGTCGTCGTAGCAAGTCGCAAGCAGGATCTTGGGCCTGGAGCGCTTCCGGTACTTGCGCTGGTCATTATTGAGGAACTCGGTCAGGAATTCCCGACTCTGCGTGATCAGAAGCTTGTACAATTCAGGGAGATAGGTGGAATAATACCGCACGGAATCCTCCACCAGGAGAATTACCCTGACACCAACCTCGAAGACATCATTGTCGGCATTGGCCGAATCCTCGATCAGCTTGACGATCGCCAGAATAAGATCCGCGTTCCCAAGCCAGCTGAAGACGAAGTCTATTCCCGAACGGTCATTCTCGAATATCCTCTGCCTGACCGCCTTGGAATAATGGATGAGCATGATGAAGGGAATCTGCGAGCCGTTCTTCCGCAAGTTGGCGGCGAAACTGAACACATCCTTGTCCCGATCATTGTACATGCAGATGATCATGTCGATCTCTGAGTCCTCATTGAGGATCGCGCCGGCTTCCTCGGATGAGTTCGCCCAGATGAAGGTGGGCGGATTGCTCAAGTTGAGCTCCCTGTATTCACTCACTATCTGGCTCTCGATACGGCCGTCCTCCTCAAGGGTGAAGGCGTCGTAGTTGCTGCAGATCATCAGGATCCTCCTGATCCTGGAGCGCATCAATGATTCCTCACCACCCATATTACCCGCGCGTAAAAAGCCTTCTCCTGAATTCCGCCACCGTCACCGCCGTGGCGACCGCAGCGTTCAGTGATTCGGATCCACGTTCATTCTCAGGATAGGGAGGTATGAATATCCTCTTGTTCAGCGTGCCCGCGACAACTCCGGAGATCCCGTTCGACTCGTTTCCGATGACTATCATAGACTTCGTTCTCTCGCCGGTGTTAAGTTCCTCCTTGTAGATGTCGTTCCCATCGAGGAAGGTCCCGTAGACATCGCCTCCCGACAGGGACACGAAACGGCAGAGCTTGTCGATCGCGCAATAATGGAATTTGACGCGGAATATGGCACCCATTGTCGCCTGGACAACTTTCGGATTGAAGATGTCTACAGAATCGGGGGAGGCGAAAACAGCGTCGATCCCGAACCAGTCCGCTATCCGGATGATTGTCCCGAGATTGCCCGGATCCCTGATCCCGTCCAGGGCAAGGAAAAGACCTTTGTCCGGAAGGGAGAAATAGGAGAGATCTTTTATCTCGATGTCGGAGGGCTTTCTGAGCACGGCCAGATCAGGGGAGGGCGTGGTCAGATTGGTCATCCTCGACATCGCTGTCACTCCGATCTCGCTGGAACGGTAGCGCCGGAAGACCTCGAAGGAAGACCGCATGGCTTCTTCAACCATTTTCGTCCCTTCGACCACAAACATGCCGTTTGAGTCCCTGAATTTCTTCTGCTCAAGCGACTTCACGAATTTGATTTCGTTGTTGGAGACGGGAATACTCATAAAATCAGTGCGACGATATTGAACAAATATATTAATATTCTTTTTATTTTTGTGGTATCATGAAGTCAAAATCGTCGTTCACGCACCTGATCATCCTTCTGGCAGCCATCTTGTCGGGCGCCTGCTCGACCACAAGGTCGCTTGAAGAGGGACAATACAGGCTCGCGCGCAACGAGATACGGATCAATAACGACAAGCGCCTGAACCCCCGTGAGTTCGACAACTACGTCCATCAGCGGGCCAACAGCTATCTGTTCTTCGGATGGAATCCCTTCCTCAATCTGTACAATATTTCCGGCCGGGACACAAGCAAGTTTACCAACAGACTGATCAGGAAGATAGGTGTCGCCCCCGTCGTGTATGACAAGGAGGCCGTCGGGGCGTCCGTGGCCAACATAGAGAGGCATCTGGAATATCTCGGGTATTACAGGTCCAAGGTGGACAGCGAGGTTGAAGTGGACGGGCGTAAAGTCAAGGTCATCTACAACATCCAGCCTGGGCAGAGATATAAGATAAAGGACTTGTCTTTCTCCGTGCCGGAAGGGGAGTTCAAGGAGGATTTCATGGCCGATACAGCCAACATATCCATCCACACCGGAGACTATCTGTCGGAAGCTACCCTCGAGGTTGAGACCGAACGTTCTGCCGAGTGGATGAGGCGTAACGGCTGGTTCGGATTCAACAAGAATTACTATTCCTTCGAGGCCGACACAATCGGCAAGAAGGACAGCGCCGACCTGGTAATGTTCGTACGGGAATATACCCGTAACCAGTCAGCGGATAACGCGAAGCCTTTCAAGAAATACTCGATCGGTGATGTCACCATCAACTGGGACAAGGATCTGAAGTTCGACACCAGGCTTCTGAAGCAGATGAACACAATCCGCCCCGGCGCCATGTACGACGAGAAGGAGGTGAACAACACCTATTCCCGCATGTCCGCCTTGAGGCTTTTCAGCGGAGTGAACATTTCCCTCAATCCTCGTGACTCGACGGACATAGTCGATTGCTCCATCAATCTTGTACCGTCCAGGACACAGGGATTCAGATTTAACATGGAAGGATCGACCAACTCGGCTGGTCTTATCAGTAATTCCCCACAGATCAGCTATTTCCATAAGAATATCTTCCATGGGGCCCAATGGCTGAACCTGAGTTTCCTGGGCAACTTCCAATTCCTTTACAGTGACAGGAGAATCCGCGCCAATGAATTCGGTGTATCAGCGGGTTTGAGCTTCCCGGAGTTCCTCGGATTGCCGAATTCCCTGTTCAAAGGTCCGAATGTTCCCAGGACCGAGATCAACGCGTCATTTACCTACCAGAACCGTCCTGAATATACCAGGACGCTGATTTCATCATCGTTCGGTTATTCCGGATCTTTCTCAAGGAAACGTTTCCTTTATCAGTTTTATCCGGTCCAGGCCAAGATAATCCGCCTCCAGAACGTTGACCCCATGTTCTGGGAAACCATCTTGAACAACACCTTCCTCCTGAACTCTTACAGCGACCATTTCGATGTCGGTTCAGGCGCCATTGTCTACTACACCACCAACGCTGACCTTAATCCCAAGACCACTTACAGGTATGTCCGTTTCCAGGTTGACGCGTCCGGTAACGTGCTGAGTCTCTTCAACAACGCTATGAAACAGGACGAGTACCAGAGGCGGGTAATATGGGGCATCCCGTACTCCCAGTATGTCAGGGGAGAATTGACACTTGGCAACACCCAGGTTTTCGGGCGCAACGACAAGCAGGCCCTGGCGTTCAGGCTTTTGGCCGGCTACGGTGTCTCCTACGGCAACTCTTGGTCCCTGCCTTTCGAGAAGCTTTTCTACAGCGGGGGAGCGAACAGCATGCGTGGTTGGCAAGCCAGGACTCTCGGTCCCGGCCGTTCGAACAGGGCGCAATGGTTCGTCATTCCAAGCCAGTCAGGAGACATAAAGCTTGAGGCCAACATTGAATATCGCTTCCCGATGTTCTGGAAATTCCAGGGAGCGTTGTTCGTCGATGCCGGCAACATCTGGTATGCCAACTTGGACTGGACAGACGAGAGCACGTTCCGTCAGGATAATTTCCTGAAGAGCGTGGCTCTTGACTGGGGAGTTGGGGCCAGAGTGGATCTTAACTTCCTGATTTTGAGGCTTGATCTCGGTCTTAAGCTTTACGACCCGGCCTTGAGTTCTATAGGCTGGTATTCTCCGGCGGATTGGAGCCGCAAGGATTGTTACGCGTTGCATTTCGGTGTAGGGTACCCGTTCTAGCGCAAAAGCGCTAGAACGGGTACGCCATCCCCCTTGATTTTAGGGGAGGGCGATAGTGAGGACGATAGGGTAGTGGTCGCTGATCCTGGGGGAGCCGTAACCCTCGGTTATCATCCTGTAAGACAGAGGCTTGACTCCATTCACGAAGAAATGATCGATCGCCCCGTGACTCTCCGGCTTAGTGAAATTAGTGAATGTGTCAGTCTCCGGAATACCGAGAATCGTCCGCGCGGATTCCATCTTGAGGCCAGCCTCCAACAATGTCCCGAGAAAAGTGTTCCAATCGCCACAAGCCACGTCACGACCGGTCAGCTGGCCGTTGACATTCGCGACCGTACGAGCCACAATATCACTCTCCCAGCGAGAGTGCACATTGACTATCTTGAGCCCTGAGACCACGCAGGACTCCCAGAAAATGGAGAACCTGTGCTTGGAAGCGGAAAGTGTCTTCCGAATATAGATAGGGTGACTGACGGACAGGCCAACTGACTTGTAACCCTCGGGAATATAACGCCCCACGGGAGGAAGGACTTCTTGCAGGCAAATGATGTCGGGCGAAACGTCCTCGATCATCTTCCGCATCGACTCCATCCGCTTTTTCCAGAAAGTGTCCTGACTCTTGTCAGTGTCCCTTGTCCATTCCCGGACATTGAAAGACATAATGACAAGTGAATCCCCCTTATTTTCAGTTGGTTCCGCAGCCGGAAGGGGAGTGGCGGCCAGGGATGTGACCAGTATGGCCAACAAAGAAAATAGAAGGCGGATCATTTGATTCTCAAGGCACAGACATTCTCCACGTGCTGCGTGTGGGGGAACATGTCGACCGGCTGGACAGCCGTGATCTCGTACTTCTGGCAAAGGATGGCCAGATCCCGGGCCTGGGAGGCCGGATTGCAGCTGACGTACACGATCCGTTCCGGAGCGGCATCAAGAATAACCTTGGCGACATCAGGATGGATTCCGGCCCTGGGAGGATCCAGGATTATCACGTCAGGCCGGCCATGAGCATCTATGAAGGAGGGGACAAGCACGTCTTTCATGTCTCCGGCAAAGAACTCACAATTCGTGATCCCGTTCGATGCGGCGTTAGACCTGGCGTCCTCGATCGCCTCGGGAACATATTCGATACCAATGACTTTGGAAGCGTTCCTGGAGACGAATTGGGCTATTGTGCCGGTCCCGGTATAGAGGTCATAGACAACTTCCTTACCGGTCAGTTCGGCGAAGTCCCTCGCGACAGTGTAAAGCTTGAGCGCCTGGCCTGAATTTGTCTGGTAAAATGACTTCGGACCGATCCGGAACGTCAGTCCCTCCATGGTCTCGCGAATGGTCGCGGAGCCTTTGTAAAGGATACATTCCTGATCTCCGATTGAATCATTTAACTTCTTGTTAATAATATAATAAAGAGAAGTTATTTGAGGGAAAGCATCAGCCAGCGCGTCAAGCATTGCCTCACGAACTTCCCGGTCCTCATGGAAGAAACAAAGGATGACCATAAGGTCGCCTGTGTCCGTCGTCCGGATGAACATGTTCCTGATGAAACCCTTGTTTTCCCGGATGTCAAAAAACTCCAGCCCATGCGAGACCGCATATTCCTTGCAGAAGAGGCGGATGTCGTTGGAGGGATCTTTCTGAAGGTAACAGCGCTCGATGTCAAGGACCTTGTCGAAGAGCTTGCCGACATGGAAGCCAAGTCCCATTTTGTCTTCAGCAGGCACAGAGTCCGGATCCACGCCCCAAGGGAACCAGCGCTTGTTCGAGTAAGTGAATTCCAGCTTGTTACGGTAATATATAGTCTTGTCTGAAGGAAGTGTGGGACGGATTTCCGGGACAGTCAGATGTCCAAGCCTAACTAATTGATCTTCAACTTGTTTACGCTTGGATTCCAGCTGTAGTTCGTAGGGGAGAGGCTGCCATTTGCAGCCTCCGCAGGTGCCGAAATGGCTGCAAAACGGCTCAATCCTGTCTTTTGAGGGAGTCACGATTTTCGCGACATAACCTTCATAATAATTATGGTGCTTGCGGGTGATCCTGATGTTCACGACATCACCAGGCACAGCGAACGGGACAAAAACAACAGCTCCGTCCCAATGTGTCAGAGCTTTACCCTCGGCGGCGCAAGCCTCGATCGTTATGTTCTCCAGTAATATGTCAACTTTTTTCTTGCTCATGGGGAAGTGATTTCAATATATTTAAGTTAACATAATATAAATTGTGTAACACATGGCCTAAACCAGGGCGGCAAGGGCCTGAGCGTCGAATTTGGCCTCAGTATAGCCCTGCTTAAAGGTCAATCCCTCGCCGAGAATCTCAAATCCAGCGGCCTCGGCCATCTCATTGAGCAATTTGACGCTGGCCGCGGCCCATGTGAACGAACCGAACGCCATGAACTTGCGCCCTTTGACTGTACGATCGAGAATTCCCTGCATGAACAGCCTGGCCGGCGGAAATATTCCAGCATTATATGTCGGCGATCCTATAATGACCGTATCGTATTTGAAGACATCAGCGAGCGCGAACGAATAATTCTCCGCCGTGAGATCGTGGACAGCACACGGAATCCCGCGCTGGCGGATCGCCTCTGCGAGCGCCATGGCCGCTTGGCGGGTGTTGCCATACATCGAGCCGAATGCCAGGCAGACTCCATGATCAGCGTCATAGCGGCTTAGCCGGTCGTACAAAGCGATGACCTCCGGAATCGAATTTTCCCAAACAGGACCATGTGTCGCGCATATCCGCTTGATTTCCAATCCACCAAGCTTCTTCAGCGCGGCTTGCACCGGTCCGCCATATTTGCCGACAATGCTGGCGTAATAGCGGGTCATTTCGTCTTTATATTCCTCAAAAGTGCCTGATTTTGAATCATTTATCGTTTCTCCGACAGCTTTGAAAGTCCCAAACGCGTCTCCGCTGAAAAGAGTATTCTCCTCGGGGCACCATGACACCATAGTTTCAGGCCAGTGCACCATCGGGACCATGAAAAACTGAAGGCTGACGCCTCCCAGAGGCAGGCTCTCCCCTTCCTTTATCACTTTGACATTGTCAGTTATGCCGTGGTAACCCTCAATCATCGAGGCGGCCTTGGCGTTGGTAACAATCTCACAATCCGGATATTGTTCCCTTATCACTACCTGAAGGGCGCTGTGGTCAGGTTCCATGTGGTTCACGACCAGGTAATCCACCGCCCTGTCCCCTATCTCCGAACGGATATTGGCGAGCAGCTCATCTGAAAAGCCTGCCGCCGCGGTGTCTATCAAGGCCACTTTTTCTCCAACCACCAAATAGGAGTTATAACTCACCCCATAAGGCAGCGGCCACTGCCTCTCGAAAAGGTCTGTCTTCATGTCGTTGACGCCGACATAACGGATTCTCTCTGTCAATCTCATAAGCTGTCTTTATATGGTTCCACAAATTTACGAAACTTATTCCTCTTTTTGCTAAATTTGTATTCATGAGGTGGCAGTTAAAGGCAAAATAGCCCTTTAACAAAAATGTTACACAAATTAATTATTTTGTTTCATTAATTGATTTTAAAGTATTTATAAATAATGTCCTCTTCTGAGCAACACACAGCGCAAAGTTCAATGCTCCCCCCTCTTCCGGAGCGGATGAGACCCCATGACCTGGCCGGATACGTGGGTCAGGGGCACCTTGTCGGAGAGGGTTGCATCCTCCGTAACATGATTGAGAGCGGCAACCTGTCGTCCTTTATCCTGTGGGGCCCGCCCGGAGTCGGAAAGACCACGCTCGCGGGAATAATAGCATCCTCGCTCCAACGGGATTTCTACACCTTGTCAGCCGTCAGCGCCGGTGTCAAGGACGTCCGGGATGTCATTGACCGGGCCAAGGGGCGTTCAGTCTTCTCCCAGGGCGCGGCGCCCATCCTCTTCATCGATGAGATCCACCGCTTCAGCAAATCGCAGCAGGACGCTTTGCTCGGAGCCGTGGAGAACGGGACCATAGTACTTATAGGAGCCACGACCGAGAATCCCTCATTCGAAGTGATCACCCCCCTACTGTCCAGGTGCCAGGTATTCGTTCTCAAGTCTCTTGAGGTCAATGATTTAAGGACACTTCTAGACAGAGCGCTCAAGACCGACGTCCTCCTGAAGGAGAAAGACATCGTCATTGAAGAAGATGAGGCGCTCTTCCGCTACAGCGGTGGGGATGCCCGTAAATTACTGAATATCCTTGAGATAGTCGTGGATTCTTTCGCCGGAAAGCCTGGTAAGATAGTGATCGGCAACAAGACGGTCACCGATTGCATCCAGGAGAACATCGCCATCTACGACAAGGACGGCGAGATGCACTACGACATCATCTCAGCTTTCATCAAATCCATCCGAGGCTCTGATCCCAACGCCGCCATATACTATCTCGCGCGCATGCTAGATGGCGGGGAGGATCCGCTGTTCATCGCCAGGCGGCTTTGCCTGTCCGCTTCGGAGGATGTCGGCCTGGCCAACCCCAATGCCCTGCTTCTGGCCAACGCCTGTTTCCAAGTTGTGCACCAGATCGGCATGCCGGAAGCCAGGATCCCGCTTGCTGAGGTCACAGTCTACCTAGCGAGCTCTCCTAAAAGTAACGCCTCGTATATGGCTCTGGAAAAGGCTCTTGCGACTGTTAAAGAAGACCGTGCGAAGGCCGTCCCGCTCTACCTGCGTAATGCTCCCACGAAGCTTATGGAGGATCTGGGATATGCGGATGGTTACAAATACGCGCACGACTATCCGGGCCATTTCGTGGACCTCGAGTTCATGCCTAAAGGCCTTGAAGGCACCGTCTTCTACGAACCGGCTCCCAATCCCCATGAGGACCGTCTAAAAGCATATCTAAAAGCTTGTTGGCCAAAGTATTATGCCTAACCAGGCATAATACTTTGGCCAATGTCTACCCCAACGTTGGAGTCTTTACCAGTGAAGTGTTAGAACAGGCGGTCGACGGAGGCGATAACCTCCTCGGCGGAAAGCTCCGTGCTCAGGATCAGGTCAGGCTTCTTAAGCTCGAAACCAAGGCTCGTGGCATTAAGCATACCGGCACCCGTAATGTTCAGCATGACAGTCTCATCCCTCTTGACAGCACCCTCATCGAGAGCCTTCTTGAGCGCCGCGACTGCCGATGCCGAAGCCGGGAAAATGTCATACCCTTCCTTATTATAGACCTGGAGCATCCAGTAGACGATGTCATCATTGGTGACCTTGTAGAAGTCACCGCCTGAAGCCTTCAGCACATCGAAGACACCACCGGCCAGACCGTACGGCGGTTTCCTGTTGGAAAGCACCTTCGCCAGGATGATCTCGGCTTTCTTTCTGGAATCCTCAGGAGTGATCGGCACGAGATCCCTCGATCCGGCCTTCCAAGAGTCATACATAAGGGTGTATGGAGCGTTCTGCACGCAGTAAACCCTCATGTTATTGGCGCCGAAACGGCCGTCCTTCTCAAGCCTGCAGGCATTCTCCCATGCGGCGATTGCGCCAGTTCCGCTTCCAACAGCCTGGAAATAAGCGTCAGGGATACGCCCTATCGCCTCCACAGCGCTCAGGATGGTGGTTCCCATGCCGTCCCTGCGAGCAACATTCTTGGCTCCTCCTTCCGCGAGATACCTGGGATCCTTGCAAAGCTTCTCACCCAACGCGATCGCATCGTAATAATCAGTGCCGTTAGGTGTGGCGATAACCTTGACACACGGTTTCAGCTTCCTGGTGAACCACAGGTCGGAGATATTGTCATTGGGAATGCAGATCACAATCGGAATGTCATTGTCCGAGCAGACACGGGCGAAAGCCCTGGCAGTGTTGCCGGCCGACTGGACCACAAGAATATGTTTGTCATTCTTGGGCAGCCTGGCGCACACAGAAAACGCCTCGGTCTCCTTGAATGAGCAAGTCTCCATCTTGGCACCCCTCCTGGGCACATAGCCGGACAGAGTGATAAAGAGGTTATCCATCCCGAGAAGATCGCCCAAACCCTTGCTCTTGTAGGTCACAGGAGCGTGGGACTTACGCAAAGTCCTCTTGATCGGAAGCCATTCAGCGTACCTGTACAGCCCTTTCAAATCATCCCTTGGCGTGAACTTCTCGTTGGCATAAACGGCTCTGACAAGCGAGGGAGAAGGAGCCTGCGGATCTGCCAGCGTCCAACCGGCATCTTCGAATACCATACCAGTACCGACATTCATCAGTTTGTAATCAATGGCTTGGAATTTCATATCGTTGTGATTTTTAGATTGTCATTATGAGATAGGCCATGTAAGAGGCGAATATAAGCAGGAAAGAGGCGGCGTCCAATTTGCCGATCCGGTTATTCCTCCCAGTCCAGGCGCTCACCAGGATCATCAGGGAACTCAAGACGAGGACCCCGAGATCCACTGCCTTCATGTTGGCGAATGAGAGCGGGCAAGCAATCGCGGAAGCTCCAAGGATCAACAGAATGTTGGAGATATTGGAGCCAAGGATATTCCCGAGAGCGAGAGCGCCTTTCTTCTTCGCGGCGGCCACGACACATGTGACGAGTTCCGGCATCGAAGTGCCGCCAGCCAATATGGTGATAGCCACGAATTTATCCGACAACCCGGCGGCCCTGGCGATCCTGCAGGCGGAATCCACGAAGAGATCGCCGCCGAAAACCAGACCCGCAAGTCCGGCGATCACCATGAAGATGGCCACCATAAGTTTCGACGATGCCTTGGGAGCGGAAGAGTCATCATCCGGGGCATCCTCCTTCCCGGTCTTGAAGGAGTAATACATGTAAACCGCGAAGAGCAGAAGGAATATTCCCCCCTCCATCGCGTTGATGGTGTCACTGGAGCCGAGGCCAAACAGCGTGTGCTGCAACCCGAAGCAGATGAGAAGGATCGTGGCGACGATGTTCAAGGGGATGTCCCGCCGTTTGTTGTCGCTCGTTATGGCGATCGGGTTTATGAGAGCCGTGACGCCCAGAATCAACAGGACGTTGAAAATGTTGGATCCGACCACATTGCCGATCGCTATGTCAGCGTTTCCCTTCAGGGCTCCTGTAAGACTCACAACCAGTTCCGGCATCGAAGTACCGATGCCGACTATTGTCATTCCGATAAGGAATTCACTCAGACCCGCCTTCCTGGCAATAGATGAGGCCCCGTCGACCAGCCATTCGGCTCCGAGGATCACAAGGCCCAGACCGGCCAGGAGAATTAACGAGTCGATGATCATGGACTTACTCGGCTCTTTGCGGTTCTCCGGATGCCAGGCGCTCTTTGGAAAGGACCGGGTTGGCGTAAATCCGTAGGAATATGTTCCTCAATTCATCTCGGTCCAGCCGTTTCTCCACCTTGTCAAGGCGATGCTCCGTGTAGGCGTCGAAGACCTCGACATCCTCCTTGGTGTAGAGATCCGAATATTTTGTGGTGTTCCAGACCTTGTCATAAGCCATATAGTTGGTTTTCCACGGATGGTAGCCGGCGATGACCCTCTTGTCCACGGCATGCCGTATGGCCTGGTAACGGTCGTTCTTGTCGCACCTGCTCGCCATCTCGATCTCCTCGGCGGTAAGAGGAAGTCCGAAGTTCAAGTGGACATTGCCTTTCTGCTGCCTGATTCCCATGACGATGCTGTGCATATCCTCGTGGCGGCTCTTGACGTATTTCTTCGTCCTGGAGATCAGTATCTCACGAGCTTTCCGGACGTCGCAAGGCTCATATTCATACGAAATGCTCAAAGGCACGATGTTGAGCTCACCGAAATTCTCCTGGAAAGACTTCGTGCCGCTCATGTCGAGCATTTTGAGAAGGCCCTGCTCTGTCGTGTCTATCCCGTCCTTGGTCCTTCCCTGCCTCTGGGCGAGCCAGATGGAGGCTTTGCCGGAGGTGATGGTCTGGCGGATGTACTTGGACAACATTTGCGAAGACAGGTAAAGATCCCTTGCGGAAATGCCTCTGATCACTTTAATCATCCTGTTAGATCGGAGCAGGTATTCAACTGTCTTACTTTCTTTTATAAGATTATCCCCAACGCAAATCTCAGTCATCGGAATCCCATTACGGAAAAGCACCATCTGAGTGACGGCGGGGTCCAGAATGATGTCCCTGTGGTTCGACATAGCGAGGAACCGGCCCTTTATGCTCTTGAGATAACTGATCCCGTCATAGGAGAAATTATGCATCGTGTGATCGATGCACCACTTGACGGCGTCGTTCATAACCTTCTCCTGGAACTCGTCTATGCTTCTGACAGACTTGAGAGCGTCCCTGAGATAGGTTATGGGCCTGTCGGGGAACAAATACTCGGAGATAGCGAACACGGCCGGATGATTGGCCACTTTGCCTAAAGCCTTAACGGCTTCTTCGTCATTATACGGACATATACTATCGAATTCAGAATAATCTGCCATGATGATCCACGTTTTACCTTTTAACCTTCAAAGTTAAGCATTTCCGAAAGCATTCGCAACATCCGCCCGGAAAAGTAAAGAGCTGTCACCGTAGCTGAGGAACCTGTAGCCGTTCCCGAGGGCATGGTCGTAGATCGTTCTCCAGTCCCCGCCGACAAAAGCGGACACCAGGAGGATCAGCGTGCTCTCCGGCTGGTGGAAGTTTGTCACAAGCATATCCACGAGCCTGAACTTGAAGCTCGGGACGATGATGATCCTTGTCCCCACTTTGAGCTCACTTAATCCATTGTCCTCCAGATATTTGATAATAGCGTCCAAGGAGTCGCCGACGCTTATGGAATACTCCCTCTCATAAGGCGCCCACTGGGTGACATCTTCCGGGGTTCCTTTCTCCAAACAGCTGACCCCGACGTAGTACAACGACTCGAGAGTGCGGACGGACGTCGTGCCGACCGCGATAAGTTTTCCCTCGTTCTCCCTTATCTTTCTGATGAGATCCAGGCTCACCGCAAAAGGCTCCCGGTGCATCGGATGGCCGGAGATCTCCTCACTTTTCACGGGGAGGAAAGTTCCGGCGCCGACGTGGAGGCACACGTTTTCAACGCTTATCCCCTTGGACTTGATCCCGTCCAGGACCCTATCCGTGAAATGAAGCCCGGCAGTGGGAGCCGCGACTGATCCCCGAATCTTCGCGTAAAGAGTTTGATACCTCTCAGAATCAATCGCTTCCGTCTGACGGTTCAAGTAAGGCGGGATCGGCACGGTACCGCAGATGTCGAGCACATTGGAGAAAGGTTCGTTACCTTCCCAAGTGAACTCCACGACTCCTGTCCTGTCGTCACGGCTCAGAAGCCGGGCTCTTAGACCAAGAGCGGCGACCTTCGGATCAGCTTCCGGATTATACAGCCCGAGGACATCACCCTTCCAGCGCTTAGAATTACCTATCACGCATTTCCAGGAGCACCTTCCAACAGAGGCGAAAGCCAGGTTGTACTCCACAGGGGATACAGGCTCAAGGCAGAAAATCTCGATATGCGCCCCTGATTCCCGCTGGAAATGCAGGCGGGCTGGGACGACTTTGGTGTCGTTGAATATCATGAGAGAACCTTCCGGAAGAAGCCCGGGCAGATCCCTGAATATATAATCTTCCACTTGGCCGTCTTTGTAGCGCAGAAGTTTGGAAGAATCCCTTTCCGGAAGAGGATATTTGGCGATCCTTTCTTCCGGAAGGTCGTAAGAGTAGTCAGAAATACGTATTGATGGTATCATCGTGAGAATTCAAAAATCAGTGACAAAATGTTTTCACTTCGCAAATTTAATCATTTCCGGCGAAACCATCCACACAAGTCCATTCCGGGGCACACGGGGCTACTTTCGCGGTTATTCGGGCGGCGACAAATATGAATATTCCGATCGGTTTTGTAAAATTCGTTTCCATCAATGGGGCGGTTTACAAAAGTGAAAATAAGGAATTT
>JAGAFU010000012.1 GCA_017627955.1 Bacteroidales bacterium | reverse complement strand
CCAATTTTCCATTACCCATATGCCATTCTACGTTAGTCTGGCAAAGATAATTTCTAATCGGTTGACTCCGAAAACCTTTGTAATTACCTAACTTTCAATATTTTCAAAGAACTTTTACGGATTTTTACCGGACACTAATGACTTGCGAAACTTAAATTGTTAGCATTAAAGAAAGTGGCATTGAGGATTACAATCAAGAGTTTGCCAATATGTGGAATGTATTAAGGAGCTTAACCCAAGTTAACAGTCAGTTTCCAAGGCAATTGAGAGATACGAGCTCTGACGAGGGGTGGATCAGGATTACCAACACAACGACCAGCACAAGTACCGATGCTAATGTCGATCATTTACTTCCGACTAAGTGGGGACAACGTTTTCCTTGGAATATTTCTTTGCCAGAAGATCCCAATGCTCAAAATGTCCCTGATACGAGATTCCCTACAGGGTGTGTTCCTACAGCAGTAGCTCAGGTCCTTTATTATTTTCATCAGCAGACTGGATATCCCAACGACTTGTGGCATGATGTGTCAGTAAGCAGCATGTCTGGAAATGATCCTTATACATTGACTCTTGAGAAAAGCAATCATGTCGTAAACAGTCCCAGATGGAATTATATGCCGTTAATTGCCTCAACACTTTCGCCATACTTGGATACAGACTTGTTTGATTCGACAGCATATGGTTATGTTTCCGATCTCATGATGGATATTGGGGTTAGAATGGGTGCGAATTATTCCATGCCAGGGACGGGTGCTAACCTCTCGTTCTCATGGAATTTAAACCCTTGTGGAATAACCTGTCAGGCCGGAAGCTATAATTACAACACCGTTAAATCAAATCTTTTGAACGGTAAACCTGTTATTATTACCGCTGAATCAACATCATTGGGTTGCTCTCATGCTTGGGTAATTGATGGTTGCTACGATGCGATTATTACCACAACTGTAACTTCTCATTATTATCATTACCATTCTGGATATTCCTATCCGAGTAATGCGACTTATATTTCTGAAAGCGAAATGCAGGCATTATACCCGGATGCTTATGATGGAATGAGCGTCGTTGAATCTTCCACGCACGATCATATCAGATACTTACTTATGAACTATGGATGGAATGGGGAAGATGATGACGCACATTATGGTATTGTCGGACTCGATTGGTCGATGGGATTTAATAATAGCAAAAGAATCTTCTATAACCTGTCTGCGGGGCAATTGAATTAAATTTTTTAATATTTAGATGCAAGATTTTCAAAAATCGGGATTTAATAAGTAGAAGTCTTTCGTAGACCCTATAAGTTTTTCAGTATTATCCCATTATTGTAGATAAATGTATTTAATGTTCAATTAATAATTTTAGGATATGTTTAAAACACAAAAACTATTGTGGCTCGGCATGCTTATTTTGCCATTAGCTGTCGTCTCTTGCGAGAAAATGGCCAATGATGAAGAGGCCATTGAGCCAGGCATTGAGAATGATGTGATTAAGACCAGGCTTGACTTGTCGGAAACGGAGATGAAAAACATCGCTCCTTCCAATGACTTTGCTTTCCGTTTTTTCCAGAAGTCTTTTGAAGATGGTACCGATATGTTGCTGAGTCCCCTTGGGTTCCAGATGACTATGGCGATGATCGGGAATGCGGTTGAAGACGAGAAAGCCATGTGCGAGAAGCTTGGCTTCGAAGGTGCGGGATTGGATGAGATGAACACCTATTTCGAGCACCTGATCGGATCTCTTTCGGGAGACTCTTTCAACAAGGAACTGAAACTTGCCAATGCTCTAATGGCCGATGTCCGGGCAGCCAAGTATCCGGGATTTTTCCTTGACGTTCTTAAATCAAGCTATGCCGCGGATTATAATGAGATTGAGGCCGAATCCCTTCAAGCGCAGCCCATGGGGAACCGTCCGGAAGACATTTGGTGCCAGCAGAAGACAGATGGATTGATCAAGAAAGCTCCATTCCCTATCGAAGAGTTCCAGTCTTCTTTATTGAACGTCTTCCTTTTCAAAGGCGAGTGGCAGGATAAGTTCGATAAGGATTTGACAGACACCAGATTCTTTTATTCTGGCCCTGATAAAGCCGCGTACGCGTCTTTCATGAATAAGCAGGACAAGGTGAATTTCTATGGTTGCGACAACTTCAGGGCTGTCAGCCTCCCTTTTGGCGATGGCACGTTCAATCTCTCAATCATTCTTCCCGATCTTAATGACAGTGTCTCAGGAGTTCTTCAAAAACTTGACTCCAAAACATGGAATGACACGAGGAATGGCTTTAAGAAAAAGGAAGTCAGGTTGTCAATTCCGACCTTCTCGACTTCTTATTCCACAAGGATGTTGATGGATTTCTCTTTCAAGAAAGGTGTCCCTTCTCTTAATCTCATCGGACAGGAAGCCATGTTCCTCATGAATGAAGAAGGCGCTTCAGCCGCTGCGGTGACTCAGGCGAGGGCTCCTATTTCTCCCGGTCCGTCGGGAACCCAGGGCATAGAAGCCTTTGTCGCTGACAGGCCTTTCATTTACACGATTTCAGAAGCCGGCTCAGGATTGATCCTTTTCGTCGGCGTCTATTCCGGAGCTGACAAGGAGCCAATTGAATTCTAATGTCTTTTCCTGTTAACCAGTTAATTAAGGGGCTAATCACAAAGTGGTTAGCCCCTAAAAAATAATATAGCCTCTCTAAATGTGGCTGGTCAGGCAGGTCATGAAGCCGTCGGGGAGGAGGCTTACCGCGTTGGAGGAGGCGGGAATGAGGACGGTTTCACCCTGGTGCAGGGCGATTTCATGGGTTGTCCCGTCATTCTCCTTGTCAATCAGTTTACCATTACCCGCGACGCACATTACCACCACGAAAGAGTCGAGTCCTGAAAGGTCCTTTGTGACATTTTGGTCAAGATCGAACAGATCGGTCGTGAAGTACTTGCAGCTGACAAGCCGTGTTTCGGCGTTCTTCTTGAGGGAATATTCCGTCCTGTAGTCCGGGAATACGGAGAAATCTATCGCCTCCTTGGCTTGCTCGAGATGCAGCTCGCGGGGCTTCCCGTCCAGGCCCAGGCGACCATAATCGTAGATCCTGTAGGTGATGTCCGAAGTCTGCTGGATCTCGGCCACGAAAGATCCCGCTCCGATGGCGTGGATGCGGCCGGCCGGGAGGAAGAAGACGTCTCCCGGGCGTACGTCATAGTGCCCCAGAACATCCGTGATCGAGTTGTCCTTGACTTTTTCCTCGTATTCCTGAGGAGTGATCTTCTCTGTCAGGCCAGAAAGGAGCTTTGCTCCCTTGTCGGCTCCTACGACATACCACATCTCGGTCTTGCCTTTCTGGCCAGGATTGGTCACGGCGGCAAGCTCGTCGGTGGGGTGGACCTGTATCGACAGGTCATCCTTGGCATCAATGAATTTGATCAGGAGCGGGAATTCGGTGCCGGTGTTGGCGAAAACCTCCTTTCCGACAAGCTCGGGGCCGTATTCTTCCATGACTTCGGTCAAGTTCTTGCCGGCGAGGGGGCCGTTTTCCACGATTGATTCATGGCCTTTGACCGCCGAGATCTCCCAGCTTTCGCCGATGCGGCTCATGTCGGTCTTTATTCCCTTGAAAGGCGCGATCTTCTCTCCGCCCCAGACTTTTTCGCAGAGATAGGGCTTGAATTTAAGAGGATACAACATGTCAGTCACCTCCTATTTGTCGAGTTCTGATAAGGCGAACGCATAAGCGCCCAAAGAAATAGCCATGCTTGCTCCGATCTTCGAGCGCATGATGCCTATCCTCTTCTGGGGATCGTAGACCACCTCATCGTCGCTCCCGTAGACCTTCAGCTTCCTGGCCTCGCCGCGTGCGAAAGCCTCGAATTCCTCGGGATCGTCCAGGTTGTAGACCTTCATCTGTACCCTGTTGAGTTCCTCTCCAGTCAGCTGGCGCATCTTGCCTCTCATCGTGCGGAGAATTCCTGGCATCAGGAACTGGTAGTTATTCATGATTCCTCCACCGATCACGACCAGTCCGTCGATCAGCGTCACCGCGGTAGCGATCGCGTCGCCAGCGACCTCTCCCATCTTGTCGAACGCCTTGATCGCGGCTTCCTTGTCACCAGGGGCTTCACCTCTGGCGATCGCTCCAATCTCTTTGGGCTCCAGACCATGGCTGGGATTGCCGGATAGCTCTCCGTAGACTCTTTTGACCGCGCGGATAGCCACACCGTCCTCAACTATGACATCGGGCATGTCCGGGTGCTTCAGGCAGAAAGTCTCGATACAAGAGTTGTCACCCCTGTTCAAACGGCCGTCAATCACTGTCCCTATTCCGAATCCTGTCCCGAAAGTGTAGCCGATGAGGTTATGGTAACGCTTTGAGCTGCCCGCCTCCTCAAGCCTCCGGTTGATTTCCGGCAGAGCTCCTCCGAGAGCCTCGCCATAGGCGTAAAGGTCTCCGTCGTTGTTGATGAACACGGGGATCCCGAACTTCTTCTGGAGGAATGGCCCCAAAGCCACTCCGTCCCTGAATGAAGGGAAATTGGGAAGGAATCCGCCGATGATTCCGTTTGGATAATCAGCGGGACCGGGGAAGGCGAAGCTTATGGCCACGGGCTTCTCGCCGCCAAGCCTCTCGATGATCGTCGCGAAGCCAAGTACCATGGCCTGAAGGCAAAGATCCAGATTGGAGGAGTTTGACGGAAGAGTGAGGGTGTTTCCGTAGTATTCGCCGCCTTTCATCGCGCCGAAGACCATGTTGGTTCCTCCGGCGTCCAGGGTAAGGACAATCCTGCTGTCGTTTTTGATGTCTGCCATATCAGTTGTTTTGTTTTTATTGATTCAACCTTGTCTACAAATATAATCATAATTGCTAACTTTGTGGAGTATTTAATAATAAGAGATGAAGAAAGGAAACAAGCGCCAGGGTGGTGCCAAAGGAGGACGGCAGGCTCTCAAGAAAAGCCGTGACAAGCAGTTCGGAGCGAGACGTGCCGGAAAGAAGAAATTCGCTGAAGTGACCGGGAAGGTCCACATGAGCAGGGATGGTTTTGTCTTTGTCGTCCCGGAGGGTGACGAGAAGGACAACGATGTGTTCGTCAGGGCTGCGAAGACACGCGGTGCCCTCAATGGGGACATCGTCAGGTGCGTTGTCACCAAGGAGAAGAAAGCGGTCATAGCTCCCAAGGGCGGGAAGCCCCAGGGGCGTGGAGATGGCCGTCGTAGAGAGGGAGAGATAATAGAGATAGTCGAGAGGAGCAAAACCCCGTTCGTGGGGATCCTCCATATTGTCGGAAAGCAGGCCTGGGTGATCATGCAATCCAGGACTATGCCTTATGATATTTCCATTGATTTTGAGTCACTTCCGGAAGGGGCCAAGAAAGGGATGAAGGTGGCTGCCATTATTGACGGTTGGGACAGGAAGGAACCGAATCCCCATGGATATATCTCCGACGTTCTTGGCGAACCTGGAGCGAACGAGACGGAGATGCACGCGATCCTTGCTGAATATGGCCTACCGTACAGGTTTACAACGGAGGTTGAGAACGCCGCGGACCAGATCTCCGAAGAGATCACCGAAAAGGACCTCAAAGGACGCAAGGATTTCCGTAAGACATTGACTTTCACCATAGACCCTACCGACGCGAAGGACTTCGACGACGCTTTGTCGCTCGTGAGGCTGAAGAACGGCAATTATGAGGTGGGTGTCCACATCGCCGATGTGTCGTATTATGTCAAACCGGGGACCCCGATGGATCAGGAGGCCCAGGCAAGAGGCACATCCGTCTATCTTGTGGACAGGACGGTCCCCATGCTTCCCGAGAAGCTTTCCAACAAGCTTTGCTCTCTTCGTCCGAACGAGGACAAACTGACGTTCTCGGCCGTGTTTGAGATGACTCCTGAAGCCAATGTCGTTGACCGCTGGTTCGGCAGGACCGTGATCCGCTCGGATTTCCGTTTCGACTATGAGGGCGCCCAGAAGATCATTGAGACTGAAGGCAAGGAGCCCGAGGATCCGGCTGTGACTCAGGAGATCCGGGACGCTATCCTGGAACTCAATAAATTGGCCGCCATAATGCGCAAGAGGCGTTTCTCGGCCGGGGCCATAAGCTTCGAGCGTCCCGAGATGAAGGTTGAGGTCGATGAGACCGGCAAGCCGATCAGGGTTTATGAGAAGATTTCCAAGGAGGCCAACTGGCTTATCGAGGAATTCATGCTCCTGGCCAATAAGTCCGTCGCTGAATTCATCGCCACTTCCGGGAAGATGAACGGCAAGGAAGACAAGAATGCCAAGACTTTTGTCTATCGTATTCATGATGAGCCGAATATGGAAAAGATTGCCAGCCTCGGGAAGTTCGTTGGCAATTTCGGCTACAAGATGGGACCGGTCACGACAGGGCGGGATGTCGCCAAGTCGCTGAACAGCCTCCTGATCGATTCCAAAGACACCCCGGAGCGCGACGCGTTCCAGATGATAGCTCTCCGCTCGATGGCGAAAGCGGTGTATTCCACTGAAAACATCGGCCATTATGGTCTGGCTTTCAAGTTCTACACGCATTTCACCTCTCCGATCCGCCGTTATCCCGACACGATGGTCCACAGGCTGCTCGCCATGTACCTTGACAACCGCGAGAGTCAGAACAAGGAGTATTATGAGGCACAGTGCCAGCATGCTTCGGAGCGGGAGCAGATAGCCGCCAACGCCGAGCGCGACAGCATCAAGTACAAACTTATCGAGTACATGGTCGACAAAGTCGGGCAGGAGTTTGACGGTGTCGTTTCAGGCCTTACCGAATGGGGAATGTATGTCGAGATCAAGCCCGAGATGATTGAGGGCATGGTCGCTCTCAGGGAAATGCGCTCCGACTTCTATGACTTTGATGAGGATAATTACAGGATAGTCGGGAAGCGCACAAAGAAGATCTTCCGCCTTGGTGATCAGGTCCGGATTCGTGTCAAGTCAGCTAACCTTGAGCAGAGGCTCTTGGATTATGAGTTGATCGAAGAGAGTTGAATAGGGGCCGGAACACCGTTATGAGTGGTGAAGAAATAATAGCCCTTATCAAGCGCGAAGTAAAGCCTGCGTTGGGTTGTACTGAGCCAATCGCCGTGGCCCTGGCTGTTGCCAAAGCCGCGGAAATCATAAGTGAAAACTGCTCATGTTGTGACAGTTGGCGCATGCTGGCGGATTTCCGGCTGGATATTGCCGTTAGCGGGAATATCCTTAAGAACGGCATGGGAGTGGGGATCCCGGGAACCGGAATGGTAGGCCTTCCTGTCGCGGCTGCCCTTGGCGCCGTGTGCGGGGATTCCTCCCGCGGTCTGGAAGTCCTCAGCGGTCTGACTCCGAAGGCCGTGGAGCGGGCAAAAGAACTTGTATCAAAGGGCTGTGTGCATATCTCAGTCGCTGAGACAGAGCACCTTCTGTATGTAAAAGCGACAGTTTCCGTAGAAGGTGGCCTGGAGGCCAGCGCCGAAGTGGATCCTCATGCGTACGCGGTGATTGAGGACGATCACGACCGCATCGTTGAGACCAGTTTCGCCAATCACATCCTGATGAGTTCTGAAAGCGCCGCCGCCGCGGAAGACCATGCCCCGGATTCTTATGACCTTACGGTTAAGGATATTTGGGACTTCGCTCTTTCGGCTCCGTATGAAAGCATATCATTTATTTTAAAAGACCGCGACCTCAATCTCGCCTTGGCCGAAGAAGGGCTCAAGGGGGATTACGGCCTAATGGTTGGAAAGACCATCAGGGAAAACCAGAAAGAGGTTTTCGGCGACGATTTCATGAGTTATGCGATGGGGATGACGGCCGCCGCTTCGGACGCCCGCATGGCCGGCAGCACCCTTCCAGCCATGAGCAACAGCGGCAGCGGAAACCAGGGCATCACCGTAAGCATGCCCGTGATCGCTTATGCCTTGAAATATAATGTGGCCGATGAATCCCTCGCGCGAGCGCTTACCCTAAGTAACCTTGTCGCTATCCACATCAAGCACTACCTTGGGAAGCTCAGCGCCCTGTGCGGCTGCGTGGTGGCATCTACAGGCAGCGCCTGTGGCATAGTATATCTGCGGGGCGGAGACTATAGCCAGGTCTGCTACGCGATCAAGAATATGGCCGGAAATATCACCGGAATGGTCTGCGACGGCGCCAAGGTCGGCTGCGCCATGAAGGTGGCTTCAGGAGTGTCCTGCGCCGTGCAGTCGGCCGTTCTGGCCCTTCGAGGCACCTGTATCCCTTCCACCGACGGCATCGTTGAGGACGACGTGGAAAAGACCATTCAAAACGTGGGCGCCATCGGTTCCGCTGGCATGAAGATAACGGATCGCATGATTCTGGACATCATGCTGTGCAAATAGGAGAATGGACAGGGAGAAGGAAATAACGCGGGTGACGCTTGTTGGCAGCGTGGTCAATGTGGTGCTGACCGCTTTCAAGTTCGTTGCGGGAATTCTCGGGCGAAGCGCCGCCATGACCTCGGACGCCATCCATTCGCTTTCCGACCTGCTGACCGATGCCGTGGTGATCATATTCGTGAAGATCAGCGGCAAGCCTGCCGACAAGAAGTATGAATATGGCCACGGGAAGTTCGAGACCCTCGCGACGGCGTTCATCGGGGTCGCGCTTCTCATTGTCGCCGGGGGAATTTTATACCAGGCCGGAGTCGCCCTTTTCCATTTCTTTGGCGGACAGATAATTCCCAAACCCGGAATGATTGCCCTCTGGGCGGCGCTGGTGTCCATAATCTTGAAAGAAGGGGCTTATCAGTATACTGTCCATAAAGGCAGGAGTCTGCAATCTCCCGCCCTTGAGGCCAACGCCTGGCACCATCGCAGCGACGCCCTCTCGTCGATCGGAACTTTGATCGGCATCGGCGGAGCTATCCTTCTTGGCGACAAGTGGACCATCCTCGACCCCCTGGCATCTGCCGTGGTCGGAATATTCATAATCAGGACCGCTTGGAAACTTCTTTCCCAAAGCTTCGGCGAATTGATGGAAGCTTCTCTGCCCAAGGAAGTTGAGAAGGAGATATTGGATATTGTCACCTCGTTCCCCGATGTTGCTGATCCGCATAATCTTAAGACCCGGCGCATCGGCAACCGCTACGCGATCGAGATGCACATCCGGATGGACGGGAACACTCCTTTGATCGATGCCCATTCCAGGACCCACTACATTGAGAAAGCCCTGAAAGAGAAGTTCGGCGAGGAGACCCATGTCGTCGTCCACGTCGAACCAATCAAGCCATTTGACGAATACTGATTATCCCAGGATCGGGGAGATGATTTCCGTGAGGAGGTCGTTCTCGAGAAGGAAGCCGTCGTGGCCGAATTTCGAGGTGATGCCGATGTGCCTGGATCCGGGGATCATGGGCGCCCAACGCTCGATCTCCATAGGAGGGAATATCCCGTCGGTGTCGATGGAAATGACTGTGGTATTGGCTGTTATCCTTCCAAGGGCCGCCTTGACTCCTCCTCTTCCCCGGCCGACATTATGGCTGTCCATGGCGTTGGCGATGGTCCAGTAGGAATACGCATCGAAATTCCGGTTGACGAGTTTGTCTCCCTGGTGACGCTCGTAAGAGGCCGCCCTCCCGGCGAACAGGCAATCGGGGTCAGGCTCGCTCTGCCGGATTTCGAAGCCCTCGAAACAACGGTAGGAGATAAGGGCTTGGGCCCTCGCGCAACGCAGGCCATTCGCTCCTCCTGAAAGGTCCTTGGCCTGCCTGAAAGTCTGGTCGGCCTCAAGGGCCATCCTTTGGGCCTCCATCCAGGCGGTCATCCAAGGGGAGATCCTCGGAGCGGTCGCGATGAACAGGGCATTCTTGAATAGCTCCGGTTCGGAGACAGCCCACTCAATGGCCTGGAATCCTCCGATCGAGCTGCCAATCAGAAGGTCTATCTTCTCGATCCCCAGGTGTTTCCGTACGATCTGGGAGGCCGCGGTCATGTCCCGGAGGGTCAGGGCAGGGAAGTCCAACATGTAGGGCTTTCCGGTCTTCGGGTTTATCGAGGCCGGCCCTGTGCTGCCGTAAGGTGATCCGGGAATATTGGCGCAGATCACGAAATGTTTATCGGTGTCGATGGCTTTTCCGGGGCCGACCATTCCGGGCCACCAGTCCTCGGGGTCGCTGTTGGCTGTCAGGGCGTGGCAGATCCACACGACTTTGCCGCCGCGGGTTCCGGAGGTGTGGTAGACGATTTCCAGCGGCTCAAGGGTGCCGCCTGCCTCGAGGTCGAGTCGGTCGATTATCAGGGAGTTCCTATTCATGTGCGGCGGCGAGGGCTTGCTCAATGTCGTGGATGATGTCCTCGGGGTCTTCCAGGCCGATGCTAAGGCGCATCAGGTCCGGGGCGATCCCTGCCGCCCTAAGCTGCTCGTCGGTCAACTGGCGATGGGTGTGGGAGGCCGGGTGAAGAATACAGGTGTGGCAGTCGGCCACATGGGTCTCGATCGTGATGAGCTTGAGGGAATCCATGAAGCGGTTGTCAAACTCCCTGCCGCCTTTAAGGCCCACACACATTACTCCGCTGAAAGCCTTCAAATATTTCGTGGCCAGCTCGTGATGAGGGTCGTCCTTAAGTCCGGGATAGCGCACCCAGGCGACGTCCGGATGGTTCACAAGGTACTCGGCCACCTTTTGGGCGCTCTCGCTGTGACGGGCGATCCTGACGTGGAGGCTCTGCAGGCCAAGGTGGAGGTAGAAGGCGTTCTGGGGGCTCTGGATTGAGCCGAGATCCCTCATCAGCTGGCTTGTGGCCTTGGTGATGAAAGCCGCCTTTCCGAAGGCCTTGGTGTAGATCAGTCCGTGATAGGACGGGTCGGGGGAGCAAAGGCCGGGATATTTATCGGAGTGGGCGTCCCAGTCGAAGTTGCCGCTGTCCACCAGCGCTCCTCCAACGGTCACCCCATGACCGTCCATGTACTTCGTGGTTGAGTGAGTGACTATGTCGGCGCCATATTCAAAAGGCCTGCAAAGCACTGGAGTAGCGAAAGTATTGTCGATCACAAGCGGCACTCCATGGCTGTGGGCGATACGAGCAAATTTCTCAATATCAAGCATTTCCACTCCCGGATTGGAGAGGGTCTCACCGAACAGGAGCTTGGTCTGGGGTCTGAAGGCGGCGCTGATCTCTTCCTCGGAAGAGTCCGGGGAGATGAATGTCACCTCGATCCCCATTTTCGCCAGTGAGGTGCCAAGCAGGTTGAAAGTCCCGCCGTAGATGTTCCCGGCGCTGACGATGTGGTCTCCCGCCGAACAGATATTCAGACAGGCGAAGAGGTTCGCCGCCTGGCCGGAGGAAGTCAGCATCGCCGCGACTCCACCCTCCAGGGCCGCGATCTGGGCGGCCACCATGTCGTTGGTGGGATTCTGCAGCCTGGTGTAGAAATATCCGCTGTCCTCGAGGTCGAAAAGCCGGCCCATCTGGTCGGAAGTCTCGTATTTGAAGGTTGTGCTTTGCACGATGGGAATCTGCCTTGGGTCGCCTTTCCCGGGATTGTAACCGGCTTGCACGCAAAGCGTGCCGATGCCGGGAGTCCATGTCTCTTTTGCCATTGATGTTATGTTCGTTGTTTTCAGGGGGTCGAAGTTACTCAAGATTTGAGAAAAACACAAATAGGCGATAAATTCTACAATTTTGTTACAAAATACACCTGGATTGATAAAAAATAGTTAAATTGCGCAAGAAGATGATAAAAAACGAAAGATTAATCCACATTATAAACCAAATCTATTTATGCGTAAAAATGCCTTTTCAGCACTTAAGCTGCTGTTGACCGGGCTGGTTATGTGCGGAGCATGGATCTCCATGTACGCCCAGAACACAGTCCGGGGAACTGTGAAGGATGATAATGGCGAGCCGATCATCGGTGCCAGTATCATGCTTGTTGAAGATGCTACCAAGGGTGCCATCGCTGACGAGAACGGAGCGTTCTCCATCACGGTGCGGCCTGGCAACACACTCCGCGTGTCATCTATCGGTTTCAAGACCAAGGATGTGAAGGTTGGTTCATCCACTGTCCTTAACATTGTTCTGGACACTGACATCAACCTTCTGGACAATGCCGTGGCCATCGGTTACGGTACAGCCCGTAAGGGAGACCTCACCGGATCCATATCTTCTGTCCGTGGTGAGAATGTCGAGGAACGCTCCCAGCAGATGCTTTCCAACGCCCTGCAGGGAATGATCGCCGGTCTCCAAGTCACACGTTCTTCCGGTGAGCCCGGCGGATCCGGAACCATCCGTATCCACGGTGTCACCACGATGTCGGACAACGACCCGCTGGTCATTATCGACGGAGTTCCCGGAACTCTGGATGATGTGGCCGCCGAGGATGTGCAGGACATCGCGGTCTTGAAGGACGCCGCCTCCGCATCTATTTATGGATCAAGGGCCGCCGCCGGTGTTATCCTTATCACCACAAGACGCGCGCAGGAGAACAAGTTCTCCGTTGAATACAACTATTCCTATGCGATTGACAAGCCTACCGCCCGCCCCACGCTCACGAACGCGACGGACTGGATGAGGATAGTCGACGACCTGAAGTACAACGACGGAGCCTCGAGCCCCTTCTCTGAGTACACTGAGGAATATATCAACTCCTATGCGGCTAACAACGCCAAGGATCCTTATCATTATCCGGACACGGACTGGACCAAGGTCCTTCTCAAGAACACCACCTCCCACCAGAGGCACAATATGAGTATCACCGGTGGCCGCGAGAACCTGAGGACAAAGTTCACGATGAATTACCAGAAGGGTGAGGGTTACTACATGTACCGCGGCCACGAGCGCTATTCCGGTCGTCTGAACAATGACTGGCAGATATCCAAGTGGTTGAAGGCCAACGTTGACCTCGATTTCTCCCTGAGCGAGTTCACATCTCCCGCCAATAACAGCGTCGTGTACTGGGCTTATATCGCCGCCCCTATATACGGCCCCTACTGGGAAGACGGAAGATATGCTGACGTGAAGGATGGTGCCAACCCTCTCGCCGGCTTCACCGAAGGAGGCATAAGCAAGGGAAATTATTATAGATTAGGCGGAAAGATCCAGTTTGACATCACTCCTTTCAAGGACTTCAAGATCACTACGATCTTCGCCCCGCGTTTCTCGTTCTACAAGAACAAGAGATTCAACAAGGCTGTCTATGTCGAGAAAGAGGACGGAACCAGGATCCTCAGTGAGATCAACCGTTCAACTGACTTGAACGAGACTCGCAACGACAACCAAGCCTACACCTATCAGGCCTACGCCAACTACACCAAGAAATTCGGCGACCACTCTTTCAACCTGATGGTCGGTTATGAGGGCTACAAGCGCGAGTGGGAGAACCTCGGAGCCAGCAGGACCAAATACTTGCTCGACAATTACCCTTACCTCAACATCGGCCCCGAGGACTATCAGTTCAACAGCGGTTCCGCTGGCCACAACGCTTACCAGTCCGGTTTCGGCCGTCTGATGTATTCTTTCAGGAACAAGTACATGCTCCAGGCCAACTTCCGCGCTGACGGATCTTCCCGTTTCGCGAGCGAGTGCCGCTGGGGTTACTTCCCTTCAGTCTCCGCAGGTTGGGTCATCTCCGAGGAGCCTTGGTTCAAGAACAACGTGGTCTCTTACCTGAAGCTCCGCGGTTCATGGGGACAGCTTGGTAACGAGCGTATCGGTTCCGAGTTCCCTTACCAGGCCGCCATCAGCTTCGGCAACAGCTACATGATGAACAAGGACGGCAGCGTGACCGCCCTGCAGAACGCCGCCCAGGTTTACTACGCTTTCCGCGATATCACCTGGGAGACAACGACTTCCACGGGTGTCGGCCTCGATGCCAACTTCTTTGACGGCCGTCTGAGGGCTTCCGCCGACTACTACCACAAGAAGACGGAGAACATGCTCCTCACCCTCGGATTCCCTTCATACGCCGGATACTCCGCCCCTTCCCAGAACGCCGGTGACATGTACACCAATGGCTGGGACCTCGAGATTGGCTGGAGCGACCGCAAGGGTGATTTCTCTTACGGCATCTCGGCCAACCTTTCCGACTACCGTTCCAAGATGGGTTATGTCGGTGACAAGAGGACCATCAACGGCAACAATATCATCGAGGAGGGCTCCTACTACAACGAGTGGTTCATCTACAAGACTGACGGCTTGATCCAGAACCAGGAAGAGCTCGCTCCGGGCGGACAGCGCATCCCGACATATTCAGGAAACGACAAGCCCGGCGACATCAAGTACGTCGATGTGAACGGCGACGGCAAGATCAACGCCGACGACAAGGTCAAGATGGGCAACTCGCTTCCCGAGTACCTTTATGGTGGGAATATCTACATGGGATGGAAGAACTGGGACTTCAACATGTCCTTCCAGGGCATCGGCCACCAGAACGTCCTTTCCCAGTACTGGTGGATCCAGCCTTACAAGAACCAGTGGGGTTCCGCTCCCCAGATCCTTGTAGGAAACTACTGGAGGATCGGCGATGACGAGGCCAACAAGACCGCCAAGTATCCAAGGGTCACCTACACCAACACCGGCAGCCAGAGCGCTGGCTCTGATTACTGGATGTTCAACGGAGCGTATTTCCGCGTGAAGAATATCACCCTCGGTTACACTGTTCCCAAGCATATCATGGAGAAGACTTTCGTCAAGAGCCTCAGGGTCTACGCGAATGTCACCGACCTTCCCGCCATCAGCAACTTCCCGAAGGGCTGGGATCCTGAAGTCGGGACCACTTCCGATTTCATCTCGACCTCATTCATCTTTGGTGTAAATGTCAAATTCTAAAGGAGGCGCTATCATGAAAAAGATTATAACTATTGCTATATCAATGATTTCGGCGCTGATGATCACTTCCTGCGTCGATCTCAACCTCAATCCTCTCTCCGAGGGTTCCAGCGAGAACTGGTATTCTTCCGCTTCCGAGATCGAGATGAGTCTCAACGACCTGTACCGGACGGCTTTCTTCCCGATCGACGGTACCGACTGGGGAGATGATGTCACCTATCGAAGCAACACCCAGTTCACTTTCAACGGCACCTTGACCGCTGAGAATGGAACCATCGCCACTTATTGGCAGAACTACTATAAAGGCATCGCCCGTTCCCTGAGAATCCTCAAGAACCTGGACGAGAAAGGCGCTGATCTTGGAATCAACGCCAAGACTCTCGAACAGTACAAGGGCGAGGCTTATTTCTACATCGGCTACGCATACGGTATGTTGGCTTTCCGCTGGGGAGACGTCATCCTGGACAAGACCGGAATGACCCTTGAGGAGGCTTATTCCGCTTCCCGTTCCCCTAAGAGCGAGGTCCTCGCGTTCTCGTACGAATGCTTTGACAAGGCCGCTTCCATGCTCCCTAACGGATATAGCGGAGTGCAGAGAGCCACCAAGGGTATGGCATACGCCTACAAGGCCCGTATGGCCATCTACAATGGCGATTACGCTACCGCCGCCACCGCGGCGAAGGCTTGCATGGATCTCGGAGTCTATTCACTCCATGAGAACTATCAGGATCTGTTCACCGCGGCGACATCCCCTGAGTGGATCTTCGTCTTCAAGGGTGACTATTCCCTGAAAGTATATTACTGGTTCGACAATGACATCCAGAACATCCTCACCCGTCTGGCCGGTGGCTGGGGTGCCAGGAATCCTGGTCTGGAGCTTGTCTGCGCCTATCCTTGCACAGACGGTCTGCCCATCGACGAGTCCCCTCTGTACAACCCCAAGGCTATCTTCGACAACCGCGACCCTCGTATGGCGATGACCATCGTGCCTTTCGCCCAGCCGGATTCAAAGTGTATGAAGGACGGAACCTACAAGCCTGAGGACTACGCTTTCTTCGGTTTCGAGCACTCTCCTTCTCCTTTGGCCAACAAGGTTCATAGGATCTCTGACGGAGCCCTGGTCAACAACACCGACTCCAAGGCCTGCGCCCTCCACGCCGCCTATAACGGTTTCGTATTCAAGAAGTTCTCCAATCCGAGCACTTGGATCGCCGCCAACAGCTGGAAGGGTGTCAACGCCTATCAAGACATGCGTTACGGCGATGTCCTCCTGATGTATGCCGAGGCCATGAACGAGCAGGGCAAGTGCGATCAGGCCGTGCTTGACGCCACGATCAACAAGCTCCGCGAGCGCGCCTACAATGGTACCGGTCTCGAGTATCCCAAGGTGGTCGCCGGCGACCAGGCCAAGCTTCGCACGATCATCCGCACCGAGCGCTTCATCGAGATGGCCGCTGAGGGTCACAGGTATGAGGACCTGATCCGCTGGAGGATCGCTGAGGTCGTCTTCAACCGTCCTATCTACTATCTTGAGAGGACATGGTCCGGAAACGCCAGCTGGGACGGAAATCTCGCCAACACTCCTCCTGAGTACCAGAAGCTCGCCCAGAACTGGCTCGACGGAAACTATCCGATCGGAGGTACTCCTGAGATCGATGAGAACGGTATCGCTGATGTCCGCTACATGGCGGAGAAGGGATATGTGGTCCAGGCCACTACCCGCCAGTTCAATCCCGCCAGGGATTACCTCTGGCCGATCCCGGCTTCAGACCGTCTGATCAACGAGAACCTGACCCAGAATCCTGGTTATTAGGATATGCGTAACTTATTAAGAATCTTTGCGGTGACGGCGGCCCTGGTGGCCGCCGCCGCTTGCTCCCAGAAGGCTCCGTCGGCGGTTGATGAGACTGGCCACAAGAACTTCAGCGGCATCTATCCGCATCTGGCATATTACAACTCCCAAGGGGAGTGCGGCACAGGTGCTGTCGTGCCGTGGCAGGGCGACCTGTGGGTGGTGAGCTATTCTCCCCACGAGCCGTTCGGCTCAGACGACAAGCTCTACCAGATCACCCCTTCTTTGGAGCAGATAGTCCGTCCCGAGAGCATCGGCGGCACTCCCGCCAGCCGAATGATCCACGACGAGAGCGGCCAGCTCTTCATCGGGCCCTACGCCATCGACTCTGAAAAGAATGTCAGGGCGCTCCCGTACGATAAGTTCCCCGGCCGTCCGACCGGATTCGCCCGTCATCTGACCGATCCGGAGAACCGTATTCTCTACGCTTCCATGGAGGCGGGTTTCTATGACATCGATGTCCATAGCCTTGACGGGATCGAGCTCTACAAGGACGGCAACCAGAAGCGCAAAGAAGGCTTCACCGGGCCTCTTTGCGACCTGTTCCCCGGCTATCATGGAAAGGGATTCTACTCTGGCCAGGGAGTGGCTGTATATTCCAACAACGGAGAGGAAGGGGAGCTCGCGCAGAAGCAGTTCGACATCCCTTCCGGTGCCCTTGTGGAGTGGGACGGGAAAGACTGGAAGCTCGTGAGGCGCAATCAGTTCACCGAGATCACCGGCCCTGGGGGAATCCATGGGAACCCTTCTCCGGCGACCGATCCCATCTGGGCCCTTGGCTGGGACTACAAGTCCGTGATCCTGGCCCTGAGGGAGCCCGACAAGGGGTGGACATATTACCGTCTTCCCAAGGCGAGCTTCGCGTACGACGGAGCCCACGGATGGAACACTGAGTGGCCGAGGATCAGGAATATAGCCCCGGAAGGCGCTGATCCTGACTATCTTATGACTATGCACGGAATGTTCTGGCGTTTCCCCGGAACCTTCTCGTCTGCCAATTCCGCCGGCATCAGCCCGAGAGGCGCTTACCTTAAGGTCATCGCTGATTTCGCGGAGTGGAACGGCCGTCTGGTGTTCGGCTGCGACGATTCCGCCCAAAGCGAGTTCCTTAACAAGCGTAAGCAGAAAGGCCGCATCGGAGGCCCCGGCCAGTCCAACTCCAACGTCTGGTTCACCCCTTATGACCAGCCCGACCATGTGGGACCCACCACTGCGGGAGGATCTGTTTGGCTCAAGGAGGATGTCAAGGCCGGAGTTCCTTCAGACCCGTTCCTGATCAAAGGATGGGACAACCGCTGCGCCTGGATCGCCAATCATTCCAAGACTCCTGCCGACATCAAGTTCGAGGTTGACAAGAAGGGAGACGGAAACTGGACTGAGGCTTTCAGGACTATGGTTAAGCCTGGCGACTCGATGTTCTTCCCCTTCGACGAGACTCTTGACGCTGTCTGGATCAGGGCTATCAGCATGAATGACAACAATGTTGACCTTACGTTCGTGCTGGCCCAGAAAGAGACCAGGACGACCGAGCCTGACCCGATCTTCGCAGGTCTCGCGCCTGTCAGGAGCGACAATGATTCCCAAGGCTTCCTGTATGGCCTTCCTGACCAGCGCAGGGCTCTCGGAGTCCTTGCCCGGACCTCTGACGGGGAGAAATATTACGAGATCGACGGTGAGATGAATTTCGTCGCGAAAGAGGATGCCGAGATGGCTGATTATATTCGTGACAAGTTTGAGATTCCGGTCGATGTCGTTGATGTCGAGGAAGGTTCTATCCTGATCGTGGACGCCAAGAATCGCCGCTGGAGGCTTCCTCTGGGCGATGACAAGTACGCTTCCAAGATCGAGGAAGGCGCCTTGAGGCTTTGCCGCGAAGTGGCGACCGAGAGGGATCTCCTCTCCCTTGCCGGCACGTTCTACGAGCTTCCGGCAGAGAACGCAGATGGTTACGCCAAGGTGCGTCCTGTCGCTTCTCACAAGTTCGGTGTCAATGACTACGCCTCGTACCGGGGCATGCTCATCATGACCGGAATAGATCATGACGCGGCCAAGGGCAACCCTCACGTCGTCTTCTCCGAGGATGGCAAGGCGGCGGTCTGGGCTGGAGCTATTGATGACCTCTGGAAACTTGGCAAGCCTACCGGCCACGGCGGCCCTTGGGTTGAGACCGAGGTCAAGGCTGGGGAATATTCAGACCCGTTCCTGATCGGTTTCTACGACAAGAGGGAGATGGCGATTTCCCACCGCTCGTCCGGTGAAGTGACCTTCACCGTTGAGGTTGATCCGACCGGAGACGGCCAGTGGTTCCGTTACGGGGACTTTACCGTCAAGCCCGGAGACACTCTCGAGCATCGCTTCCCGGAAGCTTTCCAGGCCAGGTGGATCCGCCTGAAGGCGGATCAGCCCACCAAGGCCACAGTATTGTTTGAGTACAGATAATCTGTTGATTATGAAAAGATTTTTCCTGATAGTTATCGCTATCCAGATTCTTCAGTCGCTTTGCTCCTTCAGAATGACAGGCACCATTCCTGTCATCCTGAGCGAAGCGAAGGATCTAGTCGAAGCGAAGGATCTCCCCTCTACTGGCATATTCGTCGAGGCCGAATCCTTTGCCGACAAGGGCGGCTGGTCCGTGGATCAGCAGTTCATGGACCTCATGGGCTCGCCCTACCTGATCGCCCACGGCATGGGAAAACCGGTCGCTGACGCTGTGACAACCGTAAATATTCCCGAAGCCGGGACCTGGCATATCTATGTCCGCACCTACAACTGGACCTCTCCTTGGACCACCTCCAAGGATGGCCCCGGAGCCTTCAAGGTCAAGTTGCAGGGGAAAGCGCTCAAGACTGTCCTCGGCACGAAGGGAGACAAGTGGGAGTGGCAATATTCAGGAAGCGTCAAGCTGAAGGCCGGCCAGACCGCCCTTGCGCTTTCCGACCTGGGAGGCTTTGACGGACGCTGCGACGCCATCTGGCTGACAAAGGATCAAGGGACCGTTCCTCCTTCGGAAGTCGCTGATCTTGAGGCTTTCCGCCGTTCTGTCGGTGCTCTGCCGGCTCAGCCTTCCGATGGCGGGGAATACGATTTCGTGGTGATTGGAGGCGGTGTGGCCGGGATGTGCGCGGCCGTCTCCGCCGCCCGGTTCGGCTGCAAGGTCGCCCTCGTGAACGACCGTCCTATTGCCGGAGGAAACAACTCCTCGGAGATCAGGGTTCATCTCGGCGGACTGGTCGAGCTTGGGAAATATCCCGCTCTGGGCAGGATGCTCCGGGAGTTCGGCCACTCTAAAGGCGGTAACGCCCAGCCTGCCTCCAATTACGAGGACGACAAGAAAGAGGCCTTCATCAAGGGTCAGGAAGGACTTACCTACCTGCCTTGCTTTAGGGCTGTCAAGGTCAATAAGGATGGCTCCAAGATATCCTCTGTCGTTATCAGGAATATCGAGTCCGGAGAGGAACTCTGCCTCAAGGCTCCCATGTTCGCGGATTGTACCGGCGACGGAACCATCGGCTTCCTTGCTGGGGCTGACTGGATGATGGGTCGGGAAGGCCGCGACGAGTTCGGTGAGGCTCTCGCTCCTGAAAAGGGCGACAAGCTGACTATGGGTTCCTCCGTCCAGTGGTATAGCGTCGAGGACGCCAAAAAGTCCACTTTCCCTGAGTTCCAGTACGGGGTTGTCTTCAATGAGGACAACTGCGAGAAGGTTAAGATGGGCGAATGGACCTGGGAGACCGGAATGAATCTGAACCAGATTTACGATTTCGAGCGGATCAGGGACTATGGCCTTCTGGTGGTGTATTCCAACTGGAGCTTCCTCAAGAACCATTTCTCAGGGAAGGCTGAATATGCCAACCGTTCCCTCGGCTGGGTAGCTTATGTGGCCGGAAAGAGGGAGTCCCGCCGTCTGGTCGGGGATTATATTCTCAAACAGGACGATGTGGACAAGCAGGTCTTCCATGAGGATGCCTCCTTCACGATCAACTGGCATTTCGACCTCCATTTCCCGGATCCGGAGAACACCGCGAACTTCCCCGGGACAGAGTTCAAGGCCGCCACGAAGAGCAACCCTATCTATCCTTACTCAGTGCCTTACCGCTGCTTGTATTCCAGGAATGTGGACAACCTTTTCATGGCCGGGCGTGACATCTCGACCACGCATGTTACGCTGGGCTCCACGAGGCTTATGCGCACGGGCGCGATGATGGGTGAGGTTGTCGGTATGGCCGCCAGCATCTGCAAGGACAAGGATACGACTCCGAGGGGAGTGTACCAGCATTATCTTCCTGAGCTTAAGGCCCTTATGACTAAGGGAGCCGCCCGCACCGACATTGACCTGCCGGACAACCAGCACTTCAACACCGGCGGCCATCTCGACAAACCCAAGGACATAACCTTCTAGCGCCGGTTGTGCCCCCTCCCTTTAGCGCCGGAGACACATTGCTGTTGAAAATCAACTACTTCCGTAATCTCCCATGCTTCAATTCGGGCATGGGAGATTCTTTAACTATTTGAATATCAATACTTATCCGTCTCCGGCCCGTAGAAAGAGAGAAACTCATGCGGCCGTTGGGTTAGTCCCGGAGTCGATGTGGAGGAACCTTCTGGCATGCTCGATGGTGACATGACACTGCTCAACCAATTCCCAAAGATATTCAATCCGTTTCTCGGCTGGAAGCCTGATCAGGTCGCCTATGTCATTGTAGCGTTTGTCTTGAGCTAAGTGATGAGCCATTTTCCGGTATTCGAACCCGGCATATTGGTCAAATTCTTCCTTGATGTCATACTCGCTGCCGGTGTTATCGCTGAAAGCGTTAGTCATCTTTTCATAGGAGTCGTATAACTTTATCAATCGCTCGTAATTTATCTTCGAATACGCCTTGATGATGTAGTCTGCCAGTTGGCGTTTCTCTTTCATTATCAATCCATCCATCAACCGGTCAAGGGTCTTGTACAAGATCGGACGCCCTTGAGAGTGAAGGAAATTAACCATCTTGACGGCCCGTCTAAAACCTCGAGTCATATTCCTTGATCATGTGTGTCCGGTAAAAGTTCCGGACAGTTTATATAAAGTTTAACATTTAAAACAAAGTCGGTTCGGTAGAACCATCAAGTTCATTGACAATATTGTAGTTAGGTTTTCCAAAGAGTTTGTCGAGAGGTATTTTCTCT
>JAGAFU010000011.1 GCA_017627955.1 Bacteroidales bacterium | reverse complement strand
TTCAAGGTCTCCTACAAGGCTTCCCAGACAGTGACTCCGTACGGTTATGTGGAGCTCCGCAACGTGTTCAACGACCCTTCCTGCTCAGCCACTTGGAACGCGTCAACCCAGTCATATTCAGATTATTCTTTCGGAGGCTACAACGACGTCTATTTCAACCGTCTGAGGGGCTCCCTCGGAGTCGAATGGAAACTCGATCGGCACAACTCATTCGACTTCTTCGTCCTTGGGGACTATTGCCGTGACAAAGAGATAGACACTAACAAGGAAGGCACAAAGCTGAAGTCCCTGACCTACGACCGGAAGTTCAACACCAGCATCGGCATCGGCTACAAATTCAGCTTCTAGCTCCGTATCAGGCTAAAAAAGTCCGGAATAGTTGTTATTCAGTAATTTTGATTATCTTTACGATATGAGAAACCTACGAATAACACTATCCGGATTGGCGGCGCTTTTCACAGCTATCCTGGCCGCCGTATTAACAGGACAAACAGCATCCGCAGCCACTCCTTTCAAGAGCGGAGTCTACAGTTATGAGGACATCGGTGCTACCGGGTCGATCAGCGTCGCTTTCAACGAGAAGGGAGAAATCTGGTTCCACGCCTTCGCCATCAACGAGGACGGCCACTCTGCCGAGCTCACACCTGAGGGAGGCAAATGGATCCCGATGAAAGGCAACACCTTCAGCTACAACATCAAGTCCGACCATTGGGACTACACACTCACCGGCAAGTTCGACCCGGAATATGACATGCTTGAGCTGTTCGACTCCTACAACGCCGGAGGCTCCCCCTTCGGAATGGGGATGGGGCTAGCTGCCCAATACCGTCACGAGGGCGCGACCTTCGCCGACAGCAAAGGCTACATGTTCAACTTCGTGGACGAGGTGACAGCCGTTGTCCTGGCAAAGGGCGGACGGTATTCAGGAATAATAGAAGTACCTGAGAGCGTGACAATTAACGGAGAGGACTATCCTGTGGTGGGGATCGGTGACAGCGCGTTCACCGGGAACTATGACGTCACCGAGGTCCGCCTCCCCTACAAAGACCAGTACATCACTCCCGGAGCCTACTGGAACAGCGGAATCCCCTACGACTGGGAGAGTCTCGAAAAGCCCAGCTATGTCTATCCCGACAAAGATCTCTTCGAGTTCGTCACTCCCAACGATCAGGAGACCGAATATGACTACTCGATGAACAACTGGCTGATATTCAAGCAAAATGTCGGCAGGCTCTTCTTTGTGAGAGACAACTCCAAGGACGAGAACGCCAAGTGGGGCTGCTACATGGCCGATCCCAGCGAGTCACGGGGCATCCACTATGAGCTCCGCACCTACGACGTGCTGCGAAAGCAGATGTTCCGGGGCTACGACAACTACGACATTATCGCCCTCGCGGCCGACAGCAAGTTTGCCGCTTTCCACGAGTTCCCGTCCTTCAGCCGCTGGAAATACCCCGAGCCGGAGGTTCCGCTGGACTTGGTCTACGAGCAGGAACTTGAGAAGAAGTTCGGCCGGAAGGTAATGTATTCCAGAAGAGTAGCCCAGCTAAGGGAATCAAACAGGGCCTTCGGCATGGTAGAGTTTGAGCATAAGGGGAAAGAGGCCATGGTGGCGTTCGCTTGGATCGATTACGGCGAGATCACTGCGACATATTCCATCAAGGCGGAATTCGACCCCAATGAGCCCTACAGCATCTGGAACGTTGACCTTGAGGAATATGGCACCCCCGAGGTGATCTCCATCGCCCTTGACCCGCAGGACAATCCGATCATCTGGTTCAACCATCCGGCTCCCGAGAGCAGGAATATTTTGGGGCTCCGCAAGGTCGGTGACAAGCTCGTCCCCTTCAGCGAAGATCATTGGTACGTCCTGATAGACTAATTTCCACATAGCCATGAAACGAATCCTCTCCCACCTCTCCATCTTGCTGGCAGTCCTGTCGATTGGATCCGCTCCCACACAGGCACAGAACAAGAAAAAAACGAACGTGGAATTACCTTCCACCAGGCAGACAACTATCCAGTTCAATGCCGACAACCCGTATGCCAAGGAGAACCAAAAGACAGCGGGGACGCCCTGGGAACAAGTCTCCCCGGAACCTGTCAAACTCCCTGATGGTGTCAAGGCTGTCATCCCTGATCCACTCCCGGACATCTCGAAAATATCGGCTATCGAATACAACATGGCCGTGTCGGTGGCCTTCGAGAGCCTCCGCATCATCTACGGGGAAATGAGCGAGAAAGACGCGGAGGAATTCATGCGGATGTGGGCCCCTCTTTTCAACAATCCCACACAGGAGATCATTGACTACATGAACAAGCTCACGCCGCTCCTGAGCCAGTTCATCGTGGCCCGCGAGAGTTACCTCAACAGCGTGTCGAACGTGGAACTCCTCACCTTCGACGCCGCCGAGGCTATGGACTGGGATGACAAGGAGGCTTTCAGTTCCGCCATGTTCCAGGCCAGACTCTACACAGGCACTTTGAAACAACTGGAAGCGGCCATGGACGAGCTGGCCAACCGCATCCAGGCTCTTGGGAATCCGCCCAACCCCCTCGAGGCTCGCCAGGCGGCGCGTGACCGCTACCGCCGGGCTTTCAAACCCAAGGAAATCTATCTGGGTGAGACATGGATGGGTACGCGCGTTGACAAGGAACACCAAGTGGAAGGACTGGATCCGCTGACCGAGCCGATGATGCGCTACCTGATGAAGGTGAAAGTCAATGATGAAGACCGCTATTTCGTCCTGGAACTGAAAGAAGACGGCCTACCGGTCGAAGACAAGGAAAACGATCCGCAGGGCGTGGGCAATGTCAAGATCGAGCAGATGTATTTCAGCGACAAGGGCAACTTGAGACCCGACTTCAAGTCAGACGGCACTTTCCAGACCTACTACCCCAAACCGCCGGTCATGGCCATCACCATGATGACGATGAACCTGATGCGGCAATTCGAGATCTCCTACCCGACGGACGAGGACAAGAAGGATCCCGGCTTAGCTCAGCGGAAACAGGAATACCATGAACTGGCCGCCCACTATGGAAACCGTGTGCTACGGGCGGGCGTCTTCTTCAAGACCGCGCTGCTGTGGGCCATGGATGACAGATTCAACAAGTACGAATGGAAGGATGACGGAGTCGTCCCGCACAAACTTATTGACGACCTGGAGGAAGCATTCAAGCAGCAAGCCGTCATTGAGGCCGCCAACGCCAAGAATCTGCCGAAAATACGTCTGGGAGGCGGACGGAAGAGCAAAACCGACGATGCGGATGCCGCCAGCGGCGACCCTAGGGCTGCCCAGGCAGTATTTGACGAGCAATCCGCGCGCAAGCAGCAAGTGAGAGATTCCCTTGCCCACGAGCAACAGTCCAAGCAAGAATCCATCGCCTGGAGGGAGGAGAACATCAAGCTTATAGAGAACAATATCCGCCGGGATGAAGAGAGCCGCCGGGCCGCCATGAGCCGGCTCTATTCCGCCAAGACGGATCAGGAGCGCAAATGGATCCAGCAGGAAATAGAGGACTTCGACAGGCGCATAATGTACCAGCGTTCCGACATCCAGAGCGAGCGGGACAATATCCGCCAGCTGCAGACCGGACAGTTCGTCCACACGCGCACTGAATTCGAGCAATATGCCAATGCCAAGATGATCCACGACTCGAAAGTGGAAGCTGAACGCTATATCCAGACCAAGAAGGCGGCCGCCATCATCGACCGCCAGATCAACCTGCTGCCAGAAGAAGACCGTGATGCCGCCCGCGAACGGGCCGAGAAAATGTTCTATGAAGATGGCGCCCTGGCTTCCGGCGACATCGAAAAGGCCCGCAAACTGGCCAACATATTCAACAACCAGATCAACGCCGCGGCCTTGAAAGACCAGGCTGAAGCGCAGGATGAGGTGGCCTGGGCCGATTTGAAAGAGGCGGGTGCCAACGCCGTGATTATGGCCTGCGGCTCTGTTACGGTCGGTTTGGCCGGAGAAGCTCTCGCTGGAGCTTATGGAGCGGGTACCGCGGCCACTATCTGGGGCTCCCGCGCCATCGGGGCTGTGTATGGCGGCGTGACCGGCTACATCGCAGGCGGACCGGGAAAAGCGGCATCTTCAGCAGCCGGTTTCTTCCATCCCGTTACCGGCACTATCGCTTCGTTCATCGAAGGATACACCGCGGAAGGAAACGAAGGGAAATCTACTTATGAAAAGATGTGGGAAGGCACCAAGCGGGCCGGCCTGGACTTCGTGATCGGGCAGGGCATGCAGATCGCCGCTACAGGCATCGCCAAGACGGCGTCCGCCTTCCTTCCCGACGGCATAGCGAATTTCAACCTTACCAAAGGCCTGACAACCAGGCAAAAAATCGACGTTTTGCGCACCCAGCGCGAGCGCCTGGAAGCCGAAGATGCGGTCAAGTCCTTCAGCAAGCTCCAGCAGGAGTACGACGCGATGTTTGTAACCAAGGGTACTCCGAAGGAGAAACTCGATGCTGCCAAGAAACAGCTCAACCAACTGGCCGCATCGATGAATTCGGACTATCATGCGAAGTGGTATATGAAGTACAAGGCTGATCCGAAAGTGCGTGCCGATTTCGACAACGCCGTGCAGGAGAACTATAGCAATATGATCCCCAAGATGCAAGAATCGCTCTCCAAACAGGGATACAAAATGGATGACATCGAGTTCAAGCAGTTCCGCAATTCCTCAAGCTCCGGATCTTCCAGCATGGACCTCGATCTGGCACCGGTTTCCAAGACCACAGGCAAAGAGCCCATATTCTTGAAAGATGGCAAGCGGGTGTCCCCACTGGAGTTCATGAACGACGCCCAAAAGACGATGAATACGGTTTATAAGCAGCAGCACGAAGGCCTCAGTGCCAAAGCTTCCGAGATGAACCTCACAACTTCGGCCCACCCGGAAGCCTATAGTTCACCGGAACTTCTGAAGAAGGATGTGGATTACAGCAAACTGAACGCCGAAGACATAGCGAGCATCGGTAAAGTGCTGGAATCCAAGGTCAACACCATCGAAGGCAACATCCGGATGACGGAAACGACCAAACTGCAGGCCAAGTGCCGGGAATCCACGAAGGAGATCGACAATATGCTCATCCCGAAACTGAAGCAGGATCTCAATAGAGCCACCAATGCGAAGGATGCCGAAAACATAGCCCGCGACATCGAGTACTGGCAAGGCATGAGCAAGAAACTCGGCAGCATAGGGAAGGAAACCAACAATCCTTACGAAATCCTCGATCTGAACAATCAGATCCAGCGGGAGACAGGCGGAAAGGATGCCATTCAGGTCGTCAATGACCTGATCAGGGAATTCAATCCAGCTTTCAAGCCAGCTCCGGCCAATTAAATGAAGTAATAGTGCCCGGTTTTTGCTATATTTGCTTTAAGAAAACTAAAACCAAATCGAGATGAAAAAGATATTGATAACACTTGTGCTGGCGCTGATCGGCGTGGCCGCTTCGGGCCAGGTCGTGTACAGCACGGACTACAAGAGCGAGGCCCAGGTCAAGGTCTATGTCACCAAGTACAAGAGTGAGGCGGACCTTGTGGTTTACAAAACCACCTACAAGAGCGAGGCCGACGCCAATAAAGGAATATGGTTCTTCACCACCTACAAGAGCGAGGCTAAAAAGAAGATCTGGTTCACCGACTACAAGAGCGAGGCGGACATAGTTATCTATTTCACCACCTACAAGAGTGAGGCGGGTTGGAAGAAGAATTCCAAGAAACACATGATGTACTGACAAATAGGGAAAAAGTCATGACAGAAAAATCTTTAACCTGCCGCTGGAGCCTTTTGGCCCTGACGGCAATTTTGTCGTTTGTTTACTCAGATTTCACCGCCGCCGCACAGCCTGTCGGGATAGCACCCGACAAAGAGACATTGTCGGCTCCGTTCTCCCCAAAGGACGAGGCTTCTTTCAAGGCCCCGGAGAAGGTGTTCTACCCTGAGACCTGGTTCCACTTCATCGGAGGAAATGTCTCAAAAGAAGGAATTGACGCCGACCTGAAGGCCATAGCCGACGCAAAGATTTCTGGAGTGCAGTGGTTCCACGGATATTTCGGCGGCCCCTGGCCGGCGACGGGCCACCAGCTCACGACCCTGAGCCCCGAGTGGGAGGAGATGGTCGGTTATCTTGGTTCCAAGGCAAAGGAGCTTGGCCTGAGGCTCACGGTCCAGACCTGCCCGGGCTGGTCGATGGCCGGCGGTCCCTGGATTCAGCCTGAGAATGCGATGAGAAAGCTTGTCTGGTCGAGAACCGATATTCAGTCAGGACAGAAAGCCTCCGCCGTCCTCCCGAAAGGCGACACTTCGACCGAGGACTGGAAAGACTACCGGGACATCACGGTCCTGGCCTTCCCAACACCACTCGGCGACACAGGGGAAGCCCTTTTGCCGGAATCAATCGATGGTGCCGAAGATTGGAAGTCACTGCTTCAGGGGCTGAACAGCAATGACATACAGCTGAAGCCAGGCACGACCACCACCGTGAGTTTCACCCTCCCGAAGAGTCAGATGATCCGCACTCTGGAACTGCCTCCGGTAGGAGCTTTCAGCCATAACTTCTGTTATGACCCCGGAATCCATGTCAAGCTGACCGGCAAGGTCGCCGGGGAAGATAAGGTCCTCGTCGACGCTGACTTCCCGATGAGCAACTGGCAGGACGGTGGAGTGAACAACATGGTGTTCGCTTGCAATGAGGTGGAAGGCGTTGAGCGATATACCTTTACGCTAACTAACGCCCACCCCGCCAGCGTCCGTTTCATCCGTTTCTGGTCCGCGGCCATGAAGAACAGCTGGAGAGGCGAGGCCGGGTGGACACTTATTGCCAAGGAGCCGGACCAGCAGCACACAGAGCAGAATCCCCTGGCTTTTGTCAAGACAAAGGATATCATCGACATCTCCGACAAGATGACCCCTGACGGCCGTTTGGATTGGACCGCTCCATCCGGAGACTATCCCCAAGGTACCTGGACAGTCCTGCGGATCGGGCATGTCAATGCTGGGAAGCGCAACTCCCCGGCCCCTCCAGAGGCGACCGGCTGGGAGTGCAGCAAGTTCGACCCGAAGGGTGCCGAGGTCCAGTTCTCCAACTATGTCGGCATGCTTAAGGACGGTCCTCTTCATGACAGCGCCAACGGGATGCTGATGGACAGCTGGGAGTGCAACACCCAGACCTGGACCTACACCATGGAGGATGATTTCAAGGAGGTGTCCGGCTATTCACTTAAGGAAAGGCTCCCGGCCCTGATGGGCTATGTGCTTGACAGCCAGGAGGAGACGAGCCGGTTCCTGATCGACTGGAGAAGGACCGTCAACGAACTCTACTGCAAGAATTTCTTCAAGAAAATGACCGACCTGGCCCACGCCAAGGGCCTCGAGGTCCAATTCGAGACTGCGGGAAGCGATGTCGTCACCATGGACCCGATGGAGTATTTCAAATACGCCGATGTCCCCATGTGCGAGTTCTGGCAGCCCTTCAGCGAGGGATATGTCGGAGACCTTGACTTCAAGCCCATCCATCCCACCGCCTCCGCGGCCCACATCTACGGAAAGCCCAGGGTGGCCTCTGAGAGCTTCACAAGTTTCTCCCTGACCTGGGACGAGCACTGGCAGATGCTGAAGGAAGTGGCCAACTTCAACATGGCCGAGGGCGTGACACACAATGTGTTCCACACCTACACCCACAACCCCCAGATCGGTTTCCTGCCCCCGGGGACCAGTTTCGCCAACAGCATCGGAACCCCGTTCCTGAGGGGACAGACATGGTGGAAATACATGGACCATTTCACGACCTATCTCGCCCGCACAAGCTACCTGCTTGAGAGGGGCCGTCCGGTACAGGACGTCCTCTGGTACCTCGGCGATGAGGTCGGTCACAAACCCTCGCAATACACCAGGAGCGGGAAACGCCAGAGCGGAGAGATCCGCTTCCCGGAAGGGTTCAAATATGACTACTGCAACCCGGACGCCCTGCTGACCCGCATGAGCGTCAAGGACGGGAAGATCGTAACCCCGGAAGGTGTTGAGTATGAAGTGCTTTGGATTCCCGAGAACGAGAGGATGCTCCCCGTGACTGTCCAGAAGATCGCTGAGCTCGTGAACGCCGGAGCGAAGGTGATCGCCAATGCCCCCGTCGGGGTGGCCACCCTCAAGGAGGGCGAGGCTGATAAACTGGCCAAGGCCGTCGAGACTCTCTGGGGCGGAACCTCAGAGGGGGTCAACAAGATAGGCAAGGGTCGCCTGGCTGTAGGAATGAGCCTCGACGAGGCCCTGAAGGCTTTCGGACTGAAGCCCCACATCGAGGATGGCGGGGCCGAGATCATCTGGAACGAGAGAGAGGCCGAGGGCGCGCGCTGGTATTATATCGCCGCGCCAGTCGGGGAGGCCTTCGACGGTGTTATACGCCTTGAGGGCAAGGGTAAAGCCGAATGGTGGGATCCTGTCAGCGGGACCGTCAAGTCACTGAAAGCCAAGGGCTGGGGCAGGATGAAAAAGATCCATCTGGATCTCGCGAAAGCCGAGAGCGGTTTCGTGGTGTTCCGAGGCGGATCCTCATCTCCCAGCGTCAAGGATAGGGCCTTCGCCAAAGCGGAGCCCAAAGGCAGCGTCGCCCTCGAGGGCTGGACGGTCAAGTTCCCTGACGGCTGGGGAGCTCCCGCTGGGCCAGTCACCCTTGATGAGCTGAAGCCGTGGAAAGACCTGCCTCTCGGGGACGAGGGCAAATCCTTCTCCGGAACCGCCACGTACGAGACGACCTTCACCATCAACAAAGAGCAGTTGGGCAAAGAGCTCACTCTTGATCTCGGCAAGGTCGATTTCATCGCCGACGTGAAAATCAACGGGAAGAGCGCCGGAGTCCTTTGGACAGAGCCATATTCATTGAATATCAATGAATTTGTTCAAGAGGAAGAAAACAAGATCAGTGTCGATGTGACCAGCACCTGGTACAACCGCCTGGTTTTCGACGCCTCCCTGCCTGAGGCCCAGAGGAAGACATGGACAATAGCCGGTCCCGCCGCCGGAAGTGAGTTCCACGACTCAGGCCTCCTCGGACCGGTCAAGATTGAGTATTAATCCGGAAGCATTATAACAAAATGAGAACCAGCCGCATAAAGATAGTATTACTCACACTCTCCCTGTGCGTGACAAGCCTTCACGCCCAGAACTCTTTCATGGTCAAGGCCTCAGAAGAGCGACAGGAGTATAATCCTATGATATTCGGAGCCTTCCTGGAGCATTTCGACAACCAGGTCTATGGCGGAGTCTTTTGCCCCGGAAGTCCCCTCGCTGACGAGGATGGATTCCGCAAGGATGTGATCGAGGCGGTAAAGGAACTCAAGGTCCCGATCGTGAGGTGGCCGGGAGGTTGTTTCGTGTCCGCCTACCACTGGAAGGACGCTGTGGGGCCGAACCGCCAGGCCGTATGGGACAAGGCATGGCAGGTCGAGGATCCTAACACCTTCGGCACCGACGAGTTCATCAAGTGGTGCCGCAAGGTGGGCTGCGAGCCTTTCATCTGCACCAACGCCGGCACCGGCACGATGGAGGAGATGAGTGACTGGGTGGAATATTGCAACCAGACCAAAGGCAAATTCGCCCGCCAGAGGGCCGAGAACGGCCATCCGGAGCCTTTCAACGTGAAATATTGGAGCATAGGAAACGAGAACTGGGGAAGGCATGAGCTCGGCGAGAAGAGCATCGACGAGTGGTGTCCGCTGGTGACCGAGAGCGCTAAACTGATGCTGAGCGCCGACAAGGACATAAAGCTGTTCGCAGCCGCCACAACTAACCGGGAGTGGACCTCGCCCCTTCTCAAAAAAGCGGGTTATCTACTTGATTATGTGTCGATTCACGGCTACTGGATCTGGCACGACAAGAGCAAGGATCCCCGCACCTACCTTGACTGCATGATGAAAACCGGCGTTCCTGAGCAGGACATCAGCAAGACAATCAGCATCCTTCAGGAGGCTGGCTACGGGGACAGGATCAAGATCGCTTTCGATGAGTGGAACCTGAGGGGATGGTATCATCCGGGGATCGGCGACCTGAAAAATGGTTATGACATCGCCGCCCGCCGGGAAAACGACTTCGCCTACACCTACACCATGGCCGACGCCATCTTCTCCGCTTGCTTCCTCAACACCTGCCTCCGCCATTCGGACCACGTGGACATCGCCTGCATCTCCCCTATCACCAACACCAGGGGACCGATATTCGTACATCCTGAGGGAATAGTCCGCAGGACCCACTTCTACACGATGAAGATGTATTCCAACGACTTGCTCCCTTACGTCGTCCCCACAGCCAACATAGTGGAGGATCTTTGGAATGGAGACAGTTCGACCGAAGTTCTCGACATCCTTCTGACTTCTGACAAGGAAGGGAAGAAATATGTCTGCTCGGTCTCCAACAAGCACCCGGAGAAAGCCGTACCTCTCACTCTTGACTTCAAGGGAATGGGAATAAAGGCCCCGAAGAAGGTCTCCGCGAGGATTCTCTCAGGCAATTCCGCCCTGGACTACAACGACATCGGAGACGAGCATGTCAAGCCCTACGACACCTCCCTCACCGTAAGTAAGGACGGAACCGTCTCGATACCAGCCCATTCCGTCACCCTTCTATTCTTTGAATAAGACATGTTCAAGCCGGCATATTCCCTTGACCCCAAAATGCTCGAGACGATTCTGTAAGACAACTATTTCTCCAACGCCCTCAGGGTCGCCTTGGCGTCGTTGATGACCTTGGCGGCCTCGGCGTCAGTGGATTTCTCCCAGTCGATGTCGGCGATCTTCTGGAGCTGGGCGTCGAGAATGGCGGCCTTCTTGGCGTCGAGTCCCTCGCGGACGATCCGGATTTTCTCACAATCCTGGATACCCTCGATCAGCCTCTGGGAGCAGATGCTGGGGCCGTCAGGATAGACAAGGTAGCAGTCCCCTGCCCTCCAGGTGCGGAACCTGGAATCCTCACAAGGGTTCTTGACCCAGCTGTTGTAGGCCCAACGGAGATAACCGTTGTAACCGGTGGCGGCGGCGTACCAGCCAAGGTAGGCGGACTCAGCGGGTGCGGAATCAGTGAAGGTGTTGGGGCGCTGGGGGCTGCAGCAGGTGTAGAAGGTGACCTTCTTGCCATTGGCGTGATGGCTCGCGACCTCCTCCGGTTTCATCTGGACAGGAAGACCCGGACGAAGGGCAAAGCTGATGTCGTACATCCTTTCTGCCACCTCAGGACCGAAATAGTTGATGGCTCCCTCGATCTTGAAGTCCTTGTCCGCCTTGTGGACGATGGCATAGGCATGCTCAAGGAGTTCCTTGGGGCGCTCATCCATGGCGATGCAGGTTTTGTCAAACCATCCTTTCGCTTTCAGGTGCTTGGCGAAATCGGTCAGGAACGGAAGGAGATAGTCCTCATATTCCTTTGAGCCGGGTTCCATCCTCTTGGCCACGGAGAAATTGGTGGCGCAGTCAAAATACTCGAATGTCAGGTGCCAGGGCAGCACTGAATAGCAGTCGATTTGCTGGGTGATGCCGCAGCTGAACATGAACTCAACCCACTTGTCGAAGACTGAATAGTCATATTTCCAGGAACCGTCAACCCCCTTGAACTTCCCGATCATGCTCTCGAAGGGATCCTCGGTCTGCTTGTTCCATGGATATTGGAAGATGCTGGTAGTGATGACCTTCTCTCCCATGGAGGCGAGATATTCCATGATAGGACGCATCGCCGAGAAATGCTCCTCGCTCCAGAGAGGCACATCGAAATACCGGGCCACGGCGTAGGGATTCTGCCACAGGTCGAGGTGGAATTTCCAGTCCTTCGGCTCGGGAAGAACCCGCTTGCTGACCTCGAGGGTGTAAGGGATGGTGAAGGTCTTGCCGTCAGCCTTGGCGGAAAGGGTGCCCTTGTATTTGCCAGGAGCGGCGTCCCGGGGAATATTCACTGTCACCCAGACAGGGCGGACTGTCTTGGCCTCAACCGCCATCTTGCCGGCCCTCACCAGACGGTCGGCCGCAAGGACGGAATCACCCTGGAACACGACTTCGCCCATCACGTAAGTTGCGAAATACTTGTCGATCGCCGAGGAAGGGATCACGCTCTTGCCGCATTTGAGGTCGCTGGACGAGACCTCGAAAGATCCCACGGCCTCCGGAGCCACGAGAACAGCCTGGGCATTCACCCTCTCGCCTCTCCAACCGTTCAGAGAAAGAGCTTTGCCAAGGGACGGGACCGCGTCCTTCTTGTAACGGACATCTATTGAGCCCCAACCGAAACCGGTGGTTTTCACGTTGTTCCAAACTTCAGGGGAAGTCGGGTGAGGGTCTTTCATCTCGACGACAGGAGCCTGCGCGGAGGCCATCGATCCGGCTGCGAGGAGGCAAGCGATTGACAGTAAAAATGATTTCATATCTGTTATAAGGTTTATCTCGTTAAAGTTAGCCATATAACCGGATTTTTCAAAACCATTTGGCACAGAAATTGGTTCGCTTACTATCGCTTATTAATATTAATCAAATGGAAAAACTCAATCACCCCGCTATCCTTGTCGTTGACATGCTCAACGACTTCGTCACCGGCGCTCTCGGATGCGACCGGGCCAGAGCTATTGTTCCCGCCACAGCCCGCCTTCTTGAGGCTGCCCGTGAGAAAGGAGTTCCCGTCATCTATTGCAACGACCGTCACCTTCCCGGGATAGACCGCGAGCTTATCATCTGGGGAGACCACGCTATCGCAGGCACTCCCGGTGCTGATGTCATCCCTGAGTTAGCGCCCAAGGAGAAAGATTTCGTCGTGCCCAAGAGACGTTACAGCGGTTTCTTCCAGACCGACCTCGACATCCTGCTCAAGGAGCTTGGAGTCAAGACCGTGATCATGACCGGCCTACATGCCCACATGTGCGTGCGCCACACCTCGGCTGACGCTTTCTGCCTCGGCTACGACGTCGTCGCCGCCAAGGAGTGCATGGACTCCTTCACCGAAGAGGATTACCAGAATGGCCTGGCTTACCTTAAGACCTGCTACGGTGCCGACGCTGTCTCCAACGAGGAACTGATCGCCGCCATGTAGCTTGATCCTGAATGGTTTGGAAAACAATAAACATATAGAGGTGGTCGCCGCGGTCATTCGCCGCGGCGACCGCGTTTTCGCCACGCAGAGGGGCTACGGAGAGTGGAAGGACTGGTGGGAGTTCCCGGGAGGGAAGATTGAGCCAGGAGAGACTCCAGAGGAAGCATTGAAGCGGGAGATCCGGGAGGAACTCTCCGCTGAGATCGCGGTCGGGAAGCTTCTGAAAACGGTGGAATGGGACTACCCCGCGTTCCATCTCACTCTCCACTGCTATCTTTGTTCCCTGGCCAGCGAGGATATGAGCCTCAACGAGCACGAGGCCGCGCGCTGGCTGGACGCCGGGAGCATATATTCAGTCAAATGGCTCCCCGCCGACAATGACATCCTGCCGCTGGTGTTCCGATAAACAAAAATAGCGTATATTCGCATCGGAAATATTTAGCAAGATTATGCAAGACAGAAAAGAGAAACGCATGTACATTTCGCCGGAGTGCGAAGTCCTGACCGTCGCGCCGGAAGGCACACTTTGCGGCAGTGAAGTTAAAGGAGAACGCCAGAATTATGAGAACCAGGGCGATTATTTCTGGAACTATTGAGAGGGAGGTTAGTAGCATGAAACTGAGAGTATTTACAATCGCGACGCTCCTGGTCGGCCTGCTGGTCACGTCTTGCGACAGAATGGAACCCGACCTCGAATCAAGGCTATATACAATGACTGTCAAGGCTGCCAGGGTTGAGACCAGGGCGCTTACAGAAGATTCTTCAGAGATTCCTACCATAATAGCCTCCACATGGACGGCTGGGGATGTGATAGAGGTGTGGACAAGCGACGGTTCTTCGGCAAAGTACGGTGAACTGACTGCCGAGACGAGAGGCAAGAGCACCACATTCAGCGGAACTCTTGAATCGCTTCCGTCTGACGGGGAGACTCTTCAACTCAAGTACCTGAAAGATGATTACTCCTTCCAGGACGGGACACTGACCGGAAATGCGAAAAGCATCGACAAAGTGTCCGACCATGCCCTGGCCACTGTAGTGGCGACAGTAGAGGGCACAAATGTTACAACCACCGACGCTTCTTTCGTCAACCAGCAGGCGATCATCAGATTCCGCCTATTTGATAAAAGCGACTTCAGCGACCTGAATGCCACCGGATTCAGCATCTCCATAAACGGGAGATCCTTCACCGCCACCCCGGCATCGGCCACCAACATTTTCTACCTCGCGATTCCGGAGATAACTCTGGACATGACACCTTTGACACTCACAGCCACCACTGGCTCAAAATTATACAGCTGGTCGTATAACGGCAACTTTGTGCCGACTTCTTTCGAGAATGGAAAGTACTACGCTGTCGGGGTTGCCTTGGATGAATATTCAGAAGCGACTAACACGCTCGAATGGCTCAAAATGAAGGCCATGGTTGGGGATAACTGTTCCAGCTACCTCGGCTGGTATGTCGACAAAAACGGAACCATCTCACCATCAAGCACTTCAGATGCCATCGGCCGCATAGCATTCATATCCAATTCCGACGTTGACGTCGCCGCTCCAGGCTCGCGTGTTCTTGTTATGGCTCTTGAAAGCGCGGGCGAGAATAACGCGTCTTATTCATGGAAAGTATCAGCTCATCCTGAAGATCAAACTGAGGCAGCGTTCACTGATCAGTCCGCGATGAACGGTCTCGCTTTCTGCGATAAATTTCATTCGGATGAATACCCCGCGGCAAAGGCCGCTTATGAATATGCGGCCGCCCGCCCTGAGGGTGCCTCGGGATGGTTCCTCCCATCGAAGGGACAGTTCAATGCCATGATGCCTGTCGCAAGTGAAATGCTGCGAAAGGAGTCCACCGTAGCCATCTATTGGGCAGCGACATCTGGCTCTATGGGCAATGCCTGGTGCTATCTTTTATACACCGACCCTGAAGGCATCAACCATGATCAATGGTCTTCCCAGTCAAAAACAAGAGGTGGGAATTCCAAAACAGACGCCTTCAATGCCCGCTCCTGCTTCGCGTATTAATCATCAGGCAGAAAGGGAACTATGTTATTGCGAATCGATAAGTCTAAGGGTAAGAGTCCCTGGGGCAATCCTTTCGGGGCCATAGCTCGCAGGAGATGGCAGGGGCTTTACCAGGAGACAATTCAGTATTGATATTCAATCATTTACGCATTGTCCCTTTCCTTAAATACGGTATGGGACATGACTTAAATAACTGATATTCAACGGGAAGGTGTCTCTGATAAAAGGCGAATTTGCGCCGGCTCAGACGATGAAGGGAAGGTGATGCGGGAATAGTCCCGCAATATTTTACTAAAATTGCGGGAACTTTTCCGCAATTTTAGTATATTTGTGCCGAAACAACACCGCGACACGCCATGCAAGCCCTTTACGAGCAATTCTATCTGACCTTCCCTGATTTCGGTTGACACTTTTAGAGAGGATTAACTAATATTGTTTACACTATCACTGACTGGGTTTACAGTCGGTGTATTTTATCTCTAAAAGTCTTTACGCTATCTCTATTTTCGTTGACAGCAAAGAT
>JAGAFU010000010.1 GCA_017627955.1 Bacteroidales bacterium | reverse complement strand
GAACTGACTACAGGATGTTCGACAACAGGGTGGGAATGGACTTCACCTTCTACAAAGAGAACACCCGCGACCAGATCATGAGCGTCAGCGTTCCCGCCGCGTCCGGTGTGGGCAGCGCCCTGATCAACGCCGGTAACATCCAGAACAGTGGTATCGAGCTCGCTATCAACACGACTCCGATCGAGACCAAGAACTTCGGATGGGACCTCAACTTCACCTGGACCAAGAACTGGTCCAAGATCATCGAGCTTTCTGACCTCGTGGCCAGCTACATCAAGCTCCAGGGTGATCCCGACTACGGTAGCTACCGTATCGGTTCTGTCGCCAAGGTCGGCGGCACCTACGGTGTGCTGATGTCCGACAAGATGCCTCTTAAGGATTACACCCGTGACGAGGAAGGCAACATCACCGGCGGCTCCGGCCTGCCTGTGTTCGGTTCCTACAACAGGAACTACGGTACCGCCTACTACCGCAGGAACGGTGTTGTCGAAGAGGTTGGTAACATGGTTCCTGACTTCCTCGGATCAGTCAACACTTCCATCCGCTTCAAGAGACTCAGCCTCCGCGCTTCCTTCGATGGCCGCTTCGGTGGTTATGTCGCTTCCTGGATGACCCACTACGGTACCGCCTACGGTTACCTCGCCACTTCCCTTGAGAACGCTGACGCCGCCCACGGCGGAGTCTCCTATGTTTCCCGCTGGGATGGCCTGTCCTACGACGACGGTATCATTCCCGAGGGTATCTTCCTCACCGGCACCAAGATCAACCAGCCTCAGGGCGATCCCTACGTTGTCACCTCCGGTCCCACCAGCCCCAACGGCGAGACCTACAAGGAGCTCTACGACAAGGGTGTCGTTGATCCTAGCCACGCATCTTCCTGGACCTACTTCAACAACAGCTGGGGAAATGGTGTAATCAATGACAAGTGGTTCCGCAAGCTCAACTACATCTGCTTCCGCGACCTCTCCCTGTCTTACATGATTCCTGACAAGGCCGCCCGCGCTATCGGCGCCCAGAGCGTCAGCCTCCTCGCGAATGTCCACAACCTCGGTTACATCGTCAACTCGCTAGCCAACAACGAGAACCCTGAGGCCGTCCGTGGTACCCGCACTGCTGAGTTCCGTCTGAAGTCCGCCGAAGGCGTGACCACCTACTACACATTCACAGTCAATGTCAGATTCTAATACTTAAAGCGTGAATGAAAATGAAAGCTAACAAAATACTTCTTACACTGGTAAGCGTCTGCGTTCTTGGACTCACCTCCTGCCGCGACCAGTTCGCCGAGATGAACCAGAGCCCGAGCGATGTCACAACCGCTGAGCCCTCGTTCATGCTGACAAGGTGCGAGCTGTCGTTCCAGATGAACGACTACCTCTACTGGTTCTACAACCAGCTTCTCTACTCCAACTGGAGCCAGTTGGGCGCGAGCGGAACATTCTCCGAGGGAACCTTCGGACAGGGAACCGCCATCATGACCCAGAACAACTACATCACGATGCTCAACTTCCGCAATGACATCAACGACTACATTGAGAAGTTCGAACATCCCGAGCTGAAAGCCTACTCCGCGATGTGCGGCGTGCTCGCCGTTTTCGGTGGAATCTTCTCCTCCGACATCAATGGCGACATCCAGTACACCGAGGCCAGCATGTACAAGTACGGCGGCACCCTCACTCCGGCCTACGACAAGGTAGAAAACCTCTACGATGTCTGGGTGAATGAGCTTGACGGCTACATCGCCACCTTCCAGGACAACACCCAGAGCGTCATCGCGAAGCAGGACCTCTTCTTCAACGGTGACCTCGCCAAGTGGGCCAGGCTCGCGAACACTATCAAGCTGAAGATCGCCGTCCGCCTGTACAACAACAATCCCGACAAGGCGAAGCAGATCGCCCAGGCCGTCGTGAGCAACTCCGCGGGTTACATCGACAGCATCGATGACGCCTTCATGTTCCACAAGGCTGACGCAAGCACCGGCGGTGATGACGCCTACGGTATCGGCGACTTGAACATCGAGAACTTCTGGGGAGGATCCAGCGCCAACGTGATCAACTACATGCTCGCCTCCAGGGATCCCCGCGTCCGTTTCTTCTACAGGAAGAACGCCTACAACTCCAAGATCGTCCAGTGCTTCATCGACAATGAGAAGTACGAAGACCTGCCTCCATTTATCAAGGAAGCGGCCGTTCTTGACGAGAATGGCAACTTCAAAGAGTGGGGCGGCATGGGAGAGCCTTGGATCCGTTACTATGGTCACCCGATAGTGTTCAGCGGCTCTGACGAGTACAATAAACTTGTTGGTGTGTATTACGATACCGGAGACCGCTACACCATCCAGATCGGTGACGCCAGCAAGAGCTACAGCATGTATTCCTCACTCAACGGTGAGATGCTGCTCGGCAGGGTCGACTATTCAGTTCCTACCGAACCCGGCGGAGCCGTGATCCAGGACACCGAGGATGTCGTTTGGTGGCAGCTTGTCATGGGTGCGGGTGAGACCAACCTCTACCTCGCTGAGCTCGCCCAGCTGGGCGCCTCACTGCCCAAGTCCGCTGAGGACTACTACAACCGCGGTGTTGAACTCTCCGTCAAGGAGTGGGACACTATCGCCGCCAAGAACAAGATCCCTTACTACTCGTCAACTTACAACTACGATCCTAACGAGGCTACTATCAGCTTGAAGGATGGTGAGATCGAGGCCATGCTTGCTACCGACGCCGTGAAGTTCACCGGTTCCAACTCCGAGAAGCTCGAGAAGATTTATCTCCAGCAGCTCATGAACTTCACCCTCATGCCTGACGACCAGTTCGTTACCGCTCGTCGTTCCGGTTACCCTAAGATCGGCTCCAAGCTCCTCCCGTTCGTCAAGTTCAAGGAGATCGAGCTGACGGCCATCCCGCGCCGCTTCTCCTTCCCTTGGCCTCTGCCGACCGATGTCATGTATGACATCCGCACAGCCAACCTCCAGGAGCAGGGCTTCACCCCGGGAACCAACCAGTCTGGAAACGGCTACCCTACCACCACCGTGCTCAACACCGAGCGCCTGTGGCAGGACAAGAACGCTCCTCAGTGGGGTAGCGGTCAGTAGTCTGATTTCCGCGATATCCAAGAGTGGCGCATTTTTTGCGCCACTCTTTTTTTGTTGTATATCCAAAGAGTATGAGAAAAATATTCATCTTGGCAGCCGGACTTCTGGCGCTCGCTTTTTCAGCCTCCGCACAGCAGAGGATGTACCTTTTCCCCGATTTCACGGATGCGAACGTACGCTTTATCGGAAACACCCGTCTGGAGAAACTGCGCCTTAATTTCGACATGCTTTCCCAAAAGCTTCTCTACCTCGACGGTGAGACTTTGATGGAGATCACCAACATGCCGATGATCCAGACCGTTGTCACCGGGGATCGCCAATTCATGATGCGGGAAGGCATGCTTTGCGAAGTCATCAATGTCCAGGACATGCAGGTTCTTGTCAACTGGAGGGTAAAGAAAGTCAACGTCGGGTCGAGAGGTGCCCTTGGCTACACGACTCAGGCGAAAGTGGAGGTCCTCCGCTCGTTTGAGTTCGACACGCCGTACACAATCACCGACTTCCGCAAGCCGACAGAGCAGGATGTCCATTCCCTTGAGGTCTGGAGGCAGAAGAATGAGAACACGTATTTCCTTAATATAGGGGGCGACGTCAAGAGGGTCCAGTACCTTAAGGATCTCTACAAGGCCTACCCGGAGCACGCCCAAGCGCTGAAATCATTCGCCAAGGCCAATAAGCTCAAGATGCAGAACGCTGAAGACGCCTTCAAGATGTTTCAATATCTCAACACATTGAGAACTAAATAATTCCTGAATATTCCAGAATATAAAAAAGGAGTGGCCCGAACCGGGTCACTCCTTTTGGTTTATACAGTGCTAAGACTACTGGGCGCTTCCCCACTGGGGAGCGTTCTTGTCTTGCCACAGACGCTCGGTGTTGAGAACTGTAGAGTTGGTGAATCCCATTCCGGACTGAGATGTTCCTGGGGTGAATCCCTGGCTCTGCAGGTTCGCGAGACGGATGTCGTGCATGACGTCAGTGATAAGAGGGTTGGCGAACTCGAAGCGGCGAGGAATACCGGCCAGCTCGATCTCCTTGAACTTGACGAACGGGAGGAGCTTGGAACCGATCTTCGGGTAACCTGAACGGCGCGCGGTGACGAACTGGTCGTTCGGCATCAGGGAGAAGTTCATGAGCTGCTGGAGATAAATCTTCTCAAGCTTCTCGGAGTTGGATCCGGTGAACTTCACGGCGTCGGTGGCGAGCATAGTCGCGATCTCACCGTCCTTAAGCTCAATGCTGGCCTCATCAGCGGCATAAGCGTGACCAGCCACCCATTCCTGACCATAATAAGGGATCTTGTTCTTGCCGGCGACGAAGTCCCACTCCTGGACGGAGAGTTCAACACCGCGGTTGTAGTAATCCTCAGCGGACTTGGGGAGAGAGGCGCCCAGCTGGGCGAGCTCGGCGAGGTAGAGGTTGGTCTCACCCGCGCCAATATAAAGACCCCACCAAGGAACGTCCTCTGTATCCTGGATCACAGGTCCTCCAGGAACGGTCGGGACGCTGAAATCAACACGTCCCCTGATCATCTCCTCCTGGAAGTTGGAATACAATCCGTAGCTCTTTGTGGACTCTCCGACCTTCACAGTGTAGCGGTCAGCGTAGTCAAAGTACTCACCGACAAGGGCTTTGTACTCCTCGGAGGTACGGAACACGATAGGATAGCCGAAGTAGCGCACCCAAGGCTCGCCAGGTCCACCCCACTCCTTGAAATTGCCATCCTCGTCCAGGACAGCGAGTTCCTTGACATATCCGGGCAGGTCCTCGTACTTCTCGTTGTCGATGAAGCACTGGACGATCTTGGAGTTGTAGGAGTTCTTGGTGTAGAAGAAGCGGAGACGGGGATCCCTGGAGGCAATCATGTATTTGATCACGTTGCCGCTTGAGGAGCCCATGTATCCGGAAAGGGAGTTACCGGTCTGGTAAGCGAGATCGCCACCGGTGTCTGAGTCAGCCTTATGGAAGATGAGAGCGTCTTCGCGGCTGTCAATGTAGCCGGCGGAGTTGCCCACAACAGCCTGGGCGATCTGTTTCGCCTTGTCAGGATTGTTGTTGTACAGACGAACGGCGACCTTGAGTTTGATCGTGTTGGCGAGCCTGGCCCACTTGGCGAGGTCTCCCTTGTAGATGAGATCCTGTCTCGAGACCACAACCTGGCTCTGGTCCTGGAAGGTCGCGATGTAGGCGTCGAGATCATCAATAAGAGTGTTGTAGAGGCTCTCGACAGTGTCATAAGCGGGGGTAAGAGTGCCGCCGAACTTGTACTTGCAAGCCTCGGTGTACTGGATGTCACCCATGATGTCGCTGCAGTAAATAGCCTGGAATGCGGCAAGGGTTCCGCACATGGCGGAGTAGGCTTTCATCTCAGGATGGTCATACGCTTCGATATAGTTGTCAATATCGTTGCGGTAGTTGAGCATCGTGATGTAGTTGCTCTGCCAGTTGACCGCGGTACCTACAGCGAAAGACTCCTCGGTGTAAGAGCCTGAGGCTCCCATCTGGCTCCATCTGTTGTAGAGAGCCTGGTTGTAGAACCAGTAGGTGTAGTCGTTGAACTCGAAAAGAAGCTCGCAACGGGTCAGCATGTATGAGGGATCCGGGTTGGTGACGTCAGAAGGACTCTGGTTCAACTCGGCGAATTGCTCACGGCAGGATGAAAGTCCTAAAACGCAGATTGCGGTAAGAATAAGGAAAAATTTATTCGTTTTCATTTTCATTCACGTTTTAAGAATTAGAATCTGACGTTGAGAGTCAAGGTGTAATATGTCGTCACACCCTGCATGTTACGAAGACGGAACTCGGAAGCGCGGGTACCACGAACAGACTCGGGATTCTCCTTGTTAGGCATGGAGTTGAGGATGTAACCGAGGTTGTGGGCGTTGGCCTGGACACTGGCTGACTGGGCTCCGATGAAGCGCGCGGCCTTCTCAGGGATCGAGTACGCGATGGAGAGGTCACGGAAGCAGATGTAATTCAACTTCTTGTACCAGGTGTCGTCGACGATACCCTGACCCCAGCTATGTGTATAATAGGTGAAAGCCGAGGCGTGTGAAGGATCAATGACATTCTTGTCGATCAGCTCCTGGTAGGTCTCGCCGTTGGGGCTTGTGGGACCGGAAGTGACAACGTAGGCTGCCGCACCGTTGGGCTGAGGAATAGAAGTTCCAGAGAGGAAGATACCCTCAGGAATGATACCGTCGTCGTAGGACAGGCCATCCCAGCGGGAAACGTAGGAGACTCCGCCGTGGGCGGCGTCAGCACCGCGCAGAGAGGTGGCGAGGTATCCGTAGGCTGTTCCGTAGTGGGAGCCGTAGGAGGCCACATAGCCGCCGAAACGAGCGTCGAAGGAGGCGCGGAGGCTGAGTCTCTTGTAGCGGATTGTCGTGTTGGCTGATCCGAGGAAGTCAGGAACGGCATTTCCAACCTCTTCGACCTTGCCGGCGCGGCGATAGTATGTTGTGCCGGTACCTGAAGAGAAGCCGGCGAACACGGGCAGGCCGGAGCCGCTGGTGATGTTACCATCCTCGTCATAGGTGTAATCCTTCATGGGCATCTTGTCGGACATCAGGAGACCATAGGTGCCGCCGACTTTCGCGACGGAACCGATACGGTAGTTACCATAGTCGGCGTTACCCTGCAGGGCGATGTAGCTGGCCACGAGGTCAGAAAGCTCGACGATCTTGGACCAGTTCTTTGTCCATGTGAAGTTCACATCCCAGGAGAAATCCTTAGTGTCGATCGGCATCGTGTTGATCGCGAGCTCGATACCACTGTTCTGGATGTTACCGGCGTTGATCAGGGCGCTGCTCACACCAGACGCGCTGGGGACGCTGACGCTCATGATCTGGTCGCGGGTGTTCTCCTTATAGAAGGTGAAGTCCATTCCAACCCTGTTGTTGAACATCCTGTAGTCAGTTCCGAGCTCCCAGGAGGTCTTGCGCTCAGGCTTGAGGTTGAAGTCCTTGACGGAACCGGGGATTGACATGTAATAGGCCGAGTTGCCGTCATTCTTGACCTGAGTCACGGAATAGGCGCTGTTGATGTAGTAAGGATCGGTGTCGTTACCGACCTGGGCGATCGAGGCGCGCAGTTTCCAGAAGGAAATCGGCTTCGGCAGTTCGAGGGTCTCGTGGACAAGCCAGGAGGCGCTGAAGGAAGGATAGAAGTAAGAGTAGTTACCATGCTTGTCAGCATAGATAAGAGAGGAGCTCCAGTCGTTACGGCCGGTGACCTCAAGGAACAGCTGCTCTCTCCAAGCCGCTGTGAACTGACCCACGGCGGAAAGCATGGTCTTTGTGCCGCTGACGGATCCGGCTCCGTTAACAGTGTTGCGGGAGTTGTTGATGTAGTACAGCAGGGGCACGATCAGACCACCATTGGTGGAAGCCGATGTGGCGAAATTGTAGTTGTTGAAGTACTCACCGCGGAGGAAGCCACCGAGTCTCCAGTTCTCACCGGCGTTGAAGTCGAAGATGAAGTTGGTGTTGAGGTTGGTCTGCTCCTGAGTGTTCTGGCTGAGGCTGTAAGATCCGCCGCCGGAATTGTTGGCGTAGCCTGAATCCTTGCCCTTGCTCTCACGGCGGGTGTAGTAGTAGTTAAGGCTACCGTCAGTGACCCACTTCAGCCAAGGGGCGAACTGGACTGTCACCTTGACGTTGGGACGAACGACTGTCTCCTTCTGGATCGTGCTGTTCTCCCAGATTCCCCACCAGATGCTTCTGCCGGGAATAGAGCCCCATTCGTCACCGTAGGACAGGCTGGCGAGTCCGCCGTGGTCGCCCTTGTACTTGTCGCGGAAATACTTCGCGTCATAGGTACGATCCCAAGTACCGTCGATGAAGTACTCACCGATGTTGGGCTGGGCGTTGCGGGGGCTGGAGTTAGCCAGAGTCATGGAAGCCTCGACCTCGATAGCGTCATTGAGTTTGTGGGAGGCCTTGATGAGGGTGCTGAAACGGTTGAAGCTGTTGTTCGGGAGAGTGCCCGTGGCATACTTCTCGGAAATGGAGGCGTAGATCGAGCTGCGCTCGTTGCCACCGGAGAGAGTCACGTTGGTGTTGGTGTTGAAACCAAGGTTGTAGGCGTCGCGGAAGTTGTACTCCTTGGCCTTGGAAGGTATGAATTTCTTATCGAACCACTCGATCTGCTCGTAATCGTCAAAACGGTTACCGAAAGAAAGTCCGGTCGCGCCGATCTCATTCTCGAGCTTGTAGATGGAAGGAACATTGGTCGTGCCGTCCGCCCAGACATTCATATGGTGGATGTCATAAGGTGAAGCGCAACCGAAATAGTCGCCATAGCCACTGAAGTAACCCTCCATGAACACGTTCTGGAAAGTAGGCTGGCTGGTGACCTGGTCGATACCGAGGGTCTGAGTGAAGGAAACTCCGAGGCCCTTCTGGCCGCGGCCGCTCTTCGTCGTGATGATGATGGCACCATTCAGACCGCGGGAACCGTAAAGCGCCGTAGCCGCGGCACCCTTAAGGACAGAGACAGACTCGAAGTCGTCAGGGTTCAGGTTCTTCAAACCGTTACCGTAGTCGTAGTTGTTACCACCCCAGTCAGCGCTCTCATCCCAAGTCTCGTTGTCGAGGATGACTCCGTCGACCACGAAGATAGGCTGGTTGTTGGCTCCGAGGGTAGAGGCACCACGGATAAGGATCTTGTTGTGGCCGAACATACCTCCGTCGGAGGCGTTGATCTCGACACCGGCGACCTTACCCTGAAGGGCGGAGATCGGGCTGATCAGGTTCGGGTTCAAGTCTTCACCCTTGATCTCGGTCATAGCGTAACCGAGAGCCTTGGTGGAACGCTTCATACCAAGAGCCGTGACGACAACGTCGTCAAGCACGGTAGCGTCCTGCGCGAGGGTGATGTTGATGGGCTGGCCATTGAAAGTGACAGTCTGGCTGACATAGCCGAGGCAGTCGATCTTCAGTTTCTGGCCGTTCCTGACTCCCGGGAGGGAGAAGGCTCCGTTGACATCCGTCACAGCACCTGTCGAGGTGCCTTCGATGATCACGGAAGCTCCGATGACAGGCTCGCCGTCATCGCCTTTGATGACGCCCCTCGCCACATTCTGGGCGAATGCGGAGGCACCGGCGAACATCGCCAGGACAACCAGCAAGGAACGCATCGCTGCGATAGCTTTTTTGTGTTTCATAAACTGGACTTTGTTAAACTAATTACTGTGTTTGATTATAGGAAGCGATCGAGATAAAAGGAATAATTGTTAAATTTGTGATTGGGCTAATTCGCTAATTCCAAAATCCTATACAGTTATGAATGCCAGATCAAGTTTCTCAATCCTCGCGGCTCTCGCCATCGCGGCGTTACTGTCCGCAAGTTGCGGCGGGAACAAGGAAGTACCCGTCAGCAAAGTAGACGCTTTGGACTCATCGGCGTGGAACCAGTCAGAATGGATTTCCGCGGCTGACGCCCAAATCGCTGTGGAAAACGATGACGACCGCTCCGCCGACGGAGCAAGCTGGTTCGTCAGCACCCTTAAGAATGAGGGTAAGGTTGTCAGTGCCAAATGGATGACCACAGGACTCGGAGTTTTCGAGATCTACGTCAACGGAACTCCCGTCGGCGAGGAGATCCTCAAGCCGGGATTCACTCATTACGCGAAGACAAAGCGTTCCTTCACTTACGACGTGACTTCCCTGTTGGACAAGAAAGCCGGGGCGGAGAATGTACTTGCCGCCCAAGTCACCCCTGGCTGGTGGGCCGACAAGATCGTAACGCCCGGCGGGATGGACAAGGTAATCGGCAAGAAATGCGCTTTCAGGGGTGTCCTGGAGCTGACTTATGCCGACGGTTCAAAGAAGCTTTACGGAACAGACACCAAGAACTGGAAAGCTGGTGTAGCCGGTCCGGTGAAGCACGCTTCCATATTCGACGGTGAGGACTATGACGCGAGGGAGCCCCAAGGCTTCGAAACTCCCGAGAAGCTTTCCACCCCGGAGGTCAACAACGAGTTTACCGGAGATATTCTCCCCTCGGAAGGTGCGGAAATATATCTCCGAAAGGATATCGCCCTCTCCCCTATCAAGGCATACGTCTGGGAAGGAGTCGAAGGAGATACCGATGAGGACTACGGCAAGGTCATAATTAAGAAAGAGTTCGCTCCCGGCGAGCCGATGACCGTAAAGCCGGGCGAGACCCTCGTCGTGGACTTCGGGCAGAATGCCGCCGCGGTCCCCCACTTCGTGTTCAAGGCGAAGGAAGGCACGATCCTGAACTGCCTGCCTTCCGAGCTGCTGAATGACGGAAATGGCGCGAAGAGCCGCGGCATGGACGGTCCCGAGGGCAGCACCCACAGGAGGAACCTCCGTGTCGGTGACAATAACATCAGGATTCTCTACACCTTCGCGGACACCAAGGATTTCGCCGAGTTCACCCCCGTAAGGACATTCTTCGGCTACAGGCTCGTATCCATCACCGCCACCGACGAGGTGACGATCAAGTCCATCGAGTCAATCCCTGTCACTTCCATCGCCAAGAACCTTGAGACCGGAACGATCAAGACCGGCAATGATCTTATCAACAAACTGATATCCAACACAATCTGGGGCCAGAGATCCAATTATCTATCAGTCCCTACCGACTGCCCGCAGCGTAATGAGCGTCTCGGCTGGATGGCTGACACACAGGTCTTCACGGAGACTGGCACCTTCTTCGCCAACACGGACGGTTTCTTCCACAAGTGGACCCGCGACATGAGGGACTCCCAGAGCGAGGTCGGAGGCTATCCGGGAGTCGCCCCTACCGCGCAGTACGGCAACGAGAAGATGCGCCTCGGATGGGCCGACGCCGGCATCATCGTTCCATGGACCGTGTGGAAACAGTTCGGTGACAAGGCGATAGTCGACGAGAACTGGGCCGCGATGGACAAGTTCATGAACTATGTCAACGACACCAAGTACAACCACGAGACACACGCCCACGAGAACGGCAACTACCAGTGGGCAGACTGGCTCAGCTACGAGCCTCTCGAGAGCTGTGGCGGTGGTATCAACATGAAAGACCGGTCCGGCAAGAACGTACGTCGTCCGGAAGCCATCACATATTGGAACTATCTGAGCGCCAGCTACTGGGCTATTGACGCCAGCATGATGGCCGACATGGCTGCTGCTACCGGCAGGGACGCCGCCAAGTACCGCGCGATGGCCGAGAACGCCAAGAAGTACATGAAGGAAACATTCATGAAGCCTGATGGTACTTTCAAGACCGAGATCCTCAACACCATGCAGACCCCTGCCCTGTTCGCCCTCAAGAACGGACTGGTCGAAGGCAAAGCCAAGGAGGACATGATCGCCAGGCTCCGCCAGAATTTCAAGGACCATGGCGACTGCCTCCAGACCGGCTTCCTCGGGACATCGATCCTCATGGCCACTCTGACAGAGAACGGGATGGCCGATGTCGCCTACACCCTCCTTTTCCAGAGGAAGAATCCCAGCTGGCTATATTCGGTTGACAACGGCGCGACCACAATCTGGGAGCGCTGGAACAGCTACACCCTTGAGTCCGGCATGGGCCCCAGCGGCATGAACAGCTTCAACCACTACGCCTATGGCGCTGTCTGTGAGTGGATCTGGGAGACCGCCGCCGGTATCGCCTCCGATCCCGCCAACCCCGGCTTCAAGCATATCATCATGAAGCCTGTTCCCGACAAGAGGCTCGGTTACATAGATGCGGAATACAAGTCAGCCGCCGGCACGATCAAGAGCTCCTGGAAATATGAGGGCGACAAGTGGATCTGGGAATTCACTGTCCCTGAAGGTGCGGTCGCGACCGTCACACTCCCTGGCGAGACAGAGTCCAAGGACTACAGCGCTGGATCTTACAAAGTCGAGAAATAATGGTTTCAAAACATATATTGTCAGTTCTCGCGAGTGTCTTCGTATCTTGCTATACGAGCCTCGCGGGAACATCTGTTCATGACTTCCGGGTACAACACTCCGTCAGGCCCTTGACCATAGAAGACAGGCATCCGATGTTCAGTTGGAGGATGGAATCTGACATCCGAGGCCAGAAGCAGACAGCCTACAGGATCACCGTTGTAAAGGAATCGGATGGAAGCCAGCTATGGGACACCGGAAAAGTGGCGAGTGACCAGTCGGTCGATATTCCCTATCAGGGCGTGTCGCTTCAGGCTGAGCATGGATACGGAGTTAATCTGACCGTCTGGGATAAGGACGGGAAAGAATACCACTCCTCCACCCGGTTTGAGACCGGAATCATGAATCCCAAGGAGAGCGCCTGGAACGGGGCGGAATGGATTGGGACAAGCAGGTACAGGCTGGATGCCCTGGCCGAGGCCCTGTTCGAGATCGAGACGGATTTCTCCCTGCTCAAGGGAGATGTGGCCTCACTCATCCTCGGTGCCGATGACATCCGCCTTCAGAACGCTTTCCTTAACGACTATGGCACCCAATCCAAGGAAAACTATATCCAGGTGGATGTGGATTTCGGAAAGAATGAGATGAGGGTTTTCCGTGTCGGATATTACAAGGAAGACAAAGCGGACTCCCCCGCTATCACAATCAACGGATCCAATTACCCGCAAGGCAATATTCCCGAAGTTTTTTCCTCAAGGAGCAAGGACGCTATCCACTCCCTGAAAATCCGGGTGTCAGCCAGCGAACTGGTGTTCACCCTGGATGGGAAAGAGATCAAAAACGGCCAGAAGAAACCGTTCACAATCAATCGAATGGGGTCCGATGGCAACAAAGTTTCCTTCCCGAACCTCAATTCAGTGGGCTTCGCTGCCGCGCCAGGTCAGAAGGTGGAATATTCCGGCTACAGGATCCTCAATTCCGGCCAGAGCGAGGACAGAGTGTTACTGGATTCGAGGCGCGGCCCGGGTTATTCGATATTCGAAGGGAAACCGGGTGTGGAGATTGACCAGGAAAAGATCACCGTGACCAATTCGTCAGACAAGGTGATCCGTTTCTGGGCCAATCCAAGTTATGGTTCCGAGACCATGCTCCGCTCCGAGTTCACCCTGCGGGACAAACCCATAAGGAAAGCCCGGCTGTACGCCACGGCCATGGGTGTGTACAGGTTCTTCATCAACGGAGGAAGAGTGGGAGATGACTGGTTCGGGCCCGGCGACAGCCAGTACCGGGAGGTGATCGGGTACAACGCCTACGATGTCACATCCATGCTCAACGTAGGGCGCAATGCCATCGGGGCCGAGCTTGCCCCTGGCTGGTACACAGGCTACCAGACTTTCAGCCTCGACAACTACAACTATTTCGGGGACCACGAGGCCCTTCTTTCCCGCCTTGTCGTCACATACACGGACGGGACAAAGGACATTTTCGTTTCCAACACCGGAGACTGGAAAGTGTTCAAGGACGGCCCGATACGAGGAGGAAGTTTCTTCCAGGGCGAGCATTACGACGCGTCCAAGGAGGTCAAAGGCTGGACCGAGCCCGGATTCGACGACAGCGCCTGGCTCCCCGCCGAGAAGATAAGCAAAAGGGACTGGATAGACTTTGACATAGTGGCCCGCCACGACGAACTGGTAAAGGTCAGGGAAGTTCTTACAGCAAAGGAGATTATGCCAGTTCACAGCGATGATTCCCACACTTGGATCTACAACATGGGAGTCAACATGGCGGGCGTGCCATCCGTCACCATCCCAGCCGGTTGGCTTAAGAAAGGTGACCGGGTGGTACTCGCTTATGGAGAGCAGGTTTACCCCGGACTCAAGGGTGACAAAAAAGAGCATGTCAACAGCTTTGGCAAGAAAGGCCGCGGAGTGGCAGGTCATGTCCTTTTCGAGACAAACCGCGCCGCTATGGATCTCGATGTCTACATCGCTGACGGCTCCGGCGAAGTGACTATACAGCCCTCGACAACCTACAGAGGCTACCAGTATATTCAAATCACCCTCCCGTCCCACACCGGTCCGCTGCCGCTTGAGAACGTCAAGGGATTGGTACTGTCTTCCTGCCCCAAGCCGACCGGAAAGTACACCGCGGTTACTTCAGACAAGAGAACCGGCGAGCTGATCAACCAACTATTCAAGAACATCCAGCGCAGCCAGCTCGGCAATTTCTACACGATCCCGACAGACTGTCCGCAAAGGAATGAGCGGATGGGATGGACCGGAGACGCGCAGGCGTACACCCGCACAGGAATATACAATGCCGACACCCAGAATTTCTATCGCCAGTGGATGGTCTCCCTAAGGGCCGACCAAAGTGTCGGCAACGACACCGAGGTGGCCGGCGGAATAGGTTCCACCTCACCCGAATTCAGCAAGACCGAGATAACCGAGTTCCTTTTCGGAACCACCTGGAGCGCGGCGGTCTGCATGGTTCCTTGGCAGGTTTTCACCCAATACGGCGACAAGCAGATTGTCCGGGATAATATTGAGACCATGATGGACTGGCTGAACGGAATGGCCTACTACCGCATGAGTGAGGAATATCCATACCTCTCCTCAAAGACTGACGGACTCGCCGACTGGCTGGCTGTTGATGAGCGCACTCCCAATGAACTCGTCAACAACGCCATCTACATCTATATGATCGAGGCTACGGCAACCATGGCGGCGGCGATCGGCAGAGAAGACTATGCGGCCACTCTACGGGAGCGTCACAAAAAAGCCAAGGCCGACTGGAACCGGGCCTATGTGGATCCGGCCACGGGAAAGACCCGTTCCCGTGACGGAAAGATCGTCAACTCTCAAGCCTCTTATGCCACTCCACTGAATTTCAATTGTTTCAGTGACGAGAACAAGGCGCGGGCCGAGGCTCTGCTCGCGGATATCGTCGCCCATCCCGAAGACAAGGACCAGAAACCATGGACCATAACCACCGGTTTCTCCGGCACCCCGAACATACTCCCTGCCCTGACCCGAGGCGGCTACGCCGAGGAGGCTTACCGCATGATCTCATGCTCGGACTACCCTTCCTGGCTATATCCGGTGACCAAAGGGGCCACTTCAATATGGGAGAGGTGGAACTCGTACGACAAGGCTTTCGACAACTCCGGCTACAACGGCATGAACTCTTTCAACCACTTCGCTCTCGGCGCTGTCGGGTACTGGATGTACGAGTACCAGCTCGGCATCACGACAGACCACCAAAACGGGGTGGCCGGTTACAAGGATTTCGTGCTGCAGCCGATAGCGGGAGGCGACTACACTTCCCTTGAGGGCAGTTACACCTCCAATTACGGGACCATCGAAAGCGCCTGGACAGCCGAAAAGGGGAAAATGACCTCATACCGCTGCACGGTTCCAGCCAACACAAAGGCGACACTTTACCTCCCGGTGGGAGATGATGTCATGGAGGCTGAAGAACGTGACGGGGCGGCTTTCAAAGGCTTTGTCACCCGGAACGGACTACGGACCGCCTGCTTCGAAATAACCTCAGGGACCCATGTGTTCACAATCGGAGGGAAAGTTTCCGCCAACTAGTAAAAACGTAATATCATTCAATCATGATTCAAAACAAGATAATCACCAAGGGGCTGACGCTACTGGCCGTCACCCTTCTTGCCGCATGTTCATCGGCAAGACAAACCGCGGTGAAAGCGCCGGAGGCGGATTCAAGCCAGTTCGTGAATATCATGGACGTGGTTCCGGACGCCATCCTTGAGATCCGGTACTACGGTACATATAACTTCGTAGGAGATAGGATAGACGGATATCTCCAGCCGACAGCCCTCCTCACAAAAAGAGCCGCCGACAGCCTCAAGGCTGTCAGCGACGACGTTATAAAGATGGGCTACAGGCTTAAGATATACGACGCCTATCGCCCGCAGATGGCTGTCGACCATTTCGTTCGCTGGGCGGCCAACGTCTCAGACACCAGGATGAAGAAATATTTCTACCCCAACCTGGACAAGTCCGTCCTTTTCGAGCAGGAATACATAATGGAGAAATCCGGCCACACAAGGGGTTCAACGGTGGATCTTACCCTGTTTGACATGAACACCGAGAAAGAGCTCGACATGGGCGGGACCTTTGACTGGTTCGGCCATGAGAGCCACCCCGATTTCGGAGGTGACCCCGACAAGATGGAATATTCCGGGAAGGGTAACATCACCGCTGAACAGTTCCGCAACCGCATGATCCTCAGGGCCGCGATGCTGCGCCACGGCTTCAAGCCGTTGGACAGCGAGTGGTGGCACTTCACCCTCAAAGACGAGCCCTTCCCGGACACCTATTTCACTTTCCCTGTGACGGAACTCCCTTAACCTGGAAAGACAGTTCTATCTGATTATGACTCGGGACAAGCCGCAAGACTTTTCCCGGGTTTTCTTTTCTCAGATCCTCGGCAGAGCCTTTCCCGAGCGTCATCAGATATTCCCGATCTTGAGCGGAAGCTATTACTTCTGAAGAAGTTATGGCGACGAATGGCAGGTTCACGCCAGGAGCGTAGTTCATCTCCAGGCACCAGTCAGCGATGCCTTTTGAGCTAATCGTGAGGCCATCCTCCGTCATATTGATGACAAACTTCCCTTTCCCATTGGCCGACGGCCAGGTAATGGTCTGGCAAGTCTGGTTTTTATCCGAGGTGAACACAGGGTCGCCTCCCTTGAATCCAGGAGCGATGAAACGCAGGCCGGCCATGTTATCAGCGGTGCTCCAAAGACAGCCGTCCAAAAGCGGAAGAGTCTCATAACGGAAGTCCGGAAGTGTGTCGGGATGATCCCTGTATTCGGAGCGTAGAGTCTCGTCGAAAACATGTATATCCCTGAATTTCAGTCCCTGGGCATCCCACAAGAGATTCGCTCTCCAGTTTCGGCTGTTGAACCACATGGTCTTGAGACCCGTGCTTTTGTGATCTTCGGTCGTGATGACGCTCGTGGGCGGAGTCACCTTGTAATGCTCCTTGAACCAGCGCCCGGTCTCCACCAGCGTCTCGAGCCGGATCTCGCCTTTGGCGGCCATCTCCTTTAGAGCGGTTGTCTGGATCTTGAAACCTTTCTCCATGCCGTTCCAAGTGAATGAGTTCTCCTGGCCGACCTGCACATAATTATATCCCAAATGAGGTTCCTTGGTGAACATCCTGAAGAACCAGTCCACCCATTCCTGGTCGCCACCGCCGGTCTCATAGGCAGGCTCGAGGGTCTCGACGCTCTGGACAACGCCACCGACTCCAGCCTCATACTGATGGATCGGATCGCTTCCGAGCATCCTGAAGGTCGGCACCGGAATGCCTCCCTCTTCAGTCTGGGCGGGCATATAGCCATTCTGGCGACTAGGATAGAATCCACCATTCCAGTAGCCTCCCCATAGAGTATAGCCGTCTGTCCCGACCTGGTCCCTGCACATGCAGGAAGCTTCGATTGAATATTTCTCGTAAAGATATTCCAGAGTTCCCGAGTCGATGAACCAGGATCCGACGGATTTCGGATACTCTCCGAAGATCTCCTTGAACTTTTCCATGTAGACATCGACCAGTTTCTCCCGCTCGGCCTGGGTGTAACCGACCGAGAAGTCAACATGGGCATGCCAGTCCCAAGGGAAACGGCCCCTCCAGGTCATCCCCGCGGCCTCGATATGGGGCTGGGTTATCTCCCACCATGCTCCGATCTCGCAGCCACGGGCTTTTTCCTCTTTCATGAGTTCCTGATAAGGCGGATAGATAAGGGCATCATACTGAAGAAGATACGTACCGATGAGATCTTTTGAGCGAAGGTCTTGAGCTTGCGATACAACCGTCTGGTACAAAACCTCTTCCATGGGCTCATCAGATCTGGGCTCGGTGTAACGGATGAAATTGATGATGTTGACGATCCTCGGAGACTGGGCAGATTGGGTATCCTTACCGGAACAGCCCACCAGCAGGAAAGCCGCAAGAGAGAAAAACAATAAAAGCGATCTTCTCATAATGATAATTCTTCTTAATTTTGCGTTTATTCAGTAAATATACTGATATTTGACAAATAAAACATTGACTGAACAATATGAAACGGACTTTTTTGATACTCTGCGCTCTGGCACTTGCGGTTGGATTTGTGTCATGCAGGAAGGATGAGCCTGAAATCCAAACCGAGGAAGAGGGCAACAGTATTATTCTCAATCCCTATAAACAATGGAGGACAAGCTCGCTCCCAGCTTACATCGGAGACATTTCCTCGATGCCAAAGGACATGCAGACTGTCATCCGCCAGCGCTTTCCCAAGCAGGTTGGCCTTGATGCCGCCGGTATCATATTCGCTGGAGCAAGTGACCTCCTCGCGAACCGGGATAAACTTGCCGCCGCAGCTGCCGGAGGCTCGTACGTTGTCATTCCAGGCAATGGGGACGCTTCCCTTCTGGGGGCGAATCCATTGGCTGTTCCTGCGACAGATCTCGGCCTGGATCCTATGTTCGTATGCTACAACGGCTACGGACCCGGCCAATACTATGTGATGTTCGACGAGAGGGAAATCCTTGACGCAGAAAGCGGAACGCCCAGCATGAGTGAGGAGGAATGGAAAGAGCTGCTCAAGGTCAACAAGGGCCTGGGTGCTGACGGTGGGGTCTCTGTCTCAGACTATGACAATGAAAGGGAGCATAATGAGAATTACTACCAGTCCCGCATGGATCCGTTCGTGGAGTGGGTTGACGCCACCTACATGGAAAGGCAGTTCATCAAGGCATCCTCGTCGGACTACGACAATTTGAGGGAAAACATAGAGCAGTCCGGCCAGCGGCTGGCTGCGAACTATCCCTTCACATTGAACAAGTATATCGACCAAGCCACTTTCAGCGACCCGGATTTTCTCAACAAGAGCGGCTCCATCACCGTGGAGTTCCGGGTATATCCCCTCTATATGCTCTCTTCCAACGGCGACAAGGCTGGCGATTACTATGGTGTCGTATCGACCGTCACTCCCCACAACCAGAGCATGTGGGGGCCTTACGCAGCCTCGCACGGCGCATGCAGGAACAGGATCTACGGCTTCTGGTTCTCCGAAATGGATGTGGCCACGAGCCTCGTGAACAGCGATGGCTCAGCGGTTCCCGGCGTTGAATATTTCGACCGGCCGATCCCGGAAAACAAGAACGACTCCAAGACCTACAGCAACGGCCACACATTCTCCGTGACCGGATCGGTCACGGGAGGGATGTCGGCCGGGAAGCCCTACCTCGTCGGACAGTTTGCTTTGGGCGGCACCTGGACAAGCTCCACGAATTACACTCTCGAAACAATCAACTACACACTTGATTCCTCAAGTCCGACAGTCAAATACCATTATTGGTCAGATAATGTCAAACTGACTGACGATTGGGACGACTGGTCTCTTATCAACCAGAACTTCCCTGCCCCTGTCCGCAGCGAATTCTCCGCTCATACGATGTGGGTATGGCACATCCCGAGCAGCGTCGTAAAAGACAACGACACCCGCCAGTTCAGTCTGAAAACCAAAATCAGCCTGACCTACAGCACATGGTACCACTGGAGGGGGGCTGTTGAGTACGACAGCAACCGCAGTAATCATCCGGTCGATGTTCCCGAAATGCGATGGACCCTCGAACGCCCCGACCGCACTCCGTGGGGCTTCATCCGGCTTCGCAACGCTACCAGCAATGAGATGGCGCACGTCTCTTTCTATGGAGAGGGTCAGGAAAGCGGCACTCCCATCACCCAGCTTACAACATCCTACGGCAAGGGTGAGGAGGCTCGCATAGGACTGCCGGAAGGCACCTACAACGTAGTCTGGGACATCGTCGATGGGGACACTGGCACCAAGATCGGGAAGTGGATCTACCGGAATGTCAAAGTACACCAGGGTTATGACGAGACCTCTTCCACTATCCGTATCTCTTCTGTTGACGGACAACCCCTTGACTGACAGAAAAAACAATTATGAAAAAGACTGGATTTATTCTCCTCGCGTTTATGCTGGCAGCCCTCCAGGGGCTCTCGGCACAGGAGACATACCGCTACGCCCAGCGGGACACATGCTCCCTTTATCTCGACATATTCCGTCCTACCGAAGGGGCTGTTTCTCGTTCGGGAGAAGTCTCAAAACCGACCATAGTATATCTCTTTGGCGGAGGCTTCATTGGCGGACAGAGGAAGGACGATTTCACGGCCAAGTGGTTCAAACTCCTCAATGACAATGGCTTCCCTGTCGTGACGATAGACTACCGGCTGGGGATGAAGAATTACAAAGTCGGCAAGGGACTCTCTGGCGCATTGAAGGCTGTGGACAGGTTCCTGCTGTCCCAGCAGGTCGGAGTCGAGGATCTTTTCTCCGCGATCTCCTACCTGGATGAGAACAAAGAGAAGCTCGGGATAGACACCGGCAACATCGTGTTCGCAGGCAGCTCGGCGGGTGCGATCATCACCCTCGCGGCCGTTCATGCCATCGCTAACGGCAACACGGCCGGACTTCCTGAAGGATTCAAGCCAAAGGGCGCGATCTCTTTCGCGGGAGCTATCATCAGCACCAGCGGAGCCCCTGACTTCAAGGATGCTCCGTGCCCCCTGCTGCTTTTCCACGGGACCGCCGACAAGGCCGTGGCTTATAAGCATTACGGAATATTCGGTAAAGGAATATGGGGAAGCGACTTCCTTGCCGGCCGTCTTTCCAAGAAGGGATATTCCCACTGCATTTACAGGTTCAAAGACCGCACTCACGATGTGGCCGCCTATCACATGGTCCTCTGGGAGCTTGAGAGGCAGTTCCTGGAAGAATGCGTCATCGCCGGACACGCCAAGACACTCGACGCCTTTGTCGATGACGCCTCACTCCCCTCCTGGGGTTCTCTTTCCATGGGGGATATTTACAAATAAACTAATGTATTCGCACAAACGCCATGGAACCCCAGATCAATGCCCACAACAAGGAGGAGTACCCTCCAATGCACACGGCCGAGCATATCCTGAACGCGACGATGGTCAAGATGTTCGGTTGCCCCAGGTCGAGGAACGCCCACATCGAGCGGAAGAAATCAAAGTGTGACTACGAGCTGCCCGCCTGCCCCACTGAGGAGCAGGTGGTCGAAATCGAGGCCAAGGTCAACGAGCTCATCTCCCGATGCCTTGACGTCACGGTTGAATATATGCCCCGTGAGGAGGCGGCCGGGATTGTGGACTTGAGCAAACTGCCCGAGGACGCTTCAGAGACGCTCCGGATCGTTCGGGTCGGGGCCTATGACACCTGCGCCTGCGCCGGATCCCACGTCAGCAACACATCGGAGATCGGGACGTTCAAAATCCTGAGCCACGACTACGAGAACGGCCGCTGGCGCGTCCGGTGGAAGGTGACGGGATGATCATCAAGATGATAAATATAACCGCACCTGGCTCTGGAGAGTAAACCATGACCCACAATCGTAACTTTTTCCCACTATGTATTTTGCATTATACAAAATATTATTAAATTTGTATTCCGTAAAATACAAGTAGCATGGAAAAGTTATTTGAGTTACACGATTCATATATATCACAGGTCCCGATGGATTACATCAGGGTGACCTTCCCTGATTTCGGTTGACACTTTTAGAGAGGATTAACTAATATTGTTTACACTATCACTGACTGGGTTTACAGTCGGTGTATTTTATCTCTAAAAGTCTTTACGCTATCTCTATTTTCGTTGACAGCAAAGAT
>JAGAFU010000009.1 GCA_017627955.1 Bacteroidales bacterium | reverse complement strand
GTGAAAATAAGGAATTTTAATAACTAAAGATATTTTTATCAATTTACTGAATATCAGATAGATATAAATAGTAAATGAAATCTTTTATTCAAAAGGATTTGTAAAAATAAGACTCCCCTAGGGGCCAAAGTATGAATTATAGGCTTAATAAGCATACTTATTACTTAATTATTAGGCATTTATATATTACTAATTAAAATTAAATTCAACTGCTTTATAAGCTATTATTTGAACCACCTCTCCCCTTTTATTGGTCATCCTCGCTTTGGATTTACAAATTATATCATTAAATTTGTGAACAAAGAATTTGCCCATGAACCAGCGTCTTCAACAGTTCCTCAATGCCGAGAATCTCACCCAATCCCAGTTCGCCGAGCGACTGGGAGTCGCGAAGGCCAGTGTCTCCCATATTCTCGCCGGCCGCAACAAACCGGGCTACGATTTTATCGAGAGTCTCGCCCGCCAGTTCCCCAACCTTAATCTCGAATGGCTGGTGAGCGGCAAGGGCAAAATGTATAAGGTGACGGGCCCCGAGGAAATCCCCTCGCCGGCTCCCGAGGCCGACAACATCTTTGCCGACACACCGGAATCAGTTGAGACTCTGATAGATCAGCCCAAAATCGTGAAAGTGGTCATCTTCTACGACAACGGCACCTTCCAAGAGATCATGTAGTAGTCCGCGAATAGACATTTTATTGTTATATTCGCGTATATGTACAAACATTTCATACGACCGATCCTGTTCAGGTTTCCGCCCGAGACGGCCCATAGGCTCACTCTGAAGGCGCTTCGAGCGTTGAGGCACATCCCAGGCGTCCCCGCTGTCGCCAGATTCATATTCCGTTGCAAGGCACCTTCGTTGCGCCGCCAGCTCTGGGGCCTGGACTTTCCAAATCCTGTCGGTCTCGCCGCGGGAATCGACAAGAACGGCGAGTTCTACAACGAGTTTTCCTGGTTCGGTTTCTCTTTCATTGAGATCGGCTCCTTGACAAAGCTTCCACAGCAAGGGAATCCCAAACCGCGCCTTTTCAGGCTGCCGCAGGACCGAGCTCTCATCAACAGGATGGGAATAAACAACAATGGTGTTGATTACGCGATCGACCACATCAAGAAAGACCCGCCGAAGCGGATTATTTGCGCGAGTATAGCCAAAAACACGCTCTCAGCTTCAGACGAGGACATAATCAACGACTACAAGACGGCATTCTCCAGATTGTACGACTTCGTGGACATGTTCACGATCAATGTCTCATGCCCCAATGTCGAGGGGCTTCAGGGGCTTCAGGATGTGTCTTATCTCTCCGACGTCGTTGATCCTATCCTGGATCTGAGGATCTGCTATGACAAATACAAGCCGATCCTTATCAAGGTCTCCCCCGACATCCCAACCGAGGAACTGTACGGAATCCTGGATTACTGTATGATGTCAGGTGTGGACGGGATTGTCGCCGGCAACACGACCACTTCACGCGAAGGGCTCAAAACCAGCCAGTCCAGAGTCGAGAAAATCGGCAAGGGTGGTCTTTCAGGAGCGCCTGTCTTCGAGCGTAATCTGCAGCTTGTCAAGAATATACACGAGCACACTCATGGCCGTCTTCCCATAATTGGCGTGGGTGGTATCATGGGTCCGGAAGAGGCCAGGAAAATGCTGGACGCCGGCGCCTCGCTCATAGAGATCTGCACTGGCTTCATTTATGAAGGGCCATCGGCAGTCAAAAGGATAATCAGAGGATTGAAATGATAAAAGCTTCCATCTGCACAATCGGCGACGAGATTCTGATCGGTCAGATTGTGGACACGAACTCCTCCAGGATTTCAAGGGCTATGGAGGAAATTGGCATCCAAGTCACCAGGATGCTTTCTATTGGTGACAACAGGGACGAGATCATCGGGAATCTCGAGAATGAGTTGAGACTCAGCGATGTCGTGGTCGTCACTGGCGGGCTTGGGCCGACCAAGGATGACATCACGAAGCCGGCTCTGGCGGAATTGTCCGGGGCAAAAGCGTTCGTTGAGAATGAGACACAAGCCGGGATAATACGCAAGATCCTTAAAGCCAGGGGCTTGGATCTTCTGGACATAAATAAGGCCCAGGCTCTTGTGCCGGAGACATGCGAAGTAATCCCCAACCGCTTGGGAACAGCCCCTATCATGGTGTTCAGATTCCCTGAAGACAGGTTCGGTCACAAGGCGACGCTATATTCCCTGCCAGGGGTCCCCTTCGAGGCTGAAGGTGCCCTCCCGGATATCATGGAGGACATAAAGGATCATTTTTCGTTGACCAGCATATTCCACAAATGCGTAATGGTCTCCGGACTTGCGGAGTCCGCCCTTTCCAAACTGATCGAGCCTTGGGAGGACAGTCTTCCCGAGGACATGCATCTCGCGTATCTTCCCAACCAGATCACCGGTGTGAGGCTGCGCCTTTCCATCTACGGAGGAGACCGGGAAGATGAGGAGCGGAGGATCGACCAGCGCTTCGAGATGCTGAAACCCATTCTGGGAGACCGGATATACTCCTATTCAGATGACACGCTCCAGAACGCGATCGGAGCCCTCCTCCGAGGCACTGGAAAGACTGTCAGCGCAGCCGAATCTTGCACCGGTGGCATGATATCATCGCTCATAACATCTGTCCCGGGAGCTTCTGAATATTATCTCGGTTCCGTGACTTCCTATGCGGTGGCGGTGAAAGAGTCCGTGCTTGGCGTTGATCCAGAGACTGTCTCCTCACATGGAGTCGTCAGCTCTGAAGTCGCTGCCGCGATGGCCGAGGGCGTCAGGAAACTGACCGGGAGCACATATTCAGTCGCGACGACAGGTCTCGCCGGTCCCGGTGGTGATGAGACCAACCCGGTCGGCACGGTCTGGATCGGAGTCTCCGGACCGCGAGGTACTATCACCAGCAAGAGAGTCTACGGAAATGACCGCAAAAGGAATATCGAAAGATTCGCCTCGGCGGCTCTCGACGAATTGAGGCTGTTCGTCCTGAAGGACATGGCTACTTCCGAGTAACCTCTTTGAACACTCGCATGAAATTACCTCCGGCGATCATTTCAATCTGGTCGTCGGAGTATCCTTTTTTGGCTAGCAGGTCGAATATTACAGGGAGCTTGGAAATATTCTCCAATCCCCTGGGAGTCACTTCAATACCATCGAAATCGCTCCCGATGCCGACATGCTCGATGCCACCGATGTTGACCGCGTGAGTGATGTGTCGCACGACATCCTCCGCATCCGGAAGCAGGGCATCAAGGCCATCGCTACCAGCTTCCCTGGCCATCGCGTATTCAGAAGATAGGAAGACCGGATAGAAATTAATCTGGATGACGCCCCCTTTATCCGCCATACGTCTGATCATGTCGTCGGTCATGTTCCGAGGGTGGTCGGCAAGAGCTCTGCAGCATGAGTGGGTGGACACTATCGGAGCACTTGAGCAATCAAGTACATCATTGAATGTCAAGTCAGAAACATGCGCTATGTCAACAATAATTCCAAGTCTGTTCATCTCCGCTACAACCTCGCGGCCGAAGGGGCTCAAGCCACCCCAGCGCTTACCCTCCATCGAAGAGTCGGCGATCTCGTTGTCGCCATTATGGGTCAAGGTAATGTACCGGATTCCAAGCTTGTGGAATAACCTTAAAAGCGATAGTGACTTTTGGATCGGGGCACCGTTCTCCATTCCTATCAGCATCGAGAACAGCCCCTTGTCCTTGTTGGACTCCACATCTTCAGGCGTCAATGCCAAGGCCAGTTGGCCGCTGTACTTGTCAGCGGCGTCATGAATCGCGGCCAGCATATCAAGCGCCCGGGCCGTGGCGGCGTCAGGCGACAAGTCAGCGAGAGTACAGACAGCGAAGAAAGCGGCATCAACCCCGCCGGAACGGAGTTTGGGCAAGTCCACGTGGCCGGATGTGTCCTGTCCGATATCCAGTCCCTCGATCATCAGGGATGGAGTATCACAATGAGTGTCAAGGACAAGCATTATCTACGGGTGACTGTAGAGCTTTGAATCTTAATGATGTTCACGGCAGGCTCCCCAGCGAAACCCACTTCGGAGCCCCTTCCGAGATCGAGCTCCAGGGACTTCGTGGGACCCACATAGACCGTAATCCCGGTAACGCTCACAGTCGCTTTTTCAGTCTCGAGAGCGGACGCGTCAACTTTGGACATCGTTCCCTTTCCGGTAACCTCCATCTGGGAAGACTTTCCGGAAAGCGCCATCTTGACATTGGTGTTCGCCATGACCTTCATAGCCTCCTCCGCTTCAGCGTTGACATCGATGTCAGCCATTCCCGCGCCATTAATCACGACGTTCTTGGCTTTGCATTGGATGGCTACGGCAGACTTCGCGTCAGCGGTGATATTCACATCCTCCTCGGCGGTTATGGTAGCGTTCGTGAACTTGGCGTTTCTGGCGGCAGTCACGGATAGAGACTTGCCCGCGATCTTCAGATTATTCGCTACAGACGAGCCGTTCAGATTGATCTGAAGATGCTCAGCGGCGATTTGACCGGCAGCGAAGAATTCAGAGTCATCATTAAGAGACAAGGACTTCAAGAGCGGCATTGTCACCACGGCCACAAGTGTGGGATCGGATGAATTGCGGGTCTTGTACTGCTTTTTGATGTCCTTGGGAATATTCTTCTCATCAAGGCCAAGGTAAAGGACACCGGATTTCACATAGCACAAGACATAGCTTTCCAGGATATCATCCATGGTGAGCTTGGCGCTGTACCTGTCACCAGTCACTATCGAGACCTTGAAGCCGCTTGAGGCTTCTATTCCTTCAAAAGGAGAAAGATCATGCTCTCTCGAACGAGTCTGAGCGAAAGCGCAAATATCTAAAGCGATAAATAAAATCGCCGTAAGTAACAACTTGTTCAATAAAGATTTCATGATGTATAAGCAGTTATCTATTATTCTTCAATTTTCTCCATCAACGACTCCCATTCAGCTGTCTTGGCGTCAAGGTCGCGCTTGTGCTCAAGGTAGTTCCGGGTAAGCTCCATGATGTCGTCCGCAGGTGACGGATCGGACAAGACTTTCTCGATCTCACGCATCTTCGCCTCAATTTTTCCGATCTCGGACTCGAGGAAATCGATCCTATGCTTTATCTTCCGGATCTCTTTCGACTCGCTTCTTCTCCTTTCAAAAGCCTCCTTCGCTTCCTCCTTGCCCCCCTTAGGCTCAATACCCGAGTCACCACTGTCAGGGACGACCTGATCGGTCTTTCCCTCCTGCCCGAACCGCCTCTCCAACTCCTTCAGACTCTCCAACTTACGCTTTGCCAGGAACTCGCCGACACCTCCCAGGTGCTCCTTGACTCTCCCGTCCCTGAACTCATAAATCTTATCCACAAGGCCATCAAGGAAGTCACGATCATGTGACACAACAATCAATGTGCCATCGTAAGCTTTCAAGGCCTGTTTAAGAATCTCTTTGGACTTGATGTCCATGTGATTGGTGGGCTCGTCCAAAGCCAGGAGGTTGTACGGCTGGAGCATGAATTTAGCCATCCCGAGGCGAGCCCTCTCCCCTCCGGAAAGCACGCTGACTTTCTTGTCGATATCCTCTCCCCGGAAAAGGAACTGCGCCAATATGTCCCGGAGCTTTGTCCTGATGTCACCGACGGCAATATTATCCAACGTCTCCCACACGGTAAGGTTCCTGTCCAGGATATCCTCCTGGTTCTGGGCATAGTAACCCATTGAGACATTGTAACCTACCTTGGCTTCTCCCTTGAATGGGACAAGTTCACCGGTGATCACCCTCATAAGGGTAGTCTTTCCCTCACCGTTGCGTCCGACCAGGGCTACCTTCTCCCCTCGCTTGACTTCAATGTCAGCGTCGGAGAACACAACCTTGCCAGGATAGCCGACCGTGATGCCGGAGGCCTTGAAGACCACATCCCCAGCGCGAGGCGCCGGAGGAAATTTCACCGTGAGAGTGACCCTGTCAGTCTCGTCAATCTCGATCCGCTCCAATTTCTCAAGCTGCTTGATTCTGGACTGGACCTGGTTAGACTTGGTCGGCTTGTAGCGGAACCGGTTGATGAAATCTTCGGTTTTCTCTATCATCCGCTGCTGGTTCTCATAAGCGGCGGTCTGCTGTGCGAGACGTTCCTTCCTAAGCTCCAAGTATTTGCTATAGGGCACTTTATAGTCGTGAATATGCCCGAGCATGATCTCCACTGTCCGGTTGGTCACATTATCCAGGAACTTCCGGTCGTGCGAGACGAGAAGAAGCGATCCCTTGCGGGCTTTGAGATAATCCTCAAGCCATTCGATCGATTCGATGTCAAGATGGTTGGTCGGCTCATCGAGAAGAAGGACATCGGGCTCAGAGAGAAGGATTTTCGCCAATTCGATCCTCATGTTCCATCCCTGGCTGAACGTCTCGGTCTTCCTGCCGAAATCCGAGTCCTTGAATCCCAATCCAAGGAGAGTCTTCTCGGCAAGGACCTCAGGAGGTTCCGAATGGATGATGGCGAGAGAATCGTTAAGGTCGTTAAAGCGGGTGATAAGGGACAGATAAGCCTCTGACTCATAATCGGTTCTGGAAGCCAGCTGCTCGGAGATCCCATCCAGTTCCTCCTGGATTGCCGAGACCCGGTCAAAGGCTGTCAGAGTCTCTTCCATCACAGTACGTCCCTTGTGGTGCTCCATGATCTGGGGAAGGTAACCGATCCTCAAGTCGTTCGGCATGTCCACTGAACCGGATGTCGGGCTCTGAAGCCCGCAGATCAACTTCATGACAGTCGATTTGCCGGCTCCGTTCTTTCCGACCAAGCCTATCTTATCATTCTCACTTATGTGGAAATCAATGCTGTCCAGCAGTGTAAAACCGCCGAACGCCACGGTCAGAGAATTGATGGAGATCATTCCGCGTCCTCCTCCGCTTCAGCAGGCCGGGGCTTGCAGAACAGCACGCTGGCCTCGTATAACAACAGAAGCGGGGCAGCGGCGATAATCATGGAGAAAGGATCGGCCGGCGTGATGATGGCCGCGATGCATAGGATCGCCACGATCGCATGCCTGCGATATTTGTTCATCGTGTCCTTGTACACCAATCCCAACTTGTTCAAGATAACCACGACAGCCGGGAACTCGAACACGATTCCGAAAGCGAGGATAGTCGAGGTGAACAAGGAAATGTAGGAATTCAGGGAGATGGTGTTGACGACAGCCTCGCTGATCTTGTAGCCAAGGAAGAAATTTAGCGAGATCGGAACTATCAGGACATAACCGACATAGAGGCCCAAATAAAACAGGAAGGAAGCGGCCAGGAAAACGCCCCTGATCGTTTTCTTCTCATTTTGATAGAGAGCCGGGGCGATGAATTTCCAGATCTCCCAGATGACAAAAGGAAACGAGAGGATGAAGCCCAGCTGGAAGGCCACCTTGAGGTGGACAAAGAACTGTGCCGAGATGTCCAGGTTCACCAGACTCATCTTCACATCCATATTCAGCAGCTTGTAGACCCAAAAGTCACTCCGCGTGGGAGCCAGGACCACATCGTCAAAGACAAACTTCTTGAAACAGAAGACAAAAACACTGAATATGGTAATGGCGAGCAATGAGCGGAACAAAGTTCCCCTCAAAACCTCGAGATGGTCCCAGAAGGACATCTCGCCGGCTTCCTGCGTCATTTTCTCTTCCTCAGCCACTCTTATTGCTGGTATTCCTCTTTCTTCTCGATCTTGTCGGGAGTCTTAGCGGGGGCATTGATGTCTTTGTCAATGTCCTCAATCTGCTTCTCGACCTCGTTCATGCCCTGCTTGAAACTCTTCATGCCTTTTCCGAGACCATGCATGAGCTCAGGAATCTTCTTGCCACCGAAGAGAAGGAGGATAACAAGGGCAATTATGACCACCTGCCAGGGGCCGACTACGCCCAGAGGGAAAAACGCTAACATATTCATGAATATTAATGGTTTAATCTATAATTATTTACTTGTCGTCAATATGCTTTTCAATAGCCGCCAAAAGTTTCTCGGGGCAGCGGGTCGGGCGGCCGGTCGCCTTGTTGAGAAACCCGAGCGTGACCTCTCCTTCGACACACAAAGTGCCTTCCTGATTGTAGACCGCCTGCCCTATCCGGAGCTTCGCCATCGGGAGAGCATCGATTGTGGCGATAACCTTCAGGTCGTCTCCCATCTTGGCGGGATGCTTGTAATGGCACTCGACAGAGACGATAGGGATGGTCACCCCGTCTTCCTCACACTGCTCGATCGGATAACCGAACTCCCTCATCATGTTGTTTCTGGCACACTCGAAATAACGGATGTAATTCGAGTGATGGACGATGCCCATCTGGTCAGTCTCGTAGTACCTGACAGGGAAATTTGTCTCCGAATATACCATAACAAAAATGTTACTTATCTAAACAAACTTGTTACGTTAGTTGGTTTTCAACGCATTAAGATTCTTCTCAAGATTTTCGATCTTCAAAAGGGCATCAGCCTCCTTTTTGCGTTCAATGGCCACTACTTTCTCGGGCGCATGAGCCGTGAAGGCCTCGTTGGAGAGCTTTTTGCGCACTCCCTCAAGGAATCCGCGAAGCCTTGAAAGCTCCGACTCGATCTTGGCGATCTCCTCGTCGGCATTGACAAGACCTCCGAGCGGAACGAATATCTCGACAGTCCCGACCATGAAGGTAATGCCATTACCGCTGAACTCCTCGACTTTCTCCGCGGAGGAAACATTCGCCAGTTTGGCGACAACCGGAACCATCTCCATCGGGAAAGAACCCTTGACCTTGATCTCGAGAGCCTCCTTGGGCGAGATGTTCTTCTGCTGCCTTGTCGAGCGGACTCCTCCGGCGACCTCTTTGGCGATCTCGAACGCCGAGATGACGGCCTCATCGACAGGGCCAGCCACAGGAGAAGGCTGATACATTATAGTCTCCCCTTCCTTCCTGTCGGCCATCGACTGCCAAAGCTCCTCGCTGATGAACGGCATCACAGGATGTATCATCTTGAGGAGTTTCTCAAGGAACACATTGGTGGCCTCCATCGTGGCCTTGTCAAGAGGCTGCCCGAAAGCAGGCTTGATCGCCTCAAGATACCACGAGCAGTAGTCATCCCAGAAAAGCTTGTAGATAGCCATCAGGGCATCGGAGATCCTGAACTTGGAATAATAGTCCTCGACCTGGGCGACTGTCTGATTGAGCTTATTCTCGAACCACTTTACGGACAATGCGTTAACAGCGCTCTGCTGAAGCGATTCATCAACTGCCCATCCCTGAACGAGACGGAAGGAGTTCCAAATCTTGTTGCAGAAATTGCGGCCTTGCTCGACCTGGGACTCATCGTAGAAGATGTCGTTTCCGGCAGAGGAGCAGAGCAGCATTCCGATCCTGACAGCATCGGCCCCATATTTCTTGATCAGCTCGAGGGGATCAGGAGAGTTGCCCAGTGTCTTGCTCATCTTCCTTCCGAGCTTGTCACGGACTATTCCGGTGAAATAGACGTTGCTGAACGGGATGTCTTTCATGAATTCCCCGCCGGCCATGATCATCCTGGCCACCCAGAAGAAGATGATGTCCGGGCCCGTCACAAGATCGCTGGTCGGATAGTAATACGCGAGATCCTTGTTCGGCTCATGCTCCGGATGTCCGGGACGCTTGGGATCGAACACGGAGATTGGCCAGAGCCAGCTTGAGAACCAGGTGTCGAGCACATCCTCGTCCTGGTGGAGATCCTCGGCCTTCAATGACGGGTTGATTTTCCTCGCCGCCTCAAGGGCTTTCTCCGGAGTCTCCTCGACAACTATCTGACCATCGGGAAGATAATAAGCGGGAATTCTCTGGCCCCACCAGAGCTGGCGCGAAATGCACCAGTCACGGACATTCTCCATCCAGTGCCGGTAAGTGTTGCGGTACTTGTCCGGGATGAACTTGATCTTGCCGGACTCCACGCTGTCAAGAGCCATCGCGGCCAGATCACCCATCTTGAGGAACCACTGCGCGGAGAGCTTCGGCTCGATGACGGCATCGGTCCTCTCTGAATATCCAACCGGCGAGATATATTCCTCTACCTTCTCAAGGTTGCCGGCTTCCTCGAGCATCCCGACTATCTTCTTCCTGGCGACGAAACGGTCCTCGCCAACCAGGATGACGGCATCCTCAGTAAGACGGCCATGGTCGTCTATAATATTGATAATAGGAAGATTATGCCTAAGGCCGATCTCGTAGTCATGGGCGTCGTGGGCCGGAGTGACTTTCAAGCAGCCAGTACCGAAGTCCATCTCCACATAGCTGTCCTCGATGACAGGTATCTCCCTGCCGATCAGCGGGATAATGACTTTCTTGCCCTTGAGCCAATGGTAGCGCTCGTCCGCGGGATTGACACAGATGGCCGCATCAGCCATAATGGTCTCCGGACGGGTCGTGGCGATAACCAGATACTTGTCGGTAGGATTGCCATTGCCGTCGGAAATATAATACCTCAGGTGATAGAAATGGCTCTTGGTGTCCTTATGGATGACCTCGTCATCGCTTATGGCGGTAAGGGCCACCGGATCCCAGTTGACCATTCTCACTCCCCTGTAGATCATTCCTTTCTTATAGAAATAGCAGAACGTGGCGATCACGGCGTCGGAGAGCTCAGGCTCCATCGTGAACCTCGTACGGTCCCAGTCGCAGGAAGCGCCGAGCTTACGGAGCTGCTGGAGAATGATGCCGCCGTGCTCCTCTTTCCACTCCCAGGCGTATTTGAGGAACTCCTCGCGAGTCAGGTCCTCCTTGGAGATTCCCCTATCCTTGAGCCTGGCCACGACCTTGCTCTCAGTGGCGATCGAGGCGTGGTCGGTTCCGGGGACCCAGCAGGCGTTCTTGCCATCCATGCGGGCCTTGCGGATTAGAACGTCGTTCAGAGTGTTGTTAAGCACATGGCCCATGTGGAGAATACCCGTCACATTCGGCGGCGGGATCACTATGGTATAGGGCTCCTTGTCATTGGGTTCGGACCGGAAACACTTGTGTTCCAGCCACCACGCATACCACTTGTCCTCCACTTCCGCCGGATTGTACTTGGCGGAGAGCTCTTTCTTCTCGCTCATGTCTTTCTATTCTTCTTTATATACTTTCATTCCAGAATTACAAATATAACACAATTTTCACTAATTTTGCCCCATAAACGTAGACTATCATGGAAGAGAAAAAGGAAATAAGCTTGGAGATCAAGCCCGAGATCGCGAAGGGCACCTATTCCAACCTTGCTATTATCACCCACTCCCACAGCGAGTTCATCATCGATTTCGCCACAATGCTTCCCGGCCTTCCCAAGCCTGACATCGGCAACAGGATCATCATGACCCCCGAGCATGCCAAAAGGCTCCTGAACGCCCTGATGGACAATGTTACCAAATATGAGAGCCAGTTCGGCCTGATCTCACTCGGCGGACAGCCGCAGCAGCAAGGCGGGACCTTCAATCTCGGTGACCTTCCCCAGTTCGGCCCCGGCGGAGCCAAATCATAGAAATGACTGATTTAAAGGATATTAAAGCTTTCGCTTTCGACATCGACGGAGTGATGACGAACGGCGGGATATTGGCTGACCTCGAAGGCCAGCTTTACCGTACGTATGACGCCAAGGACGGTTTCGCCGTCAGGATGGCCGCAATGAACGGCTTTCCCGTGGCGGTAATCACCGGAGCTCGGTCCCAAAGCGTCCGGGCCCGCTTCAACGGCAACGGCATTCCCCCGGAGGACATCTACCTCGGCTCCCGGGACAAAATCACCGATTTCGACGACTTCTGCCGCCGGCACTCACTGGAATACTCCCAAGTGATGTATTTCGGAGATGACATCCCGGATATTCCCGTGATAATGGCCGCCGGGATAGGAGTAGTTCCTTCCGATGCCGTACAGGAGGCCAAGGATGCCGCCGACATCGTCTCGGACCGCCCGGGCGGAAAATGCTGCGTCCGGAAGCACATCGAACAGGCAATGAAGGCACAGGGAAGGTGGAATTTCGACGTGCAGGTCTACAAGAAAAGATTTTAGGAATATGGACCTCCGAGGTAAAAAGATAATACTGGCCTCCAACTCCCCCAGAAGGAAGGAGCTTCTCTCCGCTATGGACATCGACTTCACCGTCGACACCGGGACCTCCTTTGTCGAGAGTTATTCTCCCGACACGCCACATGTTGAAGTCCCAGCCCTCATGGCTCAAGGCAAGTCCCATGGCTTCCACCGCCCACTGGAGCAGGACGAGATCCTCGTGACATCCGACACAATGGTCCTGTGTGACAAGGAGATTCTCGGAAAGCCATCCGACAGGGCCGACGCGGTCAGGATGCTCAAGCTCCTCTCCGGACGTTCCCACCAGGTGATCACGGCCGTGACCATTAGGGACAGGCAGAAGGAAAACACTTTCTCCGTCACTTCAAATGTTTTCTTTAAAGAACTGTCCGATAGCGAGATAGACTACTACATCGACAAATACAAACCTTTCGACAAAGCCGGCGCTTACGGCATCCAGGAATGGATAGGCTATATCGGCATCACCGGCATTGAAGGCTCCTTCTACAACGTCATGGGCTTCCCGGCCCAGCGCTTCTATGAGGAGCTTAAAAGCTTCTTGGGATGAGATTCAGGATTCTGGCTATATTGACGCTTCTGCTGGCTCTGCCGACCGCATCGAAAGCGCAGCTTATCTCCCACCACAGCGTGGTGAAGGGAGGTTACGATTTCTGGGTCTATCTCCCCCAGGAGCGCGCCGCCAAGGACACCACGAAGCTCCCGCTGGTACTGTTTCTCCACGGCAAGAGCCTTTCTGGGACCAATCTGGAAAAGGTCCGTGAATATGGTCCATTGGAGGCTCTCAAGTTCGGCAGGAATATAGAAGCGATTATTCTCGCCCCGCAGTCCCAGGGAGGCTGGAGCCCGTCAAGGGTGAAGAAAGTCCTCGATTGGACCGAGGCCCACTACCCGGTGGACACAAACCGGGTCTATGTCTTCGGGATGAGCATGGGAGGTTACGGGACCATTGATTTCGTGGGCACTTACCCTGATAAGGTGGCAGCCGCCATCGCGATGTGCGGAGGCGCGGACATCAAAGATGTCTCCGGCCTTAACAAAGTCCCCTTCTGGATCATCCACGGCACGGCGGACAGGGCCGTCTCCTGGAAGCAGTCGCAGGCCGTCGTTGACGCCATGAAAGCTGCCGGTGACACTTCCCTTCTCCGTTACGACCTCCACCCGGAAGTCAGCCACTCGTACCTGGGAAGGGTGTTCTACATGAGCGAACCCTATGAGTGGCTCCTGAAGCATTCCTTGAAGGATTCCGTCAGGACCGTGGACAAGACGGTGGAGATCACCAAGAAAGGAATGGCCGACGCCTACAAGTCAATGCCTGGGCGTATGACTTTGAAGGTCAAGGAATACAAGGGGAAGTAGTTAGTCTGCGGGCTCGTCTTTGGGAAGATTGATGGCGCGGAAGCGCTTCTGACGACGCTCCCATCTCTCGCGGGCGAATTGCTGCATGTCAATCGCCTGGTCATTCTCGTCGATAATCTCAAGCCCCAGAATGGTCTCGATAATATCCTCAAGGGTGACAATCCCCTGGAAGCAACCATATTCATCTATGATCAGCGCCATCTGTTCGTGCTTCTTGAGAAGCTCCTCCCAGACCTTGCTGAGGGAATCATCCTCGTTGAAGAACGAGATCGGGCGCTTGATCTCCTTGAGACGCTTGTCGAACTCGTCATCAGCAAGTCCCTCAAGGGCGTCGGACAGAAGGATATAGCCTGTTATATACTCCGGGGAATCGCCATAAACGGGAATCCTCGAATAATGGAGGTACTGCTCGTTCTTGTAGAAGTTCTTGAGCGTCATGTTCTCCTGGGCTGTCATCGCCACGATTCTCGGGGTCATGGCCTCGTACGCGGGGACATTGTCCAGCTTCATGATGTTCTGGATCACCTTGTTCTCGTCGGAATCGATCACTCCTTCCTCCACGCCGATATTCGCCATCGCCGTCACTTCCTCGCGGCTGACAGATGCCTCATCCTCATCTTTCGAGAGAGCCCGCGCTACCACACTGACAAGGAGCACCAGCGGGTACATCAGGACAATCAGAAGCGAGATGCACCTGGTAGCGAATCCCATGAGATGCTTCCAGTATGAGGTTCCTATTGTCTTGGGGACGATCTCGGCGAAGATGAGGATCAGGAGGGTCGTTATGGCGGAAATGATTCCGAACCAAGTGCTTCCGAAGAGAATGGTAGCCTGGCGGCCGACTCCGGCGGCGCCAATAGTGTTTGCGATAGTGTTGAGAGACAGGATCGCCGCGAGGGGCTTCTCCGTGTCTGTCTTGTACCTGAGGAACTTGTCAGCCGGCTTGTAACCCTGCTCCTTTCTCATGGTTATGAAAGAGAGAGGAGTCGACATCAGTGTCGCCTCAAGGATGGAGCATAGGAACGAGACGAAAAGGGTTCCGAGAAGGAATGTCAGCAATAAGGCCATAAATTCGCTTTAGCTACGCGAATTTAGCGAATAATATCGTATTTCAAAAGATTCTTCGCTTCGCTCAGAATGACAGGGAGATTCCTCCCATGAGGGAACGGCCGGCCATGGGCACGAAGCCAATCTGGTAGTAGCGGTTGTTGTCGGGATGGTTGTAATCATCGAGAATAGACGAATATACCCATCCGCTCGTAGCGTAGTGACCGTTGAATATATTCACGACTGAGAGATTGATTTTCAACTCCTTAACCATCAATTTCGGAAGACTCATCGTGTATGAGATGTTGAAATCCGAGAAGGTGTAGGCGGGAAGGGAGCGGTCGGCGTTGCCGGTGTTGTCAAGATATTGCCTGGAGACATAATTCGTGTGCCAGACAGCCTCAAGTCCCTTCAGAGCTCCTCCAGCGGGAATGAACCGGACAAAGCCGTTCAGGATTGCCGAAGGGGAAAAGGCGAGCGGAGCGTTGTCGTAATGGATCGCTCGGAAAGAATCGTCCCAGTTCTCGCTGGCCATCTCGGTGAAATCCTTCAGCTTATTGTCGCTCAAGGCGGCGTTGCCTTCCAATGTGAGGAATGGCAGCACCCTGCAGGCAGCCGAAAGCTCCACACCCGCCCTGTAAGACTTGGCGATGTTAGTGGTCAACGGCTCCCCTATCTCGCTCAGCTCACCGGTCTGGACGAGCTGGTCGGTGTAGTCCATGTAATAGAGGTTCGCTCCGGCCTGGAACTTTTCCGATGTGTAGTTGTATCCAGCCTCATAGTCAAGCACGCTCTCCGCTTTCGGGAAAGGATACTTGTAATTATCGGTGAAATTATCCCTGGAGGGCTCCCTGTGGCTCATAGCCGCGGAGGCATAGACATGGCTCGCGCCCTTTATCCAGCTCAGACCAAACTTAGGGTTCAGGAAGTCATAAGTCTCGTCGATGTCGAGGTTCTGGTTGTACCAGCGATTCCCTTCAGAGTAGAACTTGTCGTTGATGCCGGAAGTCTTGTACTTGACATGGCGGTATTGCAGGTCAGCGAAGGCCTTGAAATATTTCGCGAAGGAATAAGTCGCTTTGAGATAAGCGCTTCCGTCAAGCTTTGAGGCGTCGGAATCATAATACTTGTAATCACCGCCGGAAAGGAACTGGTCAGCCATCCCCTGATCCTTGATGTAAGTCAGATAGCCGTAGTGGTTGCCGTCGAAGTTCTGGATAGAGAAACCGCCCACGACATCCAGGGACTCTCCGGAATACTTGATACTTCCCACAGCGCCGTAAGTGTCCTGTCCCAGGCCCTTTCTGCGGACAAAGTCGGTCGTCTTGACACTTGGATACGTGAGACCGAACTTCTTGGGCTTATTGTCCGGACGGAACTCTTCGTAATAGCCGTGGCCATGGGTATAATGGGCTGAGACAGAAGCGTTCCAGCGGTCCCCGAGTCCGAAGGAGGCTGAGAGGATGTTATGATCCTGCCAGAAATTGTCCGTGGTCTTGGGCCAGAATGAGCCGTCCCGCATTGTGTAACGCTCGGTCGTGTAACCACCTGAATGGGTGACGAAAAGGCCGTCGGCCCCGGTGACTATCCGCTCGTAGAGGCTGTTGAACTGCCCCAGGCCGACCTCCCACAAGTCCCTGTAGGTCTTGATGCCTGTGGTCTGTGTATAGCTCCATGAGCCGTCGTCATAGCTGCCGTCCATGAGGCTGTAATCGCCATTACCGGCTGTCACTCCGTTCCATGCCTGCCCGGTCTGCTCATAATTGCCTATATTCCTGTATCTCAAGATGAATCCCCTGCCGAGCCAGGTCAGGCCGCCATACCATGAACCGGATTTTCCTGCCGTGCCGTGGATGTAGCCGTCGGTCCCGGTGGTGTGGAAAGACGCGTCGGCGCTCAAGTGATTGCCCAGGAGGCCGGTCGAGATGGATATTCCTGTGTTGTAGGTGTTGAAACTACCGTACGAGGCGTCTAGCCTGACTGACGGATCGTAGGATATTGCCTTGGTCCGGAGGGCAACGCTGCCGCCGAAAGCGCCGTCGCCGTTAGTGGAGGTTCCCACTCCCCTCTGGATCTGTACGCTCTCAAGGAAGTGGCTGTAACTGTTCATGTTGGCCCAGAAAACCGCCTGGTCCTCAGGGGAATTTAGGGGCACACCGTCGATTGTCACATTGATTCTGGAGTCCCCCGCTCCGCGGATCCGGAGAAAAGTCGTGCCGGTCCCGACTCCGTTCTCGCTCCACGACAGTACGCCAGGAGTTCCGGACAGAAGGAAAGGGAGTTCCTTCCCGCTTTTTGAGAAATCATCAAGGGATTCGCGGTTGACATTAGAGACCGCGAAGGGGGCATTCTTTGAAGCCCTTACTCCTTGAACCACAGAGGCTTCCAAAGCCTCGACCTTTGTTGTGTCCTGTCCCTGCCCCAAAGCCGGAACCATAGAGATGACGGACATTGCCGCCGATAAAAGAAAAACTCGCATAATATTAATATTCATGCGAGGGGCCGCCTTACATTAGGCGCTATTGAGATTATGCTTCCCTACGGCGGCATTACCCGCGTCAGGTTCAATGGGTATGATCTCAACCGGACGGGTTGTCAAGTCCGGTACCCCCGCTTATTTCGTCCGCGAATATAGCTATTTTTTCTCAACAAGCTTCACTTCGTAGAGACGTTTCCAATACTTTCCTGTCAGATAGATCTTCTTTGTCTCAGGATTGTAAGCTATACCATTCAAGACGTCGGTGTATTCATCCCGAAGATGCCTCGGCAGGAGGCCGGTGCAATCAACGGTCGCCTCGACTTCTCCGGAGTTCGGATTGATTATGACTATCATGTCAGTCAGATAGACATTCGCCCAGATCTTTCCGTCGATCCATTCCAACTCATTCAGCTGGTTGATCGGCCGCCCGTTCATCTTGACTTGCAGCGCCTTTTGCTGGCGGAACTGGCCGTCCAACCAGTAGAGGCGGGACGACCCGTCACTCGCGATCAGGTTCTTCCCGTCGGTGGTCAGTCCCCAACCCTCCCTCGGATAGCTGTAGGTCTGCTTGTACTCAAGGGTCTTGGCATCATAGACGAAGGCCACCTTGTTGCGCCAAGTGAGAATGTAGATATTGCCATTCAGCTCCACGGAACCTTCAATGAAGTATTTCTTGTCGAAGTTAAACTTCTTCAAGGCCTTGCCCGTTGAAGGCTCGACAAGCTTGAGGGTTGATTCTCCATATTGGCCGGTGGTCTCGATCATCTTGTCTCCCTGGAAAAACAGGCCCTGGGTATAGGACATCTCGTCGTGAGAATATTCCTTCACGACCTTGACCTTGTACTGCCTGACCTTGGCGTCACAGGCTGACACCGAAAGGACAGTTGCCGCTAATATCAAGATTATCAACGATTTCCTATTCATAGTCATAACTATCAATTATCCAGCTCACAAATATAATCAAAAATCACTCCAAGTTATCTTTTCTCGCCGCAGTACATCCTGCAGATGCCAAGCGTAAAGGCCTTGTGGGCGACATTGACAAAACCGGCCCGGCGCAACTCGTCCATGAATTCCTTCTTCCCCGGGAAAGCCTTGACCGATGCCGGCAGATAGTTGTAGGCGGCCTTGTCACCCGAGACTTTGCCTCCGATAATCGGCAAGATACGAAGGAAATACAGGTCGTAGAACCAGCGGATGATCTTGTTCTCTGGCCTGGACAGTTCCAGTATGACCAGTCGTCCTCCGGGCTTCAGCACCCGCAAAGCTTCTTTGAGCCCCTTTTCCCGGTTCTCGAAATTCCTTATTCCGAAGGCATTGACGACACGGTCAAAAGAAGAGTCCTCGAACCGCAGGTCCTCTCCGTCCCCGACTTCCTGTTTTACAATATCTTCCAGCTTGTTTTTAAGCACCTTCCCACGCATCACTTCAAGCATTTCTTTGGAAATATCGACTCCAATGACGTTCCCTTTGCCCAGGGCCTTCGCGATCGCTATCGAGAAGTCTCCGGTGCCACAGGCCACGTCAAGTACGCGGGGCGCTTCGTCTGCGTCTTTGATCTTTTTAATGGCTTTACGCCTCCAGATCTTGTCGATAGAGAGCGACATGATATGGTTCAGGGAGTCATAGTCCTTGGCTATGCTGTCGAACATCCCTTCTATTTTCTCTTTTGAGGGCATGGTGTCAGGCTACTATAAATGTGATTCCGAGGATTAACGAGAGTATGAAAGTGGACATCACTAGTAGCGGGAGCATCGGGTCCAGCGCCCTTTCGGTTCGTGTCCATATTCCCTTGAGATGAATAAGATGAAGTGGCAACGCGAGTAGGAATAACCAGTGCCAAGGCGAAGGTTTATACATCGCGGTAAAGACAGCCAGAAGGATCCATCCGGCAGCGACAAGAATGGTCTGGTATATTCTCGAGCCTCTGAGACCGAGCTTGATGGCGACTGTCACCCTGTTGGCGGAGTCCGTCTTCATGTCGCGTATATTATTGACATTCAGCACTCCGACACTGAAACAGCCAATGGCCGCGGCCGGGAGAATCAGCATCGGAGATGAGATAGTGTGGGCGCAGACATAGTACCCGCCCAGTACCGACACAAGACCGAAGAATATGAACACGGCTATGTCCCCCAGTCCCCTGTAACCGTACGGTGAAGGTCCCAGAGTATATCGCATGGCAGCTATTATCGCAAGGGCGCCGAGCACCAGCAAAGCCGCTGACCTCAAGCTGAAAAGCGTTCCGAAAGAAGTCCAGATCATAGCGCAGCCGGAGATCGCGCAGAGAGTCGCTATCACGCTGATCAGACGTTTCATGTCATTGACAGAGAGTCCGCCTTCCGCGATCCCGTACTCAGGGCCCTGGCGGTCAGGCGTGTCAGTGCCATTTAACACGTCTCCAAGCTCGTTTGACAGGTTGGAAAGAATTTGCAGGAATATGGTTGTCAGCAAAAGGAAAACAACGGTCCAGGAACTGACCTTGAACTCACTGGCGGCCAGCATTGCTCCGAGGATAACCCCTGCCAAGGACAGCGGCAGTGTCCTGAGCCTGAAAGACCGTATAGCTGAACGAAACTTAGGATTCATGGTCTTGCATAAAAAAAAAGGTGGGGCCGTAAGCCGGTTTCTGTTTTTAAATCCGCCATTTATCTACGCGACCTACCCCCTGGCATCGGGCGGGCAGCCCTCATCTGCCAGTATATTTGGTTTTGCAGGCCCTGGTGCCGTGCCCGCGGCCTGTCGCCAGACACACGTCGTGGGCTCTTACCCCACGTTTTCACCCTTGCCACCGAAGCGGCGGTTGTTTTCTGTCACGGCCGCCCGAGATCTCTCCCGCCTGGGCTTTCCCCAGCAGGGTGCCCTGACCTGTCCGGACTTTCCTCACCCCGAAGCCGAAGCCCCGAAGCGCGGCGGATCGCCCCACCTGTTTTAAAGTGCCGCGAATTTACTAAAAAGAATTTACGGCCGCAATCCTGTGCCGAAAAAGGGCTTGGTTTGGGCACGGGCAGCTTCTAGTCAGCGGAATTTGCGGCCGCGGTGGCCTCGAGGTCAAGGGCCTCGGCGAGGATAACGATAGGATTGAGAACTGTGTAGCCGGTACTCATCTCGATCTGCCACTTGCAAGTCTCACACTCGCAGCAGACAAAATCAGGAGCCAGCGACTTGATCTGCTCAAAAAGCCGGCTACCTATCTCCTGGGAATAGGCGTAATTCTCTTTTTTGAACCCGTATGTCCCCGCCATGCCACAGCAAGCGCTGTCCAACACGGTGAAAGACACCCCGGGAATCATCCCCACCAGGGCTTTCGTGAATATTCCCCAACCCAGTTTCTCATTGTGGCAAGGCACATGATAGGCGATTCTCGCCCGGTAATCTTCCTTGAACACCAACTTCACCGCCCCGGTGTCGACAAGCTCGAAAATGAATTTCTCAGCCAGAGTGATGCTGTCCCGCACAGCGGCGTTGTCAACATCCAGAACATCCGGATATTCATCCCGCATGGTGAAAGCGCAAGTCGACGAGACCGCGACTATCGGAAGTCCCTGATTAACAACCTTTCCGAAGACCTTGACATTATGCTCCGCATGGCGCCTGGCCGAATGCCAGAGTCCATTGGCGATCATCGCGACACCGCAGCACTTCTCGTCCATCAGCTCCACGCCATACCCCAAAGCGTTCATAACCTTGACAAAGGCCTGCCCCACCTCAGGATGCTGGTACTCAGTCGAGCATCCATGGAAAAAAGCGACTTTTTTGCCGAAAGCCTCCTGCGAAGCCATCGCTTCCTTTTTGAACCAACGGACAAATCCATGACGCTGATACTTCGGGAACGATCTTTCCTTCTCAATGTCCATCATCACATCAAGGAAACCTTTGACCGGCTTTGCCGCCATGACCGCGTTGACCATGGGGGCGACAGGACGGGCAATCTTGCCCATAAAATCGGTATTCGCAAGGATCCTGTCCCGCAAATCTGGAATATCACGGCCGTATCTCCTACGCGCGGACTGTATGAGATCGGCGATCTTAACGCCGGATGGACAAGCCACCTCGCAGCGCTTGCAATTCATGCAATATTTAAGGCTCTCGTCGAAAAAGAACTTGTTCTTCAACCTCAATCTCTCCCCGTCCGGCCCGGCCTGTTTGGGACCAGGATAAAGAGGATTGACAGCCATGACCGGACAATAGGCCGTGCAGACCGTGCACTTGATGCACTGCTCAAAATTGTTGAAACTTACGTTCTTTTCCTGCATGGCTAATTCCCGTGTAAAATACTGTCAGCCACACTCATGGCCGTCATGATCGACACCCCGGCGCCACTCCCCTCGTAGAGCGGATTGCATCCGCCTACCTCGGCCCCGGCGACATAGAGGTTATCCACTGTCCGGCCATCCTTGAAAGCCTTGAACGAGTCATCGCACAGGACTCCGAAACCGGCGAATTCCTGAAGAGCGAAGAAATCAGGATCGCACCATTTTGAACGATCCGCCGGGAAATCCGTGTCGAGTCCGAAAACAGGCTCGTAAACACGGTTCGGAGTGGCCTCAAGGCCTTTTCCGAATAGATTTCCGCTAGCCAGAACATACCTGTCGGCGGACAACACGATCGACCCAAGGTTGGCGGTGTGGATACCAGCCACAGAAGTCCCCGAGAACAATGGATCCAAAGCCGTGTCGCCAGGGAGGAAAGTTCCTCCGGCAGACTCGAACGCTTTCTTAAGGAGTATCTGGGTCCTGATTCCGGGCACTGAAGGAGGCATCGTCCCGATGAACATGACATCAGCCGGGATCATCTCCCTGAGCCACTCGACTATGACCTGATCTCCGAATCCGAAGACAGCCGGCACGATCACCAGATCCTCTCCGGAAAGCAGTCCCCTGACCATCCCGCCGAAATCCTTCCAGTTTTTCTCCTTGGCCATGAGCCTCGCCACACCGACAGATCTCATGTCCGCGGGATTCTTCCTGAGAGTCTCGACATCTTCGATCTTGACCGTCTCCACCCTACTCTCAACACCTATTTTCCAAAGCCCTTCAGCGATGAAGCTGGCGTTGAAATCCAAGAAGCCATAGAAATTAACTATCAGGGCTTTACGCCACTTTAGCTCATCCTTTGATGGAAGCAAGGTAACATCCTCCATAGCAAGCCATGAAGGTTGCAGAACTCCCATCGGAGTTAGCCTGTAGCCATTGGGAGAGACTTCGCTCCCCTCCTGGGCCGCTACTCCATGAAGCCGTACTCCGCATGAGTTGAAGAAATCCTTCACCTCGGCGGCATATTCAGAAACCTTCACTGGTCCTATCTTGGAATATGGATGAGTGCCAGGAAGTTTCCCAAGCTCCTCCAACGGGTTGCTTACGGCGGTGCCATCGGGCAGCCGGCCAAGCAAACCGAATGTTCCCGAAGAAAAGTGCAGGGCATTCTGTCCGGCGGACACGATCAGGCACTTCTGGCCGGCCCGCTGGAGTTTTATCCCGCAGACGAGGGACGCCAGTCCTCCTCCTATCAATATGGTGTCAAATCTCATGGCCGCTCATTTAATCCAAGGACCTCTGAATAAATCCATTGAGTGTAAACGCTTTCACGAAGAGTCTCCCCCCACGCCACGGGATACATTCCCTTCCATCTCTCCCGCATGAAAGCTTTCAAGTCTTCTCTGGCCTTTGACGCGCAGCCGTACGACTTGGCGAGACGACCGGCGGCTCTGCACGCGCAAAGCTCTCCCTGGCATGTTCCCATGCCGACACGTGTCCTGCGACGAAGGTCGAGCATGTCGTGGACCTCGAGATTCTCTATCGCCGCATCAACCTCGGAGACAGTGACTTCCTCGCACTCACAGACCACTCCCCCCTTGTCTTCCTCAAAGTCAAGTCCGGCGGCCCTGGAGCCGAATCTACCGACGGAGGCTTTCTGGGCCATTGTCGGCACGGACCATATTTTCTTGGCTATCTTCTCAATACCGCCACCCTCAGATCCGGGAAGCGGATCGCGGGCAGTCGAGCAAGAAGCCTTGACATTCAACTTCTCGCAAACCAAATCGGTAGCCATCTGGGCCATCAACCTGTAAGTCATGAGTTTCCCGCCGGTAATGGTGATGAAACCCTTGACTCCGTCCCTGCTCTCATGGTCCAGGCACACGATCCCGCGGCTAATGTTCCTGCCGGTCGGATCATTGTCGGCAGAGACCAACGGACGGACCCCGGCATATCCCCGAAGAATCCTGGTGTGGCCGAGTATGGGGGCCAGTTTAGCGCCCTCTGTCAGCAGAAGGTCAACTTCCTCGGGAGTGACACGAACCGTGTCACACTCCTCGTATGGTACTCTGGTTGAAGTGGTTCCGATAATGCACACAGTGTCTCCGGGAACAAGGATGTCCGCGTTGGCAGGCTTGCGGCAACGGTTTATGACCATTCCGTTTACTCTGTGGGCGAATATCAGCAGAGCGCCTTTGGCTGGGAACATGGAGATATTCACGCCAGCCATTCCGGCGATATTGTGTCCCCAGATGCCCCCGGCATTGACCACTACGGAACCACGATACTCTTTCTCCTCTCCGGTGGTCCTGTCAAGGACTTTTACCCCTTGCACAGTGTCGCCATTGATGACAAGCCCGGTCACTTCGGAATGAACGAGAATCCTGGCGCCGTGGATTTTGGCATCCACCATGTTGGCGGCACAGAGCCTGAAAGGGTCGACGCATCCGTCAGGAACCCTTACGGCGCCGATGATCCCTGGATTGACTGAAGGCTCAAGCCTCAGGGCCTCTTTCGGATCGATGATTTCCGCCTTTATACCGGCCTTCTGACAAGCTTTTACGAAAGTCTCCTGGTAGCCCAAGTCATCCTCGGGCAAGGTTATGAATAAACCGGAAGTGTCATCAACACAGTGACGGGCAACCTTTTTCAGGATCATGTTCTCCTTGATGCACTCGGTGGCCGACTCCTGATCGGTCACGGCATATCTCGCTCCGCTGTGGAGAAGACCATGGTTACGGCCACTTGCTCCGGTGGCGATGTCATCGCGCTCAATCAGAAGGACACTCAAGCCCCTCAAGGCACAGTCTCTGGCTGTACCGGCACCAGTGATACCACCGCCGATGATGATGACATCAAATTCTTCCATCAACGTCCGGTATATTCCTTGATTTTTCTCCGAAGATCTTTCGACAGGCTCACAGGCATGTCTTTGTCTGAACGGTCAAGCCATTCGAGGGCGAGATCCGGGAGACCGGACATGAAACACCCAAGGCCGATGTTATAGGCCGCGCAAGCTCTTTTCTCAGCGTTTTTCGATGAGGTCAGAGGCAGCCATTCCTGAATCGCCTTGTCCCATTGGAAACTGTACGCCTGCTGGGCCGCTTTGTTCCAAGCCGCCTCAGCGCCATCGTAGTAGATCACTTGGAAATAATCCTGCTTCCAGGTTGAGAGGAAAGAATTGGCCGCGAGTGTACCGGCCTTGTAACCGATGTCCGGCAAGGAGGCTTCCACCTCGGAACGCTTGGGATCCCCGGAAGTGTACACATCAGTGGAAAGGGTCTTGTCGCCGCTGAAAGCAAGGACTTTGTCCTCTTTACTCATCGAGTCGTAGACATAGACCTTGGTCTGGAAATGCGTGGAAACGCTTGAGACATAAGCGGAATCGGGATTCACCTTCCGTCCGGCCACCTTGAGGGTCTTGCCGAGTGACGGCTCGCCGATCTGGGGAACGTCGAAAAGAAAGACCACGTCTTGCCCGGAATCCATGACAAGCCTAATGAGAGAATCCTTGGCTGAATAATCGGACCCGGAAATGGATGGCATCTTGAAAAGGCCGATCGCCTCGTGCCCGCCGAAATAGTCCTGCTCAAGCTTGGTGGCGAAACCTTCAGCTATTGAAGCGTTGAAAGCGTCAGAAACCTCTTTACCTTCCGTGAGGTACACCACGGCCATGGACTTCCCGGCCAGATTGAGGCCAGACTTGGAAGCGGTGCGCATCTCGGGCCTGATAACGAAAGCCTGAGGAGCGCATGAAGCGAGCGCCAGCACTATCGAGGCCAGCGCTAATCCCCTTGATAATGAAGTCTTTTTCATCTGTCTGTCGTTTTAATTGGCTCGCCGATGAGATCATATTCATCGGCACCGGTGACCTTTATATCAATAAACTTGCCGAGAATTGAGGAAGGATCTTTCCCTTCCCAATTCCCAGGATCATAGCGAACGATAATCTCCCCGTCGACCTCCGGACTCTCGTACTGGCTCCGGCAGACAAAAACACCGTCGGCATAATCATCGACAAGAACCCTTTCCACCTTTCCGACACGGGACTGGTTGAAAGAGAGCGAGATGTCCCTCTGGACATCCATCAGGACCGAAAGCCTCGCGCTCTTCTCTTTCTTGGAAATCCGGTCCTTGAAGTTGGCGGCGCCGAATGTCCCTTCCTCTTCGGAATACATGAAAGCCCCGAGCCTCTCGAAACGAGCCTCGCGGATAAAATCCAGCAGCTCGGTGAAATCCCTTTTCCCCTCGCCCGGATGCCCGACAATCATCGTGGTACGAAGGACAACGCCCGGGATTCTCTCCCTGAAGCGGCGCACAAGATTCCTTGTCCACTCGCCGTCGACGTTGCGACGCATCATGCCAAGCACTTTGTCGGAAATATGCTGGAGAGGGATGTCAAGGTATTTGCACACCTTGGGATTCGTGGCCATCTCATCGAGAAGGTCCTCCGGAAAATCAGCGGGGTAAGAATAATGGATCCTGATCCACTCGATCCCCTCCACATCGGAAAGGCGGCGGATTAGATCAGCCAGAGCCCGCTTCCGGTAGAGGTCAAGACCGTAGAAAGTTGTGTCCTGGGCGATGAGTATCAGTTCCTTGACTCCGCTTCTGGCAAGAGCTTCCGCCTCTTTGACGAGGTTTTCCATGGGAACTGACTTATGCGGCCCACGAATCATCGGGATCGCGCAATACGAGCAGCGCCGGTCGCATCCCTCGGATATCTTCAAGTAGGCGTATGGCCGAGAATCCATCCTGAACCTGTCGGTCCAATCGCCGTCAGTCCCTCCCAAAGCCTTGACCAGGGGCTCAAGATCCCTGGCGCCGAACCAGGCGTCCACCTCCGGGATAAGCTCCGGAAGCTGGGCCATGTAACGCTGGGAAAGACATCCGAACACCATAAGCTTGCCAACCTCGCCCGATTTTCTACGCTCGGCGGCGGCAAGGACAGCCTGGATGGATTCCTCCTTCGCGTCTCCAATGAAACCGCAGGTGTTGACAAGAAGGATGTCCGCTCCCCCCTTATGGCTTTCCGGGAGGATCTCATACCGGGAAGAGAGCCGGGCGAGAAGACGCTCGGAGTCAACGGTGTTTTTGGAGCACCCTAATGTTATGACCTGCAATGACTTCACGATTACTCTCCGGCAGTTTCGGAACCCTCTTCCACTTCTTCATCAGGATCGACGAAGTCGAAGGAAGCATATTCCTTTATCTCATTATACCAGTCAACGACCTTCTTCATGTGGGAAACGTAGAAGCGCTCGCCGTCATAGTTCGGAAGGGCCTTCTCGAAAAGGGCTTTGAGCTCACCTGAGGAGGCTTTTGAAGTGGGAGCGCTGGCGTCGCCGAGCACATCCTTCATCTTGAGGAACACTTCCTGGAGTTTGGTCTCCCCTTCAGTTGTATAGATGGAGATGTCGGCCAAGGTCGTGATCCTGTTATTGGCCCCGGCCACTGTCCTTTTCTTGTCAGCGAGAGACTCGACGATCGCTCCGCCACGGGCCTGAGCCAGATAGAGGTACAATCCGTGCTGGCCCGAAATGGAAAGAATTTTAGTAAGATCTGTCTTCATATTCGTTAAATTTAATAATTATTCTTGAAATATCAAAGCAGCCCGAGGCTACGGAAGACCTTCCGGACCTCCGCCTCAAGCTCTTCCTTGGTGCCGTCATTATGGATAATGGCGTCGACTTTTGAAAGGTCGAAACGCTGAACCGCCATCCTCTTCAAGATTTCAGAAGGGTCGACTCCGTCTCTCTCAGAGGCTCTTTTCAACCTTGTCTGAAGAGACGCGTCAACCAGCACCACCTTATCGATATATTTAAGGAAATCAGGCTTTTCCAGGATGATAGCAGATTCCAGGACGCAGAATGGGGCGACCTCATCCCGAGCCTCCATCGAGGCCTTCCAACGGCGGAAATCAGAAAGTACGGCCGGATGGACGATCGACTCCAGAGTCGCCAGGCGATCCTGTGACGAGAATACGATCGAGGCGATCTTGCGAAAGTCCGGAGATCCGTCAGAAGCGCGGACCGAACGGCCGAAAGCGCTCTCGATCGAGTCCAGAAGGGAATCATCCTCCCGGTACAGCCGCTTCGCGGCCGAATCCGAGTCATAGACCGGAATCCCCATCCCGGTCAAAACCGAACGAGCGGTGGACTTCCCGCTGCCTATTCCCCCGGTCAGAGCAACTGTTTTCATTTGGAACTCTCCTCGACACAATTGAACACCTCCGGCTCGACGATGTACTGGATCACCCCGTCGGGAATAGAGGATGGCCAGGCCATGCATTTCCCGCCGATAGAGTGTTGGAAATCAGCATAATCGATATAGAAACTGACCACGTCGGAAGGATCATTGGCCAGAGGGAAGACGCACTTGTAGACAACTTTGGCTGTCGATGGATAGACTGAGAGCTTCACTCCGGAAGGAACATTCCTCGGAGTGACGGTGACTTCAGTGGCGATCTCCACATAACGGGTCACTTCGAGAGAATACCCGACCTCCGCGTCAGAAATCCTGAGGCCCTGGACCGGTTCGATCTTGACAGACCCATGAGCGCTGGACCGGAGATTGGACAGCTCGATTGTCTTCGTAAACACCCTGTTGATATTCGAAAGGCGATACGGTTCCCCATAGACAGTGACCGAGTCAGGCTTCAGCTTGATCGGCGTGAGGGCCATGTACTGCGGTTTATAGGTAATCACGGCCGCGGGCTGGACCGGGACCCTTTTGTGGTTCTCATAAGGGAATCGGAACTGCACCGTCTCCGAAAGGAATGATTCCAACTGGACTCCCTCACCGAAGATGTCGGAGACGTAATTCGCCAATTCAGAGGAAGATATGTAAAACATCTCGCCATCCGCCAAGTGCATGTCGGAAGAGTTGAACCGGACATGTACGGCATCTTTTTTCGCTTTGTGGCGCCCTCTGAGGATCGAGAATCCGGAAGTACGGCATCGGGCCGCTATGGCGCTGGAATTGGCGGAAATGTTCGAATGGCCCTCGATGTCACACTCGGCGACAACCGGGACCGACAAGGTTTCTGAATAATTCAACGAGAGGTTGTGCAGGAGCCAGATTCCGAAAGCCAGCATAAGGGACATCAGGAGAACCATGATGTCCCTCATGGGCAACTTTCTCAGTCTGGCTTTCAGCATTTCGAGATTCCTCCCCCGCTATGCCTTGGGAGCGTCGTCGGTGAAGTCCCTGACGATGGAGTTCTTATCCACGCGGAGCTTCACGTCACCATCGACCTTGATGAGGACTGAACGATCCTTTATCTCATCGACGGTACCATAGATGCCGCCGGCGGTGACGACCTTGTCACCCTTCTTGAGCTCGGAACGGAATTTCTCAAGCTCTTTCTGCTGCTTGCGCTGCGGCCTGATCATGAAAAGCCACATGATGGCGAACAGCAGAACCATCATGATGATAAAGGACGCGCCACCTCCCGCGGGAGCCTGCCCGGCGGGAGCGGAAGCCTGAAGCAATGTGATTGTCAGTATATTCATTTCAATAAAAAGTTAAAAGTCTGCTAATTTAAGCAAAATCCCCGGTCTTGACAATTTCTCCCTCCTCGATCAGCTTCTTGGCCAGGGTGTCCAGGAGACCGTTCACGAACTGGCGGCTCTTCGGGGTGCTGTAATATTTTGATATCTCGACGTACTCGTTGATCGTGACTCTCAAAGGAAGATCGGGGAAGGCTTTCGCCTCTGCCAGTCCCATGACAATCAGGACAGTGTCCGTGGTGAAAAGCCTGTCCTCTTTCCACTGGTCGGTGCTGGAGGCCACAAGCGGGAAATATTTGTCGTAGCAAGCGTAGGAAGTGGTCAGCAGCCTGGTGACAAAGGTCTTGTCACTCTCCGCCGGACGCGGGGTAAGCATCTCGCTCCTGTAAAGCGGAGGAAGCTCCCAACGAAGGCCTTTCGCAAGAGACTTCATGGTGGAGCAGCACACGGTCAGGGAATATGCCAAATCATCATTCCACCAGATGGAAAGATCCTCAAGGATCTCCGAAAGGGTCTCTGAATCAACAAATTCCTCCTCGAACATCTTCGTGAACAATGCCGCGTCCTTCGCCAGCGAACGGACCGGGTCTTCCATATACTTTTTAAAATAATCCTTCTTGCTCATCGAGTCATAAGTCTCCCTGATGAAGGCGTCGAATGGCTCCCAGGAGAGCTTTCTCTTGGTGAGCAGTTTGGTAAGATCCGGGTCCCCCTCAAGGAGAGGAGAGATGGCATTCTGGACAAACTTCATATTGGGATTCAGTTCCTCTTCGGTCGGATTGAATTTACCCCGCGCGTTTTCTATCCGTTCCGCGGCTTCCCTGGTGATGTAAGGGATGATGGAAAGCATCAGAAGGTAAAGCGAACGGGTGGCCTCGCAAGAGGTTTCCAACTGGGATTGTGCCTCCGCGAGTGTCATCGACGGATTCTCGGCGTAGCTGAATAACACTTTAAACGCTTTTATCCGCAAGATTCTTCTATTAAGCATGATTAACGCGATATTTTTATGCAAATATAACACACAATTTCAGATTTTTCTTACATTTGTATGATTACAAACTTATATCGCCGATGTATAAAGACGAAAACGAGCGGTCATTCTATCCTGACCGCAACTCAGAAGACGTATGGTCAAAGCCTGTAAGGGCTGGAAAACGAACGTATTTTTTCGATGTCAAGACTACCAAAGGTAACAATGACTACTATCTCACCATCACCGAAAGCAAGCGAAGGCAGGAGGCTGACGGCAGCTTCTCCTTCGACAAGCACAAGATCTTCCTCTACAAGGAAGATTTTGACAAGTTCCTCGAAGGACTTGAGGAGGTGATCGCCTACATGAAGGAAAATCTTCTGAAAGATGTTCCCGAACACACTTACGAGACCTGGCGTTCATCCCAGGACGCGGCCAAGAGTAATGAAGGCTCCGCTTTCACCGATGTGGATTTCGAGCAACTTTAAAGAAGCGTGATCTTTTTAACATTACATATTTTAATTAACCACAATGAGCAACGACATGTCAAGACGCTCTTTCCTTAAGAAGGGAACAGCGATGGCTGCCGGTCTGGCAGTCGCTCCCGGTATCATGATGGCCGGTGAAGCACCTAAAAATGACAAGAAAAAGAAGAAGGTCGTACCTCCTGAGAAGCTGAAGATTCTCGGTGTGGGCATCGGAGGCCGTGGCGCCGCCGACCTTCGCGAGATGGAGACTGAGGAGTTCATCGGTCTTTGCGACGTCGACTGGAAGTATGCCGACCATGTGTTCCAGAGATATCCCAACGCCAAGAAGTACAATGACTACCGCGTGATGTTCGACGAGTTGCTCGATCAGGCTGATGCCGTGATGATCGCTACCGCCGACCACACCCATGCCATCATCGCCGCCCAGGCCATCGCCGCCGGAAAGCATGTGTATTGCGAGAAGCCGTTGACTCTCACCGTCTACGAGGCCAGGCTCCTGACCAAACTTGCCGCCAAGCATAAAGTCGCCACACAGATGGGTAACCAGGGCGCTTCCGGTGCCGGCACCAAGCAGGCCATCGACTGGCTCTGGAATGGAGTTATTGGCGAGGTCACCCGCGTCGACTGCTTCACCGACCGTCCGATCTGGCCCCAGGGTCTTGAGAAACCCACTGAGGTTCAGCAGGTTCCCTCGACTCTTAACTGGGATGCTTTCATTGGCCCCGCCCCGATGCGCGACTACAACGAGATCTACCACCCTTGGAACTTCCGCGGCTGGTGGGACTTCGGTACCGGTGCCATGGGCGATATGGCCTGCCACATTATGCACGTCCCGTTCGTAGGCCTCAAGCTCGGTTATCCGATCAAGGTCCAGGCCAGCTCAACTCCTGTTCTCACCGACTGCTGCCCTAGCGCCGAGATGATCAAGTTGACCTTCCCCGCCCGCGAGAACCTTCCTAAACTCGCCCTTCCCGAGGTCGAGGTCCGCTGGTACGACGGTGGCTTCAAGCCTGAGCGTCCCGAGGGTATTCCCGAGGGTGTCGACCTCAATATCGACGGTGGCTGCAGCATCTTCTACGGCACCAAGGACATCATGGTCGTGGGCTGCTACGGCAACAAGCCTTACCTTGTCTCCGGCCGCAAACCCGAGGTTCCCAGCTGCTATCGTGAAGTCACTCTGTCCCATCAGCAGGACTGGATCCGCGCTTGCAAGGAGTGCATGGTCGATCCCGACAATTTCACCCGCTCAAATTCCGATTTCAGCCAGGCTGGTCCGTTCGTGGAGATGGTCGACCTCGGTGTCGCTGCCGTCAGGCTCCAGGGACTCAACCAGATTCTCGACTGGGATGGCCAGAACATGAAGTTCACCAACATCCCCGCTGACGCCAAGATCCAATTCCAGATCCACGACGGCTTCACCATCAAGGATGGCCATCCGACATTCAACAAGACTTATTCGGATCCCGTCAGCGCTCGCGAGCTAGCCGCCCAGCTTATCAAGCGCGACTACCGCGCGGGTTACACACTCCCCGATATGCCTGAATAATAGTTCTTTTAAAATACACACACATGAAAAAGATCTTACTTATCGCCGCTTGCGCCGCTACCGTCCTTTCGGTCAGCGCATGCAAGAACAAGAAGGCCGCTTCCGGCGAGACTGCTGAAGGTGGTGTCCCGGCCTATGAGGTCGTGGAAAATGCCCAGGTCGACCTGGCAGGATTCCCCGTTGATGACGAGGGTTACATCGTGATATTTGACGGCACATCTCTCAATGGTTGGAGAGGTTACGGAAAGGATAAGGTTCCCGCCCGCTGGACCATCGAGGATGGTTGCCTGAAGTTCACTGGCACCGGCGCCGGAGAGTCCCAGGCCGGTGACGGCGGTGACATCATCTTCGCCAAGAAGTTCAAGAACTTCGAGATGAAGTTCGACTGGAAGATCTCCAAGGGAGGAAACTCCGGAGTCTTCTATCTCGCTCGCGAGGTCACGACCAAGAACAAGGAGACCGGTGAGACTCAGTACGAGCCTATCTACATCTCATCTCCTGAGTATCAGATCCTTGACAACGCCAACCACCCGGATGCCAAGCTCGGTAAGGATGGCAACCGCCAGAGCGCCTCGCTCTACGACATGATCCCTGCCAAGCCGCAGAACCAGAATCCTTTCGGTGAGTGGAACACTGGTAGCATCATGGTTTACCAGGGCACCGTGGTTCACGCCCAGAACGGCGAGAACGTCCTCGAGTATCATCTCTGGACCCCGAAGTGGACCGAGATGCTCCAGGCCAGCAAATTCTCCCAGGAGGCATGGCCGCTCGCTTTCGAGCTCCTGAACAACCTCGGTGGCGACGCCCACGAGGGTTATATCGGCTTCCAGGATCATGGCAATGATGTCTGGTACCGCAATATCAAAATCAAAATACTTGACTAGATATGAAGGGTATCGGAATCGTGTTAATGAGCGCTATGTTGGTGGCCGCTTGCGGTCAGCAGCCTAAGGCGCAGGAGCCTGTCAAGAAGGATATCGCTCTTCAGCTTTATAGTATAAGGAACGTCATCGGTGATGCCGAGAAGTATGCCGCCAACCACGAGTCTGTCTTCAAGGCTCTCGCCGAGATGGGCTACACCGCTGTCGAGGCCGCGAACTACAATGGTGACGAAGGACTTCTTTACGGAGTGAAGCCCGAGCAGTACAAGGCTGACCTCGAGGCCGCTGGTCTGAAGTCCCTTTCCAGCCACATCGGTCATTCCCTCTCCGCTGAGGAGCTGAAGACCGGGAATTTCGACGAGTCAATGAAATGGTGGGACAAAGCCATCGCCGTCCACAAGGCGGCCGGCTGCTCCTACATCGTGACTCCGAGCTTCCCTGTCCCCGATAACCTGAAGGATCTCAAGACCTATTGCGACTACTTCAACGCCGTTGGCAAGAAGTGCGCTGAGGCTGGCATCAAGTACGGCTACCACAACCACGCCCATGAGTTCAACAAGGTTGAGGATAAGGTGGTCTACGACTTCATGCTCGAGAACACCGATCCGAACTATGTGTTCTTCCAGATGGATGTGTACTGGGCTTGCATGGGCCGCGCCTATCCTGTCGAGTACTTCCGTAAGTATCCTGGCCGCTTCAAGATGCTGCACATCAAGGATCACTATGAGCTCGGAGAGAGCGGAATGGTGGGCTTTGACGCCATCTTCAAGAATGCCGAGACTGGTGGATTGGAGAACTTCATCGTGGAGCTCGAGGGCTTCACCAAGGGTGATTGGAACGCCAGCATCAAGGCTTGCGCCGATTACCTTCTCGGCTCCGACTTCGTCAAGGAGTCATACGCCAAGTAATTCAGCTGTAAGCTCTAACCACATTTTATGAAAAGGACCGCCGAGATGGCGGTCCTTTTTTTCTTTCCTATATGACCTATCGCGAGACAGGATCGCCAAGGGGATTATTCTCTATCTTTTCAGCGAGGAATGAGACACCTCCGGAGGCGTGGCCCCCCTCGGCCACGGGAAGAGGGACGGGGCCCGCTGGATACAAGTTATCGCCGAAGGCGATGACGAAGGAGACAGTGGGAGGGTACGGAGCGAACGCAGTGAGCGAAGCCCTCCGGAGGTGTCTCATTCCTCGCTGAAGTCCTGACAGTGTGAGTCTTCTTTCGCACTGTTCTATATGGTTTGTTTAGATGGCTGAAATGATCCGGACGGGCCCGAGGAGGCCGGAGGGTTGGAGGTCGGAGTCTTTGTCAAGGGACGTGGAAGTCTGGAATGTGAAGCGCTCAGCCTCCGGGACAACCTCCTTCTCACCGATAAGCCGGTTGCGCCAGCAATTCACCACCTCCACCTCGACAGTATTCTCTCCTTTCTTAAGGAAATCAGTGATATTCAAGCGATAAGGAGCAGTCCACACTCCCCCGGCATATTCCCCGTTGACCTTCACCTTCGCCATCACCATCACCTTGCCAAGATCGATATAGACTGGTCCGGCAGGAAGTTTCTTCAGCTTGAAAGAACTGGTGTAGTTGGCCGTACCGGAGAAATATTTGACATGATAGTCCGAAGACTCTGTCCAGTCAATAAGTGAATCGAAGACCACAGGAGCCTCAGGGCCTCCCCTGCCTTCCTGGAAAGCGACAGTCCATGGGCCAGAAAGCTCAGCCACAAGAGTCTCATCGGGATAATTGCGTCCCTTGGGAGCCACGGCCGGAGCGTCATGCCGGAACACGATGAAAGAGCTCTCGAAAGCGTCCAGGCGGAGCGGAATCTTCGTGGCCTTCGTAAGGGCCTTGTATTCAGGAAGAGAACGGGTATCGGAAGTAAGAGGATTCCAAAGCTCGGGAGCCTTGCCAGTAATCCGGAACATCCCGTCGAACTCCACCGGGCTGTCGCCCTGGTTCGATACGAAATACACATCAGCGTCCTTCAAAGTAAGGTGGATAAACTGAAGCGGAAGCTCCTCATCATCAGCGCGGAAATCAGCCACGATCCCTTTGTCGGCGAATATCTGCTCAAGCGAGCCGGAGCGGTATATCATGCCCTCGCCATATTCAACAGAAGTGGCGAAAGGCTCCTCGGAAGTCTGCCACATCCGATCGGAGATCGACTTGACCTTCGCGTCCGATTCAGGATACCCGGCGAGGCTCGGAGACTTTTCCGGAGCCGGGCCAAGAATAGTAAGTCCTTCTTTCACAAGCGTTTCCAACTTCGCAAGAAGTTCCGGGCGCATGGTCTTGATCTTGGGAAGGACAAGTACGGAATATTCCATACCGCTCTTCAAGAGCAGTTTCCCGTCCTTGACGGAGGCATCCATCAGGACCTCGGCGTTGACGAAGTCGTAGGAATATCCATCCGGAATCTCAGGATCCCGGACACCGGTCATCTTCGGAGCGTCCTCACCAAGGAAATATGCCACATCAGCGACATAACGGCCTTGCTGAAGAAGGTAGTTGCAACGCTTGAGGTAGTCGCTGAAAACATCCATCTGGGAGAACCAGGTGTTGTGGCGGTTGAACTCGTTGCCGAACCAGGCGTTGATTCCCGGGAAACGGTCGTCAGGCTGCTGGATATAAAGATGCATCAGTGAGGCATTTATACCCTCGGTGAAGAAACGGTCTCCCCTCTGCTTCATCTGTCCGGGATACTGGGTGAAATCAGGCCCACCGCATGTGAAACTCTCAGCCCAGACCATTTTCTTGCCGTAGATATGCCCGCAGGAGGAAGCCACCCGGTTCTCGATGTCCCCAAGGTCGCCGAAACTCCAGAACTCGCCGGCGATCTCGTCTGACTGGCCGCCGTACTGGAGGAACTCACCGGGGAAGCCCCAGTGGCCATAATTCTCGAGCCAGGTCGTCAGGCCATGCTCATTGCTGACCTCACGGAGCCCACCGACATAATTATAGGAAACCTCGTCGGCAATGAGCCTGCGGAGGTCCCAAAGGAAACGGTCGGAGATCTCCCTGCTGCCCACAACCACGCCGCTCAATACTGGAATATATGGAGTAGGATCATAGCCGTATGCTTTTTTGAAATCAGGGATCATGTCGTCCGTCCAGTTCTGGCCTCCGGTCTCGTAGCTGTCCTCGACAACGATCTTGAAAGTCTTGCGGTCCTCAGCTGGAATCCTCTCCAGGATCTTTCCAAGGTAATTGTCGAAATGCGTCCGGATGTGCTTCTTGCTCATTTTGTCAGTCTCCAGGCCAGTTCCCTCCTCCGGAGCCGGGGAATCCATTGAGCCGGTAGGAAGCATGGCAGTCCTCTCAACCACCCACTTCCCATCCGGAACTTTCCATGACAGAGTCCCATCAGCGGACATATATTCCGAAATATCAATCACTTCCGAAGGTTTGACGGCCAGGCCGTCCTCATCGGTCGGCTGCTCCCTCCACATGTAGGCATCCCACATCGGGTGCGGGGTCTGCCACATTTTCGCGAAAGACTTCTCGGCGAACCGCTCAACAGAAGGCACATCGGAAAGCGTCACATTCTTGATCACTCCGGCTTTCCCGACATTCAGGACAAAGGTCTCCCCAACAGTCTCGGGAATAGAAATCACCACAGGCGCCACTGGGTCAAATCCGACATTGATCGCGGCGTTGCTCCGGTCGACATTGAACTTCTCAACGCTCTTGAGCGCGCCTCCCTTACTGACGAAGAGTTCCAAATCAGTCACTCCATAGTCGGACGAAGGCTCCACGATAATGGTCCTGACGAGGCTTGGCTTCTCCGAGGTGAATGTAATTGAAGCGTCTTTCGCGGGATCGCCCTTGACGGAAAAGACAGAATTGGAAACGATTAATGGATATGCTAACACCTTGACATCCTGCGCATCATCACCGACTGGTGAAAGCTTTCCTTTAAATATTGACGGACCCGTCAGAGTATCCTTGACAGAGCCAAGATAGCGCATTGACTGGGAAGGTTTTACCCAAGGACCACCGCTCTGGCTCCAGCCGGGGCAGTTGAAAAGGCCGACCTCGATCCCGAGATCGCCGGCTGTCTTGAACATGGTGTGAAGAATATTCCACCACTCCTCCGTGAACATTCTGACCGGTCCTTGTGGGGCGCCCTGGTCACCACCGATCATGCCGATCTGTACCCGCGTGATACCGGCCTTCTTCATCGCCTGGAGATCCTTTACGACCCCGTCCGCAGACATATTCCCGGACACCCAATACCAGTAGACTCCAGTAGGCTGGCTCCAAGGTATATTCTTGAAATTCTTTTCGATACTGTCGATACTGTCCTGCGCGGCGGCAGAAGTCGAAAGAATGATGGCAAGCGCTGAAAGCGCCCTGGTAATAATCTTCATGTAGCTCTGTCGTTGATTTTAGACAATATTAGCGATTTTTTCTTATATTTGGAAAATAGGTATAGGCCATGGATAGCATATTTCTCAAAAACATCACGCTGGACGGTAAGCAGGTTGACATCCTTGTCAAGGATGGGAAGATCGCGAAGATAACCCGGGCGGGTGGTTCGACTCCGCTCACCAACCATGGTTCGACTCCTTCCCGGTCCCTGAGCGGAGTCGAAGGGCTGAGCGGAGTCGAAGGGCTAATCATAGATTGCACCGGCAAAACCGCCATGCCGGGCTTCGTCAACGCCCACACCCATGCCGCCATGAGCCTGATGAGGGGAATCGGCGAAGACATGGTCCTCCACGACTGGCTGGACCACATCTGGAGAATCGAGTCCCATCTGGACAGACCTTTCGTCTACAGCGCCACCAAGGTCGCGAACCTTGAGATGATAAAAACCGGAACCACCTCATTCAACGACATGTACTGGCATTCCCGCATGGCCATGAAGGCCACTGAGGAAACCGGTCTCAGGGGCTTGTTCTCCTACACTTGCCTGGACAACTTCGACCCGGAGATTACCGCGAGGCAGAAAGATGAGTGCGCGACCATGTACGAGATGGTCAAGGATAATCTCGGACGGCAACAATTCGCCGTGAGCATCCACGCCGTGTACACCGTGAGCGAGCCGATGATCCTTTGGGCCACTGAATTTGCCCGGAAGCGAGGACTTCGGATCCATATTCATCTCTGCGAGACCCGCCGTGAAGTGAAAGATTGCAAAGCCGCGCACGGAGGCCTCTCCCCCGTCGAATATTTCGACTCCCTAGGGATCCTGGGGCCGGATGTGATCGCGGCCCACTCCCTCTGGCTCTCGGAAAAAGACGTGGAGATCCTCGGCAGGCGAGGTGTCAACTGCGTCCATAACATAAACTCCAACCTAAAGCTCGCTTCCGGGTACAGGTTTCTTTACAAAGAGCTCAAGGACGCCGGAGCGAATGTCTGCCTCGGCACGGACGGCTGCGCCTCATCCAACAACCTGGACATGCTCGAGGCGATGAAAACCGCCGCGATCGTGGAGAAAGCCTGGCGGGACGATCCTACGGTCCTGCCACTGAACGAGTTGCTGAACATGGTGACCATCAACGGAGGGAAAGCCCTCGGGCTCAAGACCGGGAAGATAGAGGAAGGCTGGGACGCCGACATCCAGATCATCGACACCGACAGCACCTTCTTCCTTTCCCCCGCCCCATTCCTGGCCAACTTCATCTATTCAGCCCACAGCGACTGCATCTCCTCGCTCATAGCGGGAGGACGTCTTGTGATGCGTGACAGGAAGGTGCAAGGCGAGGAGGACATCCTCGAAGGCGGTCGTCAATCATTGGAAACAATTGTAAATCAACTTTAAATATCAATAATCATGGACATCAGGATAGAGAGGATTCACCAGGCGGCCGATTATGTCAAGAAGCAGATCGGTGACCGCAAGCCACTCGTCGGCATCGTTTTGGGCAGCGGACTTGGCAAGCTCGCGAACGTCGTCAAGGATCCGATTGTGATCCCCTACAAGAATATTCCGGGATTCCCCGTATCCACAGCGATCGGTCACAAGGGCAACTTCCTCGTGGGCGAGATCGCCGGGAAAGAAGTCATTATGATGCAGGGACGCATCCACTACTACGAGGGCTACCCGATGGAGCTCGTGACCTTGCCAACAAGGGTTATGGTCGTACTCGGCATCCAGTGCCTGTTCGTCTCCAACGCCGCCGGCGGAGTCAACTACGACTACAAAGTAGGAGACCTGATGATCATCAAGGACCACATCTGCCAGCAGCCCAACCCGCTGATAGGCCCCAACATGGACGAGTTCGGCCCCAGATTCCCCGACATGACGAGGCCCTACGACCTGGAGCTCATCGCCCGGGCCGAGAAGATCGCCGCCGAATTGGGAATCAAGGTCCACAAAGGAGTATATTACGGAGGCACTGGTCCCACCTACGAGACTCCTTCGGAATATAAATACATCCGGATCATCGGTGGCGATGTGACCGGAATGTCCACCATCCCGGAGGTTATCACCGCCCGTCACTCAAACGTCCGGGTGTTCGGGATGTCGGTTGTTACCAACGAGGCGCATGACGACTACGCCGCGGATTATGTCAACGACGGCGAGGCTGTCGTCAAGGCCGCTGACGCCGCGGCCGACAGGATGTGCGCCATATTCACAAAACTCATCGAAAGCTTGTAGCGCCATGGTCAAGTTCATGAATCTCATCTATTTCGTCTTCGCCGTGTTCATCATAGGATTCGCCGCGGCGATGCTCATCGGCGGTTCCGGAAAGCTCTGGGCCAACATCTGCATTCTTCTGATCGGATTGTATTTCCTCTACAGGGGCATAGCGGTTACTGTCAACAATGCCCGCCGCAAGGAACGTGAACGGCTTTCGGAAAGAGACAGGGATAACGATCCCGCCAACGCTTAATCATATTAAGGCATAATGGATTACGGATTTTTCAGGGTCGCGGCTGCCGTGCCGCGGGTAAAAATAGCTGATGTCGATTACAACAGCGACGCCATCATCGGGCTCATAGACAAGGCCGAGGAGCGGGAAGCCTCGCTGGTGGTCTTTCCGGAGCTCTCCGTGACAGGCTACACCTGCCTGGACTTGTTCGGGCAAAGCCTCCTGCTGACAGCTTCGGAGGAAGCAGTCAAGAAGATAGCGGTCCACACACGGGGCAAACACGTCACCGTTGTCGTGGGCGCTCCCGTCCGTTACAGGGGGCGGCTCTACAACTGCGCTATCGTGATCCGGAACGGAGGGATCAAAGGAATAGTCCCGAAGATCTATCTTCCCACCTACGCGGAGTTTGACGAGGGACGCTGGTTCGCCTCTGGATCCGATTTCCTGTCTCCTTCCAACACCAGGGTCGGGCGTTTCGTCGATGACGGAAAGGATTACTACAGAGATGGTTTCGACTCTGTGACGAAATATTGCGGACAGCGCTGCAACCTCTCCCCCAACCTGTTGTTCTCGATCGGACGAACCACTTTCGGCATTGAGATATGCGAGGATTTCTGGACTCCCGTTCCGCCATCCTCCTTCCTCGCTCCTTCAGGGGCGCAGGTGATCGTCAACATCTCGGCTTCCAACGAAGTCGCCGGCAAGAACCGCAAGCGCCGCGAGTTCGTGATCAACCAGTCCGGGCGTACCGTCTCCGGATATGTCTATTGCTCAGCCGGTTACGGTGAGTCCACGATGGACACTGTCTACGGCGGTTCAGCCATCGTCTGCGAGGACGGGGAGCTGCTGGCCGAGAACGAACGGTTCCAGATGCAGGACTCAATCACCTTCGCCGACATCGACATCGAGAAAATCGGGGTTCACCGCCAGAAGAAGAACTCATTCCGGGGCATGGCGCCGGACGGCACTTCCGCCTGTGAATATTCCAACCTTTACTGCCGCTTTGAGCTCGGGGAGCCCGCTCCGACCGATTTCTCGGCAGCGCTCTTCCGCAAAGTGGAGCCGCATCCATTCCTGCCCGAGGACGATCCGATCGAGGAGGCTGAGGCTTGCAAGGAGATTCTCGCGATCCAATCCACTGGGCTCGCGGCGAGGATGGAGCACATCGGCTGCAAGAAGGCTGTTCTGGGAATATCAGGTGGCCTTGACAGCACTCTGGCTTTGATCGTGACAGCCATGGCTTTCGACAAGCTTGGGCTGGATCGTTCCGGGATTATCGGGATCACTATGCCAGGACTTGGGACCACGGTCAGGACGAAATCTAACGCCACGGATCTGATGGAGGCCCTTGGGGTGACTTCCAGGGAGATTTCTGTCGTGCCTGCGGTGGAACAGCATTTCAAGGACATCGGGCATGATCCCAAAGTCATGGATTCCACTTACGAAAACGCCCAGGCGCGTGAGAGGACCCAGATTCTGATGGACATCTCGAACCAGGAAAACGGCCTGGTCGTTGGGACGGGAGATCTTTCCGAGCTGGCTCTAGGCTGGTGCACTTACAATGGGGACCACATGTCGATGTACGGTGTAAACGCCTCTGTGCCAAAGACTCTGATCAAGCATCTGGTCCGCTGGGCGGCTCAGAATGTTTTCACGGCTCCTTCGCCTTCCGGTGGGCGTTCCGCGGCCGAAATCTTGATTGACATCGTGGAAACGCCTATCAGTCCGGAACTTATGCCGGCTGATTCTAAAGGTGAGATTCAGCAGAAGACTGAGGATCTGATTGGTCCGTACGAGCTTCACGACTTCTTCATCTACAACCTGATGCTCCACGGCTACTCCCCTTCCAAGATCTACTTCCTCGCCTGCAGGGCGTTCGGTGCCGATTCAGCTGCGGCAAGCACCGCTCCTGCCTCGCTACGCTCCGCGCCCTACCCGGGAAAATGCTCGTCAGGGGCGGTCTTGCCGCAGGCGCATAACACTTACGACAAAGAGACCATCCTCAAGTGGCTGAAGAAGTTCTATTGGAGATTCTTCTCACAACAGTTCAAACGCTCCTGCATGCCCGACGGCCCGAAGATCAGCCCGGTAAGCTTCTCACCCAGAGGCGATTTCCGGATGCCCTCCGACGCCAAAGTCCAGCTCTGGATCTCCGAACTCGAAAAGCTATAGCCCCAGCGCCACTGTCATTCTGAGCGTCAACGAAGGATCTCCGCCCCGCCAAGAAAACCATCGGGGCCTGTCATTCTGAGCGGGAGCGAAGAATCTTGTTGCTTGGGCATAACAATTCTTTTAGTTTTCCGTCTATATTATCGAATTGCGGAAAAAAGTATATTCGCGGAAAATGAGAAAGATATTCATAACCATTATTGGGCTGCTCACTATAGTTGGCCTGATCGCCCCGACCCAAGCCTCCGCCATCGACCACGGCAGGCGGGTCACCATGCTGATGAAAGAATATTCCAGCAACACTGATTTTCAACTGATTAACCTCGGAAGAATCGGCCTTTCCATCGTGAAAGCCGCGATGAGGCAGAGCGCCGACAAGGATACCCGAGAGCTTCTGGATCTGATGCGGGACGTCAAGCAAGTCTCCATCGCCAGCTACGAAGACTGTGAAGCCAGTGTCAAACGGGACTTCGAGTCGAGACTCTCCAAAGTTCTGAAAAAGGAGTTCCTTCTCGTCGAGGCAAAAGACGGAAACGATAAAGTCCAGATCTTCGCGGTCCCTACCGATGACGGCGGAGACATCAAGAACTTGATAATCAATGCTCCAGGAAGCGGAGCCCTGATCTGCGTAAGCGGCCTTATCAAGACTGGGGACGTGGCTGGTTTCTTAGAGACACACAGCAAATAAGCCCATGGGTCCCGAAGAGTTCAATAAGGTCTGGTTACCTCTGGCAGGGAGGTTCTTCAGGGTAGCTTACTACATCCTGGAGTCTGAAGCCGAGGCGCAGGACGCGGTCCAGGACCTTTTCGTGAAACTCTGGAAAAGAAAGGACTCCTTCGGAACGATAAATAATCCGCTGGCTCTTGGGCTGACCATGATAAAGAACATCTGCCTTGACAGGGTCCGCAGCGCCTCACGATCCCGGACTGTCCACCCCGATACGGAGATATTGGCTTCGGTGACAGCCCCGGACGAGACATTGGATGAAGGGCTGATAAACCGGGAGAATCTCAAGATGATACGGGAATGTATGGCCAGGCTCCCTGAAAAACAGCGGAAAGTGTTGGAAATGAGGGTTTTCGAGAATATGTCCTATCCCCAGATAGCGCAGCTTACAGGACTTTCAGAAATCAATGTGAGAGTAAAATTAAGTGAGGCCAGAAAGAAACTCAAAAGAATGACAAGCGATGAAGACAATAGATGAAATTGAGAAACTGACAACAGAAGATCTCGAGCGGATCTCGCTCGACGAATCGGTCGCGGTGCCGGAAGGACTTGAAGACAGGATCAGATCTTCCATCCATGAGAAAAAGGTCCTTCACGGCCGGCTCCTCTGGCTTGCCGGAGCCGCTGCTTCAATTATCCTTGTCGTAGCCATCGCGGTCAATTACAGGCCGAACACCCTGAAAGACACTTTCGATGACCCTGCCCTGGCCTATGCGGAAGTCGAAAAAGCCTTGATCTCTTTTACGGAAATAGTTAATAACCAAATGAATAATATATCAAAATGAAACGCATAATATTCTCAATAATAATTGCCCTGGCCGCTTTAAGCGCCTCTGCCCAGGACTACAAGACCATCTACCAGAAATATTCCGACAACGACCTCGTGTCTGCCGTCTATATCTCACCGGCGATGTTCAAGATGATCGGGAAGCTCCCGGAAGTAAGGATTGAAGATAACGGCTTGGACCTCGCTCCGCTAATCAAGTCGATGACTGGCTTTTACATGCTACAGACAGAGGATGCCTCCTTGGCGGAAAAAATATCCAAGGATGTCACAAAAATTGTTGGCGGCGGAAAATTCGAGACCTTAATGGAGGTTAAGAGTAAGGGTCAGAAAGTCAACATCTTGTCACTGGGAGACGAGCGGTTTCTCAAGAGCCTCCTTCTTACGGTTTTCGATTCCGGAGAATCGGTGTTCATCGGAATTGATGGACTTATGAATAGGGAGGATGTTGAGAACGCCGTCGCGACGGTGGGCAAAGACCTGCTTTAGGGAGCGGTCTAGAGAGTGTTGAATGTGGGGAGATGCTTGGGAGAGATTGGGCGGAGGGGCCAGCGGCCAAGCATGGAGATGGTGTGGATGTCGGTGCCCGCGAAGTCGTAGTAGTCTTTCTTGAGAAGGGACTCGGCCGTGTGCTTGACAGAAGATCCGTAATACCCGGCGAGAGAAAACAGGTTAAGCTGGAAAAGAATACCCATCTCTTTCAATGTGTCATAGTCCTGGGAGTTCATGTAGACGTACCTCTCCGGATGCGCGAGAACAGGGAAATACCCGAGGGCCTTCACCTTCTCCAAAGTGTCGTGGAAACCATAAGGCGGAGTGAAATACGAAGTCTCGACCAAAAGATGGTCCAACTTGGCGCCCATTGGGAGGAAATCATTGTCAGCCAAACGCTTCTCGAACAGAGTGTCGATCATATTCTCCGCCCCTAAATGAAGCTCGACAGAACCGTGGTAGGCCGAACAAAGAGCCTCGAACCGGGCCCGAAGATCAGCCGTCGAGTTAGGAATATCCTCCATTATGTGAGGTGTCAGCCAGACCGACCTGATGCCCAATTCCTCGTAGCGGTCAAGAATCTCCAAAGACTCATCCAGCCGCTTTACCCCATCATCGACTCCGGGAAGTATGTGGGAATGACAATCAGTGAAGCCTTCAAAGATTCTGGACGACAAAAGAGACCTGTGCGGGGAAAATGGCCACATGATTATTTGTCCAGGACAGAGTAAACAGAATGGTTGCTGATGAACTCAGGGACTATGTGCTTCATCGCGGCGACGGTCTTCAGATCGTCATATTCATGAGAGATCGCGATCAGGTCCTCAATGCTGGACTTGACCTGGGCGAAATCATATTCACGAACAACGGCGATGCGGATCTTCTCATGGAAGGAAGGCTTCGTAACCTCCTTGTCTCCAAGGACTTCCTCGTAAAGCTTCTCGCCATCCCGCAGGCCGGTGAACTTGATCTCGACACCTTTGGCTCCGCTCAGCTCGATCATCCTCTTCGCGAGATCGGCGATCTTGACAGGCTTGCCCATGTCGAAGACGAATATCTCTCCCCCGTTCCCCTTGGTGCCAGCCTCGAGTACCAGTTTGCAAGCCTCGGGGATCAGCATGAAATAGCGGATGACGTCAGGATGAGTAACCGTGACTGGACCGCCGGACTTGATCTGCTTTTCGAATATCGGAATCACTGAACCATTGGAACCCAGCACATTACCGAATCTGGTGGTGACAAACTGGGTGTGGCCCTCGACCTTACCGTCGCGCTCAGCCTTGTCGAGACTCTGGACGTAGATCTCGCAAATACGCTTCGAGCAACCCATGACATTCGTGGGATTCACAGCCTTGTCGGTCGAGATCATGACGAACTTGCTGACACCATATTTGACCGAAAGGTCGGCAAGCACTTTCGTGCCGTAGACATTGTTCTGGATGCTCTCGGAAGGATTGTCCTCCATCATGGGGACGTGCTTGTAGGCGGCGGCGTGGAAGACGATGTCGGGACGGAAGGAGCTGAAGATAGCTTCCATCCTGTCGGCGTTGGCTATGCTGGTCACGACCGTGGAAGCCTTCACGGAAGGATAATCCTTGGCCATCATCAGCCTGATGTCATGCTGGGGTGTCTCGGCGGAATCGATCAGCATCATCTCCTCGGGAGAAAAAGAGGCCACCTGGCGCACGATCTCACTACCGATGCTGCCGGCCGACCCGGTGACAAGAATACGCTTCCCGGCTATGGCGGCGGCGACAGACTCAAGGTCCACGTCGATAACATCACGGGGAAGCAAATCCTCCACACTAACTTCTTTAAGGGCAATCGTGGGGATCACGCTATCCTCCTCGCCTGCCTCGAGGGCCGACTGGGCGAAATAAATCTTGACTCCGCTCCGGATCAGGCGATCCTGAAGATCAGTGTCGGCCCTGAAATCATCCAGACGAATGGCTGGGACAAGGACAGCCTTGATCCTCTTTTCCTCCAGGATTGACTCGAGGTCGTCGGACGGGCTGAAAACAGGCTCTCCAAGGAGGTAAGTGCCTTTATGGTAATATGCCGGATCGTGGGAAATGAAGCCCTTGAGGTTGTAGCGGGCAGGTTTCTCGCTCTTGACAAATTTTCCCAAGGCGACACCGCCTTCCCTGGTTCCGTAAATGAAGGTGTTCTTCGCGTCCCGGTCACTGAAACTGGCATCGTACAAAAGCTTGATCATGATCCGCTCCAGCCACATGAGGGCGATGGAAAGCAAGAATATGAATAGCAGGCTACGGGCTGTGAGATGCGCCAGGGCGGTCTCGGGAGCTTTATAGACGAACAGGTGGATGACCAGGGACACCAAGAAAGAGAATCCCATGGCCATGGAAATGTGGATCAGGTCCTTGAACGATGAGAAGCGCAGGATACCCGCATAGGTCCTGAACAAGCGGAAAAACACGAAGCTGACCGCGATGTAGATGAGGAGCACCCTGATAAGAGGGAAGAAATTCCTTTGGAGGGCGGCACCTCTGTAAAATGCCCAATATACGAATATTCCGGAGCAAAGAATGATAAAACAATCCAGAAGAAGGACGCACCAATAAGGCAGTGTCCGCTTGGAAAAATACCATTCGAAAAGATTAAATCGACTTCTCATAGCTATACCCCGCTAATATACGAATAAAACGTGAAAGTTATCAGAAAAACTTAAAGATTATTAACCCAAAGTACATATCCGTAATAATCATAAAGGCATCGGCGGACATATCCCTGCTCGAAACGAGAGGCGATCATTTCTCTGCTCACCGATGCGGCCGACTCTCGGAAATCATTGTCATAAAGCATTTTGACCATGGCTTCACGAAGCGATTCCACATCTTTTGGAGGGACTACAAGACCATTCTTCCCGTCTGAAATGATCTCCCTGGAACCATTGATGTCGGTAACGATCGAAGGGAGTCCCATGGCTCCGGCTTCGATGACAGTGTTCGGGAATCCCTCGCGGTAGCTGGGTAGGACGAAGCAGTCGGATGCGGCGTACCATGCGAGAAGATCCTGTCCGGTGATCTCACCTGTTGTGATGATGTCTGGGCACTGCTCAATGTACCTTCTCGTTTCCTCGGGCACTGGATCGACCTTATCCTCAAAGGGTCCAACCAGGACCAGTCTTGCCGCCGAGGCGACTAAGCGGAAAGCTTCACAGAGTTCGGTGATGCCTTTGTCACGGACAATGCGACCGACGAAAAGGAAGGTGAACACGTCCGGAACACGCAGCTTCTCAGCAAGTTCCATAATCTCGGGAGTACGATCGTACCTCTCGAGGTCAATCCCACGGATATTCCCATGCCCCAGCACACGGACCTCTTTTCCGGTGATCCTGGAACCAAGCAAATCATCACGCACTCCCTGCCCCTCGGCGATAACATGAGAGGCGCAGGCGCATGTGAGCCGGTCCGTCATCATCAGGAGCCGGCGCTTGAATCCGGTCGCGGTCGGGAAAACCAGCCCCGTGAACGTGTGTATCCGGACCTTGATTCCAGCGGCCCTGGAGGCGATCATCGCGAGAAGCCCGGCCTTGGGAGTGAAACTATGGACGATGTCTGGACGCTCCGAGCGTATCACCTGGAACAGCCGAAAGAGTGAGCGGAGATCCGAGAAAGGGGCTATCCGCCTCTCCATCGGAACCTCGATAACCTTAACCCCATCGCAGGCCCTCACCGCGGCCATCCACTCCCCCGGAGAAGACACGGCCACAACCTCGTGGCCAGCCTTGACAAGGTCGGTCATGATCCCCTTCAGGAAATAATCGAGGGTCATGGAAATAGTAGTGACGTAAAGGATCTTGGCCATGGCGCTACTGAATGGTGTAACGGAGCCCGATAGTGGCTCCGACGGTGTCCGGAAGCAGCTCTCCCCTGTCCGCGAATAACCCGTAGGTCAGTGCCAGGCCACGGAGCAGGTCGGGAACCTCTCCCATAAACGCCGCGCTCAGCTGGCGAAGAGGAGTCTCCTTCACCGTTCCCCAGGGTTTACCCCATTGAGACTCACCGGTGTACGGGTTATGGTAGGTTCCGTAATTGAGGCTGTAGGTCAGCATCAACTTGTAGGGAGCCTTACGGAACAGCTTTCCGGCAAGGCCGAAATGATGGGCCTTCAGGCGGTTGTTCTCGACTCCCAGAACCACCTGGCTGGCAGTCCAAGTGCCCTCATGAGTCCCGGCCGGGAAGAAAAGCGGATTGCCGATGGTCCTGCCGTAATAAGTCCAGCCGGAACGATATTCACCATTATTGAAGTAATTGTCCCCACCGCCGATGATGTGATGCCAGTAGTGGTACTGGTCGGAAGGATCCAGCTTCTCGCGCTCCTTTTCAGTTGTCGGGCGGTCGTGACGGGTGCCGGACTGGTACATCGTGTAGTGATATTCATAGAGAACATCTGTCACCCAACGGTCCTTGCGATCAAAGCCGAACCAAAGTGTGTTGACTCCGTCCGGACGATTCTGGAAACCCATTCCTGAGCCGTCGTCGTAAGGAATGTCGTGCTGGAAGGAAAGCCTCCAGCCATTGCCCCGCCAGTTCAGGCGGAACAGCTCGCTCCCCCTCTGGTCACCGATCACGTTGAGCTGGTCGCTGGTCGTTCCGGAGGCCGATGCTCCCCTTCCGGTGGCGACCCGGAAATAATTGGAGAAGTTAACGGGCATGGATATTCCGCGACCCTCGCCGCCCCAGAGGGCATAATGGTCCATTTCGCCGTGGAAATCGAGTCTCTCGGTTATCTTGATGTCCAGCCCAGCCTTAACGCGGTGGAGGAGAGCGCCTTTCATGTAGCGGTTGTCGAAGGTGCGATAGTCGCCCCAGGATCCGAAAACCTTGACTCGCCCGGCAGTGAATGGCACGGCGACGGGCTCGAGGTTGGCTGTGTAGCCTGGAATCGCGCGGGAGTTGCCGGTCCATAGAATATGGCCGCCGGTGCTGGAGAGGGAGCCGAGGGTTGGGGTGTCGGCGCCGTAGTAGTCGAGGTCGTGATGCTTGAGGCCGAGGTCAAGGGAGAGGGCTTTCCATTTGAGGCCAGTGTAGAGTTCGGAGGGGATGAGGGACGGCCCTTCGGCTCCGCTCAGCCCTTCGGCTCCGCTCAGGGACCGGTTGGTGAGCGGAGTCGAACCACAGTTGGCGGCGAGGGAGGCGCCAAAGCGCCACTGGAGAGTTTTCTCAGGATCATACTCCGAACGGATCGAAGCAACCGCCAGGGCGCCGGAAGACTCCGGCATCAGACCATATTGGTTGGAATACATCCAAAAAGGGAGCGACCCTCCAGAGGAGAGCGCTCCCATCAGCATCAGGGATATTATAAAATCATTCATCAGCGGTTTCCTCGTCGGACTCCTTGAGAGCCACCATCATCTTCTTCCAGAGATCTTCGCCGAAAAGGGCCCACGCACAAGAAAGAATGAAGCCGATAGCAAACCAGATTATGCAAACCTTGGCGCGGCTGTTGGACGCGCGAAGAGGCAGCGTAGCAGGCTGTACGACAGCATAGACGGGCTTGACCTCCTGGATCTTGGCCTTGGCAAGTTCCCTCTGCTGGACCATCTGGGAATAAAGCTGGTTAGCGAGATTGGCCTCGTTCTGGAGCCTCTCCCGCTCGCTGTTGACCGACTGGAGGATGACGCTACGATCGTAGTCAACACGTGAAGCGTAAGCGGCCTGGGCTTTCACGAGCTTCACCCTGGCTTCCTCGGCCATATCAACATAATAATTGTAATCGTCCTGGGCCTTCTTGATCCTGTAAGCGATCACGAAGTCCTGAAGGCGCTGGCAGACAGTGTCCGCAACCTGTTTAGCGATCATCCTGTCGTCCATCACGACGCTGATAGATGTGACTCCTGTCTTGTTGTCCACAGTCGTAGTGATCGCGGAGCGGAGAGCCTTTATGGCCGCACCCTGACGGGGCGTAAGGCTTGTGGGATCAATCTTGGTGTCGTCGTAAAGGTACTTGGCGTCAGCCTCTTCCATCTTCCTTTGCTTTCTCGGGGACAACTCCTTGTCACGGCCAAGCATGTGGGTAAAGACCGAGACAGTGTCAGGACGGACACCGGCAATCTCATCTTTCTTCGTGACAAAAGGGGTCACCTCGACAGGAAGAATCGAGGACAGGAAGGGAGTACTGGAGCTGATCTGGGGGAACAGCAGGATGTTCAGGGCATCAGGAGTGGAGTTCATACTCATCCCGCCCATACCCATCATGCTGGCGATAGCAGAGACGGTGCTGTTGCTCCTGTTCTGGAGCTCCGGAGCGAGGGTGATGTTGACGGTATATTCCCTTTTCATCTTCAATGCCGCGAAAACGCCCAATGCACTGAAAATGAAGGTCACAAGGAATATGAACTTCCACTTCTTGAGAAGTTTGGCGAGCATCGCCATGATGTCGATCTCGTCCTCTTCCTCATACTGGTTTATAATCTCTTCTGACATATTCAGCGATTCTATTCTTTATCTTTAGCCCTGTCAAGCATCAGGAACAGGTAGGATCCCGCCATCGCGAGGGAAGAAACGGTGGTGGCGACAATGGAAGCCCTGGAAAACGCCGTGTCAGCGCTGACTTCCTTCTTGTTCTTCTCCGGAACGACCAGATCGTCGCCGGGCTTGAGTTTCATGCCGATCCTGACCTTGTCAGAGCTGCCGTTGGCATGGACAACGTAGGCCTTGCTACGCTTGGCTCCCTGAGAATAGCCTCCGCAAGAGGCGACATAATCCCTTGCCGAGAGACGTGAGTTGTAGGAAAGAACCGCCGGCATCATCACCGCCCCAAGGACACGGACAGTGTTCATCATGACCGGGATGTCCAGCACGTCGCCTTCGACCAGGGCGATGTCATCGTCGCTCCCCGGATTGGCAAGGGCATCGTCGAGGTTAAGGGAGACCATGTATTTCTCAGCCATCTGGTATACGCCGGATGTGTCGAGCCGCTCCTTGCGGTCGTTGCCTCGGTAATTCAGGATCTCGAGAAGCTGACGGCGCTCATCCGCACCCATATTCCTGTAAAGCCTGGCTCCCTCAAGATAAGCGTAAGGGGTGACACCGCCGGCTTTCTTGACAAGGTCGCTGATGCGCTCATTCCTGGTGGTCAGGGTGAACGGTCCAGCGAAATTGGCTTCGCCGGTCAAGGTCACATGGGTCTGGACATTGTAGGATGGGCTCTGGTGAACGATCACCTCATCGTAAGGTTCGAGATAGGTCTTCGGGCCGTCACCGTCTGTGAAATCCGAGCTCAGAGGCACGCTGATCAACTCACCGACCTCGTCAAGCACCACAAGGCCGTTGGAATCCCTCTTGCGGCGGGAGATGTCAACCCTGGCGGTAGAAGCTCCTTCCTGGAGGCCTCCCGCCATGATGATGATGTCTTCGACGGTGGTATTGGATGCGAACGGGAAGGTGCCGGGATTGATGACCATGCCTGAAACGCTCATCGTGCCAAGCTGGCGGATGTCGGAGGAGCGGGTTATGAAGAGCTCATCGTTCTTCTGAAGACGGATGTCCGGGTCAGCCCCGCTCATCACCCTGCCGAGATTCAAGGAGATGACCTCAAGAGTCTTGTCCTCATGTTCCCTGTGCAGGACAGCCCTGTTGGTAAAGGCTTCCGGAAGCAGTCCACCGGCTTTCTGGACAAGACCTTTGACGGTCTTGACCTCGGAATTAAGCTCGTAGGTACCGGGCTGGTAGACAGCTCCGGTCACCGCTATCCTGTTCTCATAGAAAGAGTTGAGCTTGCTGACAGTCACCTCGTCACCGTCTTCCATGCGGAACGAGCCATAGTTCTCGGCATCGACAGTGCGGACTTCAAATGATTTGCCGTTCTGGCGCACGACTCCGACATTGTCAGAGAAAGCTCCGGTTGAGAAACCACCGGCATATCTGAGAACATCGGCGAGGGTCTCCCCTTCCTTGAGCTCGAAGCTCATCTGGCGTTTGACCTCACCTCCGACCTTGACAAGGATGGAATAAGGGTGGACCATCACGACATCCCCTTCCTCAAGACGGATGTCACTGGAGCGGCTTCCGTTCATCAGGAAGTCGTACACGTCGACTTTGGCGATCACTTCGCCATCCCTGTTGACAATGATGTCACGAAGGGTTCCGGGGCCTGAGACACCTCCAGCGAGGTACAAGACATGGAACACCGTGGCGAAAGCTGAAGTGGTGTAGGTTCCGGGGTTCTCGACGTCTCCGAGGACATTGACCTGGATCGAGCGGATCTGTCCGAGGCTAAGGCGGATGTCAGTCCCAGTCGAGCTGCGGTTAAGGCCGCCGTAGATGCTCGCGAGCTTGCGCTTGAGGTACTTGTTGGCCTCGTCGATGGTCATCCCGCTGAGGTAGAGCGGTCCGAGCACATCGACATTGATGCTCCCCTCGGGGGAAATCTTGCTGCGTAAAGTAGCCTGGTTGGCTCCGAATATGTCAATGATCACCTCATCGCCAGGACCAAGGCGATAATTCTTCGGTGTCGCGAGATTCTCGCTCGGTGCGAAATTCAGGTTGCGGTTCCGGAATATGTCACGGCCATAGATCACAGGAGCGTCATCATTCTCAGCCGCGAAGGTCTCCGGAGCAAGATCAACCTCCCCGCTGACAGTGTGGGAGCGGGCTCCCTCTTCAGCGGTCCGGGCGTTCTCGGTCTGGCGGCTCTCGTAGAGGGCCCTGACCCTTTCGGCCTGCTCCCTGGTCACTCCCCTGGCGGCGAGTTCAGTGAGCATCTGCTGCCGGCTCTTTCCTTGCTCCACACCGTTCTTGACATAATCAAGGACCTGGATATCCGTCATCGTGCTCTGGGCAGCCGCGACGAGCGAAATCGCCGCCACCGCCAGCGCTAGGACACATCTTTTGAGACTCATAGACTTGTAGTGTTATATATTCCGCAAATTTAAGATTTTTTTACTGTACTGGCAAGACTTGGCGGTCCTTGCCCATCGCCTTTGAGAAATGATAGCCGGCGCTGATGGAAAGAATGTCGTCCGGGGAATCCCGTTTGCCAGTGTGCTTGATGTTGTTGACGTGGGAGCCGAGCTTGGCGATCCAGAGCGGCACTCCAACAGCACGGGCCGCCGCACCCCAAAGGAAGTTGCCGAAATTGAAGTTGTTATGGGCGAGAAAACCCTCCTCGGAAGTAAGGGAGACATAGTAGGTCCCTTTGCTGACCGGGTGCTCCCCTGTCCTGGCGAAATCGAGCCTGTGGGAGTAGTCGCTCTCCCGCTTCAGGAATATTATTCCTCGGATGAGACCGTGCTTCTTTTTGTCATAGACGTCAACAGTCCGGAGCGAATGACGGACATCGCCGGCGGAGATGATTTCAAGCGAAGTGTTGGCGTCTATGTCGCCGGGATCATGGACCGGGTCAGCGAACGGGATCTCTTTCCCGTCGGCTCCTAGGCCAGGAATCCAGACGAGGGTGCCGGGGCTCCCGGTTGTCATTCCAAGCTGGTTGCCGCCCGGATCGAAGACATAGACCGGTTCGTTTGACTGAAGTGATTTGGGACTTGCGAGCGCTTCGAGGGGTGCGGGAGTTTCCTGGGCTTTCGGGGCTTCGAGCGGCTTTTGGACCCCAGCGGTTCCAAGGGCAGGCCTTTCCTCGCCCTTCATATTCTCGCAACGGACATTTGTCACGAATCCGAGACTGTCGAAAGAATAGACGCACCGCCCGAAAGGGGCCTGCTCCACTGCGATTCCGCCGATGACTTGGCTGATCCTCCATGACCTCAAGGCAGTGACATCAGAGTCATATTCAACGACTTCCTGAAGTCCATGGCCAAGGCCTCCCTCAAAGTGGTACATCCTCGGGAAATGGAGGGTCCCGGTGGTGTCGTCCTGATGGGTCCAGCCCCCGTCACGGGTGTACACCAGTTCCCCGCATCCGTGATGCAAAGGGATCCTTACTTCCCGCTGGGCGTCTGCCGTGATGGGCAGGAGGATCAGCGAAAGGGTCAGGAATATGCTCCATGGGTTCATCATTTCGGAATCTCTTCTAGAAGCTCTGGAACAGTGAATATGCGTTTTTCAGCCAATTAAATTTTGCGAATTTATCAAATGCTTGATTGAAATCCAAGGCCAGTGGAGTGGAAAGGCAGCTCAGAATTGTTACGCTGAAAGGCAATGCGGGTAGAGGTGCTGGGGCTTGGACCTCTACCGGCATTTAAGGCCGATTTTGCATGTAGAGGTGCCGGGGCTTGGACCTCTACCGGCGTTTATGGCCGATTTTGCACGTAGAGGTGCCGGATTAATTCTATCTGGAATCGAGAAGGCGGGCGGCTTCAGCATAGGTTATCCCGCAGACACGGGCCAGCTGATTGGGACCAGCGCTGAAGCGGTAGCGGAGTTGCCGAAGCATTTCAGTCTTTTCCTGCTCCTGTAGATCCTCGAAACGCTTTTTCTGGAAAAGACTCAGGCAAAGATCCGGAACAGCGACGCTGATCACCTGATCTTTGAAAGACGGCAAATTATCGTCTTTATCTTCCAACCTTTTCTTCGCCTTAGATGATGTCCTAAGGAAATAATCCATCCGTGCAGGTGTACGGAACAGTGTTTCTACCGCATGGACATCTATGTAAGATTCAGGCAAAATATACCCTTCATCTGAAAAGGTCCAATCGCCCGGCAAATTTTGAACGTCGCTATGAAGGAGTTTGGATAACGCCCTTTTAGAGATGTCTTTAACTTGTCTCCTCCCGGGAACGGACTTAATTCTTGAGCAGCCGGGGAGACCTTCAGACTTTACTTGGAAAAAACAGTTTCCGCAACCCCATGGGTACTGGCCCGGATGGAGGCAGATTCTCGCGGCGACACAGTTCATGATAACATAAGCGATGGTGCGTTCCAAATCTTCCTGATTCTCTGAAATCGGCTCTACTTCAGCTTTGTTCCTTCTCAAGAACTCTTTCACGCCCCATTTCCTGCCATAATACTGGGAGTAACGGCCCTTATACCTGCTAATAAACTCTTCCGCATCCCGCCTGGTTCCATAAACGACAAAATGGACATGATTGGACATTAGGATAAAGGCAAGTACGACAACCTCGGACATTGATGCCTGTACAGCGACCATATTCATTCCGGTGACGAAATCCTCATTGTCACGGAACCAGAGCGAATCCTCCAGGTGGTCGGTTGTGATTAAGAAATACTTTTTCATAATTTGAAGTTATTGTTAAGCAATTAATGACACCAAGCCCAGCGCCATTTTCACCTGAAAGATAATCATTTTTCAGCATCCAGGGAAATTATATGGACAACATTCCCTTATTTGCGTGGGTAGAGGTGCCGAAGGTTGGACCTCTACCGGCATTTAAGGCCGTTTTCGCAGGTAGAGGTGCCGAAGGTTGGACCTCTACCGGCAGTTTTATCAATATCACCTGTCTCGGCTGGAACCGGCCCTTCGACTCCGCTCAGGGACCGGGGAACATCACCCACGGACCGGGAAACATCACTCAGGGACCGGGGAACTACTTGCGGCGTATGTGAAGGTCAATCGCTTCCGGGTGATCGTCGCGGAATGCCTGCGAATCCTCAACCACCAGGGCCAGATAACCTCCGCCGCCGGCCCCTGGCATCTTCAAGGCTAGCACACCTGGCACGGCCGACCATTTGTCGATGTAAGGCTGGATGGAATTCTCAGGCCGAGGAGCGTCCTCACCATTCACGACCGGATTGATCATGGCCGGGAACATGGCGATTTGGGCCTCGAAGGAAGCGCGGTAGGCCGCTGAGAAGCGCTCCAGATCCATGGCGAGTATCGCCTTCCAGCAAGCATCGGCGGCTCCGGCCAGATTATTCACTTTGTCTTTAGTGATGTCTTTCCCGATCACGACGGAGCATCCGTCTTTCCTGGGATTTAAAGGGATCAGAACCAAATGATTCTCAAGCCAATCGAGTATCTTCGGATCCTCACAGGTCTCTATTTTTTCCGGCCAGAAACGGTTATTGTAGTAATGGCGGACGAGTCCGGGGATACATATTCCTATCGCATCCTGCGCCCCGCTGATGACGCCATCGGAGCGCTCCGGATCGTTCTCGAAACAGAACACGAGTTTGGCGAGCATCTCCGGCTCCATGTCCGGGAGCTTCACAGGCCACAGTTTCCGGATCATATTCCTTGTCGACGTGCTGAGTCCGCAGCGGTCCCGAATGTCGAAGGTCGTTTCAAGGCTGATCGTGATCGCCCAGCCAGGAGCCAGATAACTGACGTACGGCTGGTCAATCCATGTGCCCGCCAGATCCAACCTCGTGGGTATGCGGCATGTCTCCGCCTTGAGATCTGTTGACGACCTGGCCTTAAGTCCTTCAGCGGGAGTACGTTGCAGCACGACATATTCAATCCCCCTCTCCTCGCAGAAACGGCGCTTCTCCTCTGTGCTTCCGTCCGCGTTGACCACGAACACGTCCGGCTTCAAGGCCTCAACTGTGGGGATGAAGTCCATAACTCCGTCACCGGCATTGATGAAGGCATCCTTAACATATTTTATACTTTTTACCATAAAGAGCCTCTCCTGCTCGGGGTACAAGGTCTTATGGTTCTTGTAATGAAGGACGGTCGCGTCGCTCCCGATCCCGACATACAAGTCCCCATACCGCGACGCCTGCCGGAAAAACTCCACATGACCGCTATGCAAAAGGTCATAGCAACCAGAAACAAAGACTTTTTTATTTGACATTATTCACTAAATATTATTCCAAAAGGGTTGTCATTCAGAACCTTAGCCTGTCATTCTGAACCTCGGCCTGTCATCCTGAGCGAAGCGAAGGATCTATCCCCCCCATGGCTTTCGGTCAGGCGGGAGAAATTGGCGAAAGTGTCCTCTTCCGGGTCCCCGCATGCGAGGTCCCGGCTGGTCAGAAGGAGGAGGAGGGATGATAGCTTATTACGCACCTAAATCATTCCTTTAAATTCTAGCCATAGGGGAAAGAACTGATCATTAACACTATAGGCGTTCTTGTCCATGGTGATGAAATCCTTTTCAAGCAGACCTTTCAAGGCGGAGCTTACACTGCTGGCAGAGTTGAGCCTGTGTTTATTGATGAACTTACCTCCTGTGACCGAAGAGGCCTTCCTTTCTTTAGCGATCGCAAGGAAGAGCATACGCTGCTTTTCCGGCATCTGATAGAACAGGGCCTCATAGGTATCCGAAGACATCCTCAGGATGAAATCTATTGCCTCATCGACCATCGCCACGTCGCATGTCTCCCCTTCCCTTGTCCTGGCATATAGCACATTCAAGACACGATGCATATAACTGGTCACCGCATCGAAACGCTGATAAAGTGAGGAGACAACATCTGGGGCCAGATGCTTGCCGGCTTCTTCGAACTTACTGATACAGAACTTAGTATACACATCCAAAGCCAGCGGCTGGAGATTCATGATGGACACGGCCTGGTAGAATGGACGGGAAGGCGACGTGAACATCTCGTTCATCATGTGGCGCTGGGAACCAGAGAAGATGAAGTGCGCATTGGTGCAGCGTTGGACATAAGTGCGGATGATAGCTTCGATTGTATCATCATAACGGGTAATCTGCTGAAACTCGTCAATAGCGACCAGGCAAGGCTTGTCCGCCTGGTTAAGGTATGTGAAAATCTCTTCCAGCGTAACCGCCGGATTATTGATAGAGCCAAGCCCAACACTCCAAGTGGGCATTCCATTCATGTCAAAGGAAATCTCCGAGCGCAATGAAGACACTATCCTCACAAACTTCTCCCATGCGCGCTTTCCTTTAGGCCGAAGCTCATCCATCACCGCTTTGCCGAGCATATTCACAAAGTCACTAAGATTCTTTGTGGCATAGATATCAACCACAAAGCAGTAGTGGGTGCGGCGGATCTCTTCATCATCGAAAACATGCCAGATGAGATCCGTTTTGCCCAGACGCCGTGGGGAAATGAGAGCTACATTGTTCTCATTGTGCAGGAGATCACGAAGCGAAGCGGTTTCTTGAACACGGTCGCAGAAGTATTCTGCACCGGCGTAACCATTAGTAACAAATGGATTTCTCATAGGGCACTTCTATTTATCTAACGCAAAGGTAAACAAAAGAATTCGGATTACCATAAAATAGTTACTATAAAATGATAATCATAAAATGGCGATAAGAATCAAAAAAAACTGCGAAGTCAGCTTATCGCATAACATCCTCCTCCGCCAGGGGCGCATACAGTATTCTTGGAATACTTGATGATAACTTAACGGCCACTTGGTGACTACTTAGCGAGAGAAGAGTGAAGCTTGCTTCGACTTTTCCGAGCGGAAGCAGTCTCGACGTCAGTCAAACTTGAAACTAGTTTTCGTTATTTCACATAATATCCACCCGTCTTCTTGCTTCCACGACGCTCAATCAATTTTCTGTCAATATGTACTTTCAATATTTTATTCAACGTATCTCGTGGTATCGAAAGCCTATCAATGATTTCCTGAGCTTGAACTCCAGGTGTTGTAGTAATAAAAGCCAGCACATCCTTCTGCTTACTATTTAATGTGCCATTTAATGTGCCGTTTAATGTGCCATTTACTTCCCCATTCTCTGTTCCAGCCACTTCCCGTCTCCACATCACCACCATAAAGTCCTCATCCTGCCTAAACCGACGCCAAACCGAGAGTCATCGAAACAAAATAATCACAGCAACCCCGTCATGTAAAGTGGCAGGTACACCAGACCGTCCTTTCGCTCCACATCATTTGTGTGCAGCACAAACGGCGTACTCAGATACTGCCCGAACTTCCTGACGCACTTCTGAATCGATGTCAGCGTATAACCCGTGCTGCTCTTCACCTCGATAGGCGATATGTTGTGCCGCGACGTTACCACCTCCTTCTGTATCAGGAAGTCCACCTGCATCCGGTTCTCCGCCTCTTCTTTGTCGTAGTTCGAATAGAAAAAAAGCTCTTTCCCCGAAGCTTTCAGCATCTGCGCCACGATATTCTCTACCAGCATCCCCTCATCCACCTCCAGTTTGTCGAACATCAGTTTCTGGTAAATCTCGTTCGTCACGATACCCCTGGCGCTGAACGCCAGCGAAATCAGCAGCCCCGTGTCGCAGAAATAGCACTTCAGGGCCGTCCTGTCCTCGTTCAATTGCAAACCGATATTCGGAGCCGTCGTGTTGTAGCAGATGTTCACCATCTTTGAATCCTCCAGCCAGAAAAAAGCACTGTCGTACTCCCGCATCCTCGCCTCGTCCTTCAGGGCTGACAGCATAAACTTCTTCTCCTTCTTCTGCAACTGTCCCGGAATAGCGTCGTAGATAGCGCTCACCCTAGCCGTCGCACTACCCGCATACTTCTTGATGTCGTTCCTGTAAAGCCGCAAAATCTGGCGCTTCACCGCATCCACCCGCGTAAAATCCCTCGAAGCAACATACTCTGCCACGGCCTGCGGCATACCGCCCACTATCAGGTATTGGCGGAAATAGTGCAACGCCTCGCGATGAAACTCACCCATCACCTGCTGCTTCGCAAACCTCTCACGGATATACGGCATCAGCACCTCGTTACCCATAGCCCACAGAAACTCCTCAAAGTCCATCGGATACATGTCAATTCCATCCTCTTCCGACGGAATCACGATATCCGCTACGTTCTTCTTGATTGAAATCAGCGAGCCCGTCTCTATATAATCAAAGCGCCGGTCAGCCACCAACGCCTTGATGGCCTCACGAGCCCTCGGACACTTCTGCACCTCGTCAAAGATGATAAGCGATCTGCGTGGCGTCAATTGTTTCTTGTAATGGAGTTGAATGTTCTGGAGCAACGTGTCCACGTCCTCCAAGTATTCGTCGAACCAGTCCCTCACACGAGCCGGAGCCTTACTGAAGTCAATGAGGATATATGAGTCGTACTCATTCCGAGCAAATTCCTCAGCGATGTAGCTCTTGCCCACACGACGGGCTCCCTCAATCATCAAGGCCGTCGTGCCGTCCTTCTCCTGCTTCCATTTCAGCAGACTGTCGTATATCTTACGTCTCATAATCACATTTCCTAAGAGTTTTCAGAGTCAGTTTTTACACATTTCCAAAGCTCTTCAAATCACAATAACATTCTGATTATCAAAGATTATCACATTAATTGCAATATAAACAGGCTTCAAATTCTTTGCAAAGATAACGCCTTTCCCCCGAATTTATTGCATTCCTTCACAACATTTATTCTTCTTTAACCATCGACCATCATCAAGGTTATCGTTATGGTTATCGTCAGCGTTGAACTTGGAACCTTTAACCATGAACCATGAACCATGAGCCATTAGTGATGCAATTATGAGCCATTAGTAAGCCCTTCAATAATCCCGTATTCTCCGATTCTGCTATCATAACACAATTATCACTCCCTCCCTTGATAAAATCCGTTTTCCTTCGTAAACTGGATGTAGTGGATATTCGACAATTGGCTACGCATCGCTTCATCGGGCGCCTTATTGTCTATCAGTATCAACTGATAGTCAAATACCGTATCATTACAATACCTAAAGAACTTTGCCTGGGTGGTTTCATCTGCCTCCATATCCTCACCGTCATAGTGGGCTGTGATGGGCGAGTCTATCACCAAGAAGTTGCTAAAGGGTATATCCTTCTTATAACAGTCCTCCACCAGCGTCATCAATATCGCAGAACAGGTCACACCCCGTGACCCCTTACCACAACTGAGCCTGTCCTTAGCACCTAAGATAAAGTCAAAGCCGTTCTCATCAAAAACGACGGTTTCGTTTTCTTTTAACAAATTCCAGGTTACCAGCTTTTCTTTCAAATCTCTACAGAAATCCCCCTTGATATCCGTCTGTCTGATGTATGGCTCTGCTACATGCTTCTGGCTCTGTTCCTTATTCAGTTTGTCCAACTTCTTAAGCAGTCTGCTCAATTCCGATGCCAGATAATTCGATTCTGCTTTCCTCTCAATATTCCTCTGATATTGTCTCAACGTTTCCTTAATACCTGCCATTTGCGTGGCAAACATCTTTATCTTTTCATCCGCAACTCCGATAGCTGCCTGTGTCTTCTGTATCTTTTGAATCATTGTGCCTATCGTCTGGTTCTTCTTTGCCACCACTTCACGCACATCTGCTATCTTTGCCTTCAACTTATCATATTCGCCTTGTATGGCGGCAAGATAATTTGTATCAATGGCACTTTTATTCGCTATACGCGAATGGCAGATAGGACACTCCTTGTCGTCTGGAAGCACTTCAAACAGACTGGCTCCTTCAAACAGATACTCGTATCTCCCCAGGTCTGTCTCATAGTGCTTCTGTAGCATTTCCATACGCTTCACAAATTCCGCATTGAAAAGTCGCCTCGACTCCAACTTTCGCAAGGCCTCTTCCTGTTCTTTACGCTCTTCGTATAGTTTATTGAGCTTCTTCTCCTCTTCTTTCAGCCTCGTTTCAAGGGCTTTCACTGCACTGTCGTCATTAAAGTCAGCATAACTCACATCGCCTAACTTTTTTATACGCCCCCTCACGAGTTCTATTTCCTCCTCTGTCAGCGAAATCATGCCCTTGTATCTCGACTTCCTTATCTCGTCTTTCTCTTGTTCTTCAAATCCACTATCATCATTACCCGTCGTCAAATAGTAAATCAGGCTCTTCTCCTTTTGGAAGTCAGTTCGTTGGCCGGTCGGATTGAATATCGGGTTTTCCGATATGATTCTGTTCTCGTCTGCCAGTACCAGATGTCTTATCAATGAGT
>JAGAFU010000002.1 GCA_017627955.1 Bacteroidales bacterium | reverse complement strand
CTTGTACTTCCCGGTCGCAATCTCCCGTTCATCGTACCATCCAAGGTCCTCATTCCAGAACCTCTGCTTGACTGTTTTCTGTTCCATTGACTCTTTGTTTTTGGCCCTCACAAAGTGTCAACTTTTTTCAGTTCAAGTCAGGGGTCAAATGGATAAGATCAACTGGAACAGCAGGCTTATCGGGATAAAGGGACCGAAAGGAGTCGGCAAATCAACCCTGATCCAGCAATACATCAGGAAGCATTTCAAGGCTGGTGATCGCCATGTCCTATATTGCTCGGCGGATACTGGATATTTCACGGAGCACACACTTACAGAAACAGCAATGCGATTCGTCCGCGAAGGAGGAACCCACTTGTTCATTGACGAGATCCACAAGTACGACAACTGGAGCCGTGAACTGAAGGAAATATATGATCTGTACCGGGATCTTCATGTCGTCGCGAGTGGCTCTTCATTGATCCGTTTCAACGACGGCCAAGCGGATTTGTCTCGCCGACTTGTGGAGTATGAGATGCCTGGGCTGTCTTTTCGGGAATATCTTTGGTTTGAGACAGGTATCCAGCTGGATCCAATCTCCTTGGATGACCTATTATCCGATCCCGCAGGCTTTTGCATGCGGATAAGGAAGTACATCAAGCCTCTCGAGTATTTCAAGAATTACCTCAAAGCCGGTTACTACCCGTTTTATTTTGAGGAAAAAGGTGTCTATCAAAACAAAGTGCAGGGAGTCGTAAACTACATAATCGAATCAGAACTGACGGCTCACCGGGGATTGGAAGTCGGCAACACCAGGAAAGTTAAAGCGCTCTTGCAGGTGCTTTCTCGACTGGTGCCGTTCCAAGTGGACATCTCGAAGATATCAAGGAATATTGGCATACAGCGTCCAACAACTCTGAAGTACATGAAAAACCTTGAGGAGGCGAAACTGATAAGAAGACTGTTCAGCGACCTCGCATCCACTAGCGACCTGCAGAAGCCGGACAAGATTCTTCTCGACAACCCTAACCTCATCTACACATTGTCCTCCGTGACTCCTGATATAGGGACGGTCCGCGAGAGTTTCTTCTGCAATCAACTTGCGGGAACCGGCCACCTTGTGGAATACGGCGGTATCGCTGGAGGGGATTTCAAGATAGATGGAGATATCGTGGTAGAGGTCGGTGGCGAAGACAAAGGGTTCAGGCAGGTTAAGGATGCGAAGAACGGATATGTGGCCGCCGATGACATAGAGAGCGCCGTGTTCCGGAAAATCCCCCTCTGGGCCTTTGGTTTCTTATATTGACATACTATTATTGCTGGTAAAGGGAAGAGTTTTATTATGCGAATGAAAAAGAATAAGTCGAACGCCTACAAGGAGGCGAATGAGGCGTTCCTGGCGGAGAAGGCCAAGGAGGAAGGCGTGGTAGTCCTCGATAGCGGAATAATGTACAGGAGGCTCAAAGAGGGACACGGAACCAGGAGGCCGTCCCCGTCAGGGGTGGTGTATGTCAATTACACGGGAAGGCTTATCGACGGCACCGTGTTCGACACAACTGAGGGCCAGCCGCTTCCGGCCCTGTTCACAGTCCGGGACCTCATCATGGGGTTTCAGGTGGCCCTGGTCAGAATGCGGGAGGGCGACATCTTCGAGGTCTATATCCCTGCCAAATGGGGCTACGGTTCCATGAAGCTGGACGGCATTCCCGCCAACAGCACTCTGATATTCGAGATTGAGCTCGTCAAAATCGAGCGGGTGTAGGAGCCGTCAACGGGATCCTTCCTTCGCAAGGTTTGAGGCGCTGCTGCCAAAAAAAAACAGGGTATTTGCAAGTTCGGCAATGCCAGGTCGCGCCTTGGTTTGGCACATCCGGGGGCTATATTCGCGAAAAAGGCACTACCATGACAATATTCATGCACCCGGACAAAGAGACTGCATCCAGGACCTTCATGGGAGATGCCGAGACCTATCAGACTGGTATGGCGGCGATCGGTGGCCCGGCCGTGAGGGTCTCGGTGTCTTCCGGGGACATGTTCGAGGTCCCGGAGGGGTACACCGGCAGGGTGTCGAGTGTCCGGCCTGTTTACCTTGAGGAGAGGGACGACAGGGGCTTTCCACGGATTGTCTCTGCGGAAGAACTCCGGGCAGGAGGGTACAGACTGGAGGGGAACCTAATCAGGTACAGTCCAGTCTGTCCACGCATATAGATATAGTCTCCGTGGGTGCGGATTAGCGACTTAATCACAGGCGAAATGGCCAAAAGTTGAAGGTATTTTTTCAAACCGGGAGATGAGAGCTATCTGGGAAATAGTTGATAATCTGCACTATAACCTGATTCCATACGAAAACATGCCGTGTTTATTCCCGATGTTTTCACATGAAGAATTTGTAAATGCTTATGGAGCAATCACTTAGGAAAAGCGGCCATCTTTCGGTTTGAAAAATGGTCTCCCACTGGGCACTTTGAGCAACGCGAAAGCGCGTCGGCGCCGCAGCGGAACGGTGAGTGAGGGATTTCGTCGCTGCGCTCCGACATCCCTTGATGACCGGGAACAATGCATTACCAGGTGCGACTACGTCGCTTTGTGCCTGCCGTCATATCCTTACGTGAGCCAGCTCACGACGGATACTCCGTCAAACACAAATGCCGCACTGACGTGCGGCACCTGTAATGCATTGTATAGCGCGGTGAGTGAGGGATTCGAACCCCCGGTACGTTGCCGTACACCTGTTTTCGAGGCAGGCTCCTTCAACCACTCGGACAACTCACCAGTTAGTATTAAAAAAGGCATGACGGAAAGGATCTCTCGACATGCCCTTGGTCTGGATGACTGGACTTGAACCAGCGACCTCCTGGTCCCTAACCAGGTGCGCTACCAACTGCGCTACATCCAGATATCAACATTTTGTTGACCCGTAGGGACGATCGGGCTCGAACCGATGACCTCTTCAATGTGACTGAAGCGCTCTGAACCGACTGAGCTACGCCCCTATTGTCGCGAATGCGGATGCAAAGATAGTAAAAAATCATAAAAAGTGATATATTTACTGAAAATTATAATCAACCATGAAATTCTTTAAACTTTTAATGGCCGCCGCGGCCGCTCTCACACTTGCCGCCTGTGCCGACAACCAAAAAGCGAAGACCCCTATCTACGCATGGGAAGGAATCAATGAGAAAACCGACATGGACAAACTATCCGAGAAGTTCCGCTTCTGGAAGTCCCAGGGGCTTGTCGGTGTTTGCATGGGAAGTGACAACCCCGTGGTGGTCAGGGAAGCCGCCAAGAGGGCTCACGCTGAAGGACTTGAGTACCATGCTTGGATCGGCGCCATGACAAGGGGAGGTAAACCTCATGGATGGTACACCGTGAACAGGCTCGGACAGCCCGCTGATGAATATCCCGCCTATGTTGATTACTACAAAACACTTGATCCTGCCGATCCGGATGTCCGCCAATACCTGATAGACCTCTATTGCGGAATCGCCGAAATCCCGGAAGTGGACTATGTCCAGCTGGATTACATCCGCTACGCCGACGTCATCCTCGCCCGCGGCCTGTGGGACAAATATGGCCTTGTGATGGATGAGGAATATGCCCCCGCGGACTACTGCTACTGCGACGACTGCGTGGCCGAGTTCAAGGAGAAGACCGGGATTGACATCAAATCTGTCGAGGACCCCTCCAAGGTCAAGGAATGGGCCCAGTTCCGTTGCGATAAGGTGACCGACCTGGTCAACGCCATCGTTGACGCAGTCCACGCGAAGGGCAAGAAGGTCAGCGCCGACGTGTTCCCCGGCCCGATGTCATATTCCTACTGGATGGTCCGCCAGGAGTGGAGCAAGTGGAATGTCGATATGCTCTTCCCCATGAACTACAACGACTTCTACATGGAAGGCGCCGATTGGCTGGCCACCGTCTGCAAGGAGGAATCAGAGGCTGCCCCGGAGGGAGTCCCTGTCATAAGCGGCCTGTTCATCTGCAAGGATTGGAGGAACAAGGACAAGGTGATAGATCCTGAAAACTCAGGACTGCTGCCTTCCGAAATCGAGACAGCAGTCCGCGGGTCACTGGATAATGGAGCGGCAGGCATCTGCCTATTCACTCCCGGCGACATGACGCCTGAGCATTGGGACGCTCTGGCGAAAGCCCTTAAATAAGTTTAAACGTCTCGATCGAGTTGTGCCAGAGATGGATTTCCAGGACATCGCTATCTACCGGAACCGGTGAGCCGGTCTCCTCTTCCACAAGGTTGCACTTCACAATTGACTTGACCTTGAAAGGAAGCCTGACCTTGATGTCCTTGTCAACTCCTTCCATCTCAACCAGCCGGAGGATCACGGCCTCATCACCGTCAGCCTTCTTCATGGCGCACAATCCGACATAAGGATCGGAAATCTCCATATATGAGTGGGTTCCCTCGAGGGACCCACTTTTGTTTTCCTTCGCGACCACGGTCAAGGGATGGTTTTCCTCCAATGCGGCGGCATAACCATTCTTCCACCCCTCAGGATGTGTGGTGACGGAGAAATGGTAATCATGGGTCCCGGTCTGGTGGTACCAGTTCCCTTCGCCATGGCAACTCTTGTGGGAAGATAGCAGGATTCCCTGAAGCACTGGATAATCAGCGACTTCCCTCGAAGGATCAATCCAATCGCAAACAGCCACGCAAGATGACATGGTCACCCCGAAACCATTTCCGTTGGAGGAGATGAAATTCCCAACCTCGCGGGGATGGCTGTCCTCAGGATGGTGGACATAAGTTCCCCATGCGGAATAGCCCATGGGCACCATGTCAAGCTCATCACGGCCAACGTGCGAGACAGCCATGGGGACCTCATAACAGATGTCCCCTCCCTTTATTGTCTGAGCGGTCGGGAACATGATTCTGTACTGGCGATTATGCTCGCCAGTAAAATCCTCAAGGCGGATGTCGAAATCAATCTTCTTGACAGTATTATGGAATGTGATTCTTTGGACAACTGTCGAGTTTCTCATCGGGACACGGTTCTCGAAGCTGACTGTCAAAGGTCCGCTCTCGACTATTCTCCAATTGGAGGGGAACTCGTGAAGAGCGACCATGTCAGAATGAGAGACGTCAGTGATACGCACGAACTCGCCGGCCCCGTTACCGGTGTACAAGACGTCGATGATGTCACCAAACACGAACTTCTCCTTCGCGAGAACGTCTTTCCCGATCTGCTTGTCATAAAGATGGACTATTCCACCATCACCAAGGACGGCATCGTAAAACCCGTTGGAATAATGATTTGATCCGAATGTGACACCCGCGGGGACCTCATCGGACGCATTCCTCTTTGACCGAGAGACGCTGAACCGCGCGTAGCCCATCGCCGGAACCTGGGCCAGGAACCGGACGAAGGTGGAATCTCCCCTCTTGACCACCTGGGAAGGCAGCTCCATTCCCTTGTCATCCTTGACAACAGGATTTTCGAAACGGGACCACACTTCCACCATGGATTGTCTAGACCAAGTCAAGTCATTGAATATGACGTAGTCGCCCTTCGCGCCTTTGACAGACGAGGCGATATTCCCGACGGCCCGCGCCAGTACGCTCTCCCCTATCTTCCGCCCTACAGCTAGCGAATCGGCGAAAATCCGGTCCGTGATCTCACCGTTCTTTCCGCCAAGACCATGGTCGGGATAAATCGAGGCCATCCATCCCCTGTCAAGCTCAGCCCTGGGATATTCAGAACCTTCCAGATAACAAAGCGTCGAGAAGAACTCCGCGGCAGGAAGCGCCACAGCTGCCCGGCGCTTGTCAAGAGTCTCATCGTAGTGGGCCGGTCCATGAATATAAAGCCACAGGTCGGGACGTTCTCCCATGATCTTGCGGAACTTCGCATCAGGAGTGTCCATGGCCGCAAAATACGCTTCGGCAGTGGAATACCTCATCTTGGGAAGAGGAACTTCGGACTTGGAGACGATGTCATTCCATTCGTTGATCACCTGAGTGAAGGAATATGGCTTGGAGGCGTCGTTGCTGACAAGGATGGCGTAGCAAGGAGGCAGAGAGTTTTCCTGGAATATGTCTTCCCACAGGCCCATTCTGTCCCCCACCTTCTTGAAAGCATGCAAGATTCCCCGGTCGAAGAAATGCCAAACCATTGTCTCCCAGCCATAATGTCCCACGGACATGGTCCGCACCGAAGATCCGTCAGGACTGTACCAGTCATAAAGGCCTTCATGCATCCGGGAGATGAAAAGGTTGGATACTCCGCTCTTCGAGAGGATCTGGGGCATCTGGAGTGCCCTGCCAGGCACATCCATGTTGTTGGCCGTGCGGTCATCACACCACGGGAGGTTCTCTTTTATCCACTTGCGGCCGAAGTAAGCCTGGCGGACCAGTTGTTCGCCGGAGGCCAGCCCCTCATAAGGCTGGTTGAAAGTGGCGCCCCAGTTGAAGCGGCCTTCCTTATACCTCTTGATGACCTCATCCTTACGTTCAGGATGAGCCTCCAGGAACTCCATGAGATTGAGCGTCTGCTCCATCTCAAAGGTGAAATCAGGGTCCTCGTCCATCATCTTGAGAGCCGGGATGATGATATCGTTGATCCTTTCGGTCCTGCAGTACTCCGGAGTGTCCATCCAGGCGATGTCCTGATGGGAGGACTGGATTATGTGGATCTCGCCATTCTGGAACACGCCCCAATCCTTCTTTATAGGCGACTGGATGCCCACTGAAGAGAGCTTTTTCCCACCAAGCCTCATTTCCAAGACATTGACATCGCCCACCATCGGACACCAGACAAGCACGCTGTCGCCTCTGGAAGTAGCGGAGAAGCTTATTTCCTTCCCGTCAAGCAGGAATATGGTCCCAGGGGCGATCTCTTTGTCAAACACAACGCTCTCAAGGATCTTCAAACGTCCTTCCTGACGCTCGTACCGGAGCGGTTCCACAGGGCTTGTCCTCAAGACATTCTGGGCCTGCGCCCCACACATCGCTCCCACCAGCAGGGCTGACAATACGATAATCCTTTTTTTCATATCAATCATGCAAACCTTTCTTCCTAAGATATCCAATCAAATATTCAGGCCTGTCGGTCTGGAAAGCCTTGAAACCCAAAGAGAGAAGGCGTCCATAGTAGAGATCAGCGTCCTCCGGGCTCTTGTATGCCCGCTCGTCGTCATTGTCTCCGCAAAGCGAGCCCCAGATCGAATTCACCCAGATCTTGGAACCGGCGTCAGTCAAAGCTTTCATGTAAGTGTCGATGGCCGTGGAATCCTTGGAGAAACAGACCTCGAACATGACAGGCATCTCTCCCCCGTCAAGGTAACTGTCTATCGTCTCGGAGGTTCCATCTTTCGCCACAGTGACAATCGGCATGAAGATGATACCAGTCTCTCCACACTGTTTCATGGCTTCAGCCGTGGCCTGCCTGGTTCCGCCGGACTTGAATATGATCTGGTCCACGCAATCAACCTTCCGGGCGATTTCCAGGACCTGAGGGAAATAGTTCCAGCCATGGTCCACATTGACAAGGATCTTGTCCTTGCAAACCGTGAGAGCCTCCTCCAGGGTGGGAATAGCGAGAGAATCCATAATCTCTCCATGTGTTCCCTTGAGCCTCAACTGTTTAAGAGAGTCCAGAGTAAAGGAGGAGACAGGGCCCGATCCGTTGGTACATCTGTCCACGGTACTGTCGTGGGAAAGGACCAGAACTCCGTCCGATGTCATCGCCACATCGATCTCGACAATGTCAACCCCCATCTTGATGACCGACTCGATCGCCGGGATGGAATTCTCCGGATGGTGCCGCCAGTCCGCCCTGTGGGACGCCACGAGAATCTTTTCCGCGGCGGGATCAAGCAGGATTGCCCTGGCCTTGGCGGCCGGGGTGGGCTCACTGGACTTCCCGCCGCAGGAAATGAAAGCGGCGGCAATCGTGACAAAAGCCGACAATAACGCTATTCGTCTCATAATTGATTATTGTTTAATGTATTCCTGGTCAAACAAGCCATCAAAGGTCTTCCTAAGGGCGACCTCGTCACCGATCATCCCGCGCAATTCCTCCAGAGCGGCGGCATTGCGGGATTCGGGAATATACAATTTGAGATATCCCCCATAATAGTACTTCTCGTGGAGATGCTCAACGAAACGGCGCCAATGGCCTTCCTTGTCCAGCTCAGGATAATGTTCCATCCCATACTGGACCGTCCGGCGAAGAATCTTCAGGGGGATTATATCCCTGTCCGCCTCAGCGATTATCTTTCCGTAAATACTTCTGGGTTCGCAGGTTCCGGAAGCCCGATGATCCTCCGCGGCCTGGGCGATGCTCTCTATCTGGCCGGGAGAGAACCATTCCGGAAGACGGGGATCTTCCCTGATTATCCTTCCGGAAGCCAGATGATGCGTCTCCCTGCCCTCGACAAGGCCGGTGTCATGGAAAGCTGCCGCGGCATAGACCATATTCATGTCCACATCATAAAAACCGGCCAGCCTCAAGGCTTCGGAAATCACGCTACATGCGTGGTCTTCCCTGTGGGCCTTGTCAAAAGCGGCATATCGGGGGATGATCTCCTCCTCGACATAGCTTCGCAAAGAAGGATTAAGCTCTGGCATATCGATTTATCAATAAGGAAGTTCCGAAAGATAACGATGCACCGTGGCAAGCAAGTCGTCCAAATTGTCCCTGCTGTTGGCGGCAAGAACAAGGCTCTGTTTTGTGAGGCTCAAAGGCCCTCCGTCGAAACCACAAGAAGCTCCTCCCGCCTCGGAAAGAATCAATGATGCGGCGGCATAGTCCCAAGGCTGCAGCCGCATCTCGAAATAAAGGTCGATCTGGCCGGCGGCCATCAGGCAGAGCTCCAAGGCGGCCGATCCGAAACGCCGCAAGTCATTGCATCTCATGAACACGTCAAATATTATGTCAGAACAAACCTTGGCGTATTCTTTTCTATATGTGCTCATCGCGGTGCACATCAGCCCGTCTTTGAAAGGCTTGCCGGAGACTCTGATGGGCTTGCCGTTAAGGAAGGCGCCTGTCCCTTTCTCAGCATGGAACAATTCGTTTCTCCATGGGCTGAACACTACCCCGGCTATGACCTCGCCACCTTTGGCGAGAGCGACGCTTATGCTGCAATGGTCTATTCCCCTGGCGTAATTGGCTGTCCCGTCGATCGGATCGATTATCCAGACATATTCATGGGAGACGTCATTCAGATCCTCTTCCTCGCAAAAGAAACCCGCCCCGGGGACAATCTCCGACAGTTTTCCCACCAGGAATTCCTGAACAGCGATATCAGAGGATGTCACAATGTTCACGTTAGAGCCTTTCTCCATCACCTCGAAGCCGGAGCGCACCATCAGTCCGGAAGCCTCCCGGACAATCGGAATTATTCTTTCTACAATCATCCTTTATGTTTAATAACCTATAATTCGTTAATCCACCTGGCGATATCCTCAAGCACCTCGGGAGAGATCGTCTCCTCGATCTGAGAATATTCAACGACCTGACCAGTCTGACAATGCTGGAAAAGGTGATTCAGACCAGGGTAGATCTTCCCTCTCGTGTGTTTGTTGACAAAGCGTTTGCCACTTCGGTTCTTGGGAAGATTCTCAAATATCGGTGTGGTATTCACCGACGCATCGACCTGGGTATCCTTGTCCCCATTGAGGACAAATGCTGGACAACGGACTTTCCCTATGTCAGTAAGAGGGTCATAATCAATGAAGTAATCAAGCCATGGATTGTGTTGAGCCTTAATTTGGGCCCGGACATATTCCTTGGTCAACCTCATGGTCATTCCAGCCTGTCTCAACGCATTGAGATTCTGAAGCAGCAGGATGCTGTCGCCCTGAACACCCGGGCCGGCAAGGCTTACAAGAAAATCAACCTTTTCCCTCGCCCCGAGCATGAAAGCGATTGAGCCTCCTTCGCTGTGGCCGATGACTCCGACCTTTTTAAACTTGCCCAGAGAGCGTAGATGATCAACCCCTGCCGCCGCATCAAGCATGAAGTCATGAGTGGTCGCCTTTTCCGGATCGCCTGTCGAGGCTCCCGCTCCCCTGTCGTCATATCTCAAAGTGGCGATCCCGTTCCGGGCCAGATAGTCCGCGATCACAAGGAAAGGCTTGTGACCGAAAAGTTCCTCATCCCGGTTCTGCGTACCGCTACCTGTCACCATTATGGCTACAGGGACCTTCTTCTTTCCGTTCCAGCCCTCCGGATAAGTCAGGGTACCGGCCAATGTCGCGTCACCGCTTGTGAAAGTGACCTCCTCGGTCTTGTAAGGGAAAGGCTCCGCGGGGGTCTGAGGACGGTTCCGGACCACCTCGCCTGGCGACAGGACAAGAGGCATGGTCAGACCTCTTTGCGAGAAACGTCCCGCGATCTTGCCATTCTTCAATCGGCCGGAGAAGACGGCGTCCATCTGTCGTTGAACGACACGCACAGAATCCGCGGACATATATTCAAGCTCGGCCGGAATGTTCTTGGCCCCTTGGTCCGGGCTGTCCATCGTGCACTTCCCATTCTCGAAACGGAAAACAATGGAGATTTTCGACACTCCCGCCTGAAGCTCTCCATTCCAGGGGCCGCTGATCTCCTGTGCTTCTGCCCGAAGGCACAACATGGCCGCAAGTGGCACGAAAATGGCTAAAAGTTTTCTCATGACATCATTATTTATGATGAATTGCAAGTTACTAATTTTTCCTTTAGGATGGAATAGATTAAATTCGCGGCATGAAAAAGATTCTTATCATCTTGGCTATGACGGTATGCCTCGGAGCGGTGGCCAACGCGCAGACAAAGGAGAAGGACCCGTCCAAGACAATCCAAGGGAATGGCACCATTGTGATCAACACTACGACTTTGTGCAACAATGTTGAAGGATTCATGGGGCCTACTCCCGTTGAGATCAGGATCAGAAAAGACACAATCGCTGACATCACTCCCCTGGCGAACGACGAGACTCCAGGGTATTTCTACGAGGCCGCGAAGCTCCTGAAGAAATGGATCGGTCTCACCCCGGCCAAGGGGCTTGATCTGGAGGTCGATGCTGTCTCCGGAGCGACTTTCTCATCCAACGCCCTGATTGAGAATGTACGTGCCGGTTTGGCCAGGGCGATGCGTAAAGAAGAATGAAAGTAGCCATCATAGGCGCTGGTGCGGCCGGATGTTTCTGCGCTATCGAGTTGAAGCGCAGGCTGCCCGACGCGGTGGTAGAGATCTTCGAGGCCAGGAAACGGCCTCTCGCCAAAGTCGCGGTAACAGGAGGAGGACGCTGCAATCTCACTAATTCCTTCGAGAATATTAATGACCTCCGGGAAGCCTATCCCCGGGGAGACAAACTCATGCGCCGGGTATTCACGTCTTTCGACAACAAAGACACGTGGGAATGGTTCGAGAACGAAGGGGTGAAACTCGTCCTGCAAGAGGACAACTGCGTATTCCCCGCTTCGCAGGACGCCATGGAGATAGTAAACCTGCTTAAAACCAGGATGCGGCAGCTGGGTGTGAATGTCCTCGTCAACAGCAAGGTGACATCAGTCAAAGCCCTTTTGGATCAATATGACGCTGTCGTCGTGACCACCGGAGGGTACCATAAGCCCGTCGCCTCAAGTTCGACCGGGGATCTTTTCGAAGGTCTTGATCTTGAGATAGTTCCCCCTGTACCGTCACTGTTCACTTTCAACCTTCCTTCAAGCCCGGTCCGGGATCTTATGGGGACCGTGGTAGAAAACGCCGAGGTCTCGCTTGCGGGGACCAGGTTCAAGGCATCCGGTCCTCTTCTGATCACCCACTGGGGCATGAGCGGGCCATCGGTCCTGAAACTCTCGTCCTATGCCGCCCGCTATCTGGCGGAGTCGCGTTATGACGCGACCCTTCTTGTCAACTGGCTTGAGGGCATGAATCCGGACCAGGCACGCCAAGACATCGGGAAAACAGCCGTAAAGAATCCTCTCAAACAAATAACGAACTCCAGGCCCGATAGTTTACCTTCAAGGCTCTGGACCTATCTGGTCGCGAAAAGCAAGATCCGCCAAGACGCCAGATGGGCTGAAATCGGCCAAAAAGGGCTCAACAGGCTGGTTGAGACCCTCACAAACGATTCCTACCACATCAAAGGCCAAAGCCGCTTCAAGGAGGAGTTTGTCACTTGCGGAGGGGTATCTCTCAAAGAGATAGATTACAAGACCATGGAGGCGAAGAAATATCCGGGGTTGTATTTTGCGGGAGAAGTACTTGATATTGACGCCATTACGGGAGGATTCAACCTCCAGGCGGCATGGTCCACAGGTTACCTCGCGGCCGTTTCTATATCAGAAAAATAATAGTATCTTTGCGCCGCCTCTTTTTTCCAATGGCGAAAGGTCAAAAAGACATACTTTTAGGATTGATCCGAGAGGGCAAACAGATGACTCTCGGGCAACAGGTGCGACTCGCCCTGATGCTCAGTCTCCCTGCCATCCTCGCCCAGACTTCCTCGATGTTGATGCAGTACATCGACACCGGGATGGTCGGCCGTCTGGGAGCCAATCCATCGGCCTCGATAGGTCTTATCTCGACGAGCACCTGGATCCTGGGAGGATTCACGGCCGGGGCCTGCTCGGGTTTCTCAGTCCAGGTAGCGCACCTTTGCGGCGCCAAGGATTTCAAGGGAGCGAGGGCCGTGCTTCGCGAGGGATTGACCTCTGTCCTGGTCCTGAGCTTTTTTCTCGGCGCCATCGGGGTCGCGTTGAGCGGACCTCTCCCGGGGTGGCTGGGAGGCAGCCCGGAGATCATCTCCGACGCTTCGAAATATTTCCTCATCTATTCAGCTTTCATCCCGGTTGGGGCGATCGGCTGGGCCGCGAGCGCGATGCTTCAGGCCAGCGGCAACATGAAGGTCCCGAGCATAATGTACGCCTCGATGTGCGCTCTGGACGTGATCTTCAACTACATATTCATATTCGTGTGTGGGATGGGTGTGACAGGGGCCGCTCTCGGGACTGGCCTGTCCGAACTGGTCACCTCGGCATTCTCGGTGTGGTACGTCCTGTACAGATCCAAGGAGCTGAACATCAAAGGAGAAAAAGGCTCATTCATCCCCAAACGGCGCACGATCGGGAACGCTTGGGGCATCACCGCTCCAATGTGGCTGCAGAATGTCATAATGAGAGGAGCCTACGTCATGAGCACGATTATTGTAGCACCACTCGGGGCCATCGCCATAGCTGCCAACGCGTTCGCTATCACAGCCGAAAGTTTTTGCTACATGCCCTCATACGGGATTGAGGAAGCATCGACGACATTGATAGGCCAGAGCCTGGGGGCAGGCAGGAAAGAAGTGGCGAAGAGATTCTCAAGGATCACTATGACCATGGGAGCCTTGATCCAGACTTGCCTCGCTGTACTGATGTTCATATTCGCGAGGCAGCTGATGGGCCTTTTGAGCGTGGATCCGCAGGTGGTTGAACTTGGTGCCAAAGTGCTGAGGATCGAGGCTTTCGCCGAGACGATGTACGCCATCTCCATTGTCGGTTACGGGTGCTGCGTGGGAGCAGGTGACACGCTCATGCCAAGCCTGATGAATTTCTGCAGCATGTGGCTCGTGAGAATAGGCCTGGCGGCTATCCTTACACCGAAATTGGGACTGCAGGGCTACTGGATAGCGATGTGCGCTGAACTCAACGTCAGGGGAATCCTGTTCCTCTGGAGGCTGAAGGGCGACAGATGGATGAAGCACCGTCTGATCGCGAAAGAAAGTGACAACTTGGAATATACTGAAATATAACGAACTGAATATAATGGAAAAAATCATCGGACAAGAATTCGGCGGCGAGAGGCCGCTATATTGCAAGAAGGACCTTTATCTTGAGAATGTGGTCATCCACCCCGGCGAGTCGGGTCTCAAGGAGACCGCCAATATTACCTGCGTCAAGTGCCGCTTTGAGGGGAAATATCCCCTCTGGGAGTGCGACGGCTTCGTGGTCAAGGACAGCATCCTGACGGTTGGAGCGCGCTCTGGGCTGTGGTACTCAAGGAACGGGGAACTCTACAACACCATCATTGACGCGCCCAAGACTTTCCGCAGGATGGACGGTATCAAGATGAGGGACTGCTGGATTCCCGGCGGAACCGAGACCTTCTGGGACTGCTCCAACATCGATGTCAAGGACTGCGTTATCGAGAGGGCTGACTATGTCTTCATGCACTGCGAGAACATCGTCCTTGAGAATGTCAAGCTCCAGGGCAACTACGGCTTCCAGTACGCCAAGAATGTCGTCGTCAGGAACAGCGTCCTCAACTCCAAGGATTCCTTCTGGGAGGCCGAGAATGTCGAGATCTACGACTCGGTCATCAACGGCGAGTACCTGGCATGGTACTCGAAGAACGTGAAGCTGGTCCGCTGCCACATCACTGAGACCCAGCCGCTTTGCTACTGTGACAACCTGGTGATGGAAGACTGCACATTCGGATCCGACTGCGACCTGGCCTTCGAATATTCATCCGTCGAGGCAACCGTAAAAGGCCATGTCGTCTCCATCAAGAATCCCCGCTCGGGGCATATTCATGTCGGAAGCGTCGGCGAGATCATCATCGACGAGAACATCAAGGCTCCCGGCAACTGCGAGATCATTGTAGAAGACAAGTAATATTCACACCATGAGCCGGTTCCGTTTAGCCAAAGCCATCTGCCTGCTGACGCTGGCGCTGTCCATCAACCCTTCTGGGAAGGCCTGCACAAACATAATCGTGGGGAAAGCCGCCTCGACCGACGGATCGGTCATCTGCACCTACAACTGCGACACTTTCGGCTATTCGGGATGGCTGACCCACTCCTTCGCCGGAAAGCATCCCGATGGTGATAATATTCCCATCAGGTCATTCTGGCACCCGGCTGAGATAAAGGGATATGTCGATCAGGTGGAATACACCTACAATGTCATAGGCTACATCAACGAGAAACAGCTCTGCATCGTCGAGACCACTTTCGGGGGCAGGCCCGAGCTGGTCAATCCCGAGGGAATCCTCGCGTACGACAATGTCATCCAGCTCGCGCTCCAGCGTTGCTCCTCCGCGAGGGAAGCTATCCGCACCATGGGAGAGCTGATGGACAAGTACGGCTACAACGACAAGGGAGAGACTTTCACGGTCTGCGACAAGAATGAGGCCTGGATCATGGAAATCGTCGGGAAAGGTCCGGGGCGCAAAGGAGCGGTCTGGGTGGCGGTGAGGATTCCTGACGACTGCGTCAGCGCCCACGCCAACATCAGCAGGATCAGGCAGTTCCCCCAGGTCGCTAAAGTCCGGAAGAATTCTCTTTATCAAGAAGTTGAGGGCGAGAGCATATATTCCAGCGATGTGATCGCCTTCGCCAGGGAGATGGGTTTCTTCTCCGGGAAGGAGACTGATTTCAGCTTCCGGGACGCATACTGCCCTATCACTTTCCTCGGTGTCAGGCAGTGCGACGCCAGGGTCTGGAGTTTCTTCCGCCATCACACCGATCCGGCCGAGATGGACAAATACCTCCCCTACCTGGACGGCAAGTTCGACCAGATCGATCACCTGCCGCTTTGGATCAAACCAGATTCCAAACTTTCGGTCAGGGACGTGATGGCGGACATGCGTGATCACTACGAGGGAACGCCCCTTGACATGACCAAGGATCTTGGTGCCGGACCTTGGGGTATGCCCATCAGACCGAGGGCGAAAACCTTCGAGTCAGGCGGACAGAAGTACTTCAGGGAGAGGCCGATAGCATCTCCGCAAGCCGGGTTTACCATGGTTTCCCAGTTGAGGGGATGGCTTCCCGACGAGGTCGGAGGGTTGATGTGGTTTAACTGTGACGACGCGGACATGGTCGCTTACGTCCCGGTGTATTGCTGCGAGCGGGAGATTCCGTTGGCCTTCAGGGAGGAGAACAACAAGAGTGAGGTCTTCAATCTCGACGGGGCTTACTGGATGTGCAACATGGTCTCCAATTTCATATATCCAAGATATGGCGCTATGATCGGGGATCTCCGGGCCGCCCAGAGCGAGCTTGAGGATTTCTATGCCTCAGAACAGGACGAGGTGGCGGAGAGGGTGAAAGACCTGAATCCTTTGGACAGGATCTCATTCCTGACGTCGAAGACAGCCTCCTACACCGAAAAGATGATGGCTCGCTGGGACCGCCTCTGGAAAGAGTTGGTAGTCAAGTACAACGACCAGCCGGGAGGATATAGCCAGGACTTCTACGACGCCATGGTCAGGGACAGCGGCGAAAGGTACCGCATACCCGAATAATCCCATGACTAACCGGACGACTTTCGGAGTTGATCTGTCCTCCAGCAATTTCTACATAAGGAGGATGGATACCCACGGCTTCAGCAAAGCCGCTAAAATGCCGTCCGCCTCACTTCCGATGGTAGGCTTCCTTTACCTTACGGACGGGGAATTGCTTGTGGAGGCCTGTGGCCAGTCTTATCTCTGCTCGGCCGGCCACCTTCTGCTGATTCCGAAAAAGGAACCTTTCACTATCCCGCATTATTTTGACACTGTGGGTTACACCGGCTGCTTTGCCACATCATTGGTCAACGACGCCAGAAGACTGTCTGCAATGAGAGAGCCCATCCAACAGGCTTTCTGGTTTGACGAAGGGATATTCATGGCGGAACTGTTCAACATGCTCGCCCTTTCTTTCGAGAGGAACGACATGGTGTTCATCGGGAAAGGCCTGGACCTTCTTGTGTCCAGGATCAAGTCAGGGACGGGGTCGCGCCTCCCGGAAAGGGTAACCAAATTCCTGGACTCCATATTCGACGACAAGTCAACTCTCTCCAGGCCTTCTGAATATGCCGGGCAGACAAACCTTTCTGGCAACTATCTCAACCGTCTTGTGAAAGAAGCCACGGGGAGGCCTGTCAGCGACTGGCTGGACATTGCCCGCATCGGAAGGGCGAAGAAGTTACTTGAAGACCCATCAATTCAGATAATTGACGTGGCTGCGGCGGTCGGAATTGACGACCAGTCCTATTTCGCCAGGTTTTTCAAGCGGCAAACGGGCATGACGCCTTCCGCATTTCGGAAAATGATGCACGGATAATCCTAATTATAGCACCCTACCTTCTGAAATATTCCGTTGGATTAGCGGATATTCGCGTCCGTGATCCTGAACAATCTCATCATAGGAGCGATGCTGACCATCTCGGCCGGAAGTGATACCCTTATCCCTCCGGCAAGGGTGACGGCGCTGAAAGAGTCAATGCCGCTCTCCATGATCCCAGCCCCTGTCTCAAGAATAACCGCCGAAGAGATCGGACGCTCCGGAATCTATCGTCAGGACAGGCTGTCCAGCCGGATCCCCGGCCTCCTTATTCCTGAATACGGGGCTTCTCTCACCTCCACAATCTACATCAGAGGGCTTGGCTCCAGGATGGATAACCCAGTGATGGGCTTGTACATAGACGGAATACCGGTCCTTGACAAAAACGCTTACGACATAGACTGGACAGCGGTTAGATCCGCGACAATGCTCCGGGGGCCACAAGGCACTCTCTATGGCAGGAACACGATGGGAGGAGTACTGGCCCTGAGGACACTCTCCCCCACCGACAGAGATGGAAAGCAGGCTTATCTTGGATATGGCACCGCGAACAGCGTACGGGCTGGCGGCTCGGTCATATTCGGGAAAAACGCACTTAGCGTCAGCCTTCGCCACACTGACGGTTTCTTCCGGAACGAGTACAAAGGGAAGGCGTGCGACCCGTACAACGGGGCTACCCTTAGATGGAAATGGGAAAGATCGGACGAGGGACGCCCTTTCCTGTCAAACACGCTTTCCGTCTCGGCGTCTAAAGAAGGAGGCTTCGCCTACGGGAAACTCGATGGAGAGGAGCTTCTGCCGGTCTCTTACGACGGAGATAGCGGATATTCAAGACTTTCCATAATTGAAGGCATGAGGGCGAGGTTCGCCGGAGAAAAGATCGCGTTCGACTTCTCGGGTTCCGTTCAAGCCCTCCTGGACGACATGAGGATGGATCAGGATTACACGCCCAGAAGTGTTTTCACCCTACAGCAGAAGCAGAAAAACGCTGCCGCCACTTTCGAGGCGCTCGCCAGGAAAGCCGATGAGACAGGCCGGTGGGCTCCCCTCAGCGGTGTATTCCTTTTCGGAAGATATAACGGCATGAGCGCTCCAGTCTCGTTCCTGCGAGACGGGATCGAATCCCTTATCCTTGACAACGCCAATCGGAATATTCCTTCACAGATAGGATTCCTCGAAATCAGCGACAACGAATTACCGGTCGCCTCAGATTTCAGGATAACATCCTGGGGCGCGGCGCTGTTCCATGAGTCAGCGTTCACCTTCGGCAAATGGAGACTCACGGCCGGACTCCGGCTCGACTATGAAGGGGCCGTCATGGACTACGACTGCCTCGCGTCCCTCCATTACAGGTTCAACCCTACTATGGTCTCAGAGAAGGCCTTCAGCATACCCTACGACGGGAGCCTCGGCCACTCCCGTTTTCAAGTCCTTCCGAAGCTCTCAGTCATGTGCAATGCCTCGGAAGGGCTTTTTATCTACGCCAATTCCACTAAAGGCAGCCGCGCTGGAGGATTCAACACCCAGATATTTTCCGACATCCTGCAGAACCTGATGATGAACGGGCTCATGAATGACCTTGGAGTCCATCTCGACAGGCCGACCGTTTCTGTTGGAGCCAGTAACACCAGATACGACCCGGAGGTGGCGTGGAACTATGAGCTGGGAACAAGGTATTCAAATGGCGGATTCCGTTCGGAAATATCTGTCTATCAGATAAATGTAAAAGATCAGCAACTGACGGTTTTCCCTCCGGGGATGTCCATCGGAAGAATGATGACGAACGCCGGTAAAAGCAGGAGCCGTGGAGTCGAGACCGAAGCGGGATGGCATGGGGAAAAGTTCCACACTTCCCTCACCTACTCTTTTTGCGACGCCAGGTTCCTTGAATATAACGACGGAAATAACGACTATAGCGGGAACCGTGTCCCCTACGTTCCCGAGCACACGTTGTACGCTGGAGCAGGTCTGAGCCTGCCTGTCGGTGAGAATTCCCTGGAAATTGACGCCGCGCTGAAGGGCACGGGGCCCATCTCATGGAACGAGACTGGCACGAGGTTGGAGCCTTGGTACATGACTCTTGAGGGGAGGATATCTTTTAAAATGACAAAATACGATCTTTATCTGGAAGGGACGAATCTGACAGGCACCAAGGCCGGGGCTTTCTACTTCAAGTCAGTCGGAAACGAGTTTCTAGCCTTGGCCCGGCCGAGATCAATAATAGCAGGTATACAAATAAAACTTTAATATTATGCGACTTAACAAATTATTCGCCGCTCTCGCGGCCATCGTCATCCTCATCAGTTGCGGAAAAAAAGAAGATGAGCCGATTACCCCCATCAACGCCGATTTCAACGGCACAGTGTCCGTCATCTTCAATGGAAGTCCATTTGACAACGAGAACATCGATGTTAATTTCACCCCTTCCGAGGACGGAAAAACGGCATCGATAACTATCTACAAGATCCGCTTCGTACCGCAAATGCCGGTGACCATCGACGTGACAATCCCCAATGTCAATGTCACGGTCACCGGTGAGGTGATGAGCCTGTCCAAAGACCAGGTGGTTCCACTTGCCATGGGCGGGGAATATCCCCGTTACACCGTCACGGGACTCAAAGGGAAAATCGTCGGGGACGAAATGTCTTTCTCCTTGAATTTCGGTGATTACCCGACATCATTCACGGGCCGGAAGAAAATTTGACGAGCAGAGTATTTCTATTATATTTGCGGATGATATGATCGGGACAATCGTCAACACCGCTTGCATCATCTGCGGCTCTGTGGTAGGGACCATCTTCCGGAAGGGCCTCGGAGAGAAGTACCGCAAGACCCTATTCAACGCGATGGGACTGGCTTCACTTGCTCTCGGGGCCAACTCTTTTGTCCAGAATATGCCCAAAAGCGAGTTCCCCGTGCTTTGCATCCTGAGCCTCGCGATCGGCGGAGTCGTCGGGACCGCCCTGGACATCGACGGCAGGACAAAAAGCCTGGTGTCCCGTTTCGGAGGAGACTCTTTCGCCAAAGGGCTGATCTCAGCCTGCCTTCTCTTCTGCGTAGGCACATTCTCGATTGTGGGTCCGGTGATGAGCGCGTTGCAAGGAGACAACACGTTCCTTTTCACAAACTCCACACTGGACCTTGTGACATCGATGGTTTTCGCCACGACTTATGGCATCGGAATAATCCTTGCCGCTCCGATCTTGTTTCTCTGGCAGGGTATGTTTTACCTGATCGCCATTCTGGCCTCGTCCAGTCCCCTGCTCCAGGGGACCTTGGTCAACGAGCTCGCCATTGTGGGCGGAGTGCTGATCATTTCCTCGGGCTTGTCTATTCTCGAGATAAAAGACTGTAAGACACTTAATTATTTACCGGCACTACTCGTGCCGGTACTATGGTTCCTGATCAAAGGCTTGTTCTGAGCCTCTAGCCCTGATGCGCCGGACGCAGCAGGTCAAGGACCACTTTAACAGGATTGAATGTCTGGATAGGAACCTCCACGAAAAGGGTGTTCCAGTCACTCATCGCCCCATTCCATAGTCCGGGCAGCTCGAGTGCCTTGAGTTCCCTACCCTGATAACTCTTCTGGCTGATGAAACCGGCCTCCTGGTCAACATAGGAAAGGAGATCGAACTTATTTCCCCTACAATCCCTAAGCAGGCAGATGATGTCGACCGGATTGAAGTGGGTTGCCCCTGACATAGCCGCGAGGGCTTCCGGATCATCTTTGTTGATCTGAACGCTCTCCAGAATCTGGAGCGATGTACAGCCGTCCTTACCTTCGATGATGTACGGGCCACCACCGGGCTCACCTTCGTTACGTACCATTCCGCAGACGCGGATCGGACGGTTCAGCTTCGAGCGCAGCAATGCCACCCTTTCTTCCAAGTTGCTGGCCTCGGGAACCTTGACACAAAGGACACTGCTGAGGAAATCCTCAATCTCATCGCAAATCTCTTCAGAATGATTGGCGTTCAGCCTCCTGATGTAAAGGGTTATCCAGTCTCGCAATTTGAGCGCCTCGCCCATCAGGACTTTCTTATAGAATGAAGTCTCGCCCAAGTATTTCTCATGGGAGACATTGTCGATATTCTTGATCGAGACCAACTCTTCTTCCACCTTGTTCAGGTTGTGAATCAAGGCTCCATGCCCGGCGGGACGGAACAAAAGCTCACCTTCTGAGGTCCTGAACGGATTCCCGTCCATATCGACAGCTATCGTGTCGGTGGCTTTGTCCTGATAGGTGAACGTGATGTCATAATGGACGCCATAGCGTTTCTCATATTCCGGAACCACCTCAGCGACAGCTTTTTCGAAAAGTTCCCTGTGCTCCGGTGAGATTGTGACGACAAGTTTGCAGGAATCCTCGTCAGTAAATGGATCAGTAACACGCATGTATTCCTGCGCCTCAACAAGGTGCTCGGCGATAGCCGTCCTGACCTCAGAAGGATAGCGGTGGAACTTCAGGACTCCTTTGGGTTTGGAACCATAAGCGAGGCCCTCATCCCCCAAAAGTTTGGTCAGCGCCTTGAGCCTGTACGCCCTGCTGTCATCCGGTTCTCCGAAAACAGCCTCGTCGTAGAAAGCGAAATCCTTTATCCTCGCGGCAAGTTTCGCTCCCGGAGCGTCAGCGGGAAGATCCTCACCCGCCTTGAGTTTCTCAAGCCCTGAAAACATGTCCTTGAACATCCTTGAGGCGGCTCCTGACGCGGGCACGAATTTGCAGCTACCCTCGAAGGAGGCCCGCCGGTAATAATCAACCGACTCCCGGGCATCTTCTTCAGAAAGGACCTTAATTCCATTGCCTGGAGTAGCCGGCGCTACTATCTTCATCCAAGGGAAGCCCTTCTTGAAACGCTCGACCTGCTCCTCGACTTTATGGAGGTCGGCCCCACGCCCCTTGATCTGGGCGATGTCTTCTTTAGTGAACATTATTATGTGGTTTAAAGTTTTATTCGAAATAATAACCGAACCCAGGTTTCAAAGTGATATGGCCGGCAACGTCGCCCAGTTTGGCCCGGATGTCCTTGATGCTGCCGTCCACATCTTTTATACCCGCAGGCTCATCCTTGGGCCAGATGGATTCCAGAAGCTCTTCCTTCGAGAAAACACGCCCTGGATTTGAGACCAGCAGGCTGAGGAGCTCGAACTCTGTTTTGGTAAAGTCAATAGGCTTTCCGTACAAAGTAGCTGTCTTGCGCTGGTGATCAATCGCCAAGGCTCCAAAATTGTCGGCGTCTTCCCTTTTTCCCATCTTAGCCTCCACAGCGTTGATCACATAGTCACCGCACTTCTCGCACTCCCTGACAATATCCACGAACACGGTTCCAAGAGCGAAGGAATATTTGCCGGAATCCACGTCGATGGTGTTCTGGGAGCGGAGTTTGTCACGCATTGAGTCGATGTCGTTCTCAACGGTCCATGAGACATCGGGATCTCCCTCACCCTCAAGGACTTCCACCATATTGTCAAAGGCTTTTTCAAGAAGATCGAACATCGCCGAGATGCCCGCTTCCTGCTCGGGGAGGAAATGCTCCTTCTCCTTATTGCGCCTGTCTATCATACGGGAAAGGTTAAGACAGCTGTCGCCGATACTCTCAAGCTCGCTGACGGTACGGAGCATCGCGCGGATCTTCCTCTTTGTCTCGTCGCTGAGGTGGGCACTGGAGACCTGGGCCAGGTAACTGCCTATCTCGCTCTCAAGGCGATCGGACATTTGCTCCATCTCTCGCACCCTGACGATCTTTTTCTCAAAGGCAGCCTCGTCGGTCTCGCCATACAAATCCCGGACAAGGGCGAACATCTGGCGCATCCTGTCCGCGAACAGGCTGGTCTCTTTCTGGGCCTGCAGGACAGAGATCTCAGGTGTACGCATGATACCGGTCTGGATGTACTGGAGACGGAATTCCTCGTCCTGTGTCTTCTGCGGAATCAGGTAGGTCACTATCTTCTCGATCTGGGGAATGAACCAGATCAAGATAGCGGTGTTGGTCACATTGAACATCGTGTGGAAGGTGGCCAACACGAAAGACAATCTGGCGGCGCTCTGGGACTCCGCATGAGGGTCGACCCCGACTATGGAACAAGCCGTATTGACGAAAGGATAGAACACGCACAGCACCCAAAGGACTCCGAACACATTGAACAGCAAGTGGGCCAGAGCCGCCCTGCGAGCCTGTGAGTTGGCCGAGAGAGCCGCCACATTGGCGGTCACGGTCGTACCGATATTCTCCCCCATGACCAGGGCGATGCCTTGATAGATGGTAAGGACCCCGGTGGTGCAAAGGACCATGGTTATGGCCATCAAAGCGGCCGACGACTGGGCGATCACAGTGAGTATGCCACCTATGACCAGGAAGAGGAGGATGGTGAGATAACTGCCTGAATCAAAGGATGAGAAGAAGTTGACCACACCCTCATTATGCGCCAGGTCCATTTCCCTGCCGGTCACGTTCAAGGTGCCGAGGGCGAAGAAAAGGAATGAAAGTCCGAAGAGGAAGTCTCCCAGATAACGGTGCTTCCTCGAATTGATCAGGATCACAGCGATAAGGAATACCGGCCATACGAGATTCGTGATGTTAAATGAGAATCCGGCCGACATTATCCAAGCCGAGAGAGTCGTTCCGATATTCGCTCCCATAATGACTGAGATGGCCTGGGCTAGAGTCAGGAGAGCGGCGTTGACAAAAGAGACGGTCATGACTGTCGTCGCGGCGGAAGATTGGACAGCCACACAGACGAGCATTCCAGTGAGTACTCCGGTGAAACGATTGGTTGTCATCGCCCCTAGAATGTGGCGCAGGCCGGGGCCGGCCATCTTCTGCAGGGCCTCGCTCATCACCTTCATTCCGTACATCAGGAGGGCGATAGAGCCGAGCAGCTTGAATATAGTCATTATCATAACGCGAATTTACTCGCTTTTGGCTTAAATTAAAGCGATAAGTTTATTTTTTATCAACAATTTATCCATCAAGATTTTTGACTAAATTCGCGTCAAGAAAAACCAGTCAATGACAATGAGACGCAGAACTTTTTTATTTTCCCTTGTTTCCGCGGCGATCTTGATTTCCTCTTGCGCCGGCTCCAAGAATGTTCCCCAATCAAGCACCGGATTCGACAGTTCTAAGGATGGAGCGACCGTGTACTTCACTTCGGACATAAGCTCAAAAGGACTTGTAGAGATCTATAAAGCCCTCGGTGTCAAGCCTCAAGGCAGAGTCGCCGTCAAGATTTCGACCGGCGAATCGTCAAAGAGCAATCATCTCCGTCCCGAGCTGATCTCCGACCTTGTCCATGAGGTGAACGGAACCCTTGTGGAGTGCAACACCGCTTATGGTGGCAGCAGGGCAAACACGGCGGCACACCGCAAAGCCATAGTGGAGAGAGGTTTCGAGTCTGTCGCCCATGTGGACATCATGGATGAGGAAGGAGAAATCCAGATTCCGGTCAAGGACAAATCCCACATCCAACACGACATTGTAGGCAGCCACATCCAGAACTACGATTTCATGATTAACCTAGCCCATTTCAAAGGCCACGCGATGGGAGGTTTCGGAGGCGTTCTGAAGAACCAGAGTATCGGGGTAGCCTCGTCGTCCGGGAAGCTTTACATCCACTCGGCAGGACGCAGCACCACCAAATGGATTGACGACGATCAGGACGGTTTCCTCGAGTCGATGGCAGCGGCGGCGCAGGCTGTTCATGATTATTTCAAGAAGGACGGGAAAAATATCATTTACATCAATGTGATGAACAACATGTCCGTGGACTGTGATTGCGACGGCAACCCCGACAAGCCCCGCATGAAAGACATCGGCATCCTGGCCTCGACTGACCCCGTCGCTCTTGACCAGGCATGCATAGACTTGGTATTCAACCACAAAGACACCGAAGGCGACACCGCCACCCCTCTCCAGCAGAGGATCAACCGCCAGCACGGACTGCATATTCTTGAATATGCGGAGAGCATCGGCCTTGGCGGCAGGAAATACCACATAGTCAATTTATGAGAAGATCGCTCCTCCTCGGGTTTCTCATAGTATTCGCCTCCTTCATACCGCCTGGAGCGGTTAAGGTGACGGGGAACTCAAACCCAGACTTGGGTTGGCTATTCCTTGATGAAGGTCCCTACACGCTTGTCACCCATGTTGAGGCGCCCCCTGGTAACGCTTCCTTCGTGCTGGTGAAGGATCTATCCCTGATGGATCCGGTTCAGGACACGGTCCTGAACACGCAGGTCACTGTGGCGGCTGACAGCATGATTAGAGTGGACCTTGGGTCTCTGGCTCCGGGTTTTTACCAGGCGCGTCTCCGGGACAGCCTGAGATGGAACATCGGTGTGCGCCCGGACGACGTAGTGAGTCCTCCAGACCCTCCGAAAGATTTCGACAAATTCTGGAAAAAGACTTTCAGGGAGCTTGACATGGTTCAATTGTCTCCCGAATTCAAGGTAATCCCCTCCTACTCCAACGAGTTGAGGACATGCTATGAGGTGCGGTACGCCTCTTGGGGCGGGGCTGTTTCCGGCGGCATCCTCTCCGTCCCGAACGCCCCCGGCAAGTATCCTGCGCAGATTATGTTCATGGGCTATGGGGCGGAACCGTATTATATTGATCCTTCGTCATCTCCGGAGCAGATTCAGTTCCTTGTGAGTGTTCGCGACCAGGGCATATTCAAAGCCGGGCAGGACCGATGGATCGACCGGGGAATCGAAGACAAGGAGAGCTTCTATTACAGGGGCGCTTTTTGTGACGTGAAGCGGGCGGTGGATTTCGTCGCCGCTCTGGACAAGGCAGACCCGGACAGGATGGTGGCATGGGGTGAGAGCCAGGGCGGAGCGTTCACGTTCCTGGCGGCGGCGATAGACAAACGAATCAAAGCCATCGCTCCGTCCGTACCGTTTATGGGAGATTACAGAGACTATGCCCGCATCGTCTGGTGGCCGGTGCATGAAGTCTTCGGGGAAGCTGACGCCTCCGGCCTGCCGAGAGAGAAGGTCCTCCAGATGCTCAGATATTTCGACATCAAGAATTTCGCACCGAAGGTAAAGTGTCCGGTGTACATGAGTTTCGGCCTGCAGGACCCGACCTGCCCGCCACACACCAATTTCGCCATTTACAACAACTTGGGGACCCGCAAGAAGCGCTTCCTATGCGTTCCGACCTGCGACCACGCCATGTGGAAGGAGCCCCTATGGGACAAAGAACGCGCCGCGTTCCTCGAAGCCGCGATCCGATAGCCCCTGCCTTTTTGCGGGATCCGCATCAAATTATGTAACTTAGCAGGGTGGATAAGATCCTTCACGTCTTGGATGAAGCCATGGTTGACAATGTATAATATTCAATATGTTTGAAATGAAACGGACATTCAAGATTTTAGTTTTCATGGCTTTCACGGCCATTCTTGTCTCCTCCTGCGGGAACAAGAAGGGAGACAAGAACGCCGCTCCTGTAGAACCGGAAGCGGCGCAGACACTCACCGACAAGTATTTCCAGGCCATCGACCGGTATGTCACGGACGAAATCGCACCGCAGTACTCTCCGGCCGAGATCAGCGTCACCTACAACGACTATGCGGCGGTCGATGACAGCAACCCGGATGACATCCAGGTCTTGGGCGACTTTTGGGTGGAGAACTACAACATCGTCGGCGACACCCTCATGTTTGTCTCGGGTGGCAACCATTCCGGAAAGATGCACATCAAGAAGGATTCCGAGGGGAACTACTTCGCCTCCGGTCTCGATGCCGTCGGGGACGGAAGCGAATTCCTGCCCACGGCGAAAGCCATCTTCGGTGACAGGTTCGAGGAATTCCAGAAAGCATATTCCGATAACGAGGCCCGTGAGGGAATCCGGAAATCGGCCATTTCTGAATTCGTCAAAAAGAACAACTTGGCCGTGAAGTATTACAAAGATTACGGCTGGCCAGCGGTCCAGTTATAAACACATTTACTTCACTTAGCTATTTTTTCACGAACTCAACCCGGCGGTTCTTGGCCCTTCCTTCTTCGGTGCCGTTGTCAGCGATGGGGCTGTGTGATCCCTTGCCTACGGCGGTGAGACGGTCGGCCGCGATTCCGTTCTTTACAAGGGCAGCTACGATTGCCTCCGCACGCTTCTGGCTCAGCGGATCATTGACGGCGTCGCTGCCAGTCGCGTCGCAGTGGCCCTGGACCTCGAATTTGAGGCTGGCGTCTTTCTTCATCAATTCAGTGATGCGGCTTATCTCGACTGCGGATTCGGGCTTCAAGGTAGCCTTTCCGGTGTCGAAGGTGATGGCGTAGGTGACGATCTTCCCGTCGGAGGCCAGACGGTCATAAAGGGGAACTGCCCCCTTCGCCAGACGGACATTGCTGATGCCGCTGTATTTATATTGTGCGGCACTGTTGAAATAGAGATATCCGGGGGCTTCCATGGCCGGCACATTGATGATGCGCACACCGTTGATATAACCCTTGAAGGCTCTCTTGTTGAAGGAAAAGGCATAATGGTTCCATTCGCCAGCCTTCAGCGGATTGTCCTTTCCATTATATCCACCGAGACCCGGGTTGAGACCCAGTTCTTTTTTGCCGTAAGTTTCGGAATCCGAACCGGGTTTGCGAAGACTCCATTCCATGTCTGAAGATCCGTCTTCCCTATAGCGGAAAATAACATAGCTGGAAGCATTGTAATAGTCGGAGGCGCCGCGGTCTCCAAACCTAAGCTCCATGCCAAGTTCAGAGCCGCCGTCTTCCGACATGGGAGCGACATAAAGGTCGAATTCCAGGGTAAATATCTCAGGCAGCCAGCTCCATTTATCCTTCATGAGTGGCATCACCTGCCCAAGGCCATTGTCTGTAAATGCCAGCACTTTCCGGCCTTTCACCGACGCTGTCTCCACATAACCGTCCAGCAAGTCCCAGCGCAGCGGGAATTCTCCAAGTTTCTCGTTCTCGAAGGTGTCCTCGAAGAAAATCTCGTCACCAGGGACAAAGTCGGTCTTGGCGTATGCGGTCTGGGTTTCACTCTTCTGCGCGAAGGCAAGATTACCGGCAAGGATGACACCGGCGGTGATCAAAGCAATCTTTTTCATATTCTAACATATTAAAGGATTTTCATCTCAAAGGCTTTCCGCACGATTTCCGCTGATGTGGACGCGGAGAATTTGACAAGAAGCTGCTTCCTGTACCACTTGACGGTCTCCGGGCTCAACCCCAAGTCTTGGGCGATCTGAGGTGTGGTTCGGCCGATGGCAACTTCCTGAAGGATGGACTTCTCCCTTCTTGTCAGTTTAATGTCATTTGCTGTGATTTCGTCCATTTGTGGTTTTCGTTTTCGCGAATTTCGGCTATTTATTTGTCTTAAACACCACCCTTTCGGGTGGCAAACTCCACCCCAAAGGGTTGAATATGGTCGATTTATATTTACTATCTTTGTCTCTATGAGAAGAATAGGTATCATTTTGCTGCTGACAGCTTTGTCAAGCGCACGGGTTTTAGCGTACAATGACCATAGGGGACACAACCTTGATTCCCTTGAAAGAGTCGTCGCGAGATGGACTCCTGATGCCATAGACCTCGCTTCGACCAGGGAACTGGTGGACCTGAACCGGGCCTTTCGGGACCTCATGCTGGGTTACAGCGCCTTGAACGGCGAGAAATGCGCTTTCTATGCCCGAAAGGCGCTCTCCGTCTCTGAGCCGAGAGGTTGGGAGGAAGCCAACGCTGATGCCTTCCGCTACCTTGGGCAGTGCTTCTGGGCTTCCGAGAAATATGACAGCTCGCTCTTTTATTACAGGAAAGCGCTCTCTGCCGTGGAAAGGATGGCGGAAGGGGCAACTTCCCCCACCGCTCCGGAAGGTTATTCCGAGCTTGCCATCGATGACACCCGTTCGGCTCTTTACGGGGCCATCGGCAACCTTTACAATATGATGGACTCCATCCCGCAGGCAATGGACTGGTACGGGAAAGCCGGCGCCATTTTCGACAAATATGGATGGAACCAGAGCAACGCCATCCTCTACTATAACATCGGGGAAACCTGGGTGGAACAGGGCGAGCTACGGAAAGCCTCTCAGGCTTATGAGAGAGCTATGGAATATGCTCAAGGAGACTCCCTTATGGTAGCAATGGCTCAGAAAGGCCTCGGACGCGTGTATATGGAGCAAGGGAAAAGCGGGAAAGCGCTCAAGCATCTCCATAAGGCCGACGAGTATTTCTCTTCGCATGACAAGGAGGAGTTGACCTTTACCAAAGAGAATTACGAGTACATGTCGGCAGCGCTTCTTACCCAAAGGAAACAGCTGATACTCATAGCCATAGGTGCGATTCTCATTCTGTTGCTTTTCCTTGCGGTACTGCTGATTGGAAAGAAATTGCGTCGCTCGAGGAAGGAACAGGCCGAAGTCTCCGCCGTCCTGGAAGAGACTATCCAGGAAACCCGTCGCCCCCATTCAGGTGAAGACATTCCACAGGTTTCCCCGCGGGAAAAAGAAATCCTGGACCTGCTGACCAAGGGCTACACTACGCCACAAATCGCCGAAGGTCTTGGGCTCAGCCCGGAAACCATCAAGTGGTACAGGAAGAAACTCCTAGTTAAATTTGATGTCGCGAACACCGTGGAGCTTACCTCTACAGCCAAGGACCTGGGGCTGATATAGGGTCAGCAAACCATTCAGGCTTTTACTTTCCCGCAAAGAATTCTTAAATTTGATTCCTGGAATCTTTGACTCGTCTCTTATGGAATCACGCAAACACCTCGCAGCCGAGAAGAAGCGCCGCAACTCACATAACCTCTAGCATCTGTTATCATGGTCATCAACGTATATTCGCAATACTTCCAAGCCCAAGCCCGCTTCTCCGGCGTGGAGCGTCGGGGCGCCCTAGTCCTTCTGATCTCCGACTCGGAGGCAGGTATGATCTCGTACAAGGTCGCGGTCTCTTTCTTCCCCCATCGGGATGCCGAGGATTTCGGAGTGTCGTACGACGCATATTTCGAGAAGGAGATCTACCATGCTCCAGGTCGACGTTCCAAAAAGCGTGAAACCGCCTTCCTGGAGTCCCTTCGGAGCGAGATCGATGCCATTGCCGCAGAGCATGATGCGGTGGTTGACTGGAAGCATCCCTTGAATGAAGCAAGGATGGGATAAGACAATGATAAGCCCACAGACTGAGCCATGACCTTCCTACTCGAATCCCTCGCCGCCTGCGCCCTTTTCTCCCTGTTCGTCTTCCTGATGTCCAGGGACCCGGTGAAGACGGTCTTCAACTATCCTCCGGCGATCATCGAGCGTTGCCGGCAGCCGGGCATCCTCGTCACCACGAAGACCGGTGACAAGATCAACTCCATGACCATCGGGTGGGGTACACTCGGTGTCGTATGGGAGAAACCCGTCTTCATCGCTTACGTCAGGGATTGCAGGTACACATGGGAAATGCTGCAGAAGAATCCTGAGTTCACCGTCAACATCCCTGTCGGGGAGTTCGACAGGAAGGCTTTGGGGCTCCTCGACCAGAAGCAGGACGACAGCAGGCTCCCGGAGGAACTCCGTGACAGATTCTACCGGATCCAGAGCAACGACCACTTCTGCTTCTACGGGGAGATAGTCGCCTCTTATATGATTGAGCCCTGATGGAAGAAGAGTTGAACATAGAGACACCGCGGCTGCGTTTCACGCCCTGGAGAGATTCCGACGCGGAGACACTTTTCAAGTACGCCAGCGACCCGGAGGTTGGCCAGCGCGCGGGGTGGCCACCGCATAGGAGCGTGGAAGAGAGCTTGTCCGTCATCCGGGATATCTTCTCCAACGGCCACACTTGGGCCTTGGAGCTGAAAGAGACCGGGGAGCCGGTCGGGTGCATGTGCTATTACGCTTTCGGGGAGAGCAACATCGACATAGGCGAGGACGATGCGGAGTTGGGTTACTGGATCGCGAGGCCTTACTGGAACCAGGGACTATGTACCGAGGCGCTCCGCGCGATGGTCACCTGGTGTTTCAATGTAAAGGGCTTCCAGGTTCTCTGGAGCGATTTCTTCGTGGACAATCCCGCCTCCGGCCGTGTGATGGAGAAATGCGGCTTCCGCGACACCGGTGAGGTCAACTGGTGCAGCCACCTTTACCGGGGCGACGAGCGTCCGGTGAAGGTCATGCGGCTGGATTACGCATTAGACTGAGAAACGGCCCAAAATCGCTGATTATGGTCCCAAAACCAGTAATAAATAAAGCTTTGGGACCAAATACCGAATATACGGGCCGAAAACACTAAAGTGAGAACAAAAACAAAAACCCGCTCTGTCTGAGCGGGTTACCGTGGTGCTGGGAAGCCCTTTTTTAGTGTTTAACAGGGTTTGGTGGAGTATTATAATTGTTTGATAGAGAGCGCAAATAGTCAGTTAGAGTTCATTTTGGCATAATAAGATTTAGTGGTCATTATGCGTAAAACTATGCGTAAAATTGATGTTTTGTGCGGCTTCATCGCCACCGACTTGGGCGAAACCGAAAGCGACGAAGACCTGCACATCACCATCAGCGGCCACCAAGAGAACGGCGGGCCGATGTACCAGAACATCACGGTCATTTACTTTGACACCAAGGAGAAGGCCGATAGGTTCCGCTACTCTCCTGAAGGCGTCGGCTTCGATGACCCCTATGGCGATGGCCAGGACAGTTTCGACCTGACAGTGCTTGCCGGAGACCCACGTCTTCCCGGCCTCATTGCCACCATCCTGAAGAACTACTTCGGCTTCACCGACCGCTCCCGCCTTTGCGCCCACACCTACTGCGAGGTCGATTACTTCCGGAAAGATCCAAAAGAGGCACATGTATCACGAATCAAATCATAATCTCTGTTTTATCTGTTAGCTACTGACGAAAAAAGAAAGCGCTCACAAAAGTGGGCGCTGTTCTTTAATCATCTTGAGCTTTATCATCGAACCTTTTCCATGCTTTCTTTTCCCCATATTCTATCGAATAACGTATAATTGTAGGGATGCATAGTAAGGTGCAAATTCCGAATCCTATGACTCCGCCCAGGACCTCGGCTTGAATAGATACTATCACAAGCGCGATGCAAACCACTTGCAGGACAGAAGTCATGATGATCTTTTTCATGGCGATTATTGGATCTTCTCAATCTTAATCCCCCAGGGCTGGGCATTTACTTTCTCCATCAGTTCATCCGAACGGTCTACTGACCACTGGGTGGAAACATAAAGGATACCCTTACCCCATGTGACAGGCACAGCCCGAATGCCAAAGTTCTTATCCCGGGACTTCTTCTTCTCCAGGTCATACTCTTCCTTCGTCCGGATAAACTTGGTAATGTTCACATCCAGGCCCATCAATGCCCTTTTAACAGTCATTTCGTCATCTGCAGCGTGGTCACGGACATACAGTTCTACAACGGTCCTCGCCATCTCTTTCTTATTCAGAGGACCGGCACCATTGACACGATAACGAGAGGTGTCGCGCACCTGACGGAATTGTACCTCAGGTACGTCCTCCCTTTGATAGAAGACTTTGTTATCACCATCCAGCTCAGAAAAAGCGAGTGAAAGCCCTTTGTTATCAAACCGGAAAGTCAGGTTTTTATTCTTGTAGGGCCATTTGCTCACAACAGGCTCTATAAGCTCCTGTACAGATTCAAGGATAGAAGGATAGTCATTCTCGATGGCCATCTCTCCTTTCAGAGTTTCGATTTTAGCGTCGATTTCGGCAGTAGAGAGCCCTGCAACAGCCATTTGCTCCCGGAGGGCTGTTAATTCTTCAAGCGTTGTAGCCATAATAATTTATTTTTGTAAAAATGTTATTCGTTAAATTCTGTTGCAAATGTAAAATAGTAAAATGTAATTTACAAATTACATCGCAACATTTTTACAAAATTCTTGTAGGGAGAAGCAAAATGTGGCCGACATGAAATATATCCAGGGAGAGGAATGGAAGTATTCGGAGTTATTCTAAAGAAGATGCCCAGCCCACTTTTGTCCATACCGTCCACGCTTTACAAAACGTCCACACATACGTGGACGTGGACAGACGCTCTTTTTCGAATCCTTTAACATCTTTTAACAAATTCCGTTTGGCGGTCTCAAAAGGACCGCCTATCTTTGTCTACGCATCCTATAACTAATTGATTTTTAATAATTTAATTATTATTTTCAAATAGAATTATGATTCAGGATTATCAAACTAATATGGTGTATATTGCTCACGGCCTGAGCCACTACGTGCCAGTCTGCCGGAATCTGCTGGAAGCATTGCACCGGGAGCATATCCACGCCGAATTCCTGCCCTACACATCATCCTACAAGCACGTATGGGCGAGAGACTATATGCCGATTCAACTAGAGAAGACGCTGGTTTTCTACTTTGAGTATTGGCCGGATTATCTGCTGGGCTATGATGGCTACATCCCGAATGTTCTGGAGATCATTGACCATTTGCACCTCGGCCGAATTCCAGTGGACTTCATTCTGGACGGCGGCAACTTTGTCAAATGCGGAGACAAGGTCATTATGACCGACAAGATCTTCAAGGAGAATGACTGGATGGAGAGGAAAGAACTGCTGCTGGCTCTGGAGGATTATATGCAGGTCCAGATTGTCATCATTCCCTGGGACCGCTACGAAATCTTCGGCCATTCCGACGGGATGGTTCAGTGGATTGAAGGGAATCGCGTTCTGATAAACAATTACATCAATACTGACCCCAGTTTCCGCAAAAGGCTGCTGGAGGCCCTTACCCCGCACTTCGTTGTCGATGAATTGGAGTTCCCAGTTGAAATCCAAATAAAAGTTGAAAATATTTTCAGCTTTTTAATAAATCGCTATAAATCAAGCATTTGAAAAATGATTGATTGTGAGCGAAACAATAACAATCCATCGGTCTCGAAGAGATCGATGCACATGAGACTCATAAAAATCCTCGGTAAACAAACTTCCCAAAGCGG
>JAGAFU010000060.1 GCA_017627955.1 Bacteroidales bacterium | reverse complement strand
TGCGGCAGCAGAATCGTTCAACTCAAAGATCAAGGCCTTCCGTGCTCAACTCAGGGGCGTGTCAGATCTGCCATTCTTCATGTTCAGACTATGCAGGCTCTTCGGATAGCCCCCCCACGGAAGTTTGCAGGTGAGCCATTAACTTTGCGAAAATTCGGGGATTCAAAGTTACTGATTACATAAGGTTTGAGTGGAGTTTCTGGCAGGCGGGCCGTTTTTCTTCTTGGATCGGAGCTGGTGGCAAAGTAGATCGATGCATTTATGCCCGATTGGGCAAGGAGGACATTCGTGACAACTCTTTTAACTGGTCGCTAGTCGCTAATGCTGGTATCAGTTTCGGATTGACAGACAATTTGGGTCTGTATGTCGCCCCGCAAATATCCTGGTTTCTGAAGCCGGAAGATCCGGCTATTCTTACCTACAGGACCCAGAACCCATTGATGTTCACTGTAAACGTTGGCCTTCGGTTTAATCTATAGAAGGATAAGCGGTTAATAACCAATTATTTATAGAAAACGCGTAGCCATATAAGCTACGCGTTTTATGTAACTGCTTAATTGCCATATATTTAGGATACAGGCACAAGAAATAAAAGTAAAATTAATGGCCGTATTTTCGGTTTTCCTTCGTTTATATTTCAGAAAGAGTTTTCAACACGCAAAACAACACATTGTCACCATGTTAAAAATAGTTCAGAAGTTCGGGCTTATCAACGTTGTCGCCACAGCCATTTGCATTTCTCTGCACTCTTGTGATAAGAAGGAACCCGTTGTGGAAACAGATGAAACAGTTCCTGTGGAGAATCTTATTCCCCGCAAAGACATTACCTTGACAAGGACTGAGGCGGACTATGTCAAAGCCAATAATTCTTTTGCCCTTGAACTTTTCAAAAAAGCCTCTTCAAATGAGGGCGGAAAAAGTATGCTATTGTCTCCGTTAAGTGTCACATTTGCCCTTGGTATGGTCAATAACGGGGCGGTTGGACAGACCAAGTATGAGATCGACAAGACCCTTGGCTTCGGCGAGGACACCGGATCTATGAATGAATTCTGTTCGAAAATGCTCTCTGAGTCAGCCAAGGTCGATCCCTCCACCACGATAGAGATCGCAAACGCCTCTGTTGTGAACAGCATGTATTCGAAACTGAAGGACAGATTCACAGAGGTCGTTGAGGACAACTATGAGGCAAACGTATGTTACAAAGACTTCTCAAAAGATGATGTGAAGGGACTGATCAATAACTGGTGTTCGGAGAAAACCCATGGGATGATTCCGGAACTGCTCAAAGATCAGGTAACTATTTTGGAATACGCCCATTTTCTTAACGCTACGTATTTCAAGGGAATCTGGTCAAGCCAATTCAAGAAAAGCGACAGCAAAAAAGAGAAATTCTATCTTGAAGACGGTTCGAAAAGAGAGACGAACATGATGCATCAGAAAGCCCGGTTTAATTACGGTTATTTGCCGAATATTGGTCCCGCACTTTGCCTGCCCTATGGCAATCAGGCTTTCCGGATGGTTATTATCCTGCCCGACGAGGGTAAGAAGCTGGAGGACGTTAAACAAGCTCTCGACTTAAATCGTTGGGAAACAATGATTTCTAATATGTATGGAGTCGAAGTTGATGTCAAGTTGCCGTCTTTTGAAAGCGAATATAATACAGATTTAGTCGATGTGCTAAGGGGGATGGGAATTGAGAAGGCTTTCTCTTCCTTGGAAGCTGATTTCTCAGAGATGACAGAGTCACCTGTTTACATTAGCAAAGTTATCCACAAAGCCAAAATCAAAGTTGATGAGCAGGGCTCTGAGGCGGCCGCGGTAACGGATGTGGTTATGGGGTATACAAGTCCGGGTCCTGGAAGTACCGTACAGTTCCAGTTCCATGCCGACCGGCCGTTCATCTACGCGATAACGGAAATCAGCACCGGCGCGATCTTCTTTATCGGCCAGTATACGGGAAAATAAGCTTATTGTCAATTACTTCCCTTTCGGGATGGGGATCTCGAACTCGGCGTAGATCGGGTAGTGGTCTGAGATGTATTTTGGGCCGAACTTGCCGTCAACCACTTCATATTCCTCGACTTTGGCGTTGCGGGACAGGATGTGGTCGGGCCAGCGCTGGCTGTTGCCTGGCTTGCCGAAACCGTTGTAGGAGGCCCTTGTGTCGGGCTTTTTCATCTCGTAATTGGCATCCTTGGCATAGCTCGCCAGGGGGGTGAGGATCCTGTCCGAGGAAGACATCTTGAAATCTCCCCCGACGAACACCACCGCGTCATCACCCGCGATCTCCTTGATCTTGTCAACCATAAGGGTCGCTGAACCTTTGCCGGCCAGCTCTCCTCCGGAAAAATGTGTGTTGAAGCAGAAGAAGATGACTCCGGACTTCTTGTAACGGAGTTTCACCCAGATTGTGTTCCGGACCTTGGAGGCATCCCAGCCAGGAGTGTCGGCTTCCTGTTTCTCATTGAGCCAGAATGAGCCATAATCCAAAAGCTCGAATTTGTCGGCCCTGAACATGATGGGATTCTCGTTGAAGGAGATCTCGGGATCCACTGTCCCGGGTTTTGAGCTGCGGTCAACGAGCATGTGCTTTTTCATCTCCTTCATGATGTCGGCCTTGTGGTAGGCGTAGGCCTCCTGGAGGAACAACACGTCGGGATCGTATTTCTTGATCGCTTTCAGGCAGCCCTTCTTGCGGGCTTCCCAGCTGAAGTCTCCGGCCTAGTCCTTTTCCTGACCGTGGATGTTAAAGGACATTACGCTGAAGTCCTCGCTTTTCGCTCCGGCGGTGACGCCGGCCAAAGCCAGCGCCACCAAGGAGACGATAACTGACAATAACTTTCTCATGGTCAGAGGTTAAGGTTGATCTATTTGGAAATCTTGGCGACCCAGCCTCCGCCAGGAGCCATGTGGATCTTGACTTTGCCGTCGGCCGGCAGGTCCATATTCACTTTCTTGTAATCCCTGGCTGCCTTGTGGGCATTGACACCATCTTGGAATATGGTCATCTTGCCGCTTCCGATGAAGCCCAGGTCGAGGACGAGGTCACGGGCATCCCATCCGGTCAAGGCTCCGACGTACCAGTCATTCCCCTTGCGGCGGGCGATCGCGACATATTCCCCGATCTTTCCGCAGACAGGAACGGTCTCGTCCCATGCGGTCGGGAAAGCGGCGATGAAGTCCGTGCACTCGGGTTCAGCCATGTAGTTGGAAGGGGAGTCGCAAAGCATTGTCAGAGGGGCTTCGAAGATAGCGTATTCCGCGAGCTGACGGCAGCGTGTGCCCTGGCTCATCGGAGTTGAGTTGTTCGGATAGGCCCTGTCTTTGGTGCAGTTGATCATGGCGCCCTGGGTGTAGTCCATCCTACCCGCGGCCATCCTGACGAACGGGATGATCACGTCGTAAGTGACCTGGTCATATTCCTTGGCGCCCCATTTCATCTGCTCCAGTCCGGCGACACCCTCGTAGTTGATGATGTTGGGATAAGTCCGCTCGAGGCCCGAAGGCTTGAACGCCCCGTGGAAGTCAATGAGCAGGTGATACTTGGCGGCTGTCTTGGCTACGTTCTCATAGAAGTTCATTACAATCTGGTCGTCCCTGTCCATGAAGTCCACCTTGAAGCCCTTGATGCCCATTTGGGAGTAGTGCTTGAACACTCCCTCGATGTCCTTGTCGACAGCCTTGTAGCCAGCCCACAGGATCAGGTCCACGTTTTTGGATTTGGCGTAGGCGACGAGCTCCTCAAGGTTGATCTCCGGCACGATCTGGAAGAGGTCCGTCTTCTTGTTGACAGCCCAGCCCTCATCGAGAATCACGTACTCGATTCCGTGCTTGGAGGCGAAGTCGATGTAATACTTGTAAGTGTCGTTGTTGATTCCGGACTTGAAATCAACGCCGTAGATGTTCCAGTCGTTCCACCAGTCCCAAGCCACCTTTCCGGGCTTTATCCAGCTCCAGTCGGTGTTCTTGTCCGCCGGCTTTCCGAGCAGCCAGGTAAGATCTGAATTCACGAGATCCTTCTCGTCCTCGAATATTCCCACGATCCTCCAGGGGAAGCTTCTTCCGGCCGCTGTCTTCGCGATGTAGTCGTGGCGGCTTTTCACCACGCCTTGGAGCATGTTGTGCCCGCCGAGCTCGATCTTGTCAGGAACGGTGGCGTTAACACCCTCGAGGCTCGTGTCCCCGTCTCCGTGGAGATAGAGTCCGGGATAGTCCCGCAGGTCGGACTCGGTGATCATGACCTTGACCCCGTCGAAGGCGTCAACCACAAGCGGCAGGAAAGCCAGACGCTTGGAGTCCCAATCGGAAAGCTTGATGTGCTGGTAATAGTTCTCGAAAGAATTAGTGAACTGCTCCTCGATGGTTCCTTCATCCCTAACGTACGGCACCCATGCCGTCCAGTCCTTCGGGAAATTGAACTCGGCTTTCTCTTCCTCAACCTTTAACTCGCCTTTCTTGGCGGTCGAGACAAACCGGTAGGCTATGGCGTTGTCGTAGGCCCTGAACTCGATCGAGCATCCCTTGAAACTCACCACAAGGCAGTTGTAGATGTCGTCCACGGCGGCCTTCTTGTAGGCTATCGCCGGGAGGGCCTTTTCTTCGTTTTTCCAGGAGTATGTCTTTGTCACTTTTCCCTCCCCGAAAACGACCCCGTCATCCAAGGTCATGGCTATCTCCGAGGGAGAGATGATTGTCTTGTCGTTAAAAGTCACTGAATATGAGACTTTTCCATTGGCTTTGATCTCTGCCTTGATCTTTCCGTTTGGAGAACAGAGAGTCCAAGATGTCTTGGCTGCGAAAGCCGTCACAGGAAGGCATGCCGCCACCAGCGAGGCGAAGAAAAATAATTTCAGTGTTTTACCCATAATAACTTAGTTTTTGTGGTCAGAGTGACTCTGAAATGTAAAAATAAACATTTATCATAAAATTTGTACATTTGTGGTAGTAAAATATTTTACGATGGCTAAAGGAAAGGCTCCTGAGGACACCCCGTTGATCAAACAATTCTTCTCTGTAAAAGCCCAGCATCCCGAAGCGGTGCTGCTTTACAGGGTTGGGGATTTTTATGAGTCATACTCAGATGACGCTGTCCTGGTCAGCAAGGTCCTGGGCATCGTCCAGACCCGGAAGTCCAATGGCGACAAGGGTTATGTCGAGATGGCAGGATTTCCCCATCACGCCCTGGACACGTATCTTCCGAAGCTTGTCAGGGCAGGTTACAAGGTCGCTGTCTGCGACCAGCTTGAGGACCCGAAGTTCGCCAAGAAACTCGTGAAAAGAGGTGTCACAGAGCTGGTTACCCCAGGAATCGCTTTCAATGACCAGCTTCTTGAGCAGAAGGAGAACAACTTTCTGGCCGGCCTCACTTTCGACAAGGACGAGTGCGGAGCCGCTTTCTTGGACGTCTCGACCGGCTCTTTCCAGGTAGCCCAGGGTAGCCTTGATTACATCGGGACCCTTCTGGCTTCCCTGAATCCAAAAGAGATAGTTGTCCAGAGGGGTTATGAGAAAGGGGTGCGCCAGAAGTACGGCGAGAATCTCTACATCTCCTCAGTCGAGGAGTGGGCGTTTGTCTACGAAGCGGCCGTAGAGAGGCTCCGGAAGCAGTTGAGGGTTGATTCCCTGAAAGGATTCGGGGTCGAGAAATATCCTTTGGGAATATGCTCCGCGGGAGCGCTGATGGTCTATCTCGAGCAGACCCAGCACACCGGCCTCGGGAATATTTGCTCAATCTCCAGGATCGATGGCGACAAGTTCGTCTGGATGGACAAGTTTACCATGCGGAACCTCGAGCTGTTCAATTCTTCTGTCGGGGGTGAGGGCGTCAGCCTTGTCTCGGTGATTGACAAGTGCTCTTCTCCAATGGGAGCCAGGCTTTTGAGGAACTGGCTGGCTATGCCGGTGATGGATCTGGGAGAATTGGCGGACCGTCATGATGTCGTGGAGTATTTTTCTGGCCATGAGGAGGAAAGGGACAAGGTCCGCGACCTGATCGGAGGAATAGGCGATCTCGAAAGGATAATCTCCAGGGCGGCCATGGGCCGGATAGTTCCCAGGGAGGTCATGCAGTTGAGCAGGGGACTGGACCGGATGGCTCCGGTTTCAGCCATCTGTTCCGGCAGTGGAGTCAAGGCGCTCACTGGCCTGGCGGCGGGGATGAAAGACTGCTCCGCGCTCAAGGATGAGATCTTGCGGGTGATGGATCCCGAGCCTGCCGCTGCCGTCGGAAAAGGCCCTGTCATCGGCAGGGGGGTTGATCCTGAGCTCGACGAGCTGCGCGACATCTCCTCCGGCGGGAAAGACTATCTTCTGAAGCTTCAGCAAAGAGAGGCGGAACGAACCGGAATCTCTTCACTTAAAATAAGTTACAATAACGTTTTCGGCTATTATATCGAGGTTCGCAACTCCTTCAAGGATCTTGTCCCCCCGGAATGGATCCGCAAGCAGACCCTTGTCAACGCCGAGCGCTACATCACCGCCGAGCTCAAGGAATATGAGGAGAAAATCCTGAGCGCCGAGGACCGGATCTATGCGTTGGAGACGAAACTGTATTCGGATCTTGTGTCCTTGATCCAGAAGAACATAGCGGCGATCCAGGTCAACTGCCGGATAATCGCCCGGCTGGACACCCTTGCCGGGTTTGCGGAGCTTGCCGTCAGGAACCATTATTGCCGTCCGGAGATGACCAAAGACCTTAGCCTGGAGATCAAGGATGGCAGGCATCCGGTCATCGAGACCCTCATGCCTCCTGGTGAGGAGTACGTGCCCAACGATGTCAGCCTTGACAGCAAGACTCAGCAGATCATCATCCTCACCGGCCCCAATATGGCAGGAAAATCAGCGTTGCTCCGCCAGACCGCGCTTATCGTTCTTCTGGCCCAGATAGGTTCTTTCGTGCCTGCCAGGAGTGCCAGGATAGGATATTTCGATAAGATATTCACCCGCGTCGGAGCCTCTGACAATATCTCCAGGGGCGAGTCTACCTTCATGGTCGAGATGCTTGAGACTTCGATGATCCTCCATAACCTCTCCTCCCGCTCGCTCGTCCTTCTGGATGAGATCGGCAGGGGCACCTCCACTTATGACGGCATGTCGATAGCGAGGGCCATCGTGGAATATATCCATGAATATGGCCATGGGGCGAAGACTCTTTTCGCCACCCACTATCATGAGCTCAACGACCTTGAGGAAATATATTCCCGGGTCAAGAATTTCCACATCGCCGTCAAGGAAGTCGGGACGCAGGTCATCTTCCTGCGCAAGCTCAAGGAAGGCGGCACTGCCCATAGTTTCGGAATCCATGTGGCAAGGATGGCGGGGATGCCTAAAGAGGTGGTCCAGAGTGCCGAAAGGACTCTGAAATCATTGGAAGAAAATGATTCAGAGCATCTTGTGAGCTCCAAAAAAGGTCAGTTGAAAAAGCCGGTCCAGACCAAGGCCGGAACTCTTGAGAGTGACGGTTCTCTTCAGCTTTCCTTCTTCCAACTGGACGATCCGACCCTCTCATCTTTGAGGGACCAACTTGCCGCCGCTGATCTCAACAATATGACTCCCTTGCAGGCTTTCGACCTTCTTCGCTCGATGAAAGACGAGCTGGGTGTCTAGGTTTGCGGTATTATTCCGTCTTTTTTCTTATCTTTGAAATTCAGTGACAAGCCGGTATTCACGATGAGGAGAGTCTTGATTATCACATATTACTGGCCGCCGTCCGGGGGTTCCGGAGTTCAGAGATGGGTCAAATTCGCAAAATACCTTCCGAAAGAAGGTTGGCAACCTGTTATCTATACTCCTGAGAATCCGGAGCTTACGACCATAGACAAGACTCTTGCGGCTGAGATTCCTCCCCAGGCGGAGATAGTGAAAAGACGTATTGTCGAGCCCTATGGGATCTATCGCATGATCATGGGAAAGGGAAGCTCGACGGACTTGAAGACGCTGACTTCGGCAGGTTCCGACGGTGGTGAGGTCAATCCCGTCAATGGAGGGAAGAAATCATGGAAGCAACGCCTGTCGCTTTACATCAGGGGTAATTTTTTTATTCCTGACCCGCGGGTGCTTTGGGTTCGCCCTTCAGTGAGGTTCCTGAAAAAATATCTTAAAGACCATCCCGTTGAGGCGATTGTCACGACCGGCCCGCCGCAGAGTATGCACCTGATCGGGCTTGAGCTCTCAAAGGCAACAGGTCTACCGTGGGTGGCGGATTTCCGCGATCCTTGGACCAAGATGTTTTATTTCAAGCACTTGGGACTGACTCCTCAATCGGATGCCAGGCATCATGCCCTGGAGAAGAGCGTTCTCGACGGGGCCACGAGGGTGATCGCCGTCTCTCCCATGGTCCAGGAGGAATTCCGATCCATGACCAATACGCCTGTCGAGCTGATAACCAATGGTTTCGATGAGGATGATTTCAGACACGACGTTGAATCGGACGGGTTCTTCAACATAACCCACACGGGGCTTTTTGCCGCTGATGGCAATCCGGATGCTCTCTGGAGGGTTCTTGCGGCCAAGTGCCGGGAGGACAATGAGTTCAGCAAGGCTTTGAGGATAAGGCTGGCCGGGAAAACTGACGCGGAAATAATCGCCTCGATCGAGGCCGCGGGCCTCGGGCCGAACCTCAGGAATCTGGGCTACCAGAGCCACGAGGAAGCTGTCAAGGAGCAGATGGGAGCTTCCGTGCTGATCCTTCCTCTGAGGAAAGAGCCTGAATATGAGGCGGTACTCCCCGGTAAGTTATTCGAGTACCTCGCGTCGAGGAGGCCGATCCTCGGGATCGGACAGACTGAAGGAGCGATGGCAAAGGTGGTGAGGGACACCGGCTCCGGGATTGTGTATGATTGGGAAGAAGAAGTAAAAATAAGGGCGTGGATTGATTTGTGCTGGGACGAGTTCAAGAACGATGATCTGGGCGACAACTTCTCTGACATATCCATGTACAGCCGCCGCAAGCTTACTCGCAGACTTGTTGCCCTTCTTTCGGAAATAACAGAAAGACAATAATTAGCAGATGAATAAGACACTCAAGAACGTTCTCACCTATGCGGGCATAGTCCTGCTCTTTGTTGTGCTGGCATATTCATTCGTGCCGGAGATTCTGACCGGTAAAGTGATGGTCCAGGGCGACATAACCGGGTTCAGGAGCATGGCTCAGGAAAGTGCCGAGTGGGATCACGAGCATCCGGAAGACATCGCCAGATGGACCGGGTCCATGTTCAGTGGAATGCCCAATGTCACTTTCCGGGTATCGCAGGAAGGCGATTGGACCCAGCCGCTTTACACGTTGCTGTTCAAAGGAAAGAAACCCGCCAACTGGCTTATTGTGTCCCTGATCGGCGCCTTTTTGCTGATGCTGTCCCTTGGCGTGGGTAAGATCCTCGCTGTCGGAGGAGCGATCGCGATGACCTTTTGCTCCTACAATCTACAGATAATCCAGGTCGGGCATAACACGAAAATGCAGGCTATAGCCCTTCTGCCGTGGGTTCTGGCCGCGGTTATTTTCACCTACAAGAAAGCTTTGGGAAAGGAGGGTGAATGGAAGTCATGGCTGCCTCCCGTGGTCCTGGGTTCTGTCCTTTTCGGTCTCGCGCTCAGCATGCAGGTGAAGGCCAATCACCAGCAGATCACCTATTACCTCGCCTTGATTATAGCGGTCTATGTGATTGCTTTATTCATAGACATATTGGTTTCCAAGGAGTTCCGGCGTAAAGCCGGGCGTTTTTTCGCCGCCTCGGCTTTGCTTCTCATCGTGGGGTTGATCGGCATAGGCACCAATGTCAACAAGCTCGCGCCTCTTTACGAATACACCCAGTACACGATGAGGGGTGGTTCCGAGCTGTCCCACCCCACCGGAGGAATTGTCAACAACGAGGGGCTTCAGCTTGACTACGCGACAGCCTGGTCGTACGGATGGGAAGAGCTTCCCAACCTGATGATACCGAATTTCAACGGCGGAGCTTCTACCGGCGGTATTTCCCCCGACAAGTCGGAGGTGGTCAAGCTTTTCAAAAGTGTCGGGCAGGGAAATCCCAAGGAAATTGCGGCCACGGAGCCGATGTATTGGGGTCCGCAGCCTTTCACCGCAGGTCCCATGTACATGGGAGCCATCACGATTTTCCTGTTCCTTCTGGGTCTGTTCCTTTATAAGGGCAAGGAGAAGTGGTGGATCCTGATCGCGACAATCCTGGCCGTGTTCCTCGCGGTGGGAAACCATTTCATGTGGTTCACGAAGCTGTTTTACGACTATGTCCCGATGTACAATAAATTCAGGACAGTCTCCATGTCCCTGGTTATCCTTCAATACACGCTTCCGATGCTAGGATTCCTGGTCCTTGACCGTATAATGCGTAAGGAGTACACCAGGAAAGAGTTCCTCAATGCCGGATTCGCCGCACTTGCGATGACTGCCGGATTCTGCCTGATTTGCGTGTTGTTCCCGGGAATAGTCGGATCTTTCTCCTCTCCGGCCGATTCGAGTATCGAAGAAGTTTTCATTGACGCGTTGAGGGCGGACAGGCAGTATCTCATGGTCACAGATGCTTTCTGGTCCATGATCCTTATTGTTCTTTCATTCTGCCTTATCCTTTGGGCATACAGCGTTCCTTCAAAGGCTCCAGAAACTTATGCTTCTGATCCTCACATTGGTAATGCCAGGAGAATAGAAGCCATGGTCCTGATTTCAGCGCTCGTGTTCGTCAATCTGTTCGTGGTCGGCAAGCGTTATCTTGACCCTGAAAGTTTCACGACACCTCGTCAGTTCAGCGGGCAATTCAAAAAGAGGCCTGTCGACGAGATCATCCTCTCGGATGAGGCCCTTTCCTACAGGATGGCAGACATCACAAAAGACATATTCAACGATGCCTTCAACTCCTACTGGCACAAGAATATAGGTGGCTACAGCCCTGCCAAACTCCAACGCTATCAGGATCTTATCGACAGGTATATCTCCAAGGAGTTCCAACACATTCTCACCGAGCTCTCCGTTTACAAAACGTTAGGCGAGATGAAGGCAGCGTTCCCGGAGGAGAAAACCCTGTCCATGTTGAACATGAAGTACCTTGTCGTGGACGGAGAGTACCCGCCGCTCGTCAATCCCTACGCCTATGGCAACGCCTGGTTTGTTGACGGTTTTGTGGATGCCCCCACCCCTGACGATGAGATAAACCTGATAGACTCGACAGATCTTCGTACAACGGCGATCATCGGCGCTGATTTCAAGGGTTCCATTCCATCGTCAGCCATTCAGAACGGGACGAAGACTCATGACACGGATTCCATCCGGATGACTTATTACAGTCCCAACGAGCTTCACTATCACTACACCGCTTCGACTGACCGTCCTGTGGTTTTCAGCGAGATTTACTACCCTAAGGGCTGGCATGCCACCGTGGATCCTTTGAAAAGTTCGGAAACCGAGTTGGAGCTTTTCCGGACGGATTGGATTCTTCGCGGGGCCGTTCTTCCCGCAGGAGAGCACGACATCGTGATGCGTTTCGACCTTCCCGTCTACACCATTAGCGAGAATGTGTCCAGGGCCTCGTCGATTACCCTCCTGCTGCTTTTGGTAGCGGCTGTGGCCGGGATGTTCAAATGGCGGAAAAAAGAGACTGAATAATCCTTTAATCACTTAATATCTAACATTATGGAAGAAAACAAACCTCAAGAGACCATCGATCCCAGGGATCTGAATGGTGACGGAAAAGTGACTTTCGGCGAGAAGGTCCAGTACGCTGCCGGAAAGGCCGCTGACAAGGCTAAGGAAGTTTATGCGGAGGCCAAGGAGAAGACCGTTGAGGTCGCCGGCAAGGTCGCCGAGAAGAGCAAGGAGCTTTATGCCGAGGCTAAAGAGAAAGCCGGTGACTTGAAAGAAAAGGCCGCCGACAAGATCGACACCGCCAAGCAGAAGCTGCAGGAAAAGAAGAACGAGAGCGAGGCATAGTCATGAGACGGCGTGGTTTAGCGGCCGCGGCCATCTTGTGCTGCGCCTTGACAGTGTCCGGATGCGGTCTTTTCAAGGCCGCGGGAAAAATTGGCAGGCTGTTCGGAGCCAAAAAGACGTCCACTGTCACAACGATAGTGAAGATCATCGGCACCGTGCTTGGCCAGTTTTACGACACGACCACGAAGAAGGCATTGGTCGGCTCCTGGATCTACGAGGAGCCGGCCATTCAGTTTGAGAGCCAGAACCTTCTGGATCAGGCTGGAGGTGTTGTCGCGAGCCAATCTGTCGCGGACAACATCACACCTTATTTCGAGAAGTTAGGTCTCAAGACCGGTGGGCTGGCTATCGATCTTCGGGAAGACAACACTTGCACTTTCACCATCGCCGGTCAGACAATTGACGGCACCTATGAGTTTGGCGATGAGACCAAAAAGCTGTCCTTGAAGGCTGGTTTTATCCCACTTCCCCCGGCTTATCTCTCCATCGTTAACAACCAGATGGCGATGACCTATGACTCCAGCATGCTTCTGAATATTGTCAGGGTTGTCGGAGAGGCGTCTTCCAGCCAGTCTTCCCTGGCCTCCGTGGCAAAACTGGCGGATTCCTACGACGGAATGAAGACAGGATTCACTTTCAAGAAATCCAGGTGATCTTGAAAAAGATTCTATCATTGGCGGCGGTAGTCGCGGCTATTCTCGTCCTTTCCGGATTCATCGGCAAGGAAAAGTCCTCGTGGGGAGATCATGTCGTTGCCTGTGGCGACAAAGACTTGTATATTATTGACACCAAGTCCTCCACTCAAGACTCTCTTGCCGTAGTTTGGCATTGGAATGTGGACGAGGCGAAAGGCCAGATCCCGGACGAGGATGTCCACAGGGCCCGGGTTCTGGATGACTGCAAACCGGTTGACGGAGGCAAGCGCCTACTTCTCACATCCTCCGGAGGCGAGACTCTGCTTCTGGATATCGCGTCAAGAAAGATCCTTTTCTATGCCCACACACCCATGTCCCATTCGGCGGACATGCTTCCTGGGGACAGGATCGCGGTAGCTAATTCAACCAATCCGGCCGGGAACAGCCTGGAGATCTACGATGTCTCAAAACCAGGTGTTGTGGTTTGGAAAGACTCGTTGTACAGTGGCCATGGGGTATATTGGTCCGAGAAGCACAATGGCCTCTATGCCCTTGGTCACAAGGAACTTAGAAAATATGCCCTGAAAGGCTGGAACACTCGGCGTCCTTCTCTCAGGCGTCAGAAGACTTACGCCCTTCCCGGGGCGGGAGGTCATGACCTCACCCCGTTTGGTGAAGACGCTTTCTTGATAACCAATAGTGACGGAGTCTACCTTTTCGACATCAACTCCGGCACTTTCAGCCCTTTCTCTCCACTGGAAGGTAGAAAGCACGTTAAGTCAGTAAACCACGACCCGGTCTCCGGGCGGACTGTCTTCACCATCGCCGAGACGAGCTGGTGGACGAACCACATCTATTTTCTGAACCCGGACAAAACCTTGACCTTCGACCCTTCGTACAGACTTTACAAGGTTCGGGTGCTTCCGGATTGGGATGCGGTCAAGGCGGAGATAACAACGCCTCCGTTCCCGGGTTTCGATGTCAATCCCTCTCTGAGGGCCCCAGGAACCAATTTGAGGATATTCGACGACAATATCTGGCAAAACGACAGTGATAAAAACCTGAAGGCCTGGGAACCGTTAAGAATCAGTTGCACCGACTCAGCGAGGAGTCTCGGCTTCGCCAAGATGATAGCGGACCATAAACCGGACATCGTGACTCTCCAGGAATATTCATCCCACATGGACGGTCATCTGGCTCCAAAGCTGCGCGACCTCGGTTTCACCAATGCCTGCGAGCAGGACGGCACATGGAACTTCACTCCCGTCTTTTACGACAGCACAGCGGTGGAACTTGTCAAAGTGAAGTACAATCTTTACACTCCGAAGACTTACAGCAACGCCAACACCAAGTCTTTCACTTCAGCCGTGTTTCGTCACAAGGCGACGGGACGGTTTTTCGCGGTCCTTAACACTCATCTTTGGTGGAGGCCGGAAGAGGCGCAGCCGGGAAGCCAGATGGCCAGGGCCTCCCAGATACGGCTGATGATGGCAGAGGCTGACGCTCTTAAGGCGGAATATAATTGCGTGATATTCCTTATGGGCGACATGAATTGCGAGGAGGACACCGTGCCTATCCGCCAGCTTTTGGATGATGGTTATATTCCTTGCTACAAGGCCGCTACCATATTCGGAGACAACAACAACGGGCATCACCGCTGCGATGCGGGCGGGTTCTCCGCGGAAAGCGCCAGGAAGGGACTCGACAGGGCTACAGGCGCTCTCGACCATTTCTTCATCCATAATGCGCCAAAAGACGTGGAAGTACTTGTATATTACTGCATTATGGACGCTTACACGCTCCCCCTCACCGACCACTACCCCAACTTCGCCGACATCAAGCTATGAGAGGAAAACCTATAAAACGCATCGTCATCGGCTTTTTGGTAATTCTTGTACTCTGCATAGTATATTCAAAAATACCAACATTCGGTCGGCAAATCCGCTTTATGTCAGACTCCCTCGTAAAGAAATTGAATACTGAGAAACCTACTATCGAGCAGACTGCCGAAATGCTTGGGTATGAGGATATGGTCGGTGATAGAATAAAGCTCGGTGATGAACATATCATATACTTTCTTATGACGCCGACCTTTTATGTTTTCGGTTTGGGGATGTACACATTAAATATAGATTTCAGAAAGGATGGTTCTTTCGAATCGGCAGTGGTGTCATTCGATGATTGATTTGGATCACGCCCAAAAGCATGTTTAGGTGTAGATGTTACAACCCGACATTCACCTTCCCGTAAGAGATGCCTTGTGGCCGCCTACAACGGGTTCCGGCCGGGAAGGCGAGGCAAAATCGGCTGGCCTTCCCGCAAAGGACCTGTTTCAGATGCCTGGATTAGGCGAGAGGTGGGAGGGCGATTTTCATGTTGACCAGCACTTGCCGCACTCCTTGACATAGTACTGCGCAGCGGGCCCTGCCTGTCATCTCCGGCAGTGGTGTTACTGTCATCCAGAACTCCGGCAGGGGATCTCCCGCTTAAGATTCTTGGATACGTGAATATGTTCAACCGCGGAATCCCAAGAGTGAAGAATCTCATGAAGGGGATCAGATTATCCATTTCGATGTCGAAGCCTTGATTGACGACCTCGATCTCGAATTACTATGCGTTGATTATGAACCAGAATAATAGAAACTGCTGCCATTCCTTTATATCGAGATGGCAACAATTTCTATAAGACGCTGACCGCATATGCAGTCCGTTATTACTTTGTTTATTCTGTGACGGGACGAACAGAGAACCCGCGGAAACGGTCGTAGTAGTCCCTGTACACAATGTCGGAATAGAAGTACACGGTCCACGCGCAGTACGTGTCGTCCGTAGTGAGGGAAGAAGACCAGTAGTAGCCGTGGTTCCCCGCACCGTTGAGGTTGGTACCGTTCCAGCTACCAGCGGCGGGAAGAAAGATGCTGTTGCCGTTCTTGCCAGTAACTAATCTACCATTAACTCCATTCTGCGTTGTCCTTGTCCATGTACACTCGGTTCTAAGCTCTGTCCATTCTTCGTCAGTTGGCATGCGCCATTTGCTACCGAGACTTACATGGGCCGCATCGTCCTCCGGCTCGAGGACAGTCTTTCCGTCAGGGGAACCTTCGCCATCCCAGTAAGATGTTTTGTCTGTGGGGCAATACTTTGTCAGCTTATTATAAGCGCCATTGCACCACTTATATGATGCCCAATTATATCCTGTCTTTCCTTCTTTCCATGTGAGAGGGTCTTGGCTGCTATAATAAGGTTCCACCTCGCCCCAAGCATAATAATCGCCGTAATCCTCCGGCTTGCTTGCGCCCACGTTGCAGGTGGCCCATTTGATTTTCTTGCCGTCGACAACAATGCCCAGGTCAACATACTCACGCATCTTCAGGGTGGACTGGTAGTATTTCCCTGCTTCGAAGCTTACGCTGAGCTTCGCGCAGGTGTAGGTCTTGCCGTCGGCGTCCGTAGCATCGAAGCTGACCTTCTCTCCCGATGCGGCGGTCAGGGCGGCGTAGAGCACGTCCGTTGCCGTGACAGGGGTGATGACGTAGTCCTGGGTGCCGATGGTGATTGTAAGAGGCTTCGCGCTTATAGCTGCAGAGCCGTCGTAGTTCTTGACCGTGAACTTGAAGATGGCAAACTGGTTGGTGAGGGAAACGCTGCCGCTGAGAGTAGCCGTTCCGTCAACCTTCAGGGTACCTTCTCCCTTGCGTGCATCGAAATTCTCGCTGATGCTGCCCTCTCCCGTGAGAAGGCCGTTCTGGGTGTAAAGGAGATCAGCCTTAATATTGCCCGTGGTGCCGTCGGCGGCGGAAGAAGGGTAGATGATGGTCACGGCATCGCCATTTGCAGGAGAGCCGGTGATGGTGCCGGTGATGGTGGCGGAGCCGCCGCTGACAGAGCTGACCGTCATCTCGTCGATGACGCTGTTGTGAATCAGGGCGACCTTCTCGCCAGCATCCCAGGTGGCCGTGAGGGTGCTACCGTTCTCGGCAAGGGCCTTGGTGGCGGGGCTGTCTCCGAGACTGACGGTGGCGGAGAAGGGAATGCCCTCGGCATTGTCAATGGGTTGATCCTGTATTTCAATCTTGTTGCAGGCTGCGAGTGCGAGCAGCAGGGCTGCGATTCCAAATACTTTCTTCATTGTCTTGTCCTCCTCGCAATTAAAAGTTGAACGGGTCTACGCCGCCGGGATAGTCGGTGGGGTCTGTGAGGCTGCCGCAGATGACGGCAGCGGTCTTCACCTCGAGGACTTCCACCTCGGGTGCTGTATATAACAGCTTGTTTTCCATATGTGTATTATTTTGAAATGATTTCCTTCGTAAAAATTAAATTCAAATGTAATTTGAGGCCTTTGGAAATCATAACAAAAGAGTGTGGACTTTTTAGAAAAATCCACACTTTAATGGCATTCGGAGGCAGAATCAGCCCTTTTTCAACGAGTCTTGGAAGGCTTTGACAGATTTGCCGGTGACTTTCTGGAAGGTACGGTAGAAATAGGATCTGTCGTTGAATCCGGCCATCGTTGCAACATGGGATACCGGAATGTCCGGGTTGGCGGTCATGATGTGTATAGCCTCCTCCACCCGCAGGCGGATTCTCCAGGTGCGGAAGTCCTCTCCGGTAGTCTGCTTGATATATTGTTTGAGACCGTGGTAATGCCATCCGATTTCAGCGGCGATGTCTTCCACGGACTTGGTGTTATCCAAATAGCCCTTATTGTCCACCCATGCGTCAATACGATCTTTTAATCCGTTTATAATCAACGGATTATCACCCACGCCTAGTGTCTTCTTTCCCGTTTTGCCGGTAACGGCACGGTCGACCAAGGGAGCAAATGACTTGAAATTGACGAATGAAATGGCGTTGACGAGGAAACAAAACGTAAACACAATCGTCAAAGCGCAGCTGACAACTCTGTTTCCAGCCAAAAGGAACAAAGCCATTATTCCGACAGAAAGCGCCAACCAGAAGGTCCAGTTAATCCAATGTAGTTGTCCGACCAAATCCTCTTCTTCATAGAAGGACAGCATCTGAGTTTTGAACTCCCGATAGCTCTTGACAAACAACCGGGTATAGAAGGCCATGAGCAGGAGATACGCCACGAGCATCACCGCGAAGCAGATATTGAAAAGGGCTCGGAATACATGAAGCCGGAGGATGATTAGCAGAAGACCGCACGGAACGATGACAGCAAGTTGCAGGAAAACTTGCTTCCGATGGACAAATTGGGGGTGGATGAAGGAAAGGACGGTCATGGTAAAGAACATGGCCATCAGGGAACCGATGACGATGACCAGGCATCCAGTCAGGCTACCCGCCTCCTCCCCGGTCGTTCCGCCCAGAATAATCTCCACCAGGCTGAGAACCCCGAATACAGCAAACGCCCCCACCAGGCACCATCGGGCGCGATTGTACTTCTGGAGCCCATCGGTCACCCGGATTCGCAACCCGGCCAGCAGTGCTGCCAGCGTCAAAGCAATGACGCCGGAAAGCAGGGTTGTATAGTAGTACAGGTTACCCATCGTCTTTCCCCCTATCAGAACTCCTTACAAAGTTATGACTTTTTTCGTCTCCATGGGAGTCGCTGACGCATATCTCAACGTAACTTTTTGGGGCTAATGTTTGCCAAATGTTTGCCAAGTAAAGAAAAATACGCCCTCTAGATATCTAGAAGGCGTATTAAGGTGATTCCGTTGGGATTCGAACCCAAGACCCACAGCTTAGAAGGCTGTTGCTCTATCCAGCTGAGCTACGGAACCAATCCATTTTAAAAAGTTCCGCAAAGTTAATCTTTTAATTGCTATATTCACTGAAATTTCGGAATAAAAGTTCTCAAAAATTATCATGTCAAGGTTTTTTATCGCTCTTAAAGGATTGATTTGCTTCATTTTCGGGGTAATTGTCACCTTATCTTCCGTTGGATGTAAAGATGATGAACCGACAATTATATCCGTTGAAGGAGTCTCTATAAACAAAATATCAGTCAGTCTCTTGGAGGGCAACAGTGAAAAACTTACAGCTACAGTTTCTCCGTCCAACGCTCCCAACCTCGCGGTCTACTGGTCCTCCTCCGACATTAAAGTAGTGAGTGTTGACGAACAAGGTAATATCACCGCATTAGCTCCTGGCACCGCTGTGGTCACAGTCACGACAGTCGACGGAGGAAAAACTGCCACATGCCAGGTCACCGTTGAGGCCAAGCCGATCCCTATTACTAAAGGAGCGTACAAACATGTCTTCATCATAGGCGTAGATGGTGGCGGAGCGTTCTTCAAAGACACTCCAACCCCTAAAATTGACGAGATATTCAAAACCGGAGCGGTCTCCTACAGGACCAAAACCTCATATCCGACGATCAGCGCCCAATGCTGGGGATCGATGCTCCACTCTGTCCTTCCGGAGTTCCACAGGCTGACTAACGGTACAGTGACCAGCAAACCATTTAACCCTAACAGCCCGTTCCCATCAATATTCAGGATTGTCAAAGAGGCGCGCCCGGACGCGAAGATGGCTTCATTCTGCAATTGGGACCCGATCAACGTCGGCATCATCGAGGATAATCTCGGTGTGGTAAAGGATACGGGAAATGATCCTGAAGTGGCTGCGAAGGTGGTCAAATATATTCAGAACAACGATCCTACCCTTGTTTTCGTCCAGTTTGATTCCGTGGATGGAGCTGGCCACGGGAGCGGATATGGCTCGTCCAAGCATCTCGCCGCCATCACCGCTGTTGACAAGCTGATCGGGGATATTTACGATGCGGTCAAACAGAAGAATATCCTTGACGAGACGCTGTTCATAGTCTCGGCCGATCACGGTGGCACTCCGGAGGGCTCACATGGCGGAGACACCGAAGCGGAGAGATACGTGTTCTTGGGAGTTGCCGGCCCGACAGTCGTGATAGGCGGGCGGATCCAGAATCCGGAAGTGAGGGACATCGCCGCTATCTCGGCTTATGCGTTGGGACTGGATTTTCCGGAAACTTGGACCGGAATAGTCCCCGGGGGATTGTTCCTGGGAGTGGAAGCGATGGCGCGTCATGAGATGGATCCCGAGGATATCCCGGTGTCTAAGTTCCGGGGGCACAAGACGGAGGCGACTCCGGAAATAGGAGACCTCACCGGAGTTCTTTCCGGGCATGAGGTTGTCGCTTATCTTCCTTTTGACGGAGACGGAAAAGATGCCCTTGGAAAGGTCGAGACCGTAGCTAACGGCAAATTGTATTACTCCGACGCTTATTACGGCAAAGGCGTGGATTTGTCTGACGGATACGTGACTCTTAAGGATGTCTCTTTCGGAACCAATTCATTTTCAGTGACTTTGTGGATGAAGACAAACGGAGTGTCTTCCGATCCGTGCATTATTTCGAACAAGGATTGGAGCTGGGGCGGCAACAACGGTTTCGTGCTGTCCTTGCGAAGTGACGGGGACATCAAGTTCAATGCTGGTTACAATGGAAACAGAATGGATCCGGCAGCCGGCTTGCCTTTTGATTACCAGAAGGGTTGGATGCATGTTATCCTTGTCGTGGACAGGAAGGCGAACAAGGCGCGCATCTATTATGACTTCAACCTGGATGTGGAAAGTGATATTCCAGCGGAATTGAGAAACGTCTCATTCGATGCCCTCGATTTGAATATCGGCCAGGACGGAACCGGGCATTACAACGCTAAACTGGCCGCCCAACTGGATGAAATGATCATCACCGCCGACGCATTGAGCGACGAGGACATCTCCAAGCTAAAGGCTTATTACGTCACTACGACACGATGATCTCCTTATTGATCAGCTCGATTCCCCAGGTAATGAACTGGTCCGATGCCAAAGAAGGAGATATTGTGCAATCCAAAAGACGTAGCTTCAGATAAATCTTGACAGGACGAGGAGTGTCCTCCGCCTTCCAGGAGACGACGAACCGTTTATCTTCGTATCCTGAGAAGTAACCACCGGGAGCGACAAACTTCTTTTCCGGGAACTCGACCTCTTTTCCGCCCTCAAACACAATAACGGGGATACATTCAAGGTTGAAAGGCTGTCTGTTGGACAGCCATCCTGAAATGATTATATCAGTTCCAGGAACAGCGTCTATGTCCTGTTCCGAAAGTGTGATCTCGCTGGTCTGGCAATCCTTCCCCCAAAACGCCCCTTTAAGCTGAAGAGGGATATACCACTCATTGGTTATCTTGACTTTATATGTCTTGTCGGTTTCTAAGAAAGAAGGAAGACTAAGGTTTGTCATCGCGAATCCAAGCTGTTGAGGAAACGGATCCTTGATCAAGTCATCTAACTGCGGAAGTCGGAGTTCACGCAGGGTATCCTGGTATAAGAAGGTTGGTTGGTCAAAGAAAACGTTGTCGAACGGGCGATTTATCGGTAATTCTTTTGATGTGCGGATTTCTCCTCCGGATGAAGAGAAAAAATGTCCCATGAAATAAAAATCGGCGTCATCTGTATTATAATGAGACTCTACCTTCACATGATTGAAGTGGTTTAAAACCTCTTCTTTGAGAGGCTGGAAGGGAACGGAAACGGCTATTTCCTCTTCTTCACGATCTTTGAAAACAGCAGCAAGACGAAGAAACTCTAGCTCAGAGAAAACCATCTGAATATCAAAAGATTCCGGGCAAACTACACTCGATGCCGATCCCGACATATAAAGGTTTCCGGAAAAGGGCGACGACACGCCTGTCACATTAAACTCAAGGGTTAGTCCGGATCTGGTGATCACCCATTCCTCTTTGTTTGATACAACGGTTCCATCGATTCTAAGTGAAGCATCATCTGAACTCACTCCTATGCAGGAGGGTAACCTCAAATCAGAACCGGGTTCGATCCGAACCTCATCATAGGGATAGTCCTCAGGCAGGGATATGCGAAGAGTAAGGGTTCCCGAAACAAAACCCCAATCCACGTACGAGAGATCCTCCGAATGGTGTACACGGCCCATAGAGTATTCTCCGTTGGCGTTAAAACTCCATGTCCCCCCTTTCTCCGTGTTATCTATGATAGGCCAATAATAACAGCGTAAAGATAACGTGGTGTCCTGGGCTTCCACCCAGGCTCGCCCCAGATTGTAAGAGTACTCCAGGTCCGGGCCTTTAATGTCAATATAGTAGAAGTTGTGCTGATTGCACGGCAAACCCTCCAATTCTGGGAGGAGAGTCTTGAGGAAAAGAGGCGTGGACTCAAAAGAAACGTTTCGAAAAACCCTCTCTGTCTTCTCTTCCTTAGAACAAGCGCAGATTAATGAGAAGGCCGCAGCCAATATGAGAAACCGAGTACGCATCACTTCCATCTGCTGAACAGCTCAATGGCAAGCACCGATCCGGCGCTGATCAGGGCCCAAAGGACAGCACCGCCTATGTGGAGGGCCTCAACTGGCTGTCCGTTAAGGACATTGGCGGCTTCGTTGGCAGCTTTATCAGCCCAAGGCCAGACTTTGACAAGAGCGCCGAGGGTGAAACCGATCAGCACGAGCAGGGTCTGCTTCTCGTACTTGCCGATCAGCCAGTGAAGGAACTTAGAGAATGCGGCAATACCGATGACGCAACCGATGGCGAACACGAGCAGTACGGGAATATTCAACTCGCTGACCGCCTCCATTATGTACTCATATTTTCCAAGCAGGACAAGGATGAAACTCCCCGAGATTCCGGGCAGGATCATGGTGCAGATGGCGATAGCTCCGCAAACGGCGATAAACCACATGGCCGAGGTGGTCTCCGTGGGCGACAGGAGGCAGATGAACGCGCCGAGAGCGACACCGAAAACCAGCCAGAGGACATCCGTGCCTTTCCAACCTTTGATGTCAGAAAGCATGAAGACGGAGGAGACGATGATCAGACCGAAGAAAAAGGCCCACGTCTGGACAGGATGATGATCCAGGACGTAGTCCATCAGTTTGGCCAGGGAGAACACGCTGACAATCACGCCGATAGCAAGCCAGAGGAGGAAAGTGCCGTGAATGGCGTTCCAGAATCCCTTGAAATCACCTTTAAGCAATAGCTTCCAGGTCGACACGGTCATGATGGCATTGAGAGCGTCGATGAGCTCATTGAATATTCCTGTAAGGAGGGCGATCGTTCCACCGGATACTCCCGGGATAACATTAGCCGCTCCCATGGCGTATCCCTTGAGAGCGACGACGATATTATTGATTATGTTTGACTTCATGCTACTGGATCTTTCCGAGATATGTCTTCATCGCGTTGAAACTGTCCTGCTGCGAGAGATCCTTGCCGGCCGGGTCGGATATGACCAGGTCGAAAAGATCTCCTCCAAGCTGCTTGCGCCCGATCTTGAAGCGCGCCTTGGAAGTTCTTGCCATGTATTCGATAGCGAAGTCCGGGTCTTTTATCAATGATATGAAAACGTCCGGAGACCTTTCCTCCAGGACTCCCATCTTGTACTTGTTCGGCCTTCCGAGCCAGTCCAGGTCCTTCTTGGTGATCGTGGTCTGGATGCTCGTGATAAGGCGATCCTCGCTTCCGATCTTGCGGAAGTCCTGGAAAAACACAGCCCCGTTGATGTCCATTCCCCGGAAGTAGTTCATTATGTTGGTCTTGCACGTGTCGAAAGAAGGATCTTCGACATCGATAATCGCCACATAAGATTTAATCTGGGTGAGAGGCAGAATCCCAGTCTGCACCGCACTGGCATGTCTTCTGAGGCTTCTTTTCCTGAATATATCTTTAACAAACTCAAACATGATCAGCTCATTGATTGTTTACAGTCGCGATCAGCTGTCGGATCTCGGCTTTGGCATCCCTCCATCTGGGGACGTCGATCTTCGTTCCGACAACCTCGACGACCTTTGCCGCAATTATCGAGCCGACTTCGCCACAAACCTTCAAAGGAAGCCCAAGTGAGTGAGCGTAGAGAAAGCCAGCGGCATAGGTGTCACCGGCTCCGGTGGCGTCAATCGTAGCCGCAGGCCAAGCCTCAATGTAGTGATAATCATCACCTTGCTGGACCATTGAACCATCTTTGCCGACTTTTACGACAGCAATCTCGCATTGCTTGGCCAGGGCTGCCAACGCTTCCCTCGGCTCAAGCTTTGTGTAGGCCCTGGCTTCTGACTCATTGGCGAAAACGATGTCGATGTATTTCTCGACAAGGTTGTGGAAGAAGGCCTCGTTGGACTCAACGACATTATACGACGCCATGTCGATCGAGATCTTGCAGCCGGCATCCTTGGCCATCTGTACGGCCCTGCGGATAAGATCCTGGTTCTGTACGAGATAACCTTCGATGTGGAAATAATCATATCCCTCGAAATACTCCGGCTTCAGGTCTTCCGGCACCAGTTCAAGAGCGGCTCCCATGTAGTCGGCGAAAGTCCTTTCGGCATTCGCTCCAGTGATGAAACACATGGCCCGGCCGGAGCCTTTCGTGCCCTCGAGCAAGGTTGTTTTCACACCAAACTGCTCCAGGGTGCTTTTGTAAAGGTGACCGAGCTCGTCGTTGCCTATCTTGCCGATGAAGCACGACGGCATGCCGAAGATCGATGTGCAGGTTATGGTGTTGGCGGCGGAGCCTCCAGGAACGTATTTCACGCCATATTCCTTGAGTTTGGCCCAGATCTGGTCTCCGGTCTCAAGGTCAACATGCTGCATACTTCCGCGCGGGAGGTGGTATTCCTCAAGCATCGAGTCGTCAGGGAAGACGGCAAGGATGTCAGTCAGGGCGTTTCCGATTCCGAGTATTGATTTCATACGGTAAAATGGGCGTTATGGCTTTACAATCTACAAATTTACGATAATTTGATTAAATTTGTTAGCATGAATAAGAAGGTCGGGAATATTCTCAAGTATGGAGGGTCCGTGATTCTCGCGGTAGTGTTGTTGTATCTGGCTTTCCGCAAGGTGAATTGGACGGACTTTTGGGCCGCTTTGAAGGCGTGTCGTTGGGAGTTTGTGCTTCTTTCATGCGTGTTTGGCTTTTTTGGATTTATCTTGAGGTCGCTCCGATGGAGAGAGGTCCTTCTTCCTATTGATCCCACCACAAAGACGCTGACTTGTTTCAACGGAGTCAACATCGGCTATGCCGTGAATATGGTTCTACCAAGGGTAGGAGAGGTCCTGCGCTGCACCTACATCACCGCACGTTCCAAGAAAGTTAAAGATCCCCAGACGGGGGAGGAGAAGCATCTTGCCTCCTTCGACAAGGCCCTTGGAACCGCTGTACTCGAGCGGTCCGTGGATGTCTTCATGCTCTTTGGCCTCTTGGTCGTGTTCCTTCTTTTCACATGGGACAAGTACGGCGGATTTTTCGCCGAGAAGATTTTCGGCGCCGCTTCCGGCAGCTTCACCTTGAGCAAGGTAGGGATCATCCTCCTGGTTATCATTGCCTTGGCCGCTTCAGCATGGACGGTTTTCCGGTTCGCCGGAAGGTGGCAGCCACTCAGGGTGGTCAAGGATTTCTGCAAAGGATTGTGGCAAGGCTTCATCAGCTGCCTCAAGATGAAACGGGGCTGGTGGTTCGTCCTTCTCACTGTCATGCTGTGGATCTGTTATTGGATGATGAGCGTGACGATCTTGTGGGCTGTGCAAGGAATCGACACATCGACGGTTTCTTCAGGTCTGGCCTCCGCCGTTGAGACCGTAAGGAGCCTGAATATGATCGACGCGTTGTTCCTGATGCTTGCCGGCGCCATTTCTTCCATCGTTCCCGTCCCCGGTGGATTCGGGGCCTTCCACTTCATAGTCGCCGGAGCCATTTCCTACGTCTACGGATTGCCTTTCGAGTTCGGAATCATTTTCGCCACGCTCTCCCACGAGTCCCAGGAGCTCAACCAGCTTATTTGGGGAGGTATTTCATTTGTCATCGAGCAAATAAGAAAAGATTAGGATATATGAGACCAATAAGGTTTATCGCACTATCGGCAGCCTTTGCCATATTGTTTTCCGGGTTTTCCGTTCAAGCTCAGAATAAACTGACATCCAAACAGTTATATTCCCAATTCCAGAATCCGGACACCCGGTACCGTCCGTTTGTGCGGTGGTGGTGGAACGGAGACCGGGTGAATGCTGAAGAGCTCGTCAGGGAGCTTCATATCATGAAGGAAGCCGGGATAGGTGGAGTGGAAATCAATCCGATTTCCTTCCCCAATGGAGCTGACACCCTGGACACCAAGCCTCTGAAGTGGCTCAGCGACGAGTGGATCGACATGCTGAAGGTCGTTTTCGACGAGGCGGATCGTATCGGGATGACCTGCGACTTGATCATCGGATCCGGGTGGCCTTTCGGTGCCGAGAGCCTTCCCAGGGACGAGAGGGCGGAAGTGCTTTTGACCTATGCCAAAGAAGTTCCTTCAGGTGAGACTCTGGAGATGTCGATGTTCCACCTTTTCAAAGAGTTGGATCCCGGAGTCACCATCGTCAATCCCCGCCGTTCGCCGGAACTGGTCTCAATTTGCCTCGCTCCGGATCCTATCGGAAGTCTTGAAGAGGCGATCGACCTGTCCGGAAAGGTTAAGGACGGAATATTGAGCGTCGATGTTCCCGAGGGGAAATGGCAGCTTTACGCGATGGTGAAGTTCGACTCGTTCGCCAGTGTGATCAATGGCGCCCCTGGAGCAGCGGGATCGATCCTAAACCACATGGACGCCGCTGCGGTGAGGCATTATCTCGACCACATGACCGATGCGATTGAAAAGAGAATAGGCCCTCTTTCAGGTCGAGTCAGGGCCATGTTCATTGACAGCATGGAGCTGGAGGGCAACAACTGGACGGCAGACTTCGCCGAGGAATTCAAGAGAAGGAGAGGTTATGATGTGATTCCATGGCTGCCTTTCACGATGTTCGAGGTTGGAAGGCTCGGGGATGTCAAGAGTTTTGAATACGGGTCCAAGAAGAGTCCCAAGTTCCAGGAAGAAGTGGATCGCGTACGCTTCGATTTCGAGCTGACAAAAGCCGAACTCCTTCACGAGCGCTTTTACGGCACCATGGGCCAGTGGGCCAAAGACAAGGGGCTGAAACTCCGCGCCCAGGCCTACGGAAGGGGGTTCTTCCCGCTTGAGAGTTCCTTTATGGTCGATTTCCCCGAGGGAGAGTCTTGGACCACCAACTGGCTCCGCCACAAGATCGGAGAGGAGATGGGAGACGAGGATTACCGCCGCGGCCGAGGTTACACCATGATCAACAAATACGTCTCTTCAGCGGCGCACCTTTCCGGAAAGAGGATCGTCAGCGCCGAAGAGATGACCAACACCTATAAAGTCTTCACGACTTCGCTCGAGTTCCTTAAAGTCGGCTCTGACATGAGCGCCATCTCCGGCGTAACTCATTCTGTATGGCATGGATTCAATTATTCCCCTCTTGAGGCCGAGTTTCCGGGCTGGATACAGTACGGGACGTTCCACAATGAGAGGAACACCTGGTGGCCTTATGTCAAGAACCTTAATGACTATAGGGCCCGCATAGCCAGCCAGCTCCAGAACGCCGACATGTACACGGACATCGCCATCCTTCCCGCCAACTACGACATGTGGTCCACGATGGGAGTCCAGACGGAGCCGTTCCCCGTCAAGCTGAATGTGCCATATACCTCTCTCATCTGGGAGGCGATCCATAAAACCGGCGGCGGAGCCGACTACGTGAGCGAGATAATCCTAAATGACGCGACGGTCAGGAACGGAAAACTCTGTTACGGGCCAAAGGAATATGGAGTCTTGTTCCTCGTCGAGGTCACCAGCACGACTCCGGAGACGCTCGCCAAGCTCGAGGAATTCGTCCGTCAGGGCGGAAGGGTCTTCTGTGTGGGGAAATATCCGGAGAAGTCATTGGGACTCAAGGACTATGAGTCCCGGGACAAAGAGATCGCCGAAAGGGTCCAGCGCCTTGAGTCGTTCAAAGACAACTTCATTTTGCTTGAGAAGCCCGAGGACGGGAAATATCTCGAATGGTATGAGGACGTGATGAAGAAATATTCCTTGCCCCATTCGATCACCATCACCAATCCGGACCGCTTCCTGCTTCAGGACCGTTATGTCACCGATGACAAGTCTGACATATTCCTGATCATGAACGCCCACATGAGCGAGGCCCGCCAGACTGACATAATATTCCCGAAATCAATCACTTCCGGGAAGCATGCCTGGATTTATGATCCCGCTGCCGGGAGTCGGTACCCGCTAAAGCTTGACAAGTCGGGCAAAGCCAGTTTCCGTTTCGGCCCGTCCGAGACTTATCTTATTGTCTTCAATAAGGATGGCCGTGGTTCGGCTCCGCTCACCAACCCTGTCATCCTGAGCGAAGCGAAGGATCTCCGCGAAGCGAAGGGCCCCTGGTCCCTGACCCTCAATCAGCCCCAGCTCGACTCGACCTGGACAGCGACCCTTGACACCCTTCAGGACTTCAAGGACATGGCCGACACGACCTTCAAGAACTTCATGGGCACGATAGTGTACAAGACCACTGTCATCCTGAGCGAAGCGAAGGATCTTCCAAAGTATCTTGACCTTGGGAAGGTCGCCGACATCTGTGAGCTCAAGATCAACGGCCGTGATGCCGGAATGAAGTGGTTCGGGGAGAGAATATACGACGTTTCTCCCTATGTGAAAGCGGGGGAAAACACCATTGAAGTTAAAGTAACTACCCTGATGGGCAATTACATACAAACTCTCAAGGACAACAAGGCTGCCCAGCGTTTCGTTTTGAGGCGCAACCAGCCCTATGTGTCCGCGGGATTGATCGGACCAGTGAAATTTTACAAACAATAACACAAAGAGCAAATGAAACGATTCCTTAGACTCGCGGCGTCTTTGATGCTGTTGGCCGGCGGAGCCAATGGGCTCAACGCCGCTGATTATTTCGCGAGGGACTTCGGGGCTGTTCCCGACGGTTTCACCCTCAACACAGTCAGTATCCAGGCGGCGATTGATTTCGTGTCCGCCCAAGGAGGAGGCCGTGTCGTTCTCGACAACGGTGATTACGTCAGTGGAACAATTTACCTCAAGGACGGAGTAACCCTCTGGATAGACGAGGATTCCTCTCTTTTGGGATCTCTCAATCCTTTTGACTACATCAAGGATCCGGATGCCAAATGGACAGCGCTCATCTTTGCCATTGGCCAGAAAAACATAGGCATAGAGGGTGGCGGCACAGTGAACGGCCGCGGTTTCGCTATCGCTACGAGGTTCATAGACTTCGTCCATCTCGGAGTCTTCGATGATCCCCTCGGTAACGACCGGCTCCAGGAAGCGAAACGTCCGGAGAATATTCATTTCTACAAATGCGAAGGTATCGTCATCAGGGATATTCTCCTCAAAGATCCCGGCTGCTGGAACCAGCAGTACGACAAGTGCAGGAATATCCTGGTGGAAAGGGTTCATGTGGACGCCAAGTCATATTGGAACAATGACGGAATCGACATTGTGGACAGCAGTGACGTGATCATCCGTGACTGCTTCTTCGACGCTGCCGACGATGTGTATTGCTTCAAGAGCCACAGCAATGACGGGGTGAGTGAGAACATCCTGGTGGAGAACTGCGTGGGCCGCTCAAGCGCCAACGGGATCAAGTTCGGAACCTACACCCGCGGCAAGTTCAAGAACTTCAAGTTCAAGAATATCAAGATCTACGACACCTACCGCAGCGCCATCACTATCGCTACGGTGGATGGCGCCACGATCGAGGATGTTGAGATCGACGGGATCGAGAGCATCCACACCGGCAATCCGATCTTCCTCCGTACCGGCACACGCCACACCCGCGATGACCAGAAGGCCTATCTCAAGAACATCGTTATCAAGAACATGTATGCGGAAGTCCCTCTGGACAAGCCGGATGCCGGCTACAGCTATGAGGGACCGGTCGAGGACCTGCCCCGCAACGTCCTTCCCAGCATCATTTTCGGCAATCCCGACATCAAGATCGAGAATGTCCGTCTTGAGAACATCGAGATAGTCTATCCCGGTCATGCCGATCCTGAATATGCCTACAGAGGCTCATCCAAGGAGGAACTCGCCGCCATCGAGGAGAAGGAGACCAGCTACCCCGAGTTCTCCAACTGGAAAGAGTTGCCGGCGTGGGGGTTCTACATTCGTCATGCCGACGGGATCGTCTTTGACAATGTGAAGATCACCGTGGATGGCGAGGATTACCGCCCCGCGATCGTTACGGACGATGTCAACGGCCTGAGACTCAAGGATGTGGAGATCAACCAGGACACCGCTCCTAAGGGCAAGAAGCAGATCATTAACAAGGACACCAAGAACATCAAGAAGAAATGAAAAAGATATTCATCATAGCCTCCCTGCTGCTGGTTTCCATGGCGGGGATAGCCCAAGACAAGCAACCGGTCTACAAGTCCTCTTTCTTCGGAATCAGGAGCGATGGCGCTACGGACAACACGACCTCTATCCAGAAGGCGATAGACTTCATCTCCGAGAAAGGTGGCGGCACCCTGGAATTCAGCGTGGGACGCTATCTCACAGGATCCGTCCAGCTTAAGGATGGGGTTGACATCTACCTCCGCGAGGGCGCGGTGATCGTTGGTTCCACGAACATCTACTCCTACAAGGGTGCCAAGGGCATCTTCTGGGGAGAAGGAGTCAAGGATGTGACCATTGAAGGTAAGGGAGTTATCGACGGCCGCGGGCCTGGACTTCTTGATAATATCGACGGCCAGATCAAGATGAGGCATATTGACAATCCGGTCATTCCGACCCTTGTCTACCTGAAGGATTGCCAGAACGTGAGCCTCAAGAATTTCATCCTCCGTTACCCCGCCACCAAAGATGACCTTTACATCATCGAGGGCGGATCCGTCACCGTTGAGGGCTGCTACACCGACACGAAATGAGAAAGATACTGACGATAGCGACTCTGGTTCTTTGCTTTGGGCTGAGAGCTGGAGCTGAGGAGTATGCCTGGAAAGCCAAGTGGATCAGCAAGCAGTATTACGAAAACGAGACCAATTCCTGGCTCGCTTTCCGTAAAGATGTTGAAATTGAGAAGGTTCCGGCTTCTCTTGTGGCAAGAATCGCCGTTGACACAAAGTACTGGCTTTGGATCAATGGTGAGCCTGTCGTCTATGAGGGGGGCCTTAAAAGGGGACCATCCATCGGAGACGGGTACTATGATAAAGTCGAGATCGCCCCGTATCTGAAAGAAGGGGCCAACAGGATTTCCGTTCTTGTCTGGTTTATGGGCAAGGCGGGATTCAGCCACCTGAGCAGCGGCACTTGCGCCCTACTTTTCGATGCCCGCTGTCCCGGGTTGGAGATTCTTTCCGACGAGACTTGGGAGTGTTCCGTCCAGTACGGGTATGGCACGGCTTCGCACCCTATCACAAATTACCGCCTTTCAGAAAGCAATATCCGCTACGATGCCAACTTATTCGATTACAATTGGTTCCAGACTCCCATTCCCGGGCCTGACGCCGTACCGGTGCAAAGAGAGGCTCCCGAATGGTTAGGGACAGCCTTAGAGCTTCCTTACCTTCCTGGGGAAGCCCCGATGGGCAAACTGGTAGAAAGACCGATCCCGCAATGGAAGGACTATGGTCTAAAAGACTATCTCTCAACGCGTCAGAGCGGGGACACCCTCTATTGCAAACTTCCGTACAACGGACATTTCTCCCCTTGGTTCAAAGTTGAGGCTCCCAAAGGGAAGGTGATTTCCATGTACACCGACCACGACATTGTCACCAACGCCAAGTGCGTCAGCGCTGAATATGTCACCAAAGAAGGAGTTCAGGAATATGAGAGCTTCGGCTGGATGAATGGTGAGGAATTGTATTATGTCTTCCCTCCTGAAGTCAAAGTTCTTGAGGTTAAATATCGTGAGACAGGATACGACACTGAGTTCACGGGATCTTTTTCCTGTTCCGACCCCCTTCTCAATGAATATTACCAGAAAGCCCAAAGGACTCTATATGTCTGTATGAGGGACACTTATTATGACTGTCCCGACCGGGAGAGGGCCCAGTGGTGGGGCGATGAGGTCAACGAGTTGAATGAGGCCTTCTATCTTCTTGACCGCAAGGCCGACAAGCTTGCCCGCAAGGGTATTATGGAACTTGTCGGATGGCAGAAGCCCGACGGGGTCATGTACGCCCCGATCCCATGCTCCAATTACTTTAAGGAGCTTCCGATGCAGGTCCTTAACTCAATAGGCTGGTTCGGATTCCGGGGATATATGTTCTATTCCGGTGATGACTCTTTCGTAGCGGATGTCTACCCCGCGGTCCATAAGTATCTCCATGAGGTATGGAAGCTTGATTCTGAGGGACTTCCTATTTACCGCAAGGGTGGTTGGGACTGGCCTGATGCCGGTGGGCACCAGGATCGGGTAGCTCAATTGCATCTGTGGTATTACCTCGCGCTCAAGGCTGAGGCGGAATTCGCGAGGAAACTTGGGAAAGAGGCTGATGCGGCTCAGGATGAGGCTCTTATGGCGAATATCGCCGAGAAGATCAACTCAAAGTTCTGGAACGGGGCTGCCTATATAACTCCTGGTTTTGATGACCTTCCGGATGACCGTGTGCAGGCCCTGGCCGTTATTTCCGGCATCGCGTCCGCGGATAAATATCCGGCATTGAAGAAGGTTTTCGCCGAGCGTTACAACGCCACGACCTACATGTTCCCCTATGTGCTGGATGCCCTTTACACCATGGGAGAGCCGCAAATGGCTCTGGACAGGATGCGGAAACAGTGCCCTACCATCATGAAGGACAGTTGTACGACTCTTTACGAGCATTGGTATTTTGATGGCACCTGCAATCATGCTTGGGCTGGTGGCGGGGTGATCTCAATGGTTCGCCAGTTGGCTGGAGTCGATGCCTTGAAGCCTGGTTATCAAGAGTTTCAGGTCAAGCCACAGTTGGGCGACCTCAAATGGCTCAAGACCGGTTTCGAGACATATTACGGCAAGATTGAGGTTTCCCTCGTTAAGAAGGGCAAGAGGATTGACGCTGAGATAACCGTCCCGGAAGGAACAACTTGCCAGGCCGGTGGAAAAACCTTCGGCCCCGGCACCCATAAAGTCAGGCTCTAAAGTTTATTCAGCAGGAATATAGATAGTTGTGGCGATCCAATCGGTTGCCACCGCATTATTCCAGTCTCCTTTCTCGAATTTGAGACCATAGTATTTACCGAACCGGTCCTCAACACTGTACAGAGTTGTGAAACGGTAGCCTTCGTGCTCGGATAGAAACTCATCCCTCGCTTTAGCCGCCGCTTCGGTGAGGTTAAAGCGGTCAATCTGAAAGTATGTCTTTTCCCAATCCCAGTTACGGCCTTGCGAAGACTTGGCTGTCTTGATGACACCATTGTCCATAAAGAAGATGAGGTTGTTGCCGGCCTCATTCACGCTCCCAAGGACAGTCGCACCCGCCGGTAAAAACCCGCTTACGCTGTTTAGCGACGGAGTGATATCCCTCCACCAATATGAGGGATTCACATGGTCATGCTCATAATAAAGCAGGTCGCCATCCTCGTCGATAGCTATGGTGTTGGCTTCATAAACGACACCGTTGATCGCATCCTCGTCTTCGTAAGGAATCTCGAAACAAAACTCATATTGTTTCTTCTCGAAATAGCGGCGGGAGATCTCCATCACGTAGCTATTGTCAGATGAATAGTCTTCGTTATCCACTCCCGTGCCGACGTACGCTCTGGCTACCTTCCTGGGGATCTGGTAGATGAAATTCTCTTTCGAATATACCTTATTTGTCATCATCCAGATGCCTTCCTTATAGTGGGCTGTCGCTTTAAGTCCGTCGCTATCAACAAATTCCAATTCAGCCCAACCCTGGTAATCTTCAATGTAACGTTCACTCAGGAGAGTCGCTCCGGGGTAGCGATTTGTGAAATGCTCCATTACATATTCCGGAATCTGGTCATAAGGAGCGCGCTCTTCCTTCGAGCAACCGGAGGATATCAACAGGCCGAGGAAAACAATAAGGATGAGCGAGACGGAACGATATGCTTTATTATTAATCATAATACTCTAATGAAAAGGGCCACAAAGGTACTATTATTTCCGTTATTTCCCATTATTTCTTAACTTGGCGTTTATGAGAACTGATTTAGCAATTATAGTGGTTTTGACAACTCTGCTTTGTGCGGTTGGTTGCGTCAAGGAATTTCCCGAAACCGTCCCGCAGGAGGAGATGGAGAAAGTGTTCGAGGAGGTCAAAACTCCTTTCAAGCGTGGGCTTGTCATTCCCGGAGGGGATGGGCTGGCTGCCGACAGCCCCAGCGTATTTCGCAAGGATGGGAAATGGTACATGGTCTATATCGTTTTCGACGGCCGGGGGTATGAGACCTGGCTCGCCGAGAGTGAGGAACTACTTGAATGGAAGACACTTGGCAGGATTATGTCATATTCAGATGACACCGATTGGGATGTCAATCAGAAAGCTGGCTATCTGGCTCTGGTTGACCCGAAATGGGGTGGGTCGTACGAGTTGGAGAAATATGACGGCAAGTATTGGATGAGCTATCTTGGAGGAGACGCTTCCGGCTATGAGAGCGGAGTCCTGTCTCCAGGAATGGCTTATACGACAGGGAACCCGACCGAACCTCACGAGTGGGACAGGCTGAATAAGCCTATTCTGTCGCCTAATGATCCTGACGTATCCTGGTGGGATAATGTCAAGATTTACAAGAATAGCGTTATTCGTGACCCTTGGAAACTCACAGGGCATCCTTTCGCTATGTATTACAACGCCTTAGGCAATGCTGAGAGAATCGGGATGGCCGTGAGTGACGATATGGTGTCTTGGAAACGGTTCGGCTCAGATCCAGTCCTGGAGCACGGGAACAGGGGTATTACCGGCGACGCCCACGTCCAGAGAATGGGCAAATTATGGGTGATGTTCTATTTCGGGTTCAACTGGGATGACACGAGGACCTATGCCTGGGACACATTCGCCTGCTCCTACGACCTTGTCCATTGGACCGACTGGACCGGGGAGCCGCTTATCAAGCCCTCGGAGCCCTTCGACAGCCGCTACGCCCACAAACCCTGCATGGTCAAGTGGAAAGGCGTTGTCTATCATTTCTACTGCGCTGTTGACAAAGATAATAACCGTGGCATCGCCCTCGCCACCTCAAAAGAGCTATAATGGATTCTTTTCTTGACCGGCGCAACGGCGCCATAGATATGCTCCGGGGGCTCACGATGTTCCTGATGGTGTTCGTGAACGACCTGTGGACCGTAGGCGGGGTTCCGCGGTGGATAGAACACAAAAAGGCCACTCAAGACGGAATGGGGCTGGCGGATATCGTGTTCCCTATGTTTTTGTTCTCGGTCGGTATGTCCATCCCGTATGCCATCGAGCGACGGTTTTCCAAAGGACAGACAGGCGAAGGCGTTTTCGCGCATATCCTTTCAAGAACACTCGCTTTGTTATTGATGGGCGTGTTCATTGTCAATTCTGAGGGAAGTTTCTCTCCTATAGGAGGTTACGGGAAAGGTACCTACTGGGTTCTGATGGTTCTGGGCTTCTTCTTGATCTGGAACAAATACCCAAAAGAATTCAAGCCCAAAAAGTGGTTGCAGGCCGCTGGTATGGCTATTCTCCTGTTTCTTGCGCTTACATTCCGTAATGGGGACGGAGCATATTTCCGTGCCGGATGGTGGGGTATTCTCGGATTGATCGGATGGGCTTATCTGTTCTGCGCCATCTCCTGGATGATATCAAGGAAAAAGCCCTGGATCATAGCATTGCTTTGGCTTGCCGTGTGCCTTCTGAATATGCTTACCACCGGTCTTCGTGACGGAGGCAGTTTGATTGATGGGGGTAATTTCATATCGGATTTCGCCCGCGCCATACATCTCGGGAACGGTTCCTGCGCATTGATGGTTCTCGGCGGGATGATGACGACACTCGCCGATAAAAGACTGTCTGAAAAAGACGTTTCGTTCCGGGTCAGTGCCGGCATCGGAGCCGCCATCCTTCTGGTTTTTCTCGGCTGGGGCGCTCATCAATTCTGGATCACGTCCAAAATAGTGGGGACGCTTCCCTGGTGCCTTTATGTGTCAGCCATTTCCGTAGCGTTATACACCCTGCTCCGTTACCTTGAGAGACGGAATTGGACAGGGTGGTTCAAACCTCTCAGCCCCGCCGGTACGGCCACGCTTACGGTGTATATGATGCCTTATCTGTATTACGCCCTTTGGGTTGTATTCTCTCCGACCGTTCCCTCGTGGCTTGCCGGAGGTGTCGGGCTCTTAAAGTGCGCTTTGTTCTCGATGTTATGCATAGCCACCGCCTGGCTTCTTGGCAAGGCGGGACTTAAGTTGAAAATATAGATAGATTAACCTTTAACCAGCTGGACAAACTCTTTCGGAGATTGGACTGGAAGGGTCGTGAATGGCTTGATATGCTTTGTGTTTGATGTTAAAAAGATGTCACAAAGGTTCTTCTCCGCACAGGCAATCAATGCGGCATCCTCAAAATCAGGGCAATCACTGGACGCTGCCTTAAAAAGATTGTCTTTAGTCAGAGGAAGAATATCCACAAACGGCAATATGCGTCCTATCGCGGCTTGAAAAACAGCCAAAGGCTTTTTTCTGGCAATATATGAGCAGTCTGTTATTGATTGTGAGGAGAGGCAAACATCAAGAAACCCCTCCTTGGCCGCCTCAAATACTAACGCCGCACTCATAAAACCCTCTCTGGAATTATCCAGTAGGTCGATTAAAATGTTTGTGTCAAGAAATACTCTCATTTTGACAACAAGTAAGCAAGGCGTTCATCCGCGGCGATTTCTTCTTCTGAATAATGTGGCAGGGTTTTCCCCAGCGCCAGGATCTCATCAGATACCTTGAATCCTTTTCCCAGAGAAGGATAGTCTGCTCCTGCGGCGGCCTCAAGGATAGTCTCAACATAACTGTTAAACGATCGCTTTTGTTTCTTCGCTTTTATTTTCAAGCGATTATAAAGATCCGGGTCAAGCCGGAGACCTGTTTGAACCTTTGTATTGACGGATTCCATAAAATGTTATCATTTTCACAAATATACAATAAAATGATAACAATATCGTGTTTTGATAACACAATAAGGCGAATAAAGCAATATAAGTCGCTTTAAGGGCAAAAGAGTTCCAAATCGGCTGATTATTACAGTAAGATGATTTAATTGGTTACCTTTGCGGCCCTTTTAAAATGGCAGGCAAAATGATCAAGAATTTATCTGTTCACAGCATTGTATCGCTGTTTCTGAGCTTCGCGATTGGTATGTTTGTACTGGCGGGATGCGACAAGTCGGATCCTGAGCCTTACGATCCTATTCCTGAGACTGTCCTTAACGATTTTAACAACCGTTATCCCGGAGCTACTCTCCTGAATGACCATTTCGGAGAGAATTACGAGGGCTGGGCTGAGTTGAAATTCATTGATTCAGACGGCGTAAAAGGCACGGCTCACTACAAGAACTGTCTCTGGATGATGACCAATAAGGAATTCTCGAAAGAGGATTTCCTGTTCCAGATTCCTCGCAAGGTGGCAAGGACCTATGTCGGAACCGGGGTGGAGAATGAAGATTATTCTTCTGACAACAGCTATGTGATGGAGATTTCCCGTCGTGGAATGGACAGGAAACAATATGAATTTCATTTTGATGTCCCGCTTAAGTGCAACCATTCTCTTGACGACATAGTTCACCGGGACGACACTATTGTGATCTGCGAAGACGGGACCCTTTTATATGTTGCCTTTGCGGGCGGTGTCAATCCATCATACTGGTGGAAGGATATTTCTACCTCTTTGGAGCGTATCAAAGGGAGGTTTCCCGGAGCGGAAATTCTTGGTTCAATGAACCTTTATGGAGATAACCTGGTGTTTATCTTTGATGAAGGATTAGTCAAAACCGCTTATTCCCGTCAGGGTCGGGACTGGGCTTGGACGGAAACCCGTTACAAAGAAGAAGACCCCTCTGTTATTTCTGAATACGCCCAAAAGGTAAAGACAGCGTTCTTGAATAAGAATGAAGGCTATAGGTTCACATCTTTGTACAACATTGAGAGAGAGGACGGCCGGTTCTTCGGTCTTGAGTTCGAGAAAGGAGAAAGAAACTACACTGACGATATGGACTGGGAATCATCCCTGCTTTATGTCCCTGTCAATAAGTGATTTTTGGATTGTTAATCTGGTTATGGAAATAGCTGGTTATCAGCAATAAAACGAATCTAACGGTGCCGTTTTCGGTACCGTTAGATTGTTTAAATAGTTGATTATTAAGCTTTCTGTAACAGGCGCAGATCCTTCGCTTCGCTCAGGATGACAAGCAAGGAGCTCTGGATAACAGGTGAAGGCCTTATAATTCGACTGGTTTGTACTTCGGGACGAGGACGCGCATGATTGTCCAGGCGAGAAGGTAAGCTATTCCGCAGAAACAGAACACGATGAAGTAACCCGCCGGCTTGCCCTCGAATCCGAGGAAGTGGAAAGCGGAACCGGCGTTCTCAGCGTAGGTGAACAGGTTACCGGCGACTTTCTGGATAATCATCGAGCCGACTCCTCCGGCCATGGCACCTATTCCGGTGATCGTGGCGATAGCGCCCTTAGGGAACATGTCTCCTACTGTGGAGAATATGTTCGCTGACCAGGCCTGGTGTCCGGCGGCGGCAAGGCCGATCAGGACAGCCGGCCACCACGGGGAGTTGAAATGAACTCCAAGAGGCTGGGCGAACAAAGCGCAGAGCGGGAAGAAAGCGAAGATCAACATCGCCAGCATACGGCCTGAATACGGGTGCATGCCCTTCTTCTCAACGAACAGCTTAGGAAGGTAGCCACCGAAGATCGAGACGACCGTAACGATCAGGTACAGAGTGAAGATCAGAGCCTGACCTTTAAACGAGGTCGCCGGAGCGTTAAACTGGTTGCTGAAATATGAAGGGGCCCAGAACAGGAAGAACCACCAGACGCCGTCGGTCAGGAACTTGCCGACAATGAAAGACCAGGTCTGGCGATACTTGAACGCCTGGGTGAAGGGGATGGATTTCTCCTGGGCGAGGGCCGCCTTCTCCGCGGCTTCCTCAGCGTCGTCCTGGTGAATATATTCCAGCTCGGCCTCGTTGACATGTTTGCTCTTCTCGGGCTTGTCGTACATGAACTGCCAGAAGAACATCCAGATGAAGCCAAGTCCACCGATGATGATGAAAGCCCATTCCCAACCGAGAGCCTTGGCCAGCGGCGGGATGCAAAGAGGAGCGGCAAGAGCGCCCACAGAGGCTCCAGCATTGAAGATCGAGGTCGCGAAAGCCCTGTCTTTCTTGGGGAAATATTCAGCGGTCACCTTGATGGCCGCAGGGAAGTTTCCAGCCTCTCCAAGGGCGAGGATGCCACGGCACAGCAGGAATAGATAGACTGACGTTGTGGCCACGGCCAAAGCGGCGTTTGATCCCGCCTCAACGGCCCTCATCGCGGCAACGGAATCGAATCCGCCGATGTGGGCGGAAGCCCATCCGCAAGCGGCATGCATCACGGCACCGGTCGACCACACTCCGATCGCGATCAGGTAACCTTTCTTGGTTCCCATCCAGTCCACGAACTTGCCGGCGAACAGGCAGGCGATGGCGTAGAAGATGGAGAAGAAGGATGTGATCGTTCCGTAGTTGGCGTCTGACCAGTGGAACTCGGGCTTGATGAATTCCTCGTAAGTGAGCGAAAGCACCTGACGGTCAAGGTAATTGACGGTCGTGGCGACAAAGAGAAGGCTGCATATCCACCATCTCCAATCGGTCATCAGTTTTTTCTGTGTTGACATGTTATCTCAGTGATTTGATTATTTCCAAAGCGCCAGCGCAAAGTTCGGATATCTTGCCCCATTCGCCTGCGGCTATAACATCTTTAGGGAACAGGTTGGATCCCATGCCGACGCAGGTCACTCCGGCCTTGAACCAAGCCTCGAGATTCTCTCTTGTCGGCTTCACCCCACCGGTCACCATGATCTGGCTCCAAGGCATAGGGGCTTTTATTCCTTTAACAAAAGCCGGTCCCAGCACATCTCCCGGGAACACCTTGCAGATGTCGCATCCGGCCTCCTGGGCGGCTCCGATCTCGCTGGGAGTGGCGCAGCCGGGGCAGTAGGGGATGAGTCTGCGGTTGCAGACAGGGGCGACAGCCGGATTGAACAACGGACCGACAACAAAGTTGGCTCCGAGCTGGATGTACATGGCGGCAGTGCCGGGATCGACAACGGAGCCGATGCCGAGGATCATCCCCGGGAGTTCCTTGTTGGCGTATTTGACGAGCTCGCCGAACACTTCCTGGGCGAAATCGCCCCTGTTAGTGAACTCGAAAGCCCTGACTCCGCCCTCGTAGCAGGCCTTGAGAACATTCTTGGAAGTCTCAAGGTCGGCGTTGTAGAAGACCGGAACCATGCCGGTCTCCTTCATTGTCTGTATTACTTGAAGTTTGCTGTATTTTGCCATAAATAATTCAATATTAGCGGGAGACGCGGCCAGAGCCGTCACCTTTCATAAGATTCTCGACTTCGGCGACCGTGACCTGGTTGTAATCCCCGAAGATGGTGTGCTTGAGGCAAGATGCGGCCACGGCGAAGTTAAGCGCCTTCTGGTCATCACCGGTGTAGGTCAGCAGACCGTAGATCAGGCCACCCATGAAACTGTCACCACCGCCGACCCTGTCCACGATGTGGGTGATGTCGTAACGAGGTGATTGGTAAAGGGTTGTCCCATCCCAAAGGACTCCGCCCCATGTGTTGTGGTTCGCGTTGATGGATCCCCTCAAAGTGATGATGACTTTCTTCGCCCTCGGGAACCTTGCCATCAGCTGCTCGCCCACGCTCTGGAACCTTTTCTGGTCGATGGCGCCTCCGGTGGCGGTCACGTCGAAGCCTTCAGGCTTGATCCCGAAGACTTTGTCGGCATCCTCCTCGTTGCCAAGGATAATGTCGCAACCTTCCACGAGGGCAGGCATGATCTCAGAGGCTTTCTTACTGTATTTCCAGAGATTTTTGCGGTAATTAAGGTCGCAGGAGACGGTGACTCCAAGACGGTTGGCGGCCTTGATCGCCTCCAGGCACACGTCGGCCGCGCCCTGGCTCAAGGCCGGAGTGATGCCGGTCCAGTGGAACCAGTCAGCTCCCTGGAAGACCTTGTCCCAGTCTATCATCCCGGTCTCAATCGTGGATATGGCGGAATGGGCCCTGTCATAGACCACCTTGCTCGGACGGGCGACAGCGCCTGTCTCAAGGAAATATATTCCGAGACGCTCTCCGCCGAAGACGCAGAAGTCGGTGCCCACGCCGTAGGAATGAAGGTCGCGGATGCAACTCTTCGCTATGTCATTCTCCGGGAAGCGGGTGACGAACTGGACATCCATCCCGTAGTTCGCCAGCGAGACCGCCACATTGGCCTCTCCTCCGCCGAAGGTGGCGTCGAACTGCTTGGCCTGGGAGAAACGGAGATAACCCGGCGTGGAGAGCCGGAGCATGATCTCACCGAAAGTTATAACTCTTGGCATATTGTCAATTTGTTGATTTATATTCATTTAAACAATGCATTGTACCGCGGCGCGCATTCCTTCCATCTGGATGAGAGCAAGAGCCTTGGTCAGAAGACGTGTAAGACCGGGAATAGCGTTCAGGTCCTCGTCCCAGATGAACTCGGCGCCAAGGACACCTTCCGCCACTTGCTTCACATCGTCGGTGGCCCAGAGATCCTTCAGGAGCTGGACGATCTTCGGGTCGTCGTTGGGAACTATCTCATCCTCACCACGTTTGCCTCCCTTGTAGTAGGTGCAGATGGCGGCAAGACCGAGAACCAGACCGGCGGGCAGCTCGCCCTTGCGCTCCAGATAAGTCTTGATTCCAGGAAGGTCGCGGGTGCGGAACTTCGGGAAGGAGTTGAGCATGATGCTGGTCACAAAATGCTTGACAAACGGGTTACGGAAGCGGTCCATGACATCTCCGGCGAACTGAAGCAGCTCATTCTCAGGAAGATTCAGAGTGGGAAGAAGCTCCTCGTACATCACCTTGTGAACGAATTTGCCGATCAGGGGATCCTCGCAGCACTCTTTGACTGTGTTCAGGCCGCTCAGGTAGCCGACAGGGGAGAGTACGGTGTGGGGGCCGTTGAGGAGGGTGACCTTCCTCTCGTGGTAGGGAGCTTCTGAAGGGACGAACAGCACGTTGAGACCTGCCTTGTCGGCGGGGAACTCAGCGGCGATCTCCTTCGGAGCCTCTATGACCCAAAGGTGGAATATCTCGGCCTTGTCAAGCATGTTGTCCTGATAGCCGACCCTCTCGCAAAGTTGGGCGGCGGTGTCCCTGGGATATCCCGGAACAATCCTGTCAACGAGGGTGCTATAAACGCCGCAGGCGTTCTCGAACCAGTTGGAGAAGCCTTCCCCAAGGTTCCAGAGGTCGATGTACTGGCGGATGCACTCCTTGAGGTGCTTGCCGTTCTCGAATATCAGCTCGCAAGGGAAGATGATGAATCCCTTGGTCATGTCTCCCTTGAAATACTCGTACCTGTGGTACAGGAGCTGGGTGAGCTTGCCAGGATAAGAGAGGGCTGGCTTGTCGTCCAGCTTGCAATTGGGATCAAAGGCAATTCCGGCCTCTGTGGTGTTGGAGATGACGAAGCGCATCTGGGGCTGCTCGGCGAGTTTGAGGTACTCCTCGAATTCGCGATAGGGGTTGAGTCCCCTGCTGACCACGTCGATCATGTCCACGCTGTCGACACTCTGACCCTTGTCAAGGCCTTGGAGATTAAGATGATAGAGGCAATCCTGCTCGTTAAGCATGTCCACCATTCCCTTCTCGATGGGCTGGACGATCACGACGGAAGCGTCGAAATCGGTCTTCTGGTTCGTTTTCCAGATGATCCACTCGATGAACGCGCGGAGGAAATTGCCTTCTCCGAACTGGATGATCTTCTCAGTGTAGGTCTTGGCCTGAGGTGCCGTTTTCCTGTTTAACCTTTCCATGTTTATCAAATATAATTAAAATATTCCTTAATGTTCTTACAAAGTCACGCCGGACTTGAATATCGCGATCTCGCGGAAACCGCTTTTCTCGCTGTTGACGCTCTCACCGCCGGCGACGGCGAGTACTTTCTCAATGAACTTGGCCGCGACTTCATTCATCGTCCCGCCTTGCGCGAGCACTCCGGCGTTGAAGTCGATCCAGCCTTTCTTATGTTCGTAAAGTCTTGTGTTTGTGGAGATTTTCATAGTGGGAACAAAGGTTCCGAACGGAGTTCCACGCCCTGTAGTGAACAAGACTATCTGGCATCCCGAAGCGGCAAGCGCCGTCGAGGCCACCAGATCATTGCCTGGGGCGCTGAGAAGGTTAAGTCCCTTGACGGATAGTCTCTCGCCGTAGCTGAGGACGCCCCGGACTATGCTCTTGCCGCACTTCTGGGTGCAGCCGAGAGATTTTTCCTCGAGGGTGGAAATTCCTCCGGCCTTGTTGCCGGGAGAGGGATTCTCATAGACCGGCTGGCCGTTTTTCATGAAATATGCCTTGAAATCGTTGATGAGGCTTACGGTCTCCTCGAAAGTCTTCTCGTCCTGGCAGCGGTTCATCAGGATGGTCTCCGCTCCGAACATTTCCGGCACCTCAGTGAGGACCGTGGTTCCTCCCTGGGAGACGATCCAGTCGGAGAATACTCCCAGCAGAGGGTTGGCGGTTATGCCTGACAAACCGTCCGAGCCACCACATTTAAGCCCTACTTTCAGCTCACTTACAGGTACTTCCGTCCTCTCGTCCTTGGAACATACGTTATATATTTCCTTAAGCAAGCCGAGTCCGTATTCCACCTCGTCCTCGACATCCTGTGTCTTGAACATCTTGACCCTGGCAGGATCGACAGGTCCCACGAGCTCCTTGAACGCTTCCAGCTGGTTGTTCTCGCAGCCGAGGCTGACGATCAGGACTCCTCCGGCGTTGGGATGGTGTACCATGTCGGCCAGGATCTTGCGGGTGTTCTCGTGGTCCTCTCCAAGCTGTGAGCAACCATAGTTGTGGGGGAAGGCGACGACGGCATCGACCGGCCCTTCGGCTCCGCTCAGGGACTGGTTGGTGAGCTGATTCAAAGAGTCGTTGAAGCGCCTGACAATCTCCTGGCAGACACCGTTAACGCAACCGACCGTGGGAATGACCCAGATTTGGTTTCGGATCCCGACACTTCCGTCGCCGCGGCGGAACCCGCGGAAGGTCCTGTGGACCTCCGCGGGAGCGATCTCCACCTTGGCGGGATTGTAAGAATAATCCAACAGACCTTCCAGGTTGGTTTTGACGCTGTTATGGTCAATCCATTCCCCGGCCTCAACGGCCTTGACCACATGGCCGATGGGGAAGCCGTACTTAATGACATTCTCCCCTTCGGCAAGAGGCTTGAGAGTTATCTTGTGCCCCTGTGGGACATCTGTCTTGAGGGTTACACCCTCCACCAGCGTCCCCGCTTTCAGGTCGGCCAGGGCGACGGCCACGTTGTCCGCCGGATTTATCCTTATGTAATCCATTAAAAATTAGAAATTAAAGTAGTTCTTGGCGTTGTTGTAGGAGATGTCCTCGACCATCTTGCCGATGAACTCAATCTCCGAAGCGGGCAGTTTGCCTCTCTCGACATCGAGTCCGATCACGTCGCAGAGGATGCGGCGGAAATACTCGTGACGAGGGTAGCTGATGAAGCTGCGGGAGTCAGTGAGCATTCCGACGAAACGGCTCAGGAGACCGAGGGCTGACAGGGAGTCGAGCTGACGCCTCATTCCCTTCTCCTGATCGAGGAACCACCAGCCTGATCCGAACTGCATCTTGCCAGGGAAAGTGCCGTCGTTGAAGGTGTAAGCCATTGTCATCATGACGGGATTGTCCTTGGGGTTGAGGCAGTAAAGAATCGTCTTGGCAAGTTTGCCCTCGGCAGTGAGACGGTCGAAGAACCTGTGTCCGGCGAGAGCCATGGGCAGGTCGTGGATGGCGTCGTAGCCGGTGTCGGCTCCCACCAGGTTGTACATCTTGGTGTTGTTGTCCCTGATGGCTCCGACATGGAATTGCTGGGCCCAGCCGGCCTCGGCATCCATGACAGCCATGTCGTGGAGGAAGGCGCTGCGGAACTTCTCCAGCTCTTTCGGGCCGGGAGCCATTCCGAGCAATGCTTTCTTGAATATCAATTCAATCTCCAGCTCGGTGTAATCCACGGCGTAGAATGTCTCCAGGCCATGATCGGACAGCTTGCATCCCATGGAAGCGAAGAAATCGTGACGCTTCTTCAAGGCTTCGATAAGGTCCGCATAGGAGTCGATATTCTTGTCAGCGGCTTCGCCGAGCCTCTTGATGTAGGCTTTATAAGTCTTCGGGTTCTCGATAGCCATGGCCTTGTCGGGCCTCCAGGCAGGGATGACCTTGGTCCCGAACGGATGTTCGGCGATCATCTTGTGCCAGCGCAGATCGTCGGCGGGATCGTCTGTAGTGCAGACAACCTCGACTCCGAACTTGCGGATGAGCGCCTGGCCGCGGAACTCCTCGGTGGCGAGCTTGGCATTGCATTCCTCGAATATCTCCCTGGCCGTGGCCGGGCAGAGGAGCTTGTCGATCCCAAAAACCCTGCTGAGCTCGAGGTGGGTCCAGTGGTAGAGAGGGTTCCTCATGGTGTAGGGAACAGTCTCCGCCCATTTCTCGAATGTCTCCCAGGAGGATTTGGTTCCTCCTGTGAGATATTCTTCAGACACGCCGTTAGCCCTCATCGCGCGCCACTTGTAATGGTCACCGTAGTGGCCGTCCACAAGCCAGAGCTGGGTGATGTCCTTGAACTGGATGTTCTCGGCTATCTGCCTCGGGACAAGATGGCAATGGTAATCGATGATTGGCATTTTCGCCGCATGCTCATGATACAACATGTAAGAAGTATCATTGCTGAGCATGAATCTGTCATTAATGAAAGTCATTATTTTTTAAGTTGTTAAGAGTGAAACTCTACGGAATAGATCCTCAGGGCGCCAGTAGTGTAAATGTACACCTTGCCTGCCTTTACGGAATACTCATTGACGGTGGGGTCCGTGTTTGAAGGAGTACCTCCGGGCTGGGCCACGCCTTCCTCCTCACCGCTCGCCACAACCACCTGGCGGGAAAGATCCTCGCTGCTGCCGGTGTTGGAACATTTCACGATGACCGTTCCGTCAGCCGGAGCGTCGAAAGTAAGTACTCTCTCGGTCTTGGACCCGCCTCCAGCGATCTGAAGGGCTTTCGCCGTGTAGCGGTTCTTTAGCGTGGATGAGAAGTTAAGTCCATCGATGGTGAGGTTCCAGAGAATCTCGAGATCCTTGCCGGACTCACCGAGTTTCGCGAACTCGGCTTGCCAGTCAGCGCCGCTGAAATCCCAGACGAGATCGACTTTCGGCGCCGGGCCAGTCGTGTAGGTGACCTCCACCTTGTAGATCCTGAGGGCACCGGTTGTGTAGATGTACACCTTGCCGGCCTTTACGGAATATTCATTAACGGTGGGATCGGCGTTGGACGGAGTGCCACCAGGGAGTTCCACTCCTTCCTCCTCCCCACTGGCCACGACGACCTTGCGGTTGAGATCCTCGCTGCTGCCGGTATTGGAAGACCAGACTTTGACTGTACCATCAGCCGGTATGTCGAAGGTGAGTACCCTTTCGGTCTTGGATCCGCCTCCGGCGATCTGAAGGGCTTTAGCCGTGTAGCGGTTCTTTAGCGTGGATGAGAAGTTGAGTCCATCGATGGTGAGGTTCCAGAGAATCTCGAGATCCTTCCCGGACTCACCGAGTTTCGCGAATTCAGCCTGCCAGTCAGCACCGCTGAAGTCCCAGGTCTTGATGACCTCAACTCCGCCTTCCTCTCCGCCCTTGGGCTGGATCGCGATGGCCGCAGTGCCGAGCTCTGACTTCTGGTAATAGATGTCACCATCGGCCGGGATTGCCTGGACCGTGAAGTTGTACAGGCCGGGTTTCAGCTCCGCGATGTCTTCAGCGGGGACATTGAAGCTCAGCTCTGTTTGCTGCTCATAAGCCCTCTTGTTGAACACGACGATGTAGCCGGCGGCATTGGGCACGGCGCTCCATGTCACAGAAACTTCTGTAGCCTCTCCTTCGGAGATGGTGACAGGTTCGACCTTGGGTTTCGGAGCCGCGAGGACTCTGTTCCCACCGGTGACATCCTTTGACCAAGCGAGCTTCGTGATATTCACGGCACCTGTCGAATACAGGTAGACAGTGCCTTCTCCGGAGACTTTGTTGATGATGATCTTCTCGACACCACCATTGGTGGCCGCCGCGACCACACCTCCCTTAACGGAGAGTCCATTGTCATCGGCAAGGGCCACGACTACGCTGGCGCCGGTTCCCGCGGGATCGCTGACGAGAATATCCACGGATCCGGGAGCGTCAATCTTGAAAGCGGCATAGCCGTCGGTCGGGACTCCCTTGCGGGAGAGAACGGATGCCGAAAGGAAGTTGACACCACCATCAGCGTTCATCGGAACCGCCTCTGAACCAACGAGAAGCAATCCGTCACGCACCCTTGAGTTCTTCACCTCGCCGGCGAAGAGGGAGGCATCCTGGAGATTCCAGACATGAGCCTGGTCGATGACTCCTTGTGTCAGGTCTTCCTCTTTCTCGACATAGGCTATCCACCACTTGGAGGCGCCAACCTTCTTGGCAGCCAAGTCGGTGTTGGAAAGCTGGAAGAAGTTACCCTTGGAATTGTAGCAAGGATCAGCTTCCAGCTCGGTGAATCCGGCCGTTGCGGCGGGAACCTTCGAGAAGAAGCTCTGTCCGGACGCGAAGCTGTAGTTGCCGGAAGCGGTGAGATTGGGAACGACTGTGTTGTTGTTCACCTGGAAAAGCTGGGCCCTGTCGGTCTCACCTTCGCCTGTTTTACCGCCATCCTCATAGAGGAAGAGATTGTTCTTCAGGATCATGTCCATCGCGACGCGGGTAGCGAAGAATCCGCGGTTGTTGCCATCGTCCATCGTGGCGATATTCTTGACCGTGTTGTTCTCGAAGTCGAGAGTTCCGATCTTGATGGCGTCAGACGCGTCGATGCGGAACATCGTGCGGATTCCGTTGTAGATGGTATTATTCAGGAAAGCGAGCCTGTCGATTTCGGTGGTTTTCCTGATGTCGACGGCATCTCCGCCGCTTCCGAGGATCGAATACATGTCGCATGAGTCGAAGAGGAACTCCCCGATCTTGATGACATTGTCGTTGTTGCCGTAGAAAAGACCGGCCAAGTAGTTGGTGATGTCACAACCAACGACCTTGATGCTGCCCAGCACAGGGGAACCGCCGGTGTGCTCGATAATACGGGAGTTTGTGGCTCCGCCGTCGAAGGTGATTCCTTCAAGATAGATGTCGCTTCCGGAAGCGAGGGCATCGGTAAGCTCGATCTTTCCGGTCACGACAGGCTTGGTGCCGTCGGCCCCGATCTCGCCAACCAGGTTGACACTTCCAGCCGGCTTGACGTTATTGATAGTGTAAGGGGAGCCTTCGAGAGTCAGGTAGATGTTGTCACCCGCGGTCATCAGGGCGACAAGCTCCTCAGATGTGCTGACTTTGGTGGCGCTGCCCGGGTCGGCTTTTGTCCATGCGTCCACACTGCCCCTTGAGGCACTGAGGTAATAGAGGGTGACCTGGTACTCGGTGGAGGCTTTCAAGCCTTCGAGGACCGCCGTGGCGGCGGAAGCTTGGGAAGCAGGGATCTCCATCCTCACCTCATCGCCTCCCTTGACGGGAACAGCCGAGATGTGAGTCACTTCAGTGTAGTCGTCAGCGTCTTTCGACCAGCTGAGCGAGAAGGATGAGGAAGTCCTGTCTGAAACCTCGAGGAAGAGGTTGTCCTTGACCGCGTAAGTCTTGCAGGAACTGTCGTAAGTGGCCCAGGAAGAGGCGGAACGCTTCTCGGAAAGCGCCTGGACCTTGAAGTAATAGCTCTTGTCAGCTGTCAGCCTGACGGTGTAGGGGACCTCGGAGGAGGCGATCGTGACGTTGAGAGCCTCCTGGGTCATCGCCTCGTCGCTGTAGACGACAAGGTTGTAGTTGTCGGCGTCCTTGTTGACATCCCAGGAGAAAGTGACATTCTCTCCTGTCGCCACATCCACTTTCGCGGACAGGTTCTGGGGCTCAAGGCAGCGTGAGAGGTTGAGTTGGGTGATCTCCTCGAACTCGTCCTCGACACAGCCGGTCACCAGGGCCAGAGAAGCCAGCGCTATGGCAGCCGCTTTGAATATGTTGATAAATCTCATAATGCTTCAGTATTAAATGCTGTCGTAACCGTAGTCGTTCTTGATGTGACCCTGGCTGTTGGTCATGGTGTCGTTGAAGATCGGCCAGAACATGTGCTGGATCGGGTCGGCGTTGTAGAGCCCGTTGACGAGATCGTCATAAAGCCCCGTGGCGGCGCCTTTGCTGTCTTCTGTCTTGGTGATGTAGCCGGACTTCTTCTCCCATGCTCCGGTGGGGGCGGTCTTCTCGCCCGTGAGTCCGTAGACAGTGATTTTGTTGCCGTTCACCTGGTAATAGACATCTCCGTCCAAGCCGTTGATGCCAGCGTACTTGCCGGAAAGCGCGCGAAGGGCTTTCATGTCGGCGATTGTCTCATCCATCTTGGTTTTCAGCATATTCCAGCGGATAAGGTCAAATTTACGCGTCATCTCACCGCAGAATTCGAGGGCTCTCTCATCGACGATGGCATTGAACATGTCATCCTTGCTTGAGATAGCTGAGACATAAGCCTCGGCATCGTCCTCGTGGCCTTTGAACGCGCGCTGGCGGACCTGGAGGAGATATTTCTTCGCCTCCTGGGTGTCACCAAGCTCGTTGGCGATCTCGGCGGCCATGAGAAGGACGTCGGAATAGCGCAGGACAACAGGCTTCACACCGTCATCGTTGCCTCCTGTGTACGGATGGGAAGTCATCCACTCGAAGCGATACTTGCCGAAGTACCATCTCTGGATGCCGGGAAGCTCAGGCTCGTCATTGGAATTCCACCTCCAGTTGACGCAGGTGATGTCGCGGCGGATGTCGTTCTGGTCATATTTGAACCACATCGTAGGCACAGGACCGGCGTCACCTCCGCGGGTGACCGTAGCGCCACCAGCGTAGCTTGATCCCTCGGAACGGATGGCGAAAGTGTAATTCCACCTGCCACGACCATCCGAGAAGGGAATCACGAACAAGGTCTCGTGACCGGGACCGGCTACGAGGTTGTTCAGGTTGCTCTGGTTTTTCCAATATGTCTCGTAGTCCTCCAAGGAAGCTGCTCCGGAGCTGATCGCGGCGCGGAGATATTCCAGGGCCTTCGGATAAAGGACGCTCTTCTGCAGCTCGGGATCATTGGACAGCCTAACGGTGCCGAGGTCGCCGGTACCGACCATGCCGTCATCGGGGCGGATGGCGTAACCGGAAGCCATCAGGGCGATGCGGGCGTACAAACCTTCGGCGAATATCTTGTTGACCCTGTCAGTGCGGGAAGTAGCCGTTGTCTGTCCGGGGTTCGGAAGGTAGGGGATAGCTTCCTCAAGGTCAGCGAGAAGCTGCTTGAATATCACATCGCGGCTTTCTTTCTTGACATAGATGTTCTCGCTTGTCACGGAAGAGAAACGAGCGGGGACATCGCCCCAGACCCTGACTATGTCGTAGTAAATCAATGCCCTGAGCGTCAATGCCTCTCCAAGGAGATAAGCCATGGAGGCATCCTCGGTAGGGTTGCCATATTCCCTGATACCCTCGATCGCGAGGTTGGCGCGCTCGATCGCCTCGTACATCTTGGCGAAGGGGCCGTTGTTCAGGTTCAGCTGGCCATTGTTGGGCAGCAGGCTGTAGGCTGCGATCTGATACTTCTCGTCAGTGGGTTTGTAGGTGTTGTACCACTCGATGTCACTGTTCAGTCCTACCCAGCTGAGGTAACGGCCGCGGTAGGAGTTGGTCTCTCCGAAAGACTGGGATATTGAGAATATGGTGCTCTCGGTGAGGTCATAGTTTGAGTAGACAGTGGAGGCGTCGAAAGTCGAGGGTGACTCCGAGTCCAGGAATCTCTCACAGGATGTCGCGGCGGCGATAAGAGCCGTGACGGATAACGCGTAAGTCAATATCTTTTTCATATTCACTGTCATATTAGAAGGTGAGGTTGAGTCCGGCAACGAAACCGATGCTCTTCGGGTAAGCGGAATAGTCCACACCAGGGGTCAGAGGAGTCGCTCGGCGGGTGTCCACCTCGGGATCATAGCCTGAGTAATTGGTGAGGCAGAAGAGATTGGTGCCTGTCGCGTAGATGCGGGCTTTACGGATGTGGGCCTTCTTGGTCAACTCTTCAGGGAAGGTGTAGCCGATGGTCACGCTCTGCAGGCGGAGGAACGAGGCGTCCTCGACGGCCCAGTCTGAGAAGACGGCGCTTCCGACGGCAGGAGACCACATGGTCTTACCGGCATTGACGGAGGCGAGAGTCGCGGGATCGGTGATCAGTTGCCCGGTGGTCCAGTCGATATTGGTCCAGCGGTTGTCCACGTTCATCATCTCGACAAGGTTGCGGTTGTAGAACTTCCTTGAAGATGTGAATTCTACCTTGTTGGCATTGTAGACCTCATTTCCTACCATGTAGTTGAAGTTGGCGCTGAAGTCTATGCCCTTTAAGTAGGCGCTGAGGGCGAATCCCCCGGTGAAGTCAGGGGCGGCGTTGCCGATGACCTCGCGGTCTGCCACTGTCACCTTTCCGTCACCGTTGAGATCTTTGAGCTTCATGGCTCCGGGACGCATGTAGGCGCTGCCGATGACAGACGAATTGTCCACGACTCCCTCGTTGATGACCCATTTTGTGCCGTCCCAGCTGAAGTCGTTGGCGGAGTAGAACCCGTCGTTACGATATCCGTACATGTTTCCGAGAGGTTGGCCGACCTGGACGATGTAGTCGTCACCGACCTCTGTCGAAGCCCAGTAGGACTGGGCGGTGATGGACTCGAGTCCTCCCAGATCTATCACCCTGTTGATGTTGTAGGCGATGTTCCCGCTGAAATTGAGCGAGAAGTCTTTCGTCTCGACCAACGGGGCGTTCAGGGTCAGCTCGATACCCCTGTTCCTGGTGGAACCGACATTCTGGTACTGGCTGTCATAACCGGATCCAGGGATCGGGAAGTTGATGAGGAGGTCCTTCGTGTCGTTCTGATAAACCTCGACGCTACCTGAAAGACGGCTCCGGAAGAAGCTGAAATCCAGACCGATATTATGGGTGAAAGTGGTCTCCCATGTGAGATCGGGATTATTCATGATCTTTCCGGCAGTGAAGATGTTGTTGGTCATCGAGAGCCATGAGGTGGTGGAAGAGGAATATGTCTTCAGAAGTTGTCCGGAAGGAATATTGTTGTTACCGGCTGTTCCGAAGCTGTAACGGAGCTTGAGCTGGTCGATCCATGAGTGGCTCTTGTCCATCCAGGGCTCGTTTGAGATCGTCCATGAGGCCGCCGCTGAAGGGAAGAATCCCCAGCGGTTTCCTCTCGCGAACTTGGACGAGCCGTCGGCGCGGAGCGTCGCTCCCAGGGAATACTTGTGCCTGTAGTCGTAGTTGACTCGGCCGAAGAAAGACAGGAGCTTGTCGTCAGGGCTATAGTAATTATTTGTGGATGAAGGGGTTCCTGAAGCCATGAAGTTCCAGGCCATCTTTGCGTCGTAGAATGTCGGGAACCCGTCCACCATCATCGTGAGCGTGTTGCTCTTGGTGATGGTCATCTCTTCTCCCAAAAGCGCTGTCAAAGAGTGGTCGTCATTCTTAAGCACGTTGGAGAAGTCGTAGTTGAGGGTGTTGGTGTTGCGGTAGCGGGTACGGAACGCCTCCTTGTGCTGGTTGGAAGGAGTGTTCTTTATCGTCGAGTTGTTGGCGACATAGTAGGTTGTCAGACCATAGAAGCGGTCGTCACCCTGGCGGTAGTCTTCCAGACCACCCTCAATCTTGAGGCGGAGGCCCTGGATGATGTCCCAGTTGAAAGCGGCGTTGGCATTCCATGTCGTGCGGATTCTCTTGGAATCATTGTCCGCCACAGACTTGAGCGGCGGGGCATTGTCGCCATAATCCTGCTCCTCGTCAGCGCCCTGGATAGACGAAGCGATCGGAATAGGGGCGTACGAGACGGCGTGCTTGAGACGTCCGTTACCGGATGTGGTACCGGTGTCGTTTATTCCATTAGCTCCAGATCCCCTGACATTGATCCTTGAATACCTGATGTTGGCGTCAATGGAGGTGGTGGCTGATGTCTTGAAGTTACCCTTGAAGTTGAGGTTGTCCCTGGTGTAGTCAGAGCCTCTCATGATGGCCTTGTCACCCATGTGGGCATATCCAAGGGTCCAGTTGTAGTTCTCTCCGCTTCCTGAGATGGAGGCATCGGCGCTGAAAGTCGATCCAGTGCTGCCGAAAACGGCGTTCACCCAGTCATTTCCGGCCATTCCCTTGTAAAGGTCCATGTCTCCGAAAGCTCCGAAATAAGGAACGTAGTTGCTGCTGACGTTATCCCTGATGGAGGCCAGCTCATACTGGAATCTCACGAAGTTCTCAGGATCCATCGCGACGATGGCCTCTTTGTTGGCCATGGTCTTGAGACCGTAGTAGGTGTTGAACTTGACAGAGACTTTCTGGCCTTTCTCGGCGCTCTTGGTCGTGACGATGACGACACCGTTGGCGCCTCGGCTACCATAGATCGCCGTTGAGAAAGCGTCCTTCAAAACATCGATGGTGGCTATCTCGGATGAGGAGATGTCGTTGATTGACTCAACCGGGAACCCGTCCACGATGTAGAGCGGGGAGTTGTCCTGCGTGATGGATCCGCCTCCGCGGACACGGATCTTGATGTCAGCGTCAGGATCGCCCTCAGTCGTGACGACCGACACACCGGCCATCTTTCCGGAAAGCGCCTGGCTAACTGTCGTCACAGGCTGTTCGGTGAGTTTTTCGCTTCCTACCGAGGACACTGAGCCCAAAAGGTCGCGGCGTTTGACGGTGGCATATCCCACCACGACAACCTCATCGAGGAATGTTGAGTCCTCTTTAAGGACAATGTCAATCTGTTCGCGCCCGTCGATCGGGACGGTCTGGTCAGCCAGGCCGATGTACGAGAACACGAGGTTCTTCGCGTCCGCCGGCACATTGATGGTGTAGTCTCCGTCGAGTCCGGTCACCACACCGATCGTGGTTCCCTCGACGAACACTCCCGCACCCATCAGAGGTTCTCCGCTCTCGTCCGTGACGACACCTTTGATGGTTGTCTGCGCGGACATCGCGAGAGACGCTCCCAGGCAAAGCAGCACGAGAAGTAGTTTCTTGGTTGTGCTTTTCATGAAAGTGATTGTTAAATTGATAAATAGAATGTAAGTTATTATATATGTGTTATTTCTGTTTGCTCACAAGGTCCCTCACAAGGTAGTGGAGATACATCTCGAGGTTGGTGTAGCGTCCTTTGGGGTCCAAGGTCTTGGCTGAACCGTCCTCGGCGCTGGATTTATTCAATCCGAAAAGAACCTCATAGGTGTCGGGAATCCCGTCCCCATCCGAATCCTTCATCGCGGCAAGCTCCTCTTCCGTGGCCTTATACTCAGGCCATCCGCCCACGTCTTTCTGGGAGTCGATCAGTCCTTTAGTGGAGCCGTTCGACCCTGAATACGTGAAGGTCCCGTTCTTTGTCTCCTCGGAGACTCGTTTGTCCACCTCGTCACGCCGGAGTGATGCTCCGGAATATTCCAGGACCTTGTTGAAAGCCTCCTCGGCGGAGTCAATCGTCAAAGTGGTCGCGGCCTGATCGGCAGTGAACTCCTTGTCGGACTTGATCGAGGCAATCACGCTCCCGGAAGCCGTTGTGCCCTTCCAGTTGTCGTTCGTCTTCTCCTCATTGCCGAACATCACGTTGCCGGACATGAAATAGTGTCCCGGCACTATCGTGGAGCTGCCGGTCTTTTTGGTGCAGTTGTCACAGGCCTTTGTCCACGGGTCGATGAAACGGACCTTGCTTGAGGCCGTGGCCGGTCCCGGCTTGTAGAAGTTGTTGATTATGTTGTATTTGCGGAACTCGTTCTTTTCGTTGGCGCTCTCTCCTCCGTAGGTGCTGTTGTCTCCCCAGTTGTAGATCACGTTGTTGACAAGGCTGACAGGCCCCTTGAGAGGCGAGAGGTAATCGTGGTCCAAACGAGGGTTACGGCTGTCGTGATGAGCCAGCAGGTTGTGGTGATATGTGGCGTTGGAACCGCCCCAGAGACCTCCATAACCATGCTTTCCTTTATCGTGGACAGAATTGCGGAGACTCTCGGAAAGGATGGACCACTGGAGGGTGAAATCCGTCATTCCGTAGAAGGAGCCGCACTCGTCAGTGCTCCAGCTGATCGAGCAATGGTCGATGATCACATTATTGATGCCGTCTTCAGTATAGAGGTTCATCGCGTCATCAGCAGTCTCCTTCTCATCTCCCATCCGGCAACGTATGTACCTGACTATCACATTGCTGGCATTTATTCTCAAGGTATAGTTCTTCAGGCAGATACCATCTCCGGGAGCGGTCTGGCCGGCGATGGTCAAGTCCCCGTTGTTGATGTTGAGCTTGGACTGCAGCTCTATCACTCCGGCCACGTCAAAGACGATTGTCCTCGGTCCTTTCTTGCCAATCGCCCAGCGCAGGGATCCCTCACCGGAATCTTTCAGGTTGGTCACATGGTAGACAGCACCTCCACGGCCTCCGGTGGTAAGCATTCCGCCACCTTCGGCTCCAGGGAAAGCCCTTGTCAGTTCGTCTTCCTCCGAATCCGGCATAAGGAAATCCTCATAATCAAAGCTGACAGGCTCGGGCTCCGGATCTGGTTCCGGTTCCGGGGCGGGAGGAGGAGCCACGGTTGAGGCGGAGGTAGTTGTCGAAGTGGATTTCTTTGTGCCGGATTCCGTTGTCGCTCCAATAGAAGTAACTGAGAATGTGTAGGTTGTGCCGGCCTTAAGATTCGATATAACAACGTTTCTGGAGTTCGCCACCCCGCTTTGAAGCGGCGTTGAGCTGCCACTCTCGAAGATGCTCCATTCGTACTTCACGGCATTGTCGGCCATGTCCCACTGGAAAGTGAGGGAAGTCTCGGTCGAGCTGTGCAGGACTATGTTAGAAGGGGCCGCCGGAGCGGGTGACTCCTGTTGCGCGGGGTCGTCCCCTCCGCATGAGACCATCAAAGCGAAGATGGCCAGGAAACACAATGTTAATCTTCTGATATTCATAGTTATTTATCCATTTCAAGGGAGGCCCAGATGGCTGGACCGATGCCCTTAGGGTCGTTGGAGCGGATTCGCTCGTTAATGTAATACTGGTAATCGCCGCGGCGGTTGTCCTTGCCTCCGAGCCCCGCCACCTCGCAGCAGCGGTTGAGGTTGACAAGGCCATTCTCCCGTGTGATAAAAGTCTTGACAAAAGCCTTGTAGGTCTTTTTGCAGGTCTTTTCCGGAATATCCAGATATCCAAGACGCCTTCCTTTAAGCATGGCATAAGTGAACATGGCGCTGCAAGTGGCTTCGACATAGTTTCCCTCGGCTCCGGGCTTGTCAAGGACCTGGTACCACATTCCGGTCTTGGGGTCGGCGTAATAAGGCAGGATATTATAGATTTCTTTCAACACGTCAATAAGTTCCTTCTTGCCAGGTGTTCCGTCGGGAAGCAGCGGCAGAGTTTCGACTATCCCCATGCAGTACCATCCCAAAGCCCTGCCCCAAGCATGGTCGGACTGGCCGGTCCGTGGGTCTGCCCAAAACATCTTGTGGGAGGAATCCCACGCGTGGCGGTAAAGCCCGGTCTTGGGATCGAAAGTATGGCCGGCCACTATCAGGAAATGGCGGGTGATGTCCACGTAATTCGCCATCCGCTCATTTTCAGGAATATACCTTGAAGTGTACTCGGCGTAAAAAGGCTGCGCCATGTAAAGGCCGTCCAGCCACATCTGGTCCGGGTAGACTTTCTTGTGCCAGAAACCTCCTTCCGGAGTCCTCGGCATGCCCTGGATCTGGGTGTAAAGGGTGTCCATCGCCATCTTGTACTTCTCTTTTCCCGTGAGGTCGTAGAGCTGGAACAGGGTGCGTCCAGGGCAGATGTGGTCGGTGGAATAATTCGAGACTTTGTATTTGTGGATACGTCCGTTCTCGTCGATCATCGTGTCGTACCAGGCGTCGACGTAGGAGAGGATGGACTTGGATTCTTCGGTTTGCTCAGAATGAAGATAAACGTCCAGGAAAGCCTTGAGCTCCAGCCCGGTAGTATAGTCCCATTTCAGGGTTCCCTGACGGCCGTCAAGATAACTGGCGTCCTGGCAACGGGCCATTTCGGAGCGCACAAGCTCGATGTAAAGCTTCGGAGCCTTGGCCGTGGCGGTCAAGGCAGAGAAAACCGTGAGAACGGTTGCTATGATCGTGATCTTTCTCATTTGTTGTCGTAAGGGTTCCAGACGATTCCATCCTGCGGCTGGAACATCACATTCTCGAAAGTGTACTCAGCGGCCTTTTTGTCGGAAAGCTGATAGGACCATTTGACCCTTTCCTTTTTCCCGGCGGCACCAGGGCCGGAGTTGTGATATTCAGCGTAATACGAGTTCTTCTTTGTGTCAGGCTTGCCCTCTTTCTCCCAGTCGTGCCACCCTTCCGGGAGGATGTGGGGACCGAGTTCGCACTCGATGAAGACCGTCTTGGCATAAGCGCCCCAGGGCCTTCCGAGATAGCATTTGGTGATCTCCGGATCAGCTGTCAGGCGGCATTTGTGGAAGACATATCCCCATTTCTGGCCCTCGAAGGTCGATGCGGCGGTGACGTAGCTGTTCTTCTTTGAATGAATATGGCAATTCTCGAACCAGGCGATCGACGGGCCGAAGATGAAGTCGGTCGTGCCCTCTATGTAGCAGTCCAAGAAGTAGTTCCGCTTGACTCCGCCATCTTTTCCGTAGCGTCCGTAGGTGTAGACCGTGTCCTGGTTCCCGATGAAACGGCAACGGTTGAAGAAAAGGAAATCCCCGTCGGTGAACAAGGCGACCGCCTGGGCGATCTCCTTGCCTTCCCCGGCGCTGTTCTCAACCGTGATGTCCTCCATGGTGACATAACTGGAGTGGATGTACATCGTCGCGCTGCCGGAAGTCCCCATGTCCAGACCGTTGACAGGCCATTTGTCCTTGGCGTACTTGCCGTAGGTGATGATGGTGTTTTCCGCGTCCTGGCCTTTAAGGTGGATCCGGAATTTGTTGTGGGGAATAGTGACCATCTCCTTGTACACCCCGCTCTTTATGAGGATCCGGGTGATGGCGACGTGGCTGTAGTCAGGGCAGGCATTGATTCCTTCCTGGATGGTCATGTAGTCGCCGAAGCCGTTCTGGTCCACCACAATGTCGTAATACACAAGATGTTCCGCAAGTTCTGGGAGTTGCTCCCTGACCGCGTCGCAAACCAGGAGGGCGACTTTCCTCGCTCCATTGGCCTTTGTGTGGGTGTTGTCGACTTTCCCGTCCGGAGCGATGGCATATTTCCCGGGCTCCAGGCTCATGAAATAAGGTTTAGAGGCCTCATCCCCAAGACTCTCTATCCAGTCCAGGGAACTCGTGGTTATGTCCAGAAGCGGGACTCCAAGTTCCTCGGCCACCTGCCTCATGGCTTCCGGATAATCTCCGTGACAGTTCCTGTCGAGCTTGCCGTCGGTGAACCAGCGGCGCGCGACCGGAGTCAGCAGGACAGGCTTCGCCCCCGCCTCAATGGCGGTGGTCACGAACAGGCGGAGATTCTCCTGATACGCCCCGAAAGGCGCGGCGTACCTTTCCGGATCGCTCTCTTTCGAGTCGTTGTGGCCAAATTGGATGAAAACATAGTCGCCGGGTTTGAGATTGGCCTTGACATTATCCCAGAGGACCCGGTCGATAAAACTCTTGGTGCTCCGACCGTTCTGGGCGTAGTTGATCACGTCTACTCCCTCAAGGAAATTGGGGAACATCATTCCCCAGCCCCTCTCGGGATTGCCTTTCGAGAGGTCTTTGTCGGCCATTGTGGAGTCGCCCATCAGATGGACCGTGAAAGAACTGAAAAGCGTGATGGCAGCTGCCGCCGCGGCTATGAGGGCGAGTCTTCTCATTGCTTGATATCCTCTTTGACGTTATTGAATTCGATGTTTTCAGCGAAGTGGATCTCCTTGCCGTTGTCGGCCTGGAAGTAACTGTCGTTGAACCTGATCCCCTTGATCGGCATTTCGGGAAGGCCATTTATGAAGACAGACTGCTTGGCCCCGGAGCAGATAATTCCGCTGAAATCCATGTTCCTGAACTCAGGAGTCGTCTCATCGACCGGCCGGAGGTCGGACTTGGTGTCCTTTGACATGTCTGTCGCCGCCACACCTTCGTAATAAAGATTGAAAACGACACCGTAGGTCACAATATCCTTCATGAATATATTCTCGCACCAGATGTTCTCCACGAGACCGCCCCTGCCTCTGGTGCTTTTGAAACGGAGACCCACGTCGGTGCCGATGAAGCGGCAGTCGGAGACTTTTATGTTTTTTACTCCTCCGCTCATCTCACTTCCCACAACGAATCCCCCATGGCCGTGATAGACCGTGCAGTCGGAGATGATAAGGTTCTCGCAGGAGCAGGCGTGCCTCCTTCCGTCCTCATCCTTGCCGGACTTGATGCAGATGGCGTCGTCTCCCACATCGAACGAAGACCCCGTCAGGATGACGTTCTTGCAAGCGTCGATGTCGATCCCGTCACCATTGGCCGAATAATGGGGATTCCGGACGGTTATATTCCTGATAATTACATTGTTGCAGTAAAGAGGATGAATATTCCAGCACGGGCTGTTCTGGAAGGTGCAGTCCTCGAGGAGGACATTCTCACACTCCCTGAGGGAGACCATGACCGGTCGCAGGAAGGTCTTGATCTCATTCTCGTCGAGGGAAGGATCCGGGTAATTCAGGGACCCTGCCGTCTTGCGAGCCTTCATGTAACCTTCGTCGGGATACCAGACAGACCCGTCTTCCGCCAGGACTCCGCCTCTCTTGAGGATGGTTTTCCACTGATCGGAAGACACCTTGCGTTTCTTGACTTCCCTCCAATATTCCCCGCTTCCGTCGATGATTCCGCCTCCGGTGATGGATATGTTCTTTGCTCCAAGGGCATTGATCGGTGACAGGCAGCGGCGTACATCCAGTCCCTCGAAGTTCGTGTCGATGATCGGATACAGATCCTGGTCGGGTGAGAACACGAGGACAGCGTTCGGAGTGATGTGAAGATCGATGTTGTCAAGCAGGGTGATCGGACCGCTGAACCAGATGCCCTCCGGGACAATGAGATGTCCTCCTCCTTTTGAGGAGAGGTGCTCTATCGCTTTACGGAAAGCCTCGGTGTTGAGAAACTTGCCGTCGCCGATCCCGCCGAAGTCCCTGATATCAACGCTTCTGGAAGGTATTGAAGGCCTCCGGATCCTCTCCATCCTGAAAGGAAGGTTCTCGTAAAGCCCCTTGAACTCGTTATTGCGGTTCTTTCCCTGGGAGGAGAGCGGAAGAAGGAGTGCCGATAAACCGATGGTCATTAATATATTCTTGATAGTCATTTCTTTATTGTATTCTGGAAGATGATTCTCTCTTAATAAGTTCCATTGGGACGACGATCTCTCCGACCTTGGCGCCTGGCTTCAGGGACGTGATGAAGGCCTGGGCGGCCCTCCTGCCCATCTCGTACGGGTGTTGCGCCATTGAGCTCAAGGAGGGAGTGATCAGGGCGGAGAAGCGCTCGTCGGCTGTTCCGACCACACCGAAGTCCTCGGGGACTCTCAATCCTCTTTCCCTGGCGGCCTGGAGAGCTCCCAGGGCGGTGTAGTCTCCGGTACTGAAGATAGCGTCGCAGCCCCGGTCCAAAGCGATCTTTCCGGCCTCATAACCTCCTTTCTGAACGATGGATCCATAGAAAATGATGTCCTCGTCAATTTCCATGCCCATGTCGGAAAGGGCTTGCTTGTAGCCGTTCAGACGTGCGGCGTAAGCCTCGGAAGTCATGAAACCGGCGATGATTCCGATCTTCTTGTAGCCCTGCTCGATCAAGTGGCGGGTGCCCTCATAGGCTCCGTGGAAGTTGTCGCTGATTATCTTCGGGCCGGGAAGGGAGCTGAAAACCCTGTCGAACTGCACGAGGATAGCCTCCGGGGCGATGTTCTCGAGAATATGCTCCCCATTTGTCGAAGAGATGGCGTGGGAAATGAGAACTCCTGAGACCCTGTTGCTTCTCAATGTCTTGAGGGCCTTTATCTCGTCCAATGTGTTCTCGTGGCTTTGGCATATAAGGGCGGAGTAGCCATGCTCGTCAAGGACTGACTCGGCACCTCCGATGACATTGCTGAAGAATTCCCTGTTGATCCTGGGAACCACGATCCCGACGACTTTCGATCTTCCCTTGCGGAGGCTGGAAGCGGCCTCGTTTCGCTCATACCCCATCTTCTCGGCGGTCTCTTCCACGGCTTTCCTGGTAGATTCCTTGACTCTTTCACTGCCTGAAAGAGCCCTGGAAACAGTTGAGGGTGTGATTCCAAGTGATTTGGCTATGTCTGAAATAGTTACCATTTTCAGTGTTACGGGTTCCGCAAAAATACAAACGTTTGTATTATTTACAAGTCATTTTCGTTTTTATTTTTGTAAAAATGCGGAATTTGCGGTCTTGGTCTTTATTTAAGGGATATTTCCCGCTTAATTTTTTATTTTAGAGGCCGGAGGTCTTGTTTTTTGGTGCAATCGTTTGTACTTTCGCGACTACAACAAAATCAATAAAATAGACACCAAAATGACCAATCTTTTTTCCCTTGAGGGCAAGAATGCTTTGATAACAGGAGGAGCCTACGGTATAGGTTTCGAAATCGCGAAGGCCTTCGTGGCCGCCGGAGCCAAGACTGTCATATTCAACAACCGTAACGAGAAAACCCTGCAGCAGGGGCTTGAGAATTACAAAGAGGCCGGGATCGAAAATGTCAAAGGTTATCTTTGCGACGTGACTGATGAGAAGCAAGTCGCCGAGATGGTCCGGAAAATCCACGAGGAAGTGGGCCAGATCGACATCCTTGTCAACAACGCCGGTATAATCAAGAGGATTCCGATGCACGAGATGACAAGGGAGGAGTTCCAGCAGGTCATTGACATCGACCTGGTGGGTCCGTACATTGTCAGCGCGGCCGTCCTGCCCGAGATGATGGAGCGCAGGGAAGGGAAGATCATCAACATCTGCTCGATGATGTCCGAGCTCGGAAGAGAGACCGTCTCGGCTTATGCGGCCGCCAAGGGAGGTCTGAAGATGCTTACCAAGAACATCTGTTCTGAATATGGAGAGTACAATATCCAGTGCAATGGCCTTGGCCCAGGCTATATAGCCACACCCCAGACCGCTCCGTTGCGGGAGAAGCAGCCCGACGGAAGCCGCCATCCGTTCGACTCCTTCATTTGCGCCAAGACTCCCGCCGGGCGCTGGCTTGAGCCGTCGGAACTCGGTGGTCCAGCTGTATTTCTGGCCTCGCACGCCTCGGATGCGGTCAATGGGCACATCCTTTATGTGGATGGGGGAATATTAGCGTATATTGGAAAACAGCCGAAGTAGATTCTTCGTTTCTCTCAGAATGACAATAAAATAGCAGAATGACAATAAAATAGCATGATATGAAACTGAATTGTGAGGTTCGTCAGGCCTCGAGCAATCTCGACGCCAAACATTACGACACGGCCAGAATCCGTAAGGAATATCTTGTGGAGAAGATCATGGCTCCGGACGAGATCAACATGGTCTACTCTATGTTCGACCGCATCATCACCGGTGGAGCCGTTCCCGTCCAGGAAGAGCTTCTCCTTTCCGCTCCGGAGATCCTCAGGGCTGATTATTTCACTCAGCGCCGTGAGCTCGGAATCATTAATGTCGGTGGCCCCGGGACAGTGAAAGTCGGGGAAGAGGAATATCATCTTGATTATAAAGAGGCCCTCTATGTCGGCCGCGGAGACCGCCATGTCTCTTTCAAGAGCGACGATGCTTCCAAGCCCGCCCATTTCTATTTCTGCTCCGCCACGGCTCACAGGGAGACCGGAGTCAAGAAGGTCACCAAGAAGGATGCCGTCGTGATGCATCTTGGAAGCCTTGAGGAGTCCAACGAGCGTACTATCAACCGTTTGCTCGTCAAGGAAGTCGTTCCTTGCTGCCAGCTTCAGATGGGAATGACGGAGCTCGCTCCCGGAAGCACTTGGAACACGATGCCGGCCCACACCCACGACCGCAGGATGGAGGTCTATTTCTATTTCGAACTGCCCGAGGACGCCGCTGTCTGCCACTTCATGGGTGAGCCCCAGGAGACCCGCCACATCTGGATGGCAAACGAGCAGGCTGTCATCTCTCCCCAGTGGAGCATCCACTCCGCTTGCGCGACCCGCAACTACACCTTCATCTGGGGCATGTGCGGAGAGAATGACGACTACAATGACATGGATTGGTGCGCCACTAAAGACTTGAAATAATGAAAAGGAATATTCTGCTTGCCGTTCTCGCGGTTATCATTCTTGCCGGATGCCGCCAGGGTTCCGAGCCCAAAGTCATGGCCAGGGCCGTTCCCGAAAGGGCTGATGACTTCGTCTTCGAGAATAATCTTATCGCCGGCCGTTTCTATGGCAAGGCCCTTGAGGGCAATCCCACCTCGCCCGGATTGGACATCTGGGTTAAGCTCCCTGGCAAACTCGTCGCCGACGAGTGGTACAAAGGCTATCTTGAGGAGAGCGATGCCTATTACCACCACGATCATGGCGGCAAGGACTGCTATAAAGTCGCGGTGAGTCTTGGCGGTGGCGCGTCGGTGCCTTTTGTCGGGGGAAAACTTCGTTGGCCGGCGACTAATTACCGCTCCTGCAAGGTGTTGGAGAGCACTCCTGACAAGGTTGTTTTCGTCTTGGAATATCCCGCATGGGATGTTGACGAGTATGGTGCGGTCAGCCTTAAGAAGAAAGTGACGGTTTGTTCCGACTCTTATTTCATCGATGTTGAAGACACCTATTCTTTCTCTGGAGAAGAAAAGATGCCGGTCGCTGTCGGTTTCAAGCTTCATACTGAGCAGGAGACTGTCCAGGATAGGCTTGAGGCGGTAGACCGTCTGGCCATCTGGGAAAAAGCCTCTGACCAGAGCGTGGAGCCTGAGGACGGACTTATTGGAGTCGCTGTGGTAATGCCAGGCGCCGAGTCGGCCTTTTATTCACCGGAATACGATCACGGCCTGCTGACAAAGGAGGTCTTACCTGGCGGGACTGTCTCATACAGAGTTGGTTCCTGCTGGTCAAAAGGCGACATCAAAACATCTTCCGACTGGTTTGACCTTGTCCGGAAGCTTAAATAATTCACTCCACAAAAACATTCCAGCCTATTTTTTTAGCAAGCTCCAACAATAGCGGATAATCTGAAGCGGGAAGAGAAAGGCTCACTCTCTTCCTGTTTCCGTATCTGTCGGAAACAGGATCTCCAAACACTGTCGCCACTTCTGAGGTTTGTCTATAACCATCAACCAAAGCTGCAGACCCATTGCTCTTAGGCTTTTTAGCAAGGTTATATTGGCCCTGCAAAGACATCCATAGTGATGCGGGAATACCTAATCCGTTTTCAAGCTTTGACGCGATTGTCGCCGTAACATTCCGCACGCCATGAATAAGAGCGCTTAAATGAGACGCTTCCATACCTATCTGCCTCGCGAAATCTTTTTGTTTTATCTTTCTTTCTTTTAATTCCGCTTTAAGGATTTCTCCTGGATGTACGGCATATGGCTGAAGATAATCATTAAGAATCAGGGTGCCCTCATTTTTTGTTTCCATAATGCGTGTCGTCTATTTCTATCAACTTAAGAGTAATCTTATCATTTTCTTCCAGAAATATCAAACGGTGTACGTATCTATTTGACAATCTGACTGATGACAGTCCAGAATAGTCGTGTTTCAATTTCTCGTAATGAAGAAAACTGGCTGTTTGCAAATCATTAGTATTCTCAGCCGCCAGCATGAATGAGATAACTCTTCTCAATCCATTATACAGGTCTTTATTGTTCGTTATTCTTTTATATTTCCGTGATTTACCGGTCATTAAAAGCTCTTTCAGCTCTCCTTCCGCAATAACTATCATTTGCTGATGCTTTTCGCGAATATAATAAAATTATTATAATATTGTAATAATTACCAAATCTTTTGTCTTTGAATATTTGACATTTTTGTCGTATCTTGTTGATGAAAACTAATACCGACAAAAATGAGAAGATTGTCTTTTATTCTGGCCGGATTGCTGGCCTGCTTGTCAGCCTCCGCCCAGGGGCTCGTATTAAGGTATGACAAACCCGCGTCTCGGTTTGAGGAGGCTCTGCCGATTGGCAACGGCCATCTTGGCGCTACGGTTTACGGGGGTGTGACAGATGATCTTATCTGGCTTAACGAAGGCTCTTTGTGGGGAGGATCTGCCAATCCCGACAACAATCCGGTTTCGACAGGAGGTCCCGAGCTGCTTGCGGAGGTCAGAGCCCTGCTTGAGAAAGAGGAATGGAAAGCGGCCGAGGAAAAGGTCAAAAGCCTCCAGGGAAAATATGTCAACTCATATCTCCCGATGGGCTCCCTTCATATTCGCCAAAGTTTTGATAATGACGCCCTTGTCTTTGACTATTCCGGCAAAAACGCCGCTCTTCCGGAGAACAAGGCCAGCGTTGTGGAAGGTTATCTGCGCACCTTGGATCTCGACAATGCCGTGACCAGAACCAAGTTCGTGGTTGACGGAGTCGAGTATTCAAGGGAAATATTCGTTTCCCATCCGGACAGGGTAATGGTGATACGCCTGACTTCATCCGAGGAGGGGAAACTTGAGTTTGATCTGGACGGGGCCACGATGTGGGACGGCAGTTCCGTGGAGAGCGTCTCTTCCAATGAATATGTGGTTAAGGGCCAGGTCGGATATTACCAGAGCACGAAGTGGGAGGAGCCGTTCTCCCGGTGGCAGGTCGGTCCTAACGGAGAGAAGGGTATGCGCTACCAGTTCAGGGTCAAGGTCGTGAAGTGCGACGGCCAGGTTTACACCGGTCCTTGCCTCCATGTCTCCGATGCCTCGGATGTGCTGATCCTTGTCAGCGCGGCGACAAGTTTCAATGGTTTTGATAAGCGCCCTGACACTGAAGGCCGTGATGAGAACGCTCTGGCGGCATCGTTTATAGCGGGTGCCGAGAAGAAGGGGTACGAGGAGCTCCTGAATGCCCATGTCGCTGACTATCAGAAGCTTTTCGGATCAGTCAAACTGGTTCTTGGACCTTCTGATAAGGCCGGACAGCCGCTCGAGCCCGGCCGCGTCCATTCTCGCTTCGCTGCGGCTGAGTACGGCCTAAGCTCGACGGCTGCTCCGGCTCCGTCAGAGATCACCACCGACCAAAGATTAGAGGCTTATGCCGCGGGAGGGGAGGATCTTTATCTTGAGACACTGTACTTCCAGTTTGGCCGCTACCTCCTGATCTCATCCTCCAGGGAGGACAGCGAGGTCCCTTGCAACCTCCAGGGTCTCTGGTGCAAGGACCGTCACCCCGCTTGGGGAAGTGACCTCCACACGAACATCAATGTCCAGATGAATTACTGGCCAGCCGAGCCTCTCGGGTTGAGCCAGACCGCATTGCCTCTGATCGAGTTCATCAAGAACTGCTCCGTCGCCGGAACCGAGGTCGTAAGGAACATGTATGGGATGAACGGCTGGACAGTCCACCACAACAGCGACATCTGGTGCGCGGCCAACCCTGTCGGCGACAAGAGCGGAAGCCCTTCCTGGGCCAACTACGTGATGGCCGGACCATGGCTCTGCACCCATCTTTATGAGCACTATCTCTTTACCGGCGACAAGGCTTATCTTGCCGGGACAGCATATCCTCTCCTGAAGAGCTCCGCCGAGTTCCTGATGGATTGGCTGGCCGAGAAGGACGGGAAATATATCACCTCTCCTTCGACGTCTCCCGAGAACACATTCATCGATGATAATGGCAATTACGGTCAGGTAACGATCGGCTCGGCGATGGATCTTGAGATCAGTTGGGAGTTGTTTACCGATGTGATTGAGGCGAGCGAGGTTCTTGGTGTCGATCCTGCTTTGAGGAAGAGATGGAAGCATTATCGCGATAATCTTTACCCCCTGCAGATCGGCAAGGCCGGGAATCTTGTTGAATGGTACAAGGACTGGAAGGACGCTGAGCCGGAACACAGGCACGTCTCCCATCTGTTCGGACTCCATCCTGGGCATGAGATCTCGCCCCTCAAGACACCCGAGCTGGCCAAAGCAGCTGTAAAGACTCTCGAAAGGAGAGGTGATGGCGGAACCGGCTGGAGCAAGGCGTGGAAGATCTGCTTCTGGTCCAGGCTTCTGGACGGCGATCATGCCCACAAGATGTACAGGGAACTTCTCAGCAAGTCTACTCTTCCCAATCTTTGGGACACCCACCCGCCGTTCCAGATTGATGGTAACTTCGGTAGTATCGCTGGTATTGGCGAGATGCTTATTCAGAGTCAAAACGGTGAGATTCACCTGCTTCCGGCTTTGCCTTCAGCTTGGGCTGAGGGTTCCGTCGAGGGCTTGAGGGCTCGTGGAGCCGTCAGCGTGGACATGGATTGGACCGGTGGCAAACTGACTTCCGCCAAGCTTGTCTATTCTCCTGTCATCCTGAGCGGAGCGAAGGATCTTGGCGGAGCGAAGAAGTTTACCGTCCGCACTTCTGTCCCCGTTAAAGTCAATGGCGCGTCCTCCAGGTCTCGCCGGGACGGCAAGTATTACTTGACGACCCTGACTCTGAAGCCGGGGGCCGAATATATTCTTACGGCACGATAGAAAGCTGCCTGCCAAGTTTGTTGGCAGGTGTGCTTCTTGACGTTGCAAATCGGCGAAATTCGCCGTTAGTCAATAGTCAGTGATAGTTTTTGAAGGTCCTGGTCGGCTGATGATGAGCCGATCAGGATTGTGAATTCTCCTGGTTCGACGCTCCAGCGATTGTCGGCTCCGAAGCATTGGAGCATTTCGGGGGTGATCGCAAAAGTGACTTCAGCGCTCTCTCCGACTTTCAGGAATACTCTCCTGAAGGCCTTCAGTTCCTTCACCGGCCTCGTCACAGACGCATATTCGTCCCTCACATACAACTGCACCACCTCTGCCCCATCGTACGGTCCCTCGTTTGTAACATTGATGCTCACATGGGCAAGAGCGTCTAAGGCAGGCTCTGGCAGTCCGGACTCCTCGCTTCGCGAGGCCCCACCACCGACTTCGTCGGCGGTCCCCCCTCTTGCGTGACGAGGGCGTCCACGGTCCGGACTTGCCAGACCTGCCTTAGACGCCTCACTTCGCTCCGGAGCAGCCTCCGGGCTTAGGCCGTACTCAGCCGCAGCGGAGCGAGGATGGACGCGGCCGGGCCCGGACGGCTGTCCGGAAGACATGGAAGGTTTCGAATAAACAAAATGACTGTAAGACAGGCCGAAGCCGAAGGGCCAAAGAGGGCCGGTCTCGTTGGTGGCGAATAGGCGTGAGTACTGCGAGTGCTTATGATTATAGACGGTCGGTACCTGGCCTACGCTGCGAGGCATCGTCACAGGGAGCTTGCCGGAAGGGTTGACCTTACCGGAAAGGACTTCGGCGACAGCCTGGCCGCCCATCTGCCCGGGCTCCCAGACATTAAGGATCGCATCCACATTCTCTTTGGCCCAAGCAAGGCTGTTGGCCCTGCCCGTCATAAGTACAAGAACGGTCGGTTTGCCCGCGGAGGCCACTGCCTCAAGTAGTTCCTGCTGCATGCCGGGAAGGTCGAGGTCGTCCCTGTCGCAGTTCTCTCCGCAGGTGCGGCCGAATGCGGAATATCTCTGGGAGTTCTCTCCGGCGACGACGATGCAGATGTCAGCGGAGGCGGCTTTGCGCCTTGCGGCCTCAATTCCCTTGGCATCGATGTTTGCTATCATCCCGTCGAAGCATAAGGTGTCGATCTTGGCTCCAGGGAACTCATTCCGGATGCCTTCCAGGACCGTTATCACAAGGCTATCAGGTTGCGGCGCGGCCCAATCTCCCAAAATCGTCTGGCTGTCAGCATTCGGCCCGACAACGAACAACCGTTGAATGGCGACAGGCTCTGCCAGTCCGGACTCCTCGCTTCGCTCGGCCCCACCGCTCGCTCCGCTTCGCTTCGCTCCGGTCCCCCCTCTTACAGTGCCGAGGGTGGCATGGGTTGAGCCTGCCAGACTGGCCCTCTCCGGCATCCTAAGCGGCAGTATGCCGTTATTCTTGAGGAGGACAATGCTTTCACGGGCGGCATCGAGGGCGGTCTGGCGATGGGCCTCGGCATTCTCAAGGGGAGCAAGTGAAGGCAGCGGAGCCTCGAAAAGTCCCACGGCGAACTTCATCTCCAGGATCTTTCCGACAGCCTCATCGATCCGTTTCATGGGAATCCTTCCCGACTTGACGGCACCGATCACAGCCTCGAAATAATTGTCACCCTGCATGTGCATATCTATCCCCGCCTCGACCGACCGGACAAAGGCCTCAGTCGAGTCAGGAGCCCAGTGATGCATCGCATTGAGCCTCTCAATGTCCATCCAGTCGCTCACCACGAAGCCGTCAAAACCAAGCTCATCTCGAAGCAAATCTTTTAATAACCAACTATTTCCGTGACAAGGAATACCATTCACCTCATTGTGGGCGGCCATCACGGTCCCGACATGCGCGTCCTTGATCGCGGACACGAAAGGAGGTAGGTATATTTCCCGTAATTGTCTTTCGGACAGGTCCATCGGAGCGGCGTTGAGACCGCCGAAAGGCTCGCCCCCGGCGATGAGATGCTTCGCGCAGGCGATTACATGACCCTGGTCGAAATTCCTGTCCCGTCCCTGGAGTCCCCAGATGGAATATTTCCCAATCTCCGAGACCAGGAATGGATCCTCGCCGAAGGTCTCTCCCATCCTTCCCCAGCGAGCGTCGCGGGCGACATCCAGATTCGGGGCGAAAGTCCAGTACAGGCCTTTCTGGCGCATCTCCAGGGCAGTCTCTGCCCCTATGCTCTCAACCAGCTCCGGGTCAAAGGTGGAAGCGAGGTTGATGCTGGTCGGATAAATGGTGCAGCCCTCGATCAGGGCATTTCCATGGATGGCGTCGATGCCTATCAGAAGGGGAATACCAAGCCGGCTTTCTTTGGCGAGTTCTTGAAGGGCGATGGCCTCTTTTGTGGTCATGCAGTGGAGGAAGGAACCGACTTCCCCGCGGCGGATCTTGTCGGCCAAATCCTTGTTGCCGAGATTCTCATCGGTGGCGTCGATATTCTTGTAAGGAGAGCCTTGTCCTGGAGGAACATAGCACGGGGCCACGTACTGGCACATCTGCCCGACCTTTTCCTCGAGGGTCATCTCCTTCAAAAGAGCCTTTGCCCTGTCGGCCGCCGGAGCCGTCGCATCCTTCCAGTCCCCCTTTCCACAGGAAACCAGAACCAGAAGAACACTTATTATTGAGAGATTTTTCATGACATGAAGTGGTGTGTCTAGTCCTGAAATAAGTTTACCGATGTTGAACAATAATTAGTTAGGACGAAGATGTCCTGATATCGGTTTACAGTAATGTGGCGAATATACGACATTTTCGCCACATTATTATTGTGGCACCGCCGCCTCGCATCGCC
>JAGAFU010000059.1 GCA_017627955.1 Bacteroidales bacterium | reverse complement strand
GGCGGCTTAGACTCGCAATTGGAATCCCGCTGAAGTACTCTCGAAGCATCCTGCTGGCTGCTTTCATCTGCAACTTGTAACGTTGGCTTTCATTCATCATAAGTTTACTTTTTGGAGGTAAACTTTTTTCAGGACGATACACGTCCCGTGATTTGGAAACAATTAATTTACAAATGATTATACGAAAGCCATCCCGCCGAAATGAGGGGATGGATTTCTCGTTTTTAGTTGATATTCAACTATTTCCAAATCACGGCTCGTTCAGATGCAGGAATCTTTCAATGTGTATCTTAGTCACTCCAGGAAGTCCGGACAACTTGTTACGAAGAATGTTCAGTTGATCCGCAGGCATCTGATGAAAGCGGAACATCTTATAGTCCAAACCTGAAGAAAGAGTAGCGCGGATCATTTCAAGATAGACAGAATAATCTTCCCACGGTTCATAAAGGTCGTGTTCCGACCCCGCTGACGAATCCATCGCCACCAGCGCTTTCTCTTCACTTTCGAAATGGGAGAAGAAAGATTGCTTGTCCAGGAAAAAGTATTTGATTATTATGTAGTCAACAATTTGTGCTTTTTCCCTGGAATTCAACTTTTTGAAGATCTTTCTGAGGATAGGGTAATTCAAGTGTTGGCCTCTACGCTTGCATCCGTCAACAATCGACAACGCTTGTCTCATGGCAAACCGGGCATTTCTCTTGACAAGTTTCTCGGAAAACGGGTGGTCTGAGAAGAAATATGGGACAAGTCCCCACTTATAGTCCAGGACAGATTTGACTAACCGTCCGGTTGAAGGATTATTGGCAATATAGATAAGACAAGTCTTATGGGTTTTGGCAGAAACCTTCGGGGCGTATCCGCAAGGCAAAAGAAGAGATCCTGTCAGGTGGTACTCCTCGTTGTAACCAACAGTGAACAAGGATGATAAGTCACGTAGGAAGGCTCTGAAGACACCTTGAGTCCGCGCCTTGACGCAGCCGTGAAGGTGGTTGAATATGACGCAGAACAACTCGACGATCACCTTGTGCCTTCTGCTTAAAACGCTGGCTAACGTGTAGATAAAGAGATAGTCCTCAATCCTGTAAAAAATGACATTTCCATTCTTGGCCTTGATGTAAAGATGGTGAAAAGCACCTTCCCGGTAGAATTTGTTCTTTCTGAATCTCATAGTAAAAGCGGTTTTTGCAAGTTTAGTGTTTTTCTCTGTAAAAACAAAAATAGGTCGCCCGTGATTTGGAAATGGTTGATTATCAATGCTTAACATAAAAGCCATCCTGTCATTTCAGCAGGATGGCTTTGGCTTATATTACAATAAATCAAACCCTTACAAATCACGGCTCGTTAGTGGCTGTGGGAAGTACGGGCCGCAACCGCACGGTGTCACTGCATCCGGATCGCTTGGCGCCAGGTGTCGAAGAAGCCGGGGAAGGATTTGGCGACACAGGCGGTGTCATCAATCGTGATCGGACCGTCTGCACCAAGTGAGGCGACAGTCAAGGCCATGGCCATGCGGTGGTCGTGGTACGAAGTATATTCACCACTTTTGAGAAGGGTTCCGTTGAGGATGCGGCTCTCCAGGGAGTGCCCCTCGACAGTAAGCATGTCTCCTTCAGCATAAGCTTTCACCCCCATCTTAGCCAGTGTCTCAAGAATGGCTTTGCCCCGATCGCTTTCCTTGCCGGCCAATCTCTTGAATCCGAGAATATGGCTTGTGCCGCAACAGAAAACTGCCAGCACTGAAACTATCGGGAATAAGTCCGGACAGTTACCGAGGTCAGTGTCGAATGCTCGTAGCGGAGCCCGTTGGGCGGTGACTATTCCTGTAGTGGATTGTGGCTGATCCTTCGCTTCGCTCAGGATGACAGTGTCGGTTGCCACGGAGGCGGGCTCTTCCTGAGAGAGGCTGGCACCAGCGTCCATAAGGATGTCCATTATGGATATGTCCGCCTGGAGGGAGGTGGTGTCAAGACCTTTGAGCTGGACTTTTCCGAATACCGCTCCCGCAACAAGGAAATTGGCGGCGGCGCTCCAGTCGCCCTCAATGCTGAAACTGGCTGGTTTATATTCCTGACCACCTTTAATCTTGAAGGTTATGCCAGTGCAAAGGCTCCAGTCCTGTGTCTCCATAAACTCCTCGTCTCCCTCCATCTCGCTTCCGATCCTGATACCAAACTTCTTCAGAACGTCGATCGTGATGAACATGTAGGGGATACTTTTAGGGTCATGGACATGGATGACCGAATCGCCTTGCAGAAGAGGAAGAGCCATCAGCAGGCCGGAGATGAGCTGGGAGCCGTCTTTCCCGGAAATATCCACTTTGCCGGGAAGCAGGGGACCTTGTACGGACAGTGGTACTTTTATGTCTCCGGCAGCCTGGTCTCCAATGGGTCTGAGGACGGTCCCGAATTTAGCCATTATCACGGAGGCACCTTTTAAAGGACGGTTTAATAGAGTCCCTTCCCCGGTGATTTCCACAACTTTAGCGAATTTTCCCGTATTTTGGAGGGCGGCCACGATCGGGATCATAAGCCGGGTCAGAAGGCCGGATTCTCCGACATGGATATGCGTGGGGAGATCCTTCGCTTCGCCCTTCGACAAGCTCAGGGCATCGCTCAGGATGACAGCGACGGCTTTTGCCGCTTCGCTGTCGCCGCAGGGGGAATAGCCGGTGAGGGCGCTGTTGGCCGGAGTTGGCCCTTCGGCTTCGCTCCCTTCGGCTCCGCTCAGGGACCGGGGGGAAGTGCTATGGGCACCGGGCCCTTCGGCTTCGCTCAGGGACCGGGATGTGGTGTTTTGGGCCCGGGACATGTCGCTCTGGGAGCGGTCAGCGAGGGCGGCGGCGATGATGGCCCGTTGGGCGAAACTTTTTGATGCGGGCATCTGGACTGGCTGTCCGGAGGAAAGACCGCCGCTGCGCATAGATTCTTCGCTTCGCTCAGAATGACATTCCTTTGTCATCCTGAGGAGACATTTGTCTCCGAAGGATCTTCCATACAGCCTGGCAGTCATTTCTGAATATGCCCACTGGCCGGGGGCGGCGGCTTCTTCAGCGGAAAGGGCCGCATAAGTGAACGGAGCCCCGAGACGAAGGCAATCAAGCCGGCTCATACGCCCGGCTTCGCCCATAGCGAAAGCGACAAGCCGACCCTCCTCACAAGAGTCGTATAATGACAAAACCCGATCAACATCAGAATCGGAACTAGCTGACACGGCGACCTTTATGATCTCACCTCCGAACCTGCGGCATTTCTCGGCCGTATCCGAAAGAACCTCCAGCGACGGAGTCCCGTCAAAGAAATGACAAGAGCGGATCATCCTGGTGCCATATTCGCTGCAGGACCTTCGGAGACGCTTTCCCATCTCCTTCGGAGCCTCAATCTCCAGGTCCACGAAGGCGGCTCCGGCCTCAATTGCGGCCTGAAGCTTGGCCTCCGCCTCTTCCCAAGTCCCGCTACCGTCACCCGCTACCCTGCAAGTGGCGATCAATGGAGTGTCGGAAGACGAGAACAGCTCGGCGATCTCATCTTCGTCCAAATGACACCTGTCCAGACGGATCTCAGCCATCTGGATGGCCGGGACCTTATTCTCAAGAATATCAAGAATCTCCCCGAGGGAACGGTTCTGAAGAGTCACACAGATCATGCTTATTCCTGTAGAAGTCTTGTCGCCTCGGCTGGAGTCATATCCTCAACGAGGACATGGCCGATCTCCGCAGGCAAAATATAATGAATGATACTTCCTTCCGCTTTTTTGTCTTTCGCCATGGCGCTGGTCATCTCGCTGACTGAGAAAGGACAGTCAATCGCCATCCCGCAAGCCTTGAAATCAGCTTTCAGGCGGCTCTCAAGGGCCTTATTAGCGATGCCGACCTTTCCAGCGAGCCGGGCGGCGAGAATCATCCCGACCGAGACCGCCTCTCCATGGGATATCTTCTCCCGGGAGAGCTTCTCGATGGCATGGGCGAAAGTGTGCCCGAGATTCAGAAGCCTGCGCTCGCCTTTCTCGTAAGGATCGCGGCCGGCTATTCCTGCTTTGATCAGGGCTGCCTCAGCGATCAAGTCGTTGAGCTTTTCTGAATATCCGGTGATATTCCCTCCGGCCCGACGGATTCCCGAGAGGGTTTCCACTGCCATGTCGTAAAGGCCTTTGGAGTTGTCGATAATAAAGGTCTTCAATAATTCGGCGGCTCCGCTCACAATCTGCGGATATGGCAGAGTCTCAAGTGGTTCCGGGCATATAAACACAGCCTCCGGCTGGCGGATCACGCCGATCATATTCTTGAAGGAGTCGAGGTTTACCCCGTTCTTGCCTCCGATGGCGGCATCGACCTGGGACAGAAGCGTAGTCGGCACGAAAGCGAAGCGTATTCCTCTTTTGTAGATTGAGGCGGTGAACCCTGTGATGTCCGTGGTTATTCCTCCGCCTATTCCAAGCAGAATGGCGTTCCGGTCGGCTCCGCTGTCCATCAGCCAGCGCTCTATTTCGACAACTGTCCCAAAAGTCTTGTTCTCCTCGTTGGCATCCAGCTCGAATACGCCATCCGCCTCAGTACCAATCATTTCCACCATAGCCCTGACATTCCGGTCGCACACAATGAATAGCTGATGTGCCGGCGTTGAGGGAGCTCCCTCCGCCTCCCTGCGCTTTGCGCCCTGTCCGGGTAAATGGTCGGCGGTAGTGACTCCCTCAACGCCGGAATGCAACACCTTCAAGCGTTTCCCGACCTCCGAAATAGCGCAATGCACAATGTTTATTAAGTTGCTCAATTTTGCCGATTTTATAATCAATTAGGAATAAGCACTTTACAAAAAACGTGTAGTCAATTAATCTACGCGTTTTCTATAAAACACGATAGATCAGCAGCTTATAAAAACGCCTATTAAAACTCGTAGAGATTGATTCCGAGGGTAGGCTCGAAGCGGCGGCCGACCTTGCAATGGAACCTCTTGACAACCACCTCGCAAGCCCCGTTAAGGGTGCAGCACAGCAGATGGCCACCGATCACGGTGTAATCTCTGCGTCCAAAGTTGGCATGGAGATGGAGATACGGTTTGCCATCTTTCTCGGAAATATTGCCGATGAGGCTTGAGATCTCCATCTGTTCCTCAAATGTCTTGTCGACATATTTCTTGGTCGCTGGATCAAGGAAACGCAGGGTGGCGGAATTCACGGCCCCGATGCCAGTGATCTCACCCGCCAGGATATTCTGCTCCTCACAAAAAGCCGTCAGGGCGGCGAATACTTCCTGATGGTTGTCTATGCTGACGACATAAGTGTCGCCATCCTGGATGAATGAATACATAATCAATTAATTTTCAACTAATATAGTAATAATATCACTCCTTGCTCCGGTAACCGTCGTATTTGTCGAGAAAACCGTAGGTAAAGCCCAATGTGTTGGATGGCGCGGAAACATCAGTAAGGACACTGAAGGTCTCGAGAATCTCCTTGACGGAAAGATTCTTTTCCTTGAAATAATCCAGGCATCTCTGGTTCTCTTTACCGGCGAAAGTCTTCGGACTCTTCTCGCCGAGGCGGAGCGTCTTCTCCGACGGCCTTAAAGTCCGCAGCCCGTTCTCGTCCCGGCCCTGGAGGATGTAGAGAATATCCCCGGCCTTGTTGGCCTTCTTTAAATTGTAGTCAAGGGTTTCTTTCTCATACATGGCGACTTCCGCGATCAATCCACCGCCGTCGGTCACCTTCCTGGTTGCCCTGTTGAAGCATATCACAAGCTTCATGGAGGAGAATTCCGTGCAGAAATTAAAGTCGCCCGTCGAGTCCATGAACCCTGCACGAGGGCCTTTCTGCCCGTATCTTGGCACGAGGGAATTCCTGACAGCCTCAACTTTTCCTGGCCCCATCGGCCTGGTCCTGGTGGGTATGCTGTCCTTGATCCAGCCTCCGTCCGGAGCGGCAAGGAATCCGCATCCGGTCGTGTAGTCATATTCAGGAAGATACCTGTCGGCTGAATCCCTGGCCATGGTCATGGCGAGGACTCCCTTGCAGTAATCATGCAGTCCGAAAACGTCTACCGCCGCCATCACGGGACCGACTTCTGAGGCAGAGCAGACCCAGATATCGAATCCATTGTCGTACAACGCTTTCCAAAGCTCCCTGATGTTGTCGGTCACAGCGATTCCGTCTACCCATGAATAAGTTCCATGGCTGCCTTCCAGCGAGCGGTAGCCAGTCTCGATGACGGAATATTTCTCATGTGAACGGCGTGCCATCTGGTAGACTTCTTCACCGGTCATCCCGGAGAACCATCCCATAGTCCAGAGATAAGCGTCGTCAGCGGTCATGTATTCCTGGAGCTTCTGGTACATGAGTCCCATGTCAGAGGCGAAATCCTTCCAGACGGGATCTGAACCCATACGGGCTTGTGTTTGAAAATCAACACCTTTTGGAGTGAACGGTCCGTAACGGGAGTACAGGTCGGCATAATCGCTGATGATTGACCTCAAGGATTCCTGAAGACTCTCGGGATAGGTTTCCATCCCCGTGTTAGCCATCTTGGAGAACTCCTCAGGGTCAAGACCAAAGCACATGGTCTCAAGCTGGTAGGCCATCAGCTGGACGGACACGTCAAAGATGGAGCAGGTGTTGTCAAAGTCGAAGACGACATAGGGCTTTTCCTTCTGGCCGCGCTCCGAACGGATAAAGCTGTTGAGGGCTTTCTTGGCGTCCGGATTCCAGTCCGGATGGGTCACATATTGCTTGCACGAAGGTGCGGCAAGAAGTGTGATGAATATCGCAAAACTGCAGAAACTACTGTGTCTCATCATATTAACTAATTACATAACAAGCCATCTCCCCAGGCTCTCGTGCTCTGAGACCACCACGAATTTGTAGAGGCCAGACTGCCCTATCATGTCCAGGTCGTAGCGGAACTCCTCTTCTCCGGCCTTGATGTCCGCCAGATGTTTCCAGGCTTCTTTGCCGGTGGTTTTATAATCATCTTTAGGGGACGCGTAAACACTCACCCGGGCATTTTTATCGGTCGCTTTCCAGTTGAGAATCACCTCCCTGTCGTAAGTTGAGACCTGCAGGTCGCTGATCTGTGTTTTCCCGATGAAAGGAATTCCGTCCCTCTCCCAGGCGACTTGATCCGGGACATTCAACCCGAGGAACTCGCACACGCTCGGATTGATGTCAACCATCGAAGCCTTGCCCTCTTTGAAATACTTATTGACTTTCTGGTTCGTGGCGATCCATGTGGCGCGTTCGCGCGCTGACTGGCCACCATGCCCATGTCCGTTGACGGTGCGTCCGTGGTCGGTCGTGACCACTATCATCCAGTCCTCTCCGAAATTCCTCTGACGGTACTGGACAGCGTTCCAAACCCTGGCGATCTGCTCCCCGGCCTTGAGGATATACTCGTCAAAATATGAACCGTCCCCGAACATGTGGGATGCGTCGTCGGTGTACCAAAGATAGACCCAGCTGAGATCCGGACCGTTTTCTTTTATGCATTTCTCCGCATCGCGGGAGACTCGCTCGTCGTAGTCGAAGATATGCATGTCTCTCTCCTTATGAGGGAAATTCTTCTCGTCATGATCGTAGCCGTCAAACACATAGTCTATTTTAAGGTTACCTGTCTCCGGTTTACCCTCTCCAATGAGCACGGTCCTGTTATCTGACCAGCCGGAGAAAATGGCGGTGGTCAAAGGCTCTGGTTGCTCCTTGGCTATCCTGAAAAGGGACCAGTAGTTGTAATTGGGAGACAATCCGCTGTTGCCGAACACGTTATGTTTGTTGGCCCAGACTCCGGTGAGCATCGTGTTGTAACCTACCGCGGATATGGTCGGGGTCTCATTGTACATTCCTGTCTCACCTCCGACATGGCTGGCCCCGAACGCTCCGGAGCGGGCGATGTCGTAGATCACTGGCACATGAAGCCTCTCGATGACATCCTTAGGGATCCCGTCGACAATGATGATGACAGCCTTTTTCTTTCCTGCTTGCAGTCCCAGGCAGGAGAGCAGGATCATAATGGCGACTAATAAAGCTTTTCTCATCCGAGGATATTATTAAGTGTGTTCGCGAGATCGATGAAAGCGAGGGCGTCGGGGCGTGTCGAGAGAGCCGAAGGTTCTCCGGAGTCTCCTCCCTCCCTTATACCCTGGACCAGGGGAATCTGTCCGAGTAGAGGAATTCCGTACTTTTCAGCCATCTTCTTCCCTCCATCCTTTCCGAATATATAATATTTATTATCAGGAAGTTCCTCCGGAGTGAACCAGGCCATGTTCTCTACAAGGCCGAAGATCTTGCGGTTAATGTTCTCGTTACGGAACATATTCACGCCTTTTTCGACATCCGAGAGAGCGACGTCCTGGGGAGTCGTCACGATGAGGGCTCCTTCCATCGGGATGTCGTTCACGAGGGAGATGTGGATGTCACCTGTTCCGGGGGGCATGTCGATAAGGAGGAAGTCCAGGACACCCCAACGCACTTGCAGGATCATCTGCTTGAGGGCGTTGCAGGCCATCGGGCCTCTCCATATCAAGGCCTGTCCGGGCTCGGCGAAATAGCCTATCGACATCCATTTGACCCCATATTTCTCTATCGGAAGGATGACTTCCTTTCCTTCCCCGTTTTCCTCGGCGGCAGGGACCTCGTTCATCGTGCCTGTCATCAGGGGAACGGAAGGGCCGTAGACGTCAGCGTCCGCCAGGCCGACTTTATAGCCAAGCCGTGCCAGCGCGACAGCGAGATTTACCGCCACGGTTGATTTCCCGACGCCACCTTTGCCGGATGCTATCCCGATTATGTGCCGGACATTGTTGAGCTCTTCCATACCGAGATCCAGTCCGGGCTTTTTCTTGGGGGCTTCGTCTTTCACTGTCGTCTTGACCTCAACCTCGGTTCCGGCGGGAGCGTTACGAATGATCGTGGCCTTTGTCGCTCCCACGAGATACTCGGTAAGCGGATCGCGTCTTTTTGGGAAAGCGAGTGTGACAGTGATCCTGTTTCCTTCCACGGAGATGTCATCGACCATCCCCAACTCTACAATGTTCTGGCTCCCTTTGGCGGGATGAACCACCTCCAGGAGCCAGCTTTTAATTTCAGTATCAATCATTTATTTAACAATATTCATTTCCTTGAGGAGATAACCGGCACCACCGAGCTTGTCCATCAGGAAGAGGACGTAGCGGATGTCGACGCAGATGCACCTTTGGAGATCAGGCTCGAACATCACATCGCTGGACATGCTCTCCCAGTTGCCGTCGAAAGCGAGTCCGATAAGGGCTCCGTCAGCGTTCAGGACAGGGCTTCCGGAGTTACCTCCAGTAATGTCGTTGTTCGTCAGGAAGCAGACGGGAAGGTTGCCGTCAGCCATGGCGTACTGGCCGTAATCCTTGGCGTTATAAAGCTCTTTGAGCTTGGCGGGAACCTTGAACTCGTAGTTGTCAGGATCCTCTTTTTCCATAACACCCTTCAGGGTGGTGTAGTAGTTGTACATAAGGGCGTCCTTCGGGGAATAAGGCAGCACGCTTCCGTAGGTAAGTCTCATCGTGAAGTTGGCGTCCGGATATGTCGCCTTGCCTTTCTGCCATTCAAGCAGGCCGGCGGTGAATGCCTTGGAGCCTTCCCTTATGTCATCAGCTCCGGCGTTGACAGACGGTCTGCGTCCGCCCATCCCGCCGCCGAGACCCATCTTGGCGTAGGTCATAAGGAGGGAATTCATGAGCTGGTTCACGGGATCTTCCATAATGGCCTTGAAGCCATTGGCCTGGACAGCCGCCTTCAACTTCTCGGGGGAGGTGAAGATGCTGTTGTCATAGAGATTCTTGACGTAGGAGTCAATGTCGATGTTTTCGAAGCCGGCGAGTGAATATTCAGGCTTAGCTTTCTCCTGATAGTATTTCAGGAGAGCGGCGGCTTCCTCGCGGTCGAGAGGCTCGTAGTAGTCCTGATACCTTTTGGCCTGGGCGGTGATCGCGGCCTCAAGGGCGGAGGTGGAGTCCTGTCCGTTCCTCAAGCCTCTTGCCATGGCATTCTGAATTCCGCTGGAGAATCCCATGAGCTCGATGTTGGCTACAGTCTCGCCGAGGAGCTGCATGTCAAGGGCGGTGGTGTTGGCTTCGACTCCGTTCTTGATCTTCTCAAGGGCGTCACCGTATTTGGCCTGGCGCTTTTTGTTCTTGCCTACCCACTTCATGAAGTCGGCCTCTTTCTGCTGCTCTTTCTCGATGATTCCGAGGTTCTTGAAAGCGAGCCTCTCGCCCTGCCATTTCTTCCAGCCATTGGCGCTTCCGGCGTACTTGTTGGCATATTTCAGACGGATCGAGGGATCGGTCTCCATCCATTTCCACATGATGTCCTGGCGGAGGGTCCTGGCGTCGATCGAGACAGCCTGGCGGTCAAGCATGGCCTTGAGCTGGGCCTCGGTCTGGAACCTCTGGGTGCTTCCGGGATACCCCATGATCATCGTGTAATCACCCTGCTGGATGCCTTTGAGGGAAACCTTCAAGGACTGGGCGGGGACATAGGGCTTGTTGGAGGGGGAATATGCGGCAGGCTCATTGTCCTGGCCGGCATAGACTCTGAACATGGAGAAGTCTCCGGTGTGACGGGGCCACATCCAGTTGTCGGTCTCGCCTCCGAATTTTCCGACAGATGCCGGCGGGGCTCCTACGAAACGCACATCGGTGTAGGTCTTGTAGACAATCAGGTACCACACGTTCTCATTGTAGAAGGAGGTTACCTGCACCCTGCAGTTGGGATTGTTCTCCTGGGCGGCTTTCTGAAGAGCCTCCCTTGTGGCGCCCGCGTCTTCCGCCTTGTTGATGGCGTCAGTCACGTCCGTCATGCTGACCAGGTAGGTGACAGATAGCCCTGGAGCGGGGATCTCCTGTTCACGGCTCATGGCCCAGTAGCCGTCCTCGAGATAATTGTGCTCATCGGACGAAAGGGCCTGGATGGTACCGTAACCACAGTGATGGTTGGTCACCAGGAGTCCCTGGTCGGAGATCATTTCTCCCGTGCAGCCTCCTCCGAAGATGACAATCGCGTCTTTCAGGGAGGAATGGTTGACGCTATAGATCTGGTCAGGGGTAAGCCTGCAGCCGAGATCTTTCATGGCACCCGCGTTTAGTTGTTGGATGAGGGGGAGTAACCACATACCCTCGTCAGCCATCGCGCTCGTGGCGATTACCAGGGCGGCGGCTATTGAACAAAATATTCTTTTCATCGTGTTCGTTTGTTATGTATTTGCAAAAATAATCAAAATAACGAAGGTTCTAGCGCCTTCGGATGAAAACTGCGCCTGTGATAGGGGGTTGGGCCGAATTCTTTGAGCGCCTGGATGTGCTCGGGGGTGGGATAACCGAAATTGCGGTCCCAGCCATATTGGGGATATTCTTTGGCAAGCGCCCTCATTCTCTCGTCCCTGTGGGTCTTGGCCAGAACGGAAGCGGCGGCGATGGAGGCGAAAGTGGCGTCTCCGTGAACGACGGTCTTGTAGGAATTGAAGCCGAATCCCCCGAAGGGTCTGAATTTATTGCCGTCTATCAGCAGGAAATCAGGTCTCGGATCCAGTCTCAAGACGGCCCGCTGCATCCCGGTCACGGATGCCCATAGTATATTAAGCTGGTCAATCTCCTCGGCTTCAACGGCTTCCACCGCCCAGGCCAAGGCTTCTTCCTCGATGATCGGGCGCAAAATGTCCCTGTCCTTCTCGCTCATCTGCTTTGAGTCGTTGAGAAGGGGATGGTGGAAATCCGGGGGCAAGATCACGGCAGCGGCGAAAACCGGGCCTGCCAGCGGACCGCGTCCTGCCTCATCGCAGCCTGCCTCAAGCCTGCCGGCTTCCATGTATGGGAGTAGATTCCGCGCGGGTTTCATCAGTGTGGATGTCTAGCGCGAAGATAAAAAAGATTCCTTAATCCTTGAGGTGGCCCATCAACTGGTTTATCAGGATTTTCTGGGTCGAGATAGTCTCATCCTTGTCTTTGATGACATTGTTCAGACGTTCGATTTCCCTGTCCCTCCGCTGGATCTCCTGAAGAAAGTCGCTTTCCTGTACTTTCATCTTTATCCCATAGGATTCCTTCATCTCCTCGATGGTGCGGGCGGCGTCTTTTACTGGTGAGAATCCGTTGACCAGCTCCGTCAGGGGAACACCCAGGGTGGAGGCGCATTTTGTGAAATGGGGGTTGAGAATCCTGGTCTTACCGCTTTCGATTTTCTGGTAAGCTGTCACGGAGATGTCAAGGCTTTCAGCGACCTGGGCCTGTGTCAAGCCTCGGGAGCTCCTTGCTTTGCGCAGGTTCTCCCTCATCAGGGTCTCGTCCAGAGTGGTGCCGCTTGTGGTATGTGGCCTGTCCTCCATGACGCGAAATTATCCAACAAGATCAGTTTATCCGATAAATCAAAAGTTTGTATTGCAAACCTAAAGTTATTAAAAAACACATCATTTTGATAAAAAACAGAAATAATCAGCTTCTTACCCCCTGGTATTTCACCAACTTCTGATTGTTTTTCACCAATTTCGCATTGCCGGAGGAGAATCCGCGAAAACAACAAAACACATGGAAAAAATAATGAAAGATTACGCCGCGTTCGAGCGGGCTTTGGACGAGGACAAAGTGTACCTCGACCTGGATTATAATGAGATCTGCACCGCTCTAGGGGCGGATGCCAATGCTCTTGACAAGCTGATTTTAAAGGAAATCGGCTATTCGGGGAGGGAGCTTGTGGACTTTTATCGGTCGAAGTTTTGCTAATGGGGCTTTTTTTCTTAAATTTGCCCGGATATACCCGATAGCCAAATTTTGATCATAATTAATCACTTATAGAAATGAAGGAATATTCAACAAAAGACATTCGCAACGTCGTCCTCATCGGTAGCTCCAAGTCCGGTAAGACCACGTTGTCCGAGGCCATGCTCTTCGAGGGTAAAGTGGTCGACCGCAGGGGTACGGTGGAAGGGAAGAACACTGTTTCCGACAACACCGAATTCGAGCAGACAAACCAGAAGTCGGTCTATGCTACTCCGCTTTATGCCGAGTTCATGAACACCAAGTTCAATATCATCGACGCTCCTGGTTCCGATGACTTCTGCGGTGGCGCGATCTCCGCGTTCAAAGTCTGCGAGTCCGCTATCCTGACCGTCAACGGCGCTCAGGGAGTCGAGGTCGGTACTGAGATTTTCGCCCGTTACGCCGATCAGTATGAAAAGCCTATGATCGTGGCCGTCAACCAGCTTGACACCGAGAAGGCCAATTGGGAGCACACACGTGACACCCTCAAGGAGGCTTTCGGCAAGAAGGTTGTCTTCGCCCAGTTCCCGGTCAACCCCGGTCTTGGTTTCGATGGTATCGTGGATGTCATCACGATGAAGTACTACCACTTCACCGACGAGAACGGCAAGTTCGAGGAAAGTGATATTCCCGCTCAATACGCCGACGAGGCTGAGGAGATGCACATGGAGCTTGTCGAGAAGGCCGCTGAAGGCGATGACGCCCTCATGGAGAAGTATTTCGAGACAATGGAGCTTTCTATTGACGAGGTCCGCGCCGGATTGCGCGCCGGTCTCGCCAAGAGGGAGATCATGCCCGTCTTCTGCCTTTCCGCCAGAAAAGACATCGGCGTCAAGAGGCTTATGGAGTTTGTCATCAATGTCGCTCCCTCACCGGAAGGAGAGGTCAACAAGACTATCGGTGGCGGTGAGGTCAAGTGTGATCCGGCCGGCCCTGTCAGCCTGTTCATCTACAAGACCGCTGTCGAGCAGCACCTTGGTGACGTGTCTTACTTCAAGGTGATGAGCGGTGTCCTCAAGGAGGGTGCTGACCTCGTCAATCCTGAGAATGGCAATAGCGAGCGCCTTTCCGCCATTTACGCCGTCGCTGGAGACAAGAAGGAGAAGGTTTCTTCAATCTCCGCCGGAGACATCGGTTGCGTCATGAAGCTCAAGGGCGGAAAGACCGATGTGACCCTCGCCGCTCCCGGAGCCGAGGCTTACGAGCACATGGTCTTCCCTGACGCCAGGTATCGCTGCGCCGTCAAGGCCGTCGACAAGAACGACGAGGCCAAGGTCGGTGAGGCTCTGAACAAGATCGCCGCCCAGGATCCTACCATCAATGTCGAGTATTCCAAGGAGCTCCGCCAGACCATCCTCAGCGGACAGGGCGAGCAGGCGATCAACCTTGTCAAGTGGAAGATGAACAACGAGTTCAAGCAGAATATCGAGTTCCTTGCACCGAAGGTCCCTTATCGTGAGACCATCACCAAGGTCGCTACTGCCCAGTATCGTCACAAGAAGCAGTCCGGTGGTGCCGGTCAGTTCGGTGAGGTCCATCTCCTCGTCTGCCCTTACGTCGAGGGTGAGCCCGCCGGCAACAAGTTCATGATCAATGGTAAGGAAACCATCCTGAACATCAAGTCCCAGGAGTCTTACGACCTGGAGTGGGGCGGCAAGCTCGAGTTCATCAACTGCGTCGTCGGTGGTGCTATCGATCTTGGATTCATGCCCGCTATCCTCAAGGGTATCAACGACAAGATGAGCGAGGGCCCTCTCACCGGTTCCTATGCCCGTGACATCAGGGTTTATGTCTATGACGGTAAGATGCACCCGGTGGATTCCAAGGAAATCGCCTTCATCATCGCCGGTCGTAACGCCTTCAAGGAGGCTTTCCGTAACGCCGGTCCGAAGATCCTCGAGCCTATCTACAATGTCGACATCCTGACTCCGAACGAGTTCGTCGGTCCTTGTATGTCCGACCTCAATGGCCGTAGGGGAATGATCATGAACCAGGACATGGACAAGGGATTCACGATTCTCCACGCCCGCGTTCCTCTCGCGGAGCTCTACAGGTATTCCACTACTCTGAGCTCACTCACTGGTGGCGCCGCTACCTTCACGATGAAGTTCGCTGAGTATCAGCAGGTTCCTGCCGATGTCCAGACCAAGCTTCTCGCCGAGTACGCTGCCCAGGAGCAGGACGAGGACTAATCCGGTTCAAGAGTTCAAAAATGCCGCCTTTTTTTGGGTGGCATTTTTTTATTATCTTTATTTCCAGAATATTAATTCCGTCAGTCATGAGAAAAAAAGCCTTGCTTCTGGCCGTGTTGCTGGCCCCGGTTACTCTCGCGGCACAAGGATGGGTCCCATCTGAATGGCCGGTTTTGACAAGTTATGATTCGGATCATCTCCAGCGGGTCGCCCTTCCTCTTGGGGGGATCGGCACAGGAACCGTGTCGCTCGGAGGCCGAGGCGAGATCCGGGACTGGGAGATCATGAACGTTCCCGGAAAAGGCAACAGCACGGTCACGACAGGCAATGACGCTCCATTCTTCGCCATATTCACAAAGAAGAGCGGTGGTGAGTCGGCGACGAGGCTTCTGGCTGGTCCGCTCTATCCCCAGGAATATCTTCACTATGAGGGCCGTCCTGTCAATCATCACGGGCTTCCCCGTTTCGACGAGGCTTCTTTTGACGCCGCCTATCCTTTCGGGCAGGTCAGTCTCAGCGATCCCGAAATGCCGGTCAAGGTCAAGATCAAAGGTTTCAATCCGTTGATTCCAGGAGATTCGGAGTCCAGCGGGCTCCCATTGGCCGTTCTCTCGTACGAGGTCACGAATATTTCTGGAGAGGCTCTTGAGGTGGCGGTCAGCGGAGCCATCCGCAACTTCATCGGCAAGGATGGCCAGAACTACAGGCTTGATTGGAAAGGCGACAGGATACCGGTCGGAGCTGATCATAACAAGAACGAGTTCAGGGAGGCCGGCCAAATACGGGCCATCCAGTTCTATACTGAGGGTGTTGATCCGGGAGATAAGGCCTGGGGTAATTTCTGCCTTTCTACTGACAGTGCCGACGAGGTTACCTACCGCACATTCACGACTGACAACAGTTGGTCCAACTCAATGCTCAACTTTTGGGATGATTTTAGTGACGACGGCCTGATCTCAAATCCGGTGGCCAGTATCCGCCATTCTGTCGGCAATGACCAGGATCCTATGGGCGCCCTTTCCGTCAAAGCCGTCTTACAGCCGGGTCAGACACGGAACTTCAACTTCTTCCTGACATGGAACTTTCCCAACCGTATGGCCTGGTCAAGCGAAGTCGTGGGCAACTACTACAGCACCAAATACCCGGATTCCTGGAAGTCAGCCCTCGAATTTATTCCCAGGATCGGAGATCTGGAGAAACGTACCTTATTGTTTGTCAACTCCTTCCTGTCTTCTTCCTATCCCGCGGTCGTCAAGGAGGCCGCACTTTACAATCTGGCGGTTCTTCGCTCCCAGACAGTCTTCAGGGTTGAGGACGGCCACATGCTCGGCTGGGAGGGTGTGATGGACCACTATGGCTCATGCGCTGGATCCTGTACCCATGTGTGGAATTATGAAGTGGCCACGGCTTTCCTTTTCGGCGACTTGGCCAGGACGATGCGGGATGTCGAGTTCCGCTATGCGATGAATCCAGACGGGGCGATGGATTTCAGGGTCAACCTCCCCTTGGGTTCCGCTCCGGATCCTAACCAGATTGCCGCGGACGGACAGATGGGCTGCGTAATGAAGCTTTACAGGGAGTGGCAGCTGAGCGGGGACAATGACTTTCTCAAGGAATACTGGCCCGCTTGCAAGAGCGCCCTGGCTTTCGCCTGGAAGGAGAAAGGATGGGACGGCAACCAGGATGGAGTCATGGAAGGGTCACAGCATAACACGATGGATGTCAATTATTTCGGTCCTAACCCCCAGATGGGATTCTGGTACATGGGAGCGTTGAGGGCGGCCGAAGAGATGTCGAAGGCGATGAAGGACAAGGAGTTCGCCAAAAAATGCCGGACGCTGTTCGAGAAAGGCAGCGCATGGATGGACGCCAACCTTTTCAACGGGGAATATTACGAACACAGAATCACGGATCCCGAAACTTTCGACTTCCTGCCCGAAGGCTCGGATAAGATCCCTCCTTTCCAGCTCGGGAAGGGTTGTCTTGTGGATCAGCTTGTGGGACAGTACATGGCCCATATCTGCGGCCTTGGCTATCTTGGCAATAAGGACCACATCCAAAAGACCCTTCAGAGCGTGATGAAATACAATTACGTGCCTGATTTCAGCGGCAAGTTCAACAACATGCGCTCCTATGTCATGGGCCATGAGGCCGGCCTCATCATGGCGTCATGGCCGAAGGGGAGGCTTGAGGTCCCGTTCCCGTATTTCCCGGAAGCGATGACAGGCTTTGAATATTCAGCGGCCGTCGGGATGATTTACGAGGGCCAGGTCGAGGACGGACTGAAATGCATCAAGGCTATCAGGGACCGTTTCGACGGGGCTAAACGCAATCCTTTCGACGAGCCGGAGTGCGGGAAGCACTATGCCCGTTCCATGGCGAGTTGGGCCGCGGTTCTGGCACTGAGCGATTTCCACTATTCGGGAGTTGACAAGACGATGAGTTTCACCTCCAAGCCCGGGAAATATTTCTGGAGCAACGGCAGCGCTTTCGGCATCTGCGAGGTGGGATCCTCTTCGGTGAGGTTGGAAGTCCTCAAGGGATCCTTGGGACTCGACTCCCTGTTCCTCAAAGATAGATCCAAACCAATTGCCAAAAAAATCTCCCTCAGCGAGGGTGATTCTATGGCTTTCAATATATGATAAATAACAACAGATATGAGAAAACTCTTTGTAATGCTGGTGGCTTTTGCCGCCTTTGGGTTCTCCTCATCTGCCCAAGGATTCAATCCCAAGTTTGGTAAGGTCTCCGAAGAGGAGGTTTCGATGGCAACATGTCCTATTGAGCCAGAGGCAGGTGCCTTGTACATATTCGATCACGGGAATATCAGTTATTCCAGCCGGTTCGAAGTTTCTTATGATGTGTATGTCAGGATCCGTATATTCAAGAAGGACGCTGTGGAACTTGCTGATGTTGAGGTGCCTTTTGTGAATTCCACTGATCTGTCTGAGTCTGTGAGGGGGGTTGAGGCCAACACCTACAACATGGTTGACGGGAAGCTGGTCAAGACGGAGATGTCGAAGAAGAATATTTTCAGGGAGAAGGTTTCAGCCGACTTGTCTGTTGTCAAGTTCTCTCTCCCGGAAGTACGTGAGGGGAGTGTTATCGAGTATAAATATACTTTCTCCACCACGTCGTTATCCAGGATTCCCGACCTCGATATCCAGCGGGACTATCCGGTTCTGCATTCCCACAAGGAGGTTAGTTTGCCGGAATTCATAGGCTTCAATGTCCGCACCCAAGGCAGCTTTCCAATAAACGTGATCAAGAAGGACGCGCCGGGCTTCTTCAGTGTCGGTGGCGCGCGTTTCTTGGTCAAACAAGTCATAGCTGACCATGACAATGTGCCTTCGTTGAAGGACGAGCCGTTGGTTTGGTGCCTGGAGGATTACAGGGCGAAGCTTCAGACGGAGGTTTCCGGAATAGAGCTGCATGTGGCCGATCTCCACGTAAGCCAGAGGTATTCCCATAGTTGGGACGATGTGAACAAGGCTCTGCGGGAATCCAAGCTCGGAGACTATCAGGCCGCCAGGAATCCCTTGAAGGATGAGGTGAAAGCCATAGTCTCAGAGGATGTTACGGATGTCGAAAAGATCAGGGCTATCCTGAATCTTGTCCGTGACAAGGTTAAGAGAGACGGTAGCCTCGGATTGATTCCGGACTCACCTGCCAGCGTGCTGAAGAAAGGAACGGGCGACAGGGCTGACATCAATAACCTACTTTCAGTTGCCCTGAAAGACGCTGGTTTCGAGACGGACATCATGCTGCTTAACCCGAGGTCTCTCGGCCGCCTTTCTTATTTTCCCACTATCCAGCAGATCGGCACCTTCGTGGTCAGGGTAAAGGACTCGGAAGGCAAATTCCATTTCCTTGACGCTGGGGATACGGAATCCGACCTGGATGTGCTCTCCCCGGAGTTCCTTGTAAAGAATGCCAGGATTTTTGGCCAAAGTTCCGACGCCTGGGTTGATATGTCCTCCCCGGTTCAGAATAATACCCAGATGAATATTGTTGTCAAACTTGAGGATTCCGGCGTCCTGAAGGGGGAGTATACCGAGGTTATGACAAACCAGGACGCGTATTCCTTCAACAGGGCTTTCCACAAAGCCGAATCAGAGGAAAAGTACATAGAGGAGAATATTGAGAAAGAGCACAAGATCGAGGTGGAAGACGCTGAATTCAAAGGAGTTGGCACGATGAATGTGACCAGCAAGGTGTCTTTTTCAATGGAGACCCAGAAAGCCGGTGAACATATCTACATCAATCCAACGGTCATCCAGTTTTTGAGCGTGAATCCCTTTGACCAGCAGGTGCGACAGCTTCCTGTCGAGTTTGACCAGACCGGCAATTCCACGATGCAGGTTATGGTCATGGTTCCGGAAGGGTACTCTTTCGAAGACGCTCCCCAGAACATCAAGGCTACTGCCTGCGGAGGAGAGATAACGTTCCGGTACCTGACACAAGTGACAGACAACAGCCTCTCCGTACGCCTTACTCTGAACGTCGGAAAGGTCATGTTCACTACGGAGGAATATGAGGATTTGAGAAGGCTTTTCGCGAAAATCGCCGAGATTTGCAATGCGAAGGTGGTGATAAAAAAGAACTAGATGAGAAAGAGTGTATTCCTGATAGTGATGGCTGTCTGCCTTGTCCGGATGGTTTCCGCCCAGAATCCTCCCGAAGCCAGGCTCTTGAGGAACGACGCCGTCTTCGAATACGGCGGCCCGACCCGGGCCACGTACTCTCGCTCTTTTACCATATTGATTCCGGACAAGGCCCATTCGAGGTACGCTTTGTTCTCATGTGATGTCAATAATGGCCGTACCAAACTGAAATCCTTTTCAGGAGAGGTCACCGAAGGCTCTGGGAAACCTCGGAAACTGAAGAGAAGCGATCTTGAATACACCGAGTACTCCGATGGTCTCGCGGACAGTTACGGTACCTACTACTTCTCTCCCGGGATCAATTCATATCCGGCCACGGTGACATATTCTTATGAGATATCCTACACCGATGCCGTGCTGGGAATGGTTCCTTTCGAGCCACTTCCGTTCGCGAGCGGAGTCTCCCTCGAATCGGCGACATATACCCTCAAGGTGCCTTCTTCAGACTGTTTCTCGTACAAGGCCTTGAACATGCCGGGTGTTGAACCCGAACTGTCGGAGACTTCTGACGGACTCATTTACAAGTGGACCGTAAGCAACCTTCCGGCCGGGGTCTCGGAACCAAATTCCCCTCCTGCCAATGAGCGTCTGAAGGTTGTCCTTTTCACTTCTTCCGAGTTCTCCTATGAAGGGAATACCGGTTCCGGGAAAAGCTGGAAGTCCATAGGGGATTGGATAGAGTCGCTGTCGGCGGGTCTTCCTGGGCCTCCTGAGGAGTTGAGGGACAAAGTAAAATCATTGACGGAAGGCTGTGCCACTGACCTTGAAAAGATCGGAAGGATATACAAGTATCTGGGCGAGACAACCCGATACGTGAGCATACAGCTCGGACTCGGCGGCTTGAGACCGCTCGATCCGGGTTTCGTGTTCAAGAACAAGTTTGGTGACTGCAAGGCGTTGTCATGGTATATGAAATCCATGTTGGATTGTTGCGGGATCCCTTCTGATTATGTGATCATCAATATGGGCGCGGACGCTCTTGTTCCGGATTTCCCTTCCCTGGCGACCACCAATCATGCCATCTTGTCCGTTCCTGTCCAGGGGGATACGCTCTGGATCGAGTGTACTGATCCGGAGGTGCCTCTCGGATATGTCCACGGAGGTATAGCAGGCAACCATGCCCTTGTCGTCAAGAAAGGGGAGTCTTACGTGACCAGACTGCCGTGGCTTGACAGCGCGGAAAACACCGACACCCTTCGAGCGCTGGTCACCTTGAATGCTGGCGGAAGCGCTCAAGCCATTGTCGAGCAGACGGTTGGCGGCTATAACTGGGAATCTTTCCATGAGCTGGCCAAGATGTCTTCCGACAAGCGGGCAGACCTTGTCAAAAATGGACTTACGGTACCGATGGCAACAATATCCAATCTGTCTATCGACGATTCTCCAGGTCCGAAGCCTCATTGTTCGATATCGTACGAGGCTACCGCTTCGACTTATGCCAGCAAGACAGGGATGAGACTGTTTGTCCCTGCGGATCCTTTCAGAAACTATCCGGACAGGACGACCAAAATCAGGAACAACGACCTTTATTTCAAGACCGGATGGGAGGATAACGATATCATAACCATCAAGATTCCTGATGGTTATGAGGTGGAGTCTGGTGAGCGGGATTTCGTTTTTGACAACAAATTCGGCCACATCGAATACAGTATGACCTCACCAGAAAATACCGGTGAGGTCACGATAAAACTTTCCGTCAGGCATAACCCGGGAAAATTCCCGAAGGAGGACTATGAGGAATACCGCGTTTTCCGGAAGAATATCTGGAAAGTCGCCGGAGGAAACATAGTCCTGGTGAGGAAGTAGGGTTACATCTTGCCCAACGCGCCCAGGATCTGCTCGCCGAGGCCGATGGTGTAACCCTCGGTCTTGAAGAACACCCGGTTGAAGGTGTCGGCGATCATGACTCTCGGCATGGTGCCCTCAAGCATTTCCTTGGGAGCGATACCGTACTGGACGTTGGATGGCATTCTGGAGGCATATTCCTTGAGCCAGCCCAAGCCTTCCTCGCTTGTGAGGAGCATTATCGGACGTCCCCATGCCTGGAGCCCTTCCTTGGCGGCTATTATGTCGTTGACAGCGTGGACTGATGGCTCGTGGCGGGGGGTAAGGAATCCGACCACATAGACTCCACGGCCGGTCGAAGAGAGGATGGATACCGGTTCGGAACCAGCTGTCTTCCAATATCTTGTCTCTGAGTCGAACTCTCCGATCACGCTGAGTTTATTGTCTGGGATCTCTATGACCAGGTCAACGGTCGTCGTCTGGCCTTCCTTGATTGAGAATTTCTTCAAGGTCACCGGCACGCTGCCATCAGAGAGGCGGTTGCCGCTCACGAGGATGTAATCTCCCGCGTCAAGGGTTGTTCCCTTCTTGAACACGTTCTCCCAGCTGACACCGCCGCCCATGTCGACCTCACCCTCGTCAAAAGTTAGAAGGCTGGTGCGGCCATTCTCTATCTTGCTGATTGTGAAATGGCTGTAATAACCCGGGTTGGTGAGCTTCCCGACGGGGACGTATTTGAGAATCACTGTGCCTTTGGGGGTCACGGTCTCTTTAGCGGACTCGAAGTCCACATCGATCCATTCTCCTGTGTTGTATTGCACCTTTCCGGTTACGGGGTCTTTCCGGGCGTCGATGCCGAGGGTTCTGGCAAGTGCCACGAAGAAGATCTCCCTTGAACGGGGATCAGCCAGCTTTGACTTGAAGACCCCGATCGGGGACATCGTTATTCTCCAGGCCTTGGTGTCGTTTACAAGAGTGATGTTGTCTTTCACCCATTTGACAAGGTTTGCGGGGTTCGAAAGCTCTTTCTTCTGGTCGGCGGTCAGGGCGCTGTTGAAGAAACTCTTGTAAGGGGAGAGGAACTCGTTGGCCACCCTGGGGCAAAGAATGGCATCCTTTGCCTGGTAACTGTCCTCAAGGATCTCCCTTGTCACGTCAACAAGATCTTTCTCCGAGAGAGAGGCGAGCAGGTCGAGAGCCCTCTGGTCCGGATGGTCGGCGAGGAACCCCTCGATCACCTCGTGGTTGCCGGCCGACTTGGAAAGGAACTTGCCCTTTGGGGTCCCGTCGTCCTGGACGAATGTGGCCATGTAGGACTTGCGGATCTCGTCTTCCTTGGCGGTGCGGGCGTTGTTCTCCTGACGCTGTTCAGGGGTGACTTCAGGAATATTCGCTCCTCCGACCGGCGGGACAATCATCATGCTCTCAGAATTGTCGGGATGGTTGGCTGTGATCACGATCGTCACGAGGGAGTCTTTTCCGAAGGAGACCTTAGAATGGCCGTACTTTCCGTCCTTTGAGGCCCATGCGAGCATGTCACCCATGCCGGCGGTGAGGAAGGTCTTGCCTTCATTGTCGGTGTATTTGGCAAGGGCGGGATAGAACTCGGCGTAATTGTAGATGTCGAAATCCACGAGGGCGCTGTCGACAGGGGCCCCGCTCTCGTCCTTTACTATGAAATCTACCTTGGCGGTCTTGGCGTAGTTGTCGATCAGGTTTATCTCGGTATAATTAGGTCCTTCCATGACCTTCTCTTCCGGTCCGTCATAGCATCCGAATACCCTCGTGTGCATAAGCAGGCCTCGGCTTGCCGGTGTGTTGAACCATCCAAGGTTGAGCACCGCCTCAGGCTCGCAGGCCCCGAGGAAGTACCATGTCCCGTCGGCCCACGCCTCGACCCAGGCGTGATTGTCGTCTGAGTGAGCCCAGCGGGGGGTGTAGACCTGCCTTGCGGGAATACCTACCGAGCGGAGGGCGGCCACCGTGAAAGTGGATTCCTCTCCGCAGCGTCCTAGGGAGCTTCTCGCGCTTGAGAGAGGGGAAAGCGTCCTGGCGTCAGAGGGCTTGTAGGTGAGTTTCTCGTGGCACCAGTGATTGACCTCAAGGATAGCGTCTTTCATCGGCATTCCCTTGATCCTGGGCTTTATCTCTTTTGAGAATACGATCCTCGCGCTGTCAAGGTCCTCATTGTTGACCCTTATCGGAAGGACAAAATGCCTGAACTCCCTCTCCGGGACGTTCCAGCCCATCTCGTCTCTTGTGGCGAGTGAGGACTGGACATTCGCCAGATAGTACTCCGTCGTGTAATCAGTCAGGTCAGCCAGCGGCATGTAGGCATATAGGAACTGGAGAGCCTCTTTTTCCTCGGTCGTGATGACTAGATCATCAGCTTTGTAAAACTGCTTGAGGTCACCCTCGCCGTCGAGCCTCGTCTGGAGGTCTTTCTCCACCTGGCGGCGGTAATCCGGGTCATTGATCAAATGATGAACTTCGCACGATGATAAAACCACGAGCGACAGCAAAATAAGTAAGAATTTTCTCATTTTTTAACTAAAATCAATCTTACAAAGATAATAAAAGAGGTTGAGTTTTGGTCAAGAAAGGAGCGGATTTATCTCCTCGATGACGTTCGCGCACTCCTCGATGACATTCTCCAGTGTGGTTCCATACTGGTCTTTCAGCACAATCCGGGCTTCTTCCAGGGTGATTGAAAGGGCATCCTTGGGTGGTGGATTGCCCAGGCTTTCCAGGATGCGTATTTTCTCGTAAAGGACTGAGTAGTCCTTCCCGGCACCTTTGGTCGCAAGCGCTTGGATACGGGGGTCCAGGATACGTTTGAACTGCTTGACATTCTGGCGGATACCCTCCTCGACAAGGGCTTCTCCATAACCCTGTACCCGCATCGCCTCTTCATAGAGCCCCGCGTCGTACAGCGCTTCCGCCTGCCTCCGGCAGCTCTCTCCCTGGCCGATGAACTCCTTGCATTTATACTTGAAAGTGCCAGCGACACGCTGGGGATCCATCAACTTCTCGGCCTGCCTTGCCTTGTCGATGATCCTGCCCAGATCCTGTCCGTACGACTCGGCTCCATACATGCCGTTGACGGTCGCCTGGTCGTATTTCTTCAGGGTCTTGAGCAGTTCCTGACGCTGGTGCGAGTAGAACCCGTAATGGACCTCGTCAAAGGCCTGGGCATAGCATTCCTCCATGACATCCTCCTGGATGTCCATCCACTTCCCGTCCTTGCCGCGCACCTGGAAGGTCACGTCACGGTCAGCGCCGATCTTCTTGCCCTGGAACAGGTCCTTGGCGTCGTTACCCGTCGCCCCGTTCCAGACCTTGATGTCCGATTCCGGCACCCCGAGCTTCTCGGCCATCTTTTTGATCGCTATAGGGTCCGTGTTCTTGTACATCTGCTGCATCTGGGCGTTGAAGTTGGCCCTCAGGATGTCTGAAGGGTGGTTGCGAAGCAGGTTCTGGGCGTTCTTGTTCCCCTGGAGCATCAGGGTCACCCGCCTCATCTCGTCAGGTGACGCGGTCGGATTGTTCATCACGGCTTCAAACTCGTCGAGGATCTTGCGGGCATCCTGGCGGGCGCGTTTGGCGCATTCTTCGGCATAGACGGAGCTCTTGGTGAAGACATCATCCCCTTTCATACGGGTGCGGCGGATGGCATCGTTGGCCTTCTGGGCGGCACCCTCCTTGGTGGCTTTGACATTTCCGGCGGATCTCGTCACCTTGTCACCGAGACCGGCAGTGTTGACGCCCTTAGCCTTGGACATGTTTTCAGCCGCCTGTTTGGCACTGCTGGATTTCTTAAATCCTTCCTTCAGCTTGTTGTAACCCTCTTTCAGCTTGGAGAAGCCAGCCTTCGCCTTATCCTTGACCGCGGTGGTCCAGCCCTTATGCTTGGCAAACTCGAAGGCTTTTCCTCCGACGTAAAATACGCCCTCCCAGAAGATTACATTCTTGCTGGCGATCACGAAGCCTTCCCAGGCGCTGTCTCCGCCCTTATTCACATATTCCTGCATTTTCGCTAGACTGCTGTAGGGGGTCAGGACAAGCTCCGACGCTCCTGCCGTGAAATACCCCAGCGCTATGCGAAGGCCGATGACCGGGATTGATTTCTCCATTTTGCCGAAGGTGGCAACGAAGGCGTTGAAATTCTCGTCAGCCTCGGTCCAAGCGGGAGTCCAGACGGAGTCATTGACGAAATAGTGGCCGATCTGGCCGGAGCAATACAGGTCGAAGACTCGCTTGATCTTCTGGTAATCAGGCTCATAGACTCCGAACTTCGGATCGTAGGCTTCCACCAGGGCGTGGACCTTATAGTAGAACGGGAGGAGCTCGGCAAAGCGGGGATCGTAGGCAATCTTGGAACGGATGTCCACCAGCTGCTCGTATTTCTTCTGGTTGTCTTTGAGCCAGTTGTTGTACTCCCTGTTGTCATTGATGTCCACGAACGGCTGCGAGATGACCGGAACGGTGACGCTCTCCTGGAAGGTCTTTCCTTTCCAGCCTACTTTCAGCGTCACCTTGGCTTTGCCGCGGTTTGGCGGCAGCAGACCGCCCGCCGTGGAATGGATGACCCCAATGACCGTGTTGTCGGTGTCGACACCCACGAATTCGAATTTCGGCATCATCGATCCCACCGGAGACGGGACATCGTTGCCGTATTTGTCCCGGAACAGAAGGCTCTCCTCCCTGATGTCCTCGTAGGTGAAGTCCGGGCCGCTGTCCGGAATGACGGCCTGGATCTGCCCTGTCTCGGGATCCTCCGCAAGCAGTTTGAAGGTCACCTTGCTCTCGGCGAATTTCTTCCGCACCTTCGGGTCAGTGGCCAGCCGCTCACTGTCATAGGTGCTGTCGAACTCGACCAGATACGCTTTGATTGCCCGCATTTCAAGCCGCAATCCGAGGCCAACCCGGTAGATGTCGAAAGAGCCGGTGATGGGTTTCTTCCTGGAGCGGGACTGGACGGAAATGTCGCATGTGTACCGGTCGATCTCGCCCGAATCCATCTTCTTGCTGCCGCATTCGGTGACGTGGACGACGAATTTTCCGGGAACATCCTTTGCCTTTTCTATGGCGATCTTGAAGATGTCTTTCGCCCGGGTTCCCGCATCGGCGGTGAGGGCCGTCACCTCTTCGTTGAAATTGTTGATCCCGAATTCCATGTCGAGGGTCTTCCCGCTGCAGGCGGCGAACGTAAGCGCCTCATCCATCACTATTTCCGCAGCCTCTTCAAGCTTAAAGACGACATGGTTCACAAAAGTTCCCCCCTTGCCTTTGAAACTGAGGCGGACAACAGCCCTTCCGGAAGATGTGGGATTCTCGCTTCCTTTGATCTGGGCCAGCTGGTATGGCCCGTTCATCCGGACCCGGCTGATGACGCAGTTCTCCTCATCCTCGATCGTGATCTGCGCTGATAGGTCCCGTCGGTCAACCTTATGTCCTTCAGGGGTGGTCTCCTCGATCCTCGCCCCAACTTCCAGGTTGTCGGCATCCAGTGGAAGAGTACTTCCGAAATTCTTGTACAGGATCATCCGGAAGGAACTCTGTCCTTTCTTTTTCTTGTCTTCTTTCTTTTCCTTATCCTTATCCTCGGCTTTGCCCTTCTTATTCTTGTTCTTTCTCCGTCCCAGCGCTATCCCGGTGCCGATGACGGCAGCTCCGCCGCCGATGATCTCCCAGGGGATTTCGGTCCCTTTCTCACGGCCGCTTCCATCCTCGTCATACCCCTCTCCTTCCTCACCGATATCATCCGAGGCGATGGTCGTGGTCTCGTAAGTGGCGGAGTTATTCCTCTCAAATAAAATTACCAAATAAACAACATGTGATTTATTGTCGTATTCACCCGGCACGCTTGGTCTCTGATATTCTTTAAGTGTTGTTGCCTCAAAACGCCAATAAAACTTTCCCTTGCCCTGGTCTGAAAGTTCATGCAGTGCTGTAATACGACCAGTTTGGCGCGATTGGCCATAATAGTCGAAAACATTGACCTCACGGCTGTGTTTAGTGTATTGAAAGCAGCCGGTATACTTGTTGGTATACGAAGAATAAGTTGAATCGTCTACCAAGAACCTGAGGAAAGGAGTATGCTCCGGTTTATTTTGGGTTTTGTAGTGATTGAAGTGGGCGATATAACTCGTTTCGGCAGAGAGTTCAGCATCGAGAATGGTTCCGGGCTTGTAAGTGGCTACCCAGTAGACAGTGTTGTCGCGAACAGTTGTGAGCAATCCTCGTGAAAAATCGCTTAAATCATCCTTCCGGGGATCGAAATCCCGAAATTTTACTCCGGGGATATCCGCCCGGAAGGTCACACCATCCAGAGTGGCTTCCTTGTAGTCTGCCCTTAAAAATGGACCGGCAAGGAATAAAGCGAAGCATATTGTCAGGAATCGTTTCATGGCGGTCGTGGATTAAACTGAGGTGTAACCTTGATAGAACCAGTACAGGAACAGCAGGATGATTACGGTTATGATCATCCCGAAAATGAAGCGGATAACGCGCGCGAAGAGGGATCTTTTCTTTTTCCCTTTCTTGCCCGATGGCTGCTTTGCGGGAATGGCCGCTGGCTGTGATGTTTGTTTGGGATTGGCTACGGGTTCGTCCCATTCGCTCAATGTGAATTCTCCCTTAAGGTCCGGGGCGTCGAATGTTGAAGTCTTCTCCGGGACTTCGGAGATGCTTACTGTAGAGCCTTTGGGGGCGTCGATGATGATGCCCCGGCCATCAGCCGAGGTCCTTGCTGTGACGGTCGCTACGGCCTTGCCGCAGACAGGACAGAACCGGGCGCCGTCAGGCAAGGAGGCGCCGCAATGGGTGCAGTATGCCATTGGTATAGAATTATTTAGCGTTAGGGCAGTGTTTGCGGATGAAATCGAGGACGAAGTCGAAATCCTCGTCGGGGACATAGACCTGGTTCCGTTCCAGGCTCTGGTTGACCTTTATGAGGTTTTGTCCGCGGCGTGGTTTGACGCGCCGGACTTTGTCGAATACCGAGACTGAAGTGTCGCGGGAGGCGGCCAGAGCCCCGGCGCCGGCCGCGGCAGGACGTTTAGCGAATATTCCCACCAGGGCCGCGAGAAGCCCGACTTTACGCGCGCGTTCGTACTGGACAGGGACCTGCTCGTGGATGAGACGTTTCTCGTCCATGGTGAAATTCACGACATATTTGCCTCCGTTCATCCAGACCACGATCAGGTAAGAGATCAAGATGATCACGAAAAACACAACCATGACGATGAGCCAGATTTTAATGAAGCCGTCCCAGATTTTCTGCCAGTCATTGTTGGCGGCGGCTGAGATGAGCGCGATAAGCAGAGGAATGCTCAGCAGGATTCCAAAAATCTTCAGGAGGACGAAAAGGATGCTCGGGTTCTTCAGCATGTCCAGCGGGTAGGTCCAGCGGTATTTACCGTCCTCGCATAGGGACACCCTGCTGCCAGAATAGTCGTTTGGGCTCATAACTGTTTGATTTTGTTTACCAATATACAAATAAAAGCCTAATTGTTAAGCATAAGATAATTAATTTGTAACTTTGACGCCGTTTTTGGATAAGGATGAAGCCTCACAAGATAGTTTTATTCTTTTTGGCGCTGTTCGCGTTGATGTTCTCCTGTTGGTTTTTCTTCCCCTCGGAAGGGGTTGAGGTGGCGGGAGTGAAATTGAGGTTCCCTTCCTATGAGTCTGCCATCCAAGACCTTGAGAACAGAGGCTCAGAAGTCGATGTGGACTCGGTCCTGCTGGCTGTCCAGAAGAGTTACGAGATGGTCCGGGAGCATGGAGACACTCTCGCTTTCTATAAGGAATATATTACTTCCAATCCCAACCGGATCCATCTTCCGGGAGATGACTACACCTTCTTCGACTCATTTTTCGAGGGACTTGACACGGCGGCCGTCTCCGGGCAACTTGCGAGAATAGTCCATTACGGGGACTCCCAGTTGGAGATGGACCGCATCTCGTCGATGCTCCGACAGATGCTGCAAGACCGTTTCGGCGGTTCCGGCCCCGGGATGGTCCCTATCCTGAAACCGATGTCTTCGGTCTCGGTCAGCCAGAACACAACCGGAAGCTTGACCAGGTATTCATTAGTCTCCGACACCCTTTCAAGGTGGTCCTCTACCCATCGTTACGGTCCCTTGACCCGCTACGCCACGCTGACCGGACAGGCCAGGTTCAATTTCCGCCGGGCCGAGAACCGTTACGCGCGGGAGAGAGTCAAATCCATAAAAAGGGTCGGCGTTCTGTTCGGTCATAGCGGTCCCGGGTTGAAGATGAGCCTGAAGTGCGACACTCTTTCCTTGTTGACGGCCACAGTAGATTCTTCAGTGAACGGAGTCTCGGTGGTGACTTGGGATCTCCCATCTGAGGTCCGGGGTGGATCGCTGACCTTGAATGGCACCGCTGAGATCTACGGGATAATGCTTGATGGCGGCCCCGGAGTGACTGTTGACAATGTTGCCATGCGCGGCTGTTCCGGAACCATCCTTTCAGGAATAGATTCCACTTCGTTGAGAGCCGCCTACGAGAACACGGACACCCGCCTCATAATTCTCCAGTTCGGAGGCAACGCCATGCCTGGAATCGGATCAAGGAAGGCTATATCCCTTTACATGAATAAGTTGGAGAAGCAGTTTGAATATTTCAAAGGTGTCGCTCCTTGGGCAAAGCTGCTTTTTGTCGGCCCGGCCGACATGAGCAAGAGCGTCAACGGAAGCCTTGTGACATGGCCCCTGCTCCCGGACTTGAACGACTCGCTCAAGGTCCACTGCCTCAACAACGGAATAGCATATTGGGACACTTTCAACATGATGGGAGGAGTCGGTTCTATGAAAGAGTGGGTCAAACATAATCCACCGCTGGCCGGTCCGGATTATATCCATTTCACAACCAAGGGCGCGGAGGAAGTCGGTACGGCCCTTGGCAAGTCCCTGCTCCTTTACGACGATTTCCGCCGCTTGCGGTTGACTCTGTCGGAAACAGCTGTCAGAGAGTATCTTGACTCATTGCCTGATCTTCAGGCGGATTCTTCGCTTCGCTCAGAATGACAAGGATGACGAAAATACTGGTTCTGGCTTTGCTGGCGATTCCGTCGGTCCTTTCCGGACAGACTGTACGCAAGGATATTCCCGAATTGGAGTTCGCTCATTTCGACAAGAACAAGATCATCTTCCTCGGTGACAGCTCGGCCTTCGAGAAAGCTTTCGCGAAGATGGACGCTGCCCTTCTGGGCGGAGAAGGCAACTTCAGAATCATGCATATAGGAGGTTCGCACGTGCAGGCCGGCACTCTGACGAGGCGTTTCCGCAACGACCTGCTTGCCCTTGGGAAAGGGATAGAAGGCGGAAGGGGAATGGTGTTTCCTTTCACCGCGGCCAAGACCAACACTCCGAGCAGTTACCGCTCCCGCTACGAGGGAGAGTGGGAGGCCACGAAAAATGTCAAAAGAGATCTTCCACGGAGGCTCGGCCTTACCGGAATGGCTGTAACCACATCTGACTCAACGGCTTCCGTGAAAATTGTCCTGAAGGCCAGAAACGCTACTTCCTCTGATCCTGATTTCACTTTCGATCGTTTGAATATTCTTGGCTATGCCACTGATGGAGAGAGGTTTCCTGTCGTTGTCCTGGAGTCCGGGGACACTCTTCAGGGAGTCCGGGTCGAAGAGAACTCTTGCTGGTCTTACCTTTTGCCTGAACCACTGGATTCTGTCAAGATCGCGGTGGCCGGGAAAGGTGGAGACCTGACTTTGACTGGAATATATCTGGACAATCCATCTCCTGGGATTTCGGTCACGGGGATCGGAGTTAACGGTGCCGCTGTGCCGTCGTTCCTAAGGTGCGAGGACCTTGAAAGGGACCTGGGGATGGTCAATCCTGACCTTGTGATTTTCGCGATCGGGATCAATGACGCTTCCGGGAAGAATTTCACTCAAGACGATTTTATCGCATGTTATAAGCGTCTGATCGCCAGGGTCCGGGCTGTCAATCCCGATTGCGCCCTTCTGTTTGTGACGAATAACGACAGCTACAAGCGGGTGCGCCGCAGGGTGTATGCTGTCAACCGCAATGGATTGGAGGCGCAGGAAGCCTTTTTCCGGCTTTGTCAGGATTGTGGTGGTGGATATTGGGATTTGTTTGACATCATGGGCGGGCTGGAGTCGATGAAGAAATGGGAGGAGGCAGGGCTTGCCAAGAGGGATAAGATCCATTTCACTGATGAGGGTTACACCATCATCGGTGACTTGCTGTACAATGCCTTCATGGCTAAATATATAGAGCATTTAAGGAGAAAGACATGGCCGGTTTGAAAGAAGTGTCGCTGCAGTTTCTGAAGGACCTGTTCGCTTTTGACCAGGCCCATCCGCTGCTGTTCACCCAGTTCTATTTCTGGGCGTTCTTCGCCATTGTGCTCGCGTTCCTTTGCGTGTTCAAGAACAAAACCCTGCTGCGGAACGCCTTCCTGTTCTTCGTGAGCCTTTTCTTCTACTACAAGACCAGCGGGTTGTTCTTGATGCTCCTTGGCTTTGTAATAGTCTATAACTATCTGGCTGGCTTGGTTTTACCTCATTGCAAGCGAAAGTTCTGGAGGAATTTCGTGGTGGTCACGAGTATAGTCGTCGACCTGTCGCTCCTGTGCTATTACAAGTACGCCTATTTCATCACAGATGTTCTGAATAATTTGTTCGGCACTTCGTTCGTCGTGAAGGATTGGATCGCTTCATGGGGCAACTCTGTGGTCGGTTCCGGAGCTTTCAGCGTCGATTCGATATTTCTTCCGGTCGGTATCTCCTTCTTCATCTTCCAGGCCATCAGCTATGTCGTAGATGTCTCCAGAGGAGTAGCATCAGCGGCAGAGCTACCGCCGTCTCGCTGCGCTTCGCGCCCTATCCGGGAAAATGCTCGCCGGCAGTCCTCTGCCGCTGATGACAAGTCCGAGAGTGCACCATCCCGGTCCCTGAGCGGAGCCGAAGGGCCGAATAAATACAAAGGCGGCATCGAGCCCGTGCGGAACTTCCTGGACTTCGGCTTCTACCTGAGTTTCTTCCCCCAACTTGTCGCCGGACCGATCGTCAGGGCTAAGGAATTCATCCCCCAGCTCCACAAGCCCTTCTTCCTTGGCCGCACCCAGTTCGGTTTTGCTGTGTTCTGGATCCTTAACGGACTTGCCAAGAAGCTGATCCTGAGCGACTACCTTGCAGTTAACTTCTGCGACCGCGTCTTCGAGAACCCGCTTCTTTACACCGGTTTCGAGAACCTCACCGCCCTGTTCGGATATTCCTTGCAAGTCTATGCGGACTTCTCCGGTTACACTGACATCGCTACAGGTGTGGCGATGCTGATGGGCTTCTATCTTCCGAAGAACTTCAACTCTCCCTACAAGGCCAGAAACGCGGGAGAGTTCTGGAAGAGGTGGCACATATCCCTATCCAAGTGGCTGCAGGACTATCTCTACATCCCGCTTGGAGGCAACCGCAACGGCACTTTCGGCTCTTATGCGATCATCCTTGGAATAGCTTTCCTGGCTTCCGCCCTGGCCGGAAGCTGGTGGGTCTTCGGGAGTGTCCTGGTTCTTACGGTCATAGTGGCTTTACTGATAGCTTTCAAGAAATCCTGGCGCAAGGAGCTCATCTCGGACATCAACAGGATGGACACCATGCTTCTTGGAGGACTCTGGCACGGAGCCAGCTGGAATTTCATGATCTGGGGCGGCCTCAACGGCCTCGGAATGCTCATCTACCGTTTCTGGGCGAGCTGCAACGCTTATTTCAAAGTGCTTGTGATCGGATCCACCGTCGCCGCTTTTGGGGCTTTGAAGTATTATTTCGGAGCTCCGGTGTTCAATATGTTCTTCTGGTGGACCGTGATCATTCTCCTTGGCGCCTTCGTCGGGATGCTTTTCCATAAGGTCAGGAAGGGGAAGGCCGTCAGTTGGATCAGCGACGCGTGGGCCGTGCTGATGACCTTCATATTCATCACTTTCACCAGGCTTTTCTTCCGCAGCGGATCCAATCTTGATCCAGCGGAGGCGAATGAGAAGGCCTGGAGTACGGCCAAGAACATGGTTAACCAGATCGGAGGGCAGTGGGACTGGTCCCTGGTGCCGCAGATGGCATGGCAGCACAGGAGCATCATCCTGGTGTTTGTGATAGGAATGCTGATTCACTGGCTTCCGGAGAACTTCAAGAGGAGGTACCGTATCTGGTTCGCCAAGATGCCTCTTGCGCTGATGGTCTTTGCCTGCATGATCGCTATCTTCATCATCTGTCAGTTCATTACCGCTGATCTGCAATCCTTCATCTACTTCCAGTTCTGATTATTATTTCGTAAATTGCGAAATATATGAAAGGAATACACATATTGACCGCATTGATAGCGGCACTTTGCTGCATGACAGCCGCGGGGCAGTCCAAAACCACAGAAAAATCCGAGAAATTCATTGATTTCGAGGCGGTTCAACCAGACGGAAAAACATTGAAGCTGTCGGATTTCGTGGGTAAAGGGAAATATGTCCTGGTCGATTTCTGGGCCTCCTGGTGTGGCCCGTGCAGGGAGGAGATCCCACATCTTAAAGACATTTATTACCAGTTTAAGGACAAGCCGTTTGACATTGTCGGCGCCCCTGTCTTTGACAAATCCGAGAACACCTTGGAAGCTGTCAATGAGCTTAAAATCCCGTGGAAACAGATTCTGAACGTTCCCGAGTCTGTCTCCAAGGCCTATGGCTTCGACTACATCCCCTACATCATCCTGGTCGGTCCGGACGGGACGATTCTGGAGAGGGATCTTCGAGGTGACGATCTCTGGAATAAAGTCCGTTCTTATATGCGAGGTATTGAATAATAATTAATTATAAAACACGGCAATATGAAAAGAAGAGAGTTCATAAAGGATTCGGCGATGTTGGTGGCGGCCGCCGGCGCGGGGAATGCGCTTAAGGCGGCGGATAGATCCTTCGCTTCGCTCAGTATGACAGAGGAAGGGAAGACCGCGCAGGCCAGTCATGACAGTGAAATGGCTGCTGATGACGGGAAGCTGATAACTTCGGCTCCTATGCTGCAGAATTATGCTGAGGATTCAATCGGTGTGGCTTTCGCTGTCGGGGCTCTGGCCAACGGCTATGTGCTTGTCGGAGAAAAACCTGACCTGAGTGACGCGAGGAAAATCAAGTGCGGTGGCTACCGCCTGACGGAGATCAGCGACAAGGTCAGCCAGATCAGGGTGACCGGCCTCAAACCCTCCACCAAGTATTACTACAGGATCGGAGCTGACAGGATCCATTACGGCAGTGGCTACGACATGAAGATTCTTGGCAATGAAGAAGATCCGAGGACATATTCATTCACGACGGCCGGGAAAGATTCAAAGGCTCATTTCTGTGTGATCAACGACACCCACGTACATTGGCCCGGCCTTGAGAAGACGATCGCCAAGGTCAACTCTCTTGCTCCTTCATGTGTGATTTGGAACGGTGACGCTTCCAACACCCAGGAAACCATTGAGAGCCAGATTGAGATATTCCTGGATCCAAAGATCTCAACCAAGGACTACGCTTCAGAGATTCCTTACCTTTTCAGTCCGGGCAACCACGACTCAAGAGGCATGGCCAATCGCCATCTGGAAAGGGTCTGGATGTACCGCCAGCCCGAGGAAAGGTCTCCGAGGGACTGGGATCTCGGCAGGAATTTCGCCGTCAGGATGGGAGATATAGCCCTGATCGGGCTTGACACCGCTGAGGACAAGATGGACACCAACCCGATCTTCGCCGGATTGTTCAACAGCGACGCCTATCGCCGCGCGCAAGTCGCCTGGCTTCGCGACGCTCTGAAGCGGAAGGAAATAGCCAAGGCTCCTTACCTTGTCGCCTTCTGCCATATTCCGTTATTTGACTCCAGACCGACGTCCAATCCTGGCGATGTGGCTCCGGATGACAAAGATCCAAAGTACACCCATGATTTCGCCATTTGGCAACGCACATGTGCCGAGCTTTGGACTCCGCTTTTGGAAAAAGCTCATTGCCAATTGATTATCACTGCCCACGAGCATACTTACCGTCGGGATGATCCGACCTCAGGCAGAAGTTGGACCCAACTTGTCGGAGGAGGGCCAAAACTTGATGAGGTACATTTCCCCACGGTGATAGAAGGAAAAGTCGAGGGTGGCAAGCTTAACATCACGGTCCACAATGTCCTGACAGGACAAGTCCAGGACCAGGTGTCATTCGCTCCCAGAAAGCGTTAGCGAGCAATCTCCGGATCCGAGGGACTTCAATGCGCTGACGAGTCCCTCGGCTTCGGTCTTGTCGTGGAACGGGCCGATCTTGAACACGACGGAGCCGTTCTCCACGCTCTTGGCCACATCCATCCCTGTCTCCCGGATCGCGTCCATCGCACCGTCAGGCAGGGATTGGCCGTTTTCCGGGTAGAAGACCACGGTGTACAGGCGCTCCGACTCAAGCTTCCTGGCGGCGTTGACCCCTATTGCTTCGCCATCCTTGTAGGCCCTGATCTCGGCCGTCCTGAATCCCAACTTCTTGACCTTGTTGAGGTTGGAAAGAGCATCGGCGTAGGTCCTGAACAGCCCGACGGAACAAATGTAACGGCTTCCGGAGGCTTTCTCGAAGACAGGGCTCAGGCCCTTGATGTCTGCCACGGTGGCCTTCCTTGATTGGGTGAACATCTGGATCTGGTACACGATGCCTTCCGGCAGGGTATTGTCCTCGGCGAACCTTCCCTCGGGAAGGATCATGAACGAATAGTCGAATTTACGCTCTGGCTCAAGCATCTTGAGGTCCGGGGCCGGTCCGTAGGAATGACGGGAGAATGAATATCCCTTGACGGAGCTTGAAATCTCATTGTCAGCCTTCTCCTGAAGCTTGCCCATGTCCAGCACTATGCCGTTCTCAAGGAATTCCATCTCAAGGGACTGTAACTCCCGGACAGCCTTCTGGAGAGATTCGTTCAGGGCCGGAAGCGTTTGCTCCTTACTGATGATCTCGGCGGACAATTCTTCCTTTCGCCCGGCCGAGGCGGAAGGGTACTCCGCCCTTAGCGCCTCAATCCCTTTGCTGAATCTGGAGACGGAATCCCTCAGGGAGCGCACCTCCTTCATTTTCATCATATAGCGCTTCGCCTCTTCGCCAAGATTGTCGTCCGCTACTGAAGGCTGGTCAGCGGACATTCTCGAGGGGTCATTGGCCGGGAACAGAGCCGCCAGCTCCTTGAGCTCCTTGACATCCATGATCGCCTCCCTCACGGGCATCCCGTCATATTCAATGACATACACGCGCACGCTATCCTTCCCGCAGTCGCGGTTGGAAGCGAAGATGGAATATTTGCCGTCCTCGGTGTTGATGAACAGGAAATCGTCGTATGGAGAGGAATATGGGAACCCCATGTTGACAGGGACATCCCAGTCTCCTGTCTCCGGATTCCATTTCGATACGTAGAGGTCGTAGCCTCCCATCCCGTAGAGGCCCTTTGAGGCGAAGTACAGCGATTCCCCGTCGGGAGAAAGCATCGGATAGATCTCATCGGAGGAACTGGTAAGCTGCTCGTTGATAAGGGTGGGGGCGGTCCAGACAGTGTCGGCGAAGGTTGTCTTGTAGATGTTGCGTATCCCTTCCTCGTCCGGAGCGGAATAATAGATTTCTCCTGCTCCTTCCGGGAAATATACAGCTTGCGTCAAACCTTCTCCCTCAGAGGCGTCCAGTTGGTTTGGAGACTGTCTCCAGCTTTTGTCGGGGAGGGGATAGTAGAGCAGAAAGTCCTTGAGTGGCATAACCTTGCTGGCCACCACCACGGGCCGGCTGCAGAACTCCATCATCTGTTGGCCGTTGCGGCTCATGATCAACAAGTCTTCCACTTTGGGAATAGCGGTCGAGTCCATCTCCACCGCCTGGCGGCAGAACTCTTCGGCTGAGATGAAATCATACGCCATCCTGGCGGAGTCGGCTTTGGCGATCAGACGATCAATTGAGACCTGGGCGGAGGCTGCCTGACTAAGGAGAGCTAGCGCCAGCGGTAATATGAGAATGCTTAGTGTTATCTTTTTCATTCCGGAAATATCGGAGTCAATGTTCCCGCAAAAATAAGAAATACTTGGCAGATAATTTCTTTCTAAGAAAAAAATGCTAAATTTGTACCCTTATTTTTATGCGCGAAAGTGAAAACAATAAAAATATAAACTAAAACATTATGCAAAGTAAAGGTTGGATAAGGCTCGTCGCCATATTGCTTGCCATCGCTTCGATCTGGCAGCTCTCTTTCACCGCGGTGACGACCATCCAGGAAAGAAAGGCTGACAAATTTGCCGAGAACGCGGCTACCGCAGCCATGAATTCCGCTTCATTCGCCAAGGTTTCCACTGAGGACCAGGCTTATTATCTCGATTCCATCAGGAAGGACCAGAACAGGGTCTACATTGATTCTGTCTCTTCGAAGAAGGTCTATCTCTGGAACACCTACAAGGACTGCAAGGCCAAGGAAATCAACCTCGGTTTGGACCTTAAGGGAGGTATGAACGTCATGCTCCAGGTCCAGTTGCAGGATCTTGTCAAGGCTCTTTCTGGTGATAACCCCAATCCCGCTTTCCAGAAGGCCCTCGCGCTTGCCAAGGAAAGAAGCGTCAACTCAAGAGAGGACTACATAACTCTCTTCGGTAACGCTTGGAAAGAGGTCTCCGGAGGCCAGAGGCTCGCCCAGATCTTCGGTACTTTCGAGATGAAGGACAAGGTTAAACCCGAATCGACTGACGCTGAGGTGCTTACGGTGATCCGTGGTGAGGCCGAGAGCGCCGTCTCGAACTCCTTCAATGTTTTGAGGAACCGTATCGACCGTTTCGGTGTGACTCAGCCTTCCATCCAGAAGATCGGAAACAGCGGCCGTATCCTCGTCGAGCTCCCTGGTGTCAAGGAGCCCGAGCGTGTCAGGAAACTCCTCCAGGGTACCGCTTCCCTCGAGTTCTGGGAGACTTTCACCAACCAGGAGATCTCCGGTTATCTGGCCGAGGCTAACGCCAAGCTCGCTGAGATCCTCTCGAATGATGAGCCCGCCGCTACCGAGGCCGCCGAGGTTGAGCCCAAGGCTGAGGGAGAGGGTTCCATCGTCGATGCCGAGATCGCCCAGAACCAGAATGTGGACGCTGATCTTGATGCCTACAATAAGCAGAACCCCCTGTTCTCAATATTGACCCCTTCACAATACACCGGTAACGCCTGCATCGGTTTCGCCACAGGCGTTGACACCGCCAAGGTCAACAGGTACCTCGCTATGCCTCAGATCGCCGAGATATTCCCGGCCGAGTTCATACCGATGTGGTCAGTCAAGCCTTCAGAGATGTTCGATTCCGACAACATCTTCGAGCTTGTCGCCATCAAGTCCACCGCCCGCAACGGCAAGGCCAAGCTTGACGGTGGTGTCGTCACCGACGCCCGTGTCGTTTACGATCACGGCACCAACGGTGAGCCTTCTGTCTCGATGAGCATGAATGCCGAGGGCGCCAACATCTGGGCCCGCATGACCGGCGACAATGTCGGAAGGCAGATCGCCATCGTCCTCGACGGCATGGTGTATTCTTATCCTAATGTCAACAGCGCCATCACTGGCGGCCAGTCCTCCATCACCGGTAATTTCACTCCGGAAGAGGCCACTGACCTTGTGAACGTCCTCAAGTCCGGTAAGCTTCCCGCTCCCGCCACCATCATCCAGGAGCAGGTTGTCGGACCTTCCCTCGGTGCCAAGTCAATCAGGGCCGGTATGATTTCCTTCCTGATTGCCTTCCTCCTGGTTCTCCTTTACATGATATTCTTCTATCAGGGAGCCGGAGTCGCCGCCGACATCGCGCTTCTCTGCAACGTCCTGCTGCTCTTCGGAGTGCTCGTATCATTCGGAGCTGTCCTGACATTGCCTGGTATCGCCGGTCTCGTGTTGACTATGGGTATGGCTGTTGATGCCAACGTTATTATATATGAACGTATCAAGGAGGAACTTGCCGCCGGCAAGGGCTTGAGCAAGGCTGTCGCCGACGGTTACAAGAACGCTTATTCCGCCATTATCGACGGTCAGGTCACAACCCTCCTCACCGGTATCGTCCTCTTCATCTTCGGTTCCGGTCCTGTCCAGGGCTTCGCCACCACGCTCATCATCGGTATCATCACCTCTGTTCTCACTTCCATCTTCATTACCCGTCTGATCTTCGACGACCGTATCAAGAAGGGAAAGAACATCACGTTCGAGAACAGCCTGACAAAGAATTTCCTCAAGAACACCCACTTCGATTTCATCAGAGCCCGCAAGGTTTCCTATATCGTCTCCGGCATCCTGATCCTCATCTCCCTCGTGTCGATCTTCACCAAGGGCTTCACCTATGGTGTTGACTTCACCGGTGGCCGTACCTATGTCGTCCGTTTCGACAAGCCCGTTACCGCTGAGGAGATCCGCCAGGCCGCTATCGCCGAGTTCGACGGTGCTGTTGAGGTCAAGCAGTTCGGAGGTGAGAGCCAGATGAAGATCACGACCCAGTACAAGAACAATGAGGAGTCTTCCGAGGTTGACGCCGAGGTTGAGAGCAAGCTCTACAACGCTCTTGCTCCGTTCTTCGCTGAGAAGCTTACTATTGACGAGTTCAAGTCAACTCTTGGCAATGCCAATGGTATTATCTCATCTGACAAGGTCGGTCCTACTATCGCCAATGACATCAAGAGGGATGCGGTGATCGCCGTGATCCTTGCCCTCTTCGTGATATTCGCTTACATCGCGTTCCGTTTCAAGGGCTGGACATGGGGTCTTGGTGGTGTCGTCTCACTGGCCCACACCGCCATCATCGTCATCGGTTTCTTCTCCTTGTTCTCCGGCATCCTGCCGTTCAACCTGGATGTTGACCAGACGTTCATTGCGGCTATCCTGACGATCATCGGATACGCTATCAATGATAACGTGGTTATCTTTGACCGTATCCGCGAGTACAGGACTCTGCACCCGAATACCGACATCAAGGAGAACACCAACCTTGCTCTTAACGCGACTCTGACCCGTACGGTCAACACCTCTGTCTCGACCCTCGTCACCATGCTCGCTATCGCGATCTGGGGTGGTGAGTCCATCAGGGGTCTCGCGGTCGCCCTCATCCTCGGTATCCTCATCGGTACTTACGCTTCCATCTTCATCGGTACTCCGGTGATGTACGATGCTACAGTCGCTCGTAACAAGAAGCGTGCGATCGCCGAGCCTGCCAAGGGTGCGAAGAAGGCTATTAAGAAGTAAACCTAAACTTAGGTTACTATATTTAAATCCTAATATTTGAAAATTTTGCATTAGGGAAGCGCCAGCCGTGATGGTTGGCGCTTTCTGATATAATTACTATATTTGTGCGATTTAATACGTTTTTTAATATACTTATAGATATGAGCGAGAAGTTCAGGATTGAATCCGATTTGCTTGGAGAACTTAAGGTTCCCGCAAGCGCGTATTATGGTGTTCAGACCCAGAGGGCATTGAACAATTACAAGATCTCCACGACCAGAATGTGCCACTATCCTGATTATGTGATAGCTATGGCATGTATCAAATATGCCGCGGCAAAGACCAATAAAGAGCTCGGAGCTCTTGATCCGGTAATTGCCGATGCCATAATGGAAGCCAGCAAAGAAATCATTGACGGCAAGTTCCACGACCAGTTCCCGGTCGACATGATGCAGGGAGGAGCCGGCACTTCTGTCAATATGAACGCCAATGAGGTGATCGCCAACAGGGCTCTTGAGATCATGGGGCACGAGAAAGGTGAGTACAAGTATTGCTCCCCGAATGATCATGTGAACTGCGCGCAGTCCACCAATGACGCTTACCCTTCAGCCTTCCGTTATGCTTTCATCAGGATGAACCGCAAGCTTGAGAAGAGCTTGAAGGAGCTTATCGAGGCTTTCAGAGCCAAAGGAGAAGAATTCAAGGATGTCATCAAGATGGGCCGTACCCAGCTTCAAGACGCCGTTCCTATGACCTCTGGTCAGGAGTTCCACGCATACGCCACCAATCTTGAGGAGGAAGTCGCTAATCTTGAGAGGAATGTGAACCTTCTCTACGAGATCAATATGGGCGGCACGGCAATCGGGACCGGCCTTAACGCTAAGCCTGGTTTCGCTACCCTTTGCGCCGCTAACCTTACTGAACTCACCGGCGAGAAGTTCATCGCGGCTCCTGATCTCGTTGAGGCCACTCCTGACACGGGCGCTTATGTGAGCTATTCAGGAGCGCTTAAGAGGCTGGCGGTGAAGCTTTCAAAAATATGCAATGACCTTCGTTTGATGGCCTCCGGTCCCCGTTGTGGTCTTGGTGAGATCAATCTTCCACCCAAGGCTCCCGGATCTTCTATCATGCCCGGCAAAGTCAACCCGGTTATCCCCGAGGTCACGAACCAGGTCTGCTTCAAGGTAATAGGCAACGACACGACCGTTTCCTTCGCCGCTGAGGCCGGACAGCTCCAGCTCAATGTGATGGAACCTGTTATCGCGGAGTCGATTATGGAGAGCATCACTTGGTTGACCAACGCCATGAACACACTCCGTAAAGAATGTGTTGAAGGCATCACTGTCAACAAAGAGCGTTGCTACGACATGGTCAAGAACAGCATCGGAATCGTCACCGCCCTCAACCCGATCATCGGTTACAAGGCCAGCACGAAGATCGCCAAGGAGGCTCTTGAGACCAACCGCTCCGTCTACGACATCGTCCTTGAGCAGGGCATTATGACCAAGGAAGCCCTTGACAAGGCCCTTGATCCTGAGAACATGATAGGTTAATCAGAGGTTGAATATAAAAGAGAGCGGCGACCCGTCTGGGCCGCCGCTCTTTCATATTCCCTGGAGGGATTTATTTGATCTTCTTGTAGCCGTAGCGGGCCTCGTCGCCGAGTTCGATCTCGATCTTCATGAGGCGGTTGTACTTGGCGATACGGTCGGTCCTGCTGAGGGAACCGGTCTTGATCTGGCCGCTGTTGGTGGCGACGGCGATGTCAGCGATCGTGGTGTCCTCGGTCTCGCCGGAGCGGTGTGAGGTCACGGTGGTGTAGCCGTTGCGGTGAGCCATCTCGATAGCGTCGAGAGTCTCGGTCAGGGAACCGATCTGGTTGACCTTGATGAGGATGGAGTTACCAGCACCCATCTCGATACCCTTCTGGAGGTACTTGACGTTGGTGACGAAGAGGTCGTCGCCGACGAGCTGGCAGCGTCCGCCGATGGCCTTGGTGAGCTTCACCCAGCCTTCCCAGTCTTCCTCGGAGAGGCCGTCCTCGATCGAGTCGATCGGGTACTTGGTGATCAGCTGCTCCAGGTAAGCGATCTGCTCCTCGCTGGTGAGCTTCTTGCCGTTAGGATCCTTCTGCTTGCCGTCCTTAAGCTGCTTGTAGTCATAATAGAAGGTGTCACCCTCCTTGAAGCAGAACTCGGAAGCGGCGCAGTCCATGGCGATGGTCACGTCCTTACCAGGCTCGTAGCCAGCCTTTTTGATGGCCTCGATGATGCAATCGAGAGCGTCGTCGATGCCATTGAGCTTCGGGGCGAAACCACCCTCGTCACCCACAGCGGTGGAAAGGCCACGGCCTTTCAGAACCTTCTGGAGAGCGTGGAAAACCTCGGCTCCGATGCGGACAGCCTCAGCCTCGCAAGCGGCTCCGACAGGACGGATCATGAACTCCTGGAAAGCGATGGGAGCATCAGAGTGGGCTCCACCGTTGATGATGTTCATCATCGGGACAGGAAGGACATAAGCGTTGGTTCCGCCGATGTAGCGGTAAAGAGGAATGCCGAGATACTCAGCGGCGGCCTTGGCGACAGCGAGGCTGACGCCGAGGATGGCGTTGGCTCCGAGGTTGCTCTTGGTAGGGGTGCCGTCAAGCTCGATCATGGTCTTGTCGATGGCCCTCTGCTCGAGAGCGGACATGCCGATGATAGCGGGAGCGATCTTGTCATTGATGTTCTCAACAGCCTTGAGGACACCCTTGCCGCCGTAGCGCTTGGGATCGCCGTCACGAAGTTCAAGAGCCTCGTTCTCGCCTGTGGAAGCGCCTGAAGGAACAGCCGCTGTGCCGATAATACCGCTTTCGAGGACCACCTCGGCCTCGATTGTAGGGTTACCTCTTGAATCGAGGATCTCCCTTCCTGTAACTTGGATAATTCTCATGATTTAATGAATATTGGATTATAAATATCTCATTTCAAACCAGAAGACAAAGATAATCATTATTCCTCAATTATCGTTATCTTTGTTTTATCATGAAAGCCAAACATCAAATCCTCTTCCTTTTTGTAATCTTAAGCTCCTTGGCGGCAAGTGGCCAGGAGCGTCTCCGTCGGGACCAGAGTTTCCTTGGTATCCACTTTGATTTCCATGCTGGTGCCACGGACAAGAACATCGGCGCGAACACAACCCCCGAGATGGTCGGGACAATTCTGGACATGGTCCATCCGGATTATATTCAGGTTGACTGCAAAGGCCATCCAGGCTATTCGAGTTATCCGACCGAAGTGGGGAATCCCGCCCCGGGGCTGGTCACTGATCCTCTCGCTGTTTGGAGAAAGGTGACAGCGGACCGGGGTGTCGGGCTTTACATGCATTATTCTGGTGTCTGGGATGCGAGAGCCGTCGAACTCCATCCGGACTGGGCGGTGAAAGATCTGGCGGGAAATCCCAGTGACAGAATCACATCCGTATTTGGGCCATACGTTGACAAGCTGCTCATTCCCCAGCTGAAAGAGCTTGCTGGAAAGTACAAGGTTGACGGAATGTGGGTTGACGGCGAGTGCTGGGCGACCACCCTTGATTATGGCGAGAAGGCTGTCAGGCTCTTCAAGGAAGAGACCGGTTTCGATGCTCCCCGTTCCCCTCAGGAACCTCACTGGTTCGAGTGGAAACAATTCTGCAGGGAGGCGTACAAGAAGTATCTTCGTCATTACATCGCGGCTGTGAAGAGCGAATACCCGGACTTCCAGATTTGCAGCAACTGGGCATATACCCACCACATGTCCGAACCCGTCTCGGCTTCGGTGGACTTCTTGTCAGGTGATTATTCTTCTACCAATAGTCTCAACTCGGCTAGGGTAGCTGCCAGATACCTCGCTTGGCAGGGAGTACCTTGGGACCTGATGGCCTGGAGTTTCGCCTTGACGGATGGCGCGCACCTGCAGAAACCCTCTATCCAACTTATCCGGGAGGCCGCGGTCACACTCTCGCAAGGCGGTGGTTTCCAGGCTTATTACACCCAGAACAGGGACGGATCGCTCAACCTCGACAAACTTAAGTCAATGGCCGATGTGGCGGTTTTCGCCAGGGCAAGGCAGCCTTATTGCCACCACTCCGTATCAGTCCCTCAGGTGGCGGTCCTGGTCTCGACTTATGATTACCAGCACCGGAACGATGCCCTGTTTCCCAACGCTACCGGCGGGGTGACTGGAGTTCTCAATTGCCTTCTGGAGGCCCAGTACAGCGTGGATCTTGTCGGCGAGGCCACCCTTCTGCCCGACATGAGCCGTTTCCCGCTGATCGTGGTTCCGGAGTGCGAAACCCTTTCCGAAGTCTTCAGGGATGATCTTCTTGAATATGTCAAAGCGGGAGGATCGCTTCTTGTTGTTGGGGCGGGCATGAGCGGATTCTTCTCCAAAGCTTCAGGGATCGGACTTAAAGAATCAGAATGGTTCAGCGCGGCTCTCGGGGATGGTAAAATCGGATTCATTCCAACTGAAATCGCCGGAGACTATGAGTCCGGAAAGGGCTCGGACGGAATAAGGGCGAAGGTCAATATGCTTGTGAATGAACTGTTTCCGGAGCCGATGGTCGAGGTGGCCTCATCTCCTTATGTGGACGTCTCTCTAAGGACTTTGAACGGCAAATTACAGGTTCATCTTGTCAACACCTCGGGGGATCACAGGAATACCCCGATCCTTGAGTCCATCGACCCGGTCAAGGATATTGAGGTGAGTTTGAGACTTCCTGAGAAACCTTCCCGGATTGTTTGCCAACCGGAAGGTAAAGACCTGAAATTCAAGTATAAAGACGGCAAGGCGACCTTCAAGCTACCTTCCCTCGAGATTTACGACATCATTGAGGTTGAGTAGCAGGTCTTCGATTGAGCCAACCACCTTGTCGAAGATCTTGTACATCAGCTCCGGCTCCTGCTTTTCTGGAATATATACAATCGTCTTCAAGCCCTTTCCTGCGAACCAGCCAGCCTCTGTGTGGGCTGATCGGCCGCAAGGAAGGACCAGCACGCAAGTATCTGCCCAGAGCATGGCGTCGAAGTCGGCCTTGAAGCCCTTCTCGGCGACTGGGTGGGTGAGGTTGCCGATATATTCGTCGACACTCCACTGCTGCCAGTCCTCAGCGATGTCGGCCCAATGGAAACCGCCCGGATTGGCGACTGGATCGCGGAAATCATAAACCTCATGTCCAGCCTCAAGAAGCCGTCTCACGACCTCTGGCTGATAGGGATTGCGCCAGCTTGACGCCACATAGATCTTTGCCATAGCGCTAATATAGCGCTATTTTGAATTAAATGAAACCCTTTTCCTTGGCTTTTGAGATAAGTTCCGCGGTGTTTGCGGCCTCAAACTTCTCGAGTAGTTTCTTGCGGTGCCATTTGATTGTGGCTAGGGAAAGGAATATCTTGTCCGCTATCTGCGGGCTTGTCATCCCCGAGGCGATCAACGGAAGTATTTCCGTCTCCCTTTCCGTCAAGGTGAGTTCGTCGGCCGTCTCGTCCGCGGTAATGTCATCATTCTTACTCTCCGCGATAGCCTCGTCTATGGCCTCGTCCGCCGCGTCCCTTTGCCTGCGGAATATCCAAGCCTTTCTCAGCACGGCCGCGAGAATTATGCTGAGCAGAGCCAGAAGTATAGCTGTTAAAGTGATGGTTCTCAATTGTTTCTTCTGCAACGAAAGCACTTGCCCCATCAAGTCCAAAGTCTCGATCCTGGACCTGAACTCCTGATCCTCGTGGAGAGAGTAGTAGTTGTCGGCTTCTTTCAGGTACTTAAGGGCCTTCTTGGTGCGTCCGAGTTCAAGATACAGGGCTCCCAGGCCGGTATACGCGCTGGAGATCTGGAGAGTGTCCCCTGACGCCAGGGCGTAATGGAGAGATTTCTCGTAATTCTCCAGGGCTTGCGGATAGTCTTTCAGATCAAGATAGGTCTCTCCGATGTTGTGGTAAAGGATCGAGTTGCTCTCGTTCCAGCCGTAACGGTCGAATATCTCCCCTGCCATCCGGTAATATTCCATCGCCTGGGGGATTGAGTCCATCATGTTGTATAAATTGCCGATGGCACCGTAAAGACTTGAATAACTGTCGTCCACGGTGGCCTGGCTGTAGCCGTTGGGATTGTCAGGGTCGGCCGCGATCATGGCTATCTTGTCAACATCGCTCAAGGCCGTCATGTAGTAGAACATGGCGCTGTCGTACTGCTCCATCGCCCAGAAGTGCTTCCCGAGAGTCTTCTCCGCATCCGATTTCTTTACATACCATCCTTTTCTCGAGGCGAGGGCGATCTGTTTCCGGGCGAAAAGGATGCTTCGCTCCCGGTTGATCTGAAGGTAGCCGTTCATCAGGTTGTCGTAGGCGTTGATCAACCCTTCCAGTTCTTCTTCAGTGGCGTTCTCGATCTTGTCGGGAGTGTATTTCACCACGACATTCTCCAGGGAGTCGAGGTTCTTCCGGCGGTGGTCAGTGTACTCCGCTCGAAGAGTGGCGGATGCCAGAGAGAGGATAAAGGCTATGATCAGGGCAGGTCGGCTATTCATGTCTGAAAGATAGCAAAAAACCCTTGATCAATACTCAACAACTTAAAAATCTATCCTTTAGGATAGTTCATTCTATCCTTTCGGGTAGTGTTTTCAAGTATATGATTGACGAAATTCGCGATAATAATATGCCTATTGACATGCGACCGACAGATCCGAAAAGAATCGTTTTGAACAAGAAGGAGACAAGGATCCTTACCCTTATCGCTGAAGGGAAGACAAGTCCCCAGATCGCTGAGATCATGATCTTGAGTCTTCCGACCATCAAATGGTACCGGAAAAGGCTGAAGGAGAAGTTTGAGGCTGAGACCACAGTCGAGATGGTAAGCAAGGCCATCAAGGCCGGAATAATCTGAATTCATATTAAATGACAAACCTTTTATAAATAGATGGCAATGAAACGTTTATTTGTTTTGATTATGAGTTTGGCCTGCGCTCTGGCCCTGGTTTCCTGCGGAGGGAAGGGCGGCAAGAAGGCCGGTAGCGCTGTCACAGAGGACGGCAAGGTTGACCTTGGAAAGGTCGCCGAAAAGATGATCAATGAGGCTTTCGAGGGTGACAAATACTCCAAGGAGGCCGCGGAGTACTACTTCAAGAAGAACGAGGGCATCAAGTTCTCGGACCTGGTTCCTGAGTATAAGCTCAATGAGACCAGCAAGTACACTTATTACGGTGATGAGCGCGATGTCCTCGCCAACTTCAAGATCCAGGACGGGGACACCTACACCAAAGAACAGCACGAGGACAATGTTCGCCGGATTTACGCCGTGACGAAAAAGGTCGCCGATAACGGGATCAATGTCTATGGTTTCGAGGACAAGTCCGACAAGGACGAGGCATATTCCGAGAAAGATCTGGAGCAGATGATAAAGGACAATGCCGGCTCCAAGGTCCTGGGTATCGAGATCTACATTGGAAGTTACGGCTGGTCATTCCTCAGGGATGGTGTCTTGCACCGCTGCGAGATCAGTCTCCTCGAGAAGAACGACACCAAGCTTGGCTATTCCGTAAAGATGTACAAAGGGCTCCAGAAGAGCTTCGACGAGACCATGAAGGAAGCTGAGAAAGCCCTTGAGGATCCGGAGGTCCAGAAGCAGCTGGAAAAAGCCCTGAAAGAATACTAGCGGTAAAATACCTCGGTCGGGAAGGCTATGTCTATCCCGGACTCTGAAGCGACAGAGATAATCCCCAAGCCTCCCGTGACGTTGCTCGGCAACATCGTGGGCTCGATTATCGGCGACACTTCGTAGCCGTAGCATTGCATGTTGTTCATCGCCCGGAGATAGTTGTAAAAGTCACGGTCGAAACTCTTGACCGAGAGATGGAAGGTCTTGTCCACCACTATCTTATTGGCGATATAGTAATACTCGTAAGGGTAGAATCGGAAATAATAGGTCGGGATATAGAGTCTTACAGTGGCCTCCGAATCGCGGAACATTTTATCCGAGAAACATCTGGTGTAGTTGACCGGCACGAGGTCTTCGAACAGGTCTCCCATTCCGGATGAATATCCATCCTCGAGGATGAGGTCATGGAAGGTTTCGTATGACACCGAGGACGGCCCCTGGGAGATGGTGGAGAAATCCTCTTCATTTTCCGAGCTCAGTTTGATGACCGTGGAGGTCTTCGGATTCATCGAGTAATAGCTGTCCATTCCCTTCGCGTCACTAAGGCGGACGGTGAATTCGACATATTCCTGCTCGTAGGTCTCCGTCTCTCCTACACTTTGGTACACGGAAGACTTGACAACAGTCACCGTGTCAGCGGCAATGAGTGTTATCGGTTGTGGGACAACTATTTCCGCCCAGGCGTTCATCTGTCCTTTCGTGGCCTCGATACGAACCTTGTCTCCGGGCTTGAAAATGGCCTCGAACTTATATTCAGTGTAAGGTAAATGGTTCGGAACCAGACCGGTCTCGCCTGTCATCCAGTCAGTTTCTTCCCTGTAGCCAGCGGGTATAGACCTCGCCAGGGTTCTGGAACCGTTGACGAAACACTCCACGGTCGCTCCGGGGAGAGAGTCAATCCTGTCGGGGTAGCTTATTGAAAGGAATATAGTGTGCGTCGTGTCAGCGGTGGAAAGCTGCCCAAGAAGGGTCATCTTCCCGTCGTTCAGGTCATATTCGTACTTTATGGTATTCTCGCAGGCGACACTTACAAGGGCTGTGAGCAATATGCTGAATATTAGATATTTCCTCATGGCTTCCTAAAAATTTCGAGTCCAACTTACCGAAGGCAGAAGGGGAAGGATCGTGATCTTCTTCATCTTTAGGCTCGTTCCTGTGTAGTTGCCGTTATTGTCATAGTCAGGGCCGTAGTCCATAAACACGAAGTTGGGGTTCATCCGGTTGTAGGCGTTGTACACGCTGAGATTCCAGATGCTCTCGCCCCTGCGGCGCTCCTTGTGGAGGTTGCAGCCGATGTTGAGCCTGTGGCTCGGAGGGATGCGGAAATTGTTGCGGTGATCAACATACTGAGCGTCAGTGACATAACCATAAGGGGACAACACCGCGACTTGACGGACAGGCACCGTCGTGGTTCCACCAGTTGCGAATGACCAGGTGGCGTTGATACCCCATTTTTTATTGAACCGGTGGTCAACGCTTAAGTCTATGCAGTGGCGGCGGTCGTATTTGTAGGGGAATCGCTCCCCGTTATTGATTGACCCATCCGGGAATATCCTGTCTGTCTTCGCCAGGGTGTAAGCCAGCCAACCGGTTGTCTTCCCCGCGGTTTTCTGAACTAGGAATTCTATGCCTTTAGCGGTTCCTTCTCCCATCTCGACCCGTTTTTCCCAGCCTTCGGAAGTACCCAGCATAAGTGTGCCGTCCTTGTATTCGAGGATGTTCCTCATGTTTTTCAGGTAAGCCTCGACTGAGAATTCCCAGCCTTTGATCCCGTCGTAATAAGCCCCGACCGAGAACTGGTCAGATGTCACAGGGCGGATGTCCTTGGTGATAGGTACCCACAGATCGACAGGCAGGGAGATCTGCGCTGAGCTCAGCAGGTGGACATATTGCGCCATCCTGGCGTAACCGGCTTTGAATGAATATCCTGTGCCTGTCGAGAACTTGGCGGAGACTCTTGGCTGCAGACTCCAGTAAGTTCTCCCTTCAGTGTTGAACATGGAAAGATGTACTCCAGGGTTGACGGTCAGGTGCTCTCCGACGCTGAAGTCATCCTCGGCATAGAAAGACAGCTCGTGTCCCAGGTATTTTTTCTTCGGGTCGGCGAAATGGATGGTGGTGTCAACCTGGATCTCCGCTCCGTTGACTTCCCTGTCCACGGCCGACATTCTCTCCGGGATGAAGGTGTGCCAGAGATATTCAGAACCGAATTTCACAAGGTGTTTGGGGGAAGGGGTATAGTCAAAGTCAGTCCGGATTCCGAAATCCCGTATTCCTGAGTGGTAGTCGAGGTGGTACCGGCTGGTCGTAGTCACTCCGTCCACAATGTCGGTTTCCGCCGAACCGGCTCCCATGACCATCCGATAGCGGTTGTAGGAGAGGGTGGTGTTGGCGAATAACTTGCTGTTAAACACGTGGTTCCATCTTGCTGATCCTACCGTGTTACCCCAATGCACCCCGACATCGGTTCTATCCTTGTACTTATGGTGGGTGGTTTGCGCGCCAAAAGTCTCGGTCCCTTCTCCCTCGTTTTTCTCATCGTAAACGAATCGGTCACGTCCGTGGTAAGCGCCGAAATAAAAACGGTCCCGGTCGCTCAGGCGCCACGTGACCTTTCCGTTGAGGTCATAAAAATAGTAGTTGGCGTAGGCGTCTTTCAGCACCATCTTGATCACAGGCGCGTACAGCGCTGTGTGCATTCCCCTGGCGCTGACGGAGTAGGCGAGTTTATCCTTGATTATCGGGCCTTCGAGGTGGAGTTTGTCGCTGATGAGTCCTATGCTGACGGTCCCGTGGTTCTCTTTCATGTTACCGTCGTTGGTGCGGATGTCCACTATGCTTGAGATACGGCCTCCATAACGGGCGGGGAAGGAGCCTTTGTACAGGGTGACTTTCTTGACCGCCTCCGGCTGGAAGACAGAGAATATGCCGAGCATGTGATCGACATTGTAGATGGGTACACCATCCAGCATGATGAGGTTCTCATCGGGTCCCCCTCCTCTGACATAAATGCCTGAGAATCCTTCGTTTCCGCCCTGAACTCCGGGCATCATCTGAAGAACTTTCAACACATCGGCCTCTCCGAACAGCACGGGAGTGTTCTTGATCTGGGCGGCTGGAATGTCGATCGCTCCGAGATAGGTTGATTGTATTCCGGCATCCTTTCTCGCCACGATGTGGGAAGAAGAAAGGGTCTCTCCGGCCTCAAGAGCCACGTTGACCACGGTGTCCCGACGCATGTCGATACGCATAACCTTTTCAGAGTAGCCGACGTAAGAGAAATGGAAGTCATATTCCCCGGCCGGAATGGTCAAGGTGTAATAACCGAAATTGTTGGTAACAGCCCCAAGCCCGGATTCTTTTTCGAGGATTCCTGCTCCGATGAGGGTCTCTCCAGAGGCTATGTCCGTGATGTGGCCGCTGATGGTGACCTTCTTTTGCGCGGCTGCCGAGACACTAATGAAAAGCGCGAGCATCAGTGCCGCCCGCGCTGTTTTCCATCTAAGCTTAGTTATGCTCATTATCAATCTTTTAGAAAGAGATCAAAGGCTTAGTGAGAGCCTCCCGAAGTTGGTCGTCATATTTGAGCCTGGTCTTGATGCCTGCTCCCTGGAAGAAGTAGCGGACCATGATCTCCTCTTCGATGAATGGCACGATCTCGTCCCTCTTGAGGTTGAGGAAGGTCTCCTTGTCCATCTCAAGAGCCTTTCCCATGGCCTCGATCTGGTCTTTCATGCTTTCTGAGAGCCCATCCTTCTCAAGTTCTTTCTTGACCTGGTCGAAATAGGTCCTGGCGCTGGAGCGGTAGTCGAACTCCTTTGTCTTGGCGAACTCGACGAAATCTTTCCAGTCGCTGTCGCTCAAGGTCCAATCCTCAGGAATGCTCTGATGCTCACGGACAAATTTGAGGGTATATTCCTCGATTATGTTGGAGTAGACGAGTGAGAAAGTCAACCTGCTGTATTCATGGCCTTTAACGATGACATCAGGAGTGATGCCGCCGCCGTCCTTTACCGTTCTTCCATGGGCTGTCTTGAACTCATGTGTGAGGGAGTCGGGAATATGTGCCACGCTTCCGTCCTCATTGCGCTTCGCGTAGTCTATCGCCTGGACGCAGCGCCCTGAAGGGGTGTAGTACTTGGCCGTGGTGACCTTGATCTGGCCGTTGTAGGGAAGCGGCCTGATAGTCTGGACGAGGCCTTTGCCATAGGTTCTGGTGCCCATAACCGTCGCTCTGTCGAGATCCTGCAGGGCTCCTGTGACGATTTCGGAGGAGGAAGCGGATCCACCATCTACCATGACAATCAGAGGAAGCTCAGTGTCAATGGGTTCCGAGGTCGTTTTGTACTGCTGCTCGCCTGATCCCTTGCCTTTTGAGGACACTACGAGCGAGCCTTTGGGAACGAAAAGGGAGACAATGTTGACAGCCTCGCTCATCAGTCCGCCACCGTTGCCTCTCAGGTCAAGAACCAGCTTCTTCATGCCCTGCTTCTTGAGGTCCATTACAGCGTTCCTGATCTCTCCGGAGACATTCTCCGTGAAGCCGCTCTGGTAGATGTATCCTGTCTCGGAATCGAGCATCCCGTAATATTCAACGTCCGGAAGATGAATCCTTTCCCTTGTGATGTCGATGTCCACGATTTCTCCGGTGTGGACTTTCTTGACCTTGAACCTCACGGTGGTGCCGGGCTTCCCCTTCATTTTGTCGGACGCTTGCTGGCTGGTCAGCCCATGGGTTGTCTGTCCGTCGATCTCCATGATCTCGTCGCCACACCTCAAGCCGTACTTCTCGGCTGGTGAGTTCTTGTATGGTTCATTGATGATGACGTTCCCGTTCTGGTCAGGCTTGTAGATGATCGCTCCGATACCGCCATAGCTTTTGCTGACCATCATCTGAAGGTCCTCGTTTTCCTCTTCCGGTATATAGATCGTGTAAGGGTCGAGGGCCTCCAGCATCGCGTTGATGCCGGCTCTTTCTATCCGGTCCACGGGGAGTGAGTCCACGTAGGAACGGTTGAGTTCCTTTAGGATGGAGTTCTGGATCTCTGTCCACTGCCCTAATTTGAAGCTCTGGGACTGCCCGAATGCGGTGCCGCTCAGGATTATTGCCGCGGCGGCCGCTATGATTGACTTGGTATTCATGTTCTTCGTAATTAACCGAAGCACAAAAGTACTAAATATCGTGCCATTCTCCTAATGCCGGTGAGATCCTTCGACTTCGCTCAGGGACCGCCGCCGAACCACGGTTAGTGAGCGGAGCCGAACTACCGCTCAGGGACCGCCGCCGGCAGCTTGGATCAGCGGTCGAGCGGGTGGGAGGTGGTGCCGAGGATGTCGGAGGGGGTGGCGGAGTCGAGTATGGACTGGATATATGATTCGATGGCGGCGAGTCCGGCCTGGAGCTTGGCCGGTGGCCAGGCATTGGAGCCACCGGTCGAGATCGAACCGTCTTCGTAACCTATGTGGGTGTGCCACATGTATCCGTCAAGTACCTCAAACTTAGGAGTATAGGAGTTCTCCAGCTTCCAGAGCTTATGCTCCCTGACGAACCCGTCGATCTTGGCAAGAGCGTCGTCGGGGCACTTGTAGATCGTTATCTCCGGATTGCAGTCTTTGGAATACAGGAGCCGCGGTTTGCCGTCTTCCCCCTTCTCAATCCTGTACCAGGTGATGTACCACATCATCGTTCCGGAATATGAGTGCTCATATTCCTTGATCGTCTCTGGCGCGACATTTTTCACATATTTGTTGTCCCATGGTTTGACGCATGAGAACAGTACTCCCATGAGCGAAAGAGCCAGAATAGTCTTTACCATATCGCTTCTAATGCTGGATTGCCATCAGTCTTATGTACTTCAGGACGGTGTCGCACCACTCCTGGTCGCCGGGGAACTGGTAACGGGCGTTGCCCTTCGGGTCGGCAGTGAAGATGGTCTCGCCCTTCGGAGTCAGCTCTACCCAGCCCCTCTCGGAAAGGGTATAGAGGTCGTCACCCTCGACAGCGTTGATCACGGCGAGCGGATCCCACATCTTCTGGCCGGTGTCGCACTGCACGTTCTGGTAAACCCACTTGATCGGATGGCAGTCGGTCCAGTTGATGTCGGCGATGACCTGGTCCGGCTTGTAGTCGAGAGGATCTCCGACCTCTCCGGGGCAGAAAATGATGTCGACCTCCTTGGGCCATAACTCAAAGAATTTCAGCGAGAAATCGATGGCCTGAGTGAAGTTGTAGTCAGGCTCTACAGCCTCGCCAAACACTCCGCCCATCGCATAGATGGCTTTCACCTTATTCCTAACAAGCTCGACTCCGGACAGGTTGGAATATTCATCCGGACCGGATTGGAGCAGGCGTGAAAGAGAGGTCACGAATCCGACGGAGGCGATCGTCACGCTGTGGTCAGGCTGCTCCGCGAGGAGTTTGCGGTAAAGCTTGTAGCCCTCCGGGTACTCGTCCTTGCTCTTGTAGGTCTGCTTGAAGAGTTTCTCGGCATCCTCGGTGCGCGCGTAAGCGACATTGTGATAGGGGATAAACACCTTAGGATCATGTATTCCCGCCCTCTCAAGGCCGATCGGGATGTCCGGGTAGCCGTAGAAGTTGTTCATCACGTCGACAGCGTCAGCGTTGGCGGCTCCCATGCGGTCAACCACGACACCAAGGAGGTTGCAGCGCTTCATGTCCATGTAACGGTAAAGGAGCATCAGGGCGAACAGGTCGTCGGTCGAGGAGCCCATGTCGCAGTCGAAAATGATGCGGCAGTCTTTCTGCTCGTAGTTGGACTTGATGTTGATGCCCTTGCCAGCGTCATAAACAGTGTGCTGATGGTTCTGACGGGCGAATTCCAGGGCCGCCGCGAGGCTGTCCTCAGGGAACATGCGAGTCGAGTCGAAATAATATTTGCCATTCTCGGGATTGTACCAGCCACCGACGAGACCGTCATGTTCGCGGGCGTGTTTCACCACTGCGGGGATACTTTTTTTGTCAAAACTGTTCTGAGTAGCGATGTAGGACACCATCAGTCCTTTTTCTGGCTGTCTGAGGGTGTTCAGGTCAAGGGTGAAGCCGTCGGGATACATCTGTCCCATCGCCCAGATGGCGTTGTAAAGCTCCTTATCAGAGAGTTTCACTTGCTGCGCCGAGACGGTCAAAGAGATCAGAAATACGGCTAAGGTGGATAATAATTTCAAAGGTCGCATAATGGAAATAGTTTTGTGTTAATATATTAAACTTCTAAAATCCTTTACTCTATGGAAGGTCACAAGGTTCCCGTCATGGGAGTTTCTGGCCTGCTCGTCTCCGGAGCGGCTGACAATAAGGAGGTCGTCCCCATGAATGATCATGGAGGCATAGTGGCGCGCGGCGTTGTCCGCCGGGCCGACGGCCACGAGACCGGCGAAAGTCCATTTCAGAAGGTCCGGGGAATATGACAGGGCGAGCCTTCGACGGTAGTTCATCCTCCCGTCCATCTGGGAATGAAGCAACCAGTAAAGGCGGCTTTCAGGGTCATAAACCACGTAGAACTTCAGGTCGGCTCCTGGAATATGGGCAAAGTACATCTCCCGGCCGTTCTTCGTGAGCTTTTCGACAGCGAGGCTCCCGTCAGGCTTCTCCACACCCTTCATCATGACCCCGATGTCAGGAAGACCGACGCTGGCCCTCATCATCAAGACAACAGCCTTGCCACTCGGGTCATAGAAAGGGTTTTTCTCATCATAAACCCTGATCACATTTGTCTCCAGGATGCCGGCCTTTCCGGGATCAGTTAAGGGGATGCCGGAAGGTCTCGAAGCTTCCATGTCCTCGTCCGGGTTGTACAGATCCGAGAACTTCCAGCTGGAAGCTTCCGTCAGGTCGTCGTCGACCTTGGCCTGCATCAGCACCGGGCCCACTCCTGGCCAAGGATGGCCGTCAGAGACCCATTTCTCATAGACCAGGGTTATTTTCCCGTCGTGGATGTCAACCGGGGCGCAGCTCTGGTGCCAGCGTGGTTCCGGGCACAGGACTGAAGGCTCAGACCAGGTCTCCCCGTTGTCGTCACTCCGGGTTATGAGAAGCCGGCCTGAATGGCCTATCATGTAGAGAGACTTCCCGGCTTTGAACAGGATCTCGTGCATCATAGGGATCCTGGCGGATGTCTCCCTCCAGGTTTTCCCTTCGTCGTCCGACAAAAGTACCCGGATCTGGTTGCCGGACTTGTAGTCCCCGAAATCTGACCGGGAACCATCCAGCACGCTTGTGCCAGGGCCACCGTAATCGACTGACACGACGAGCCTTCCGTCAAATCCCTCAACAATTCCGGGGGTGTAGAGGAACACGCTGTCCGGGGCCGGGGACTCGGTTATCACGACCTCGGAGGCGACGATATGACTATCCTTACCGCCCGACCGGCAAGAAGCCAAGACGGAGGCGGTGACCGCCGCGAGCAATATTCCCAGTCCCCTGAACCTCATGTCCTATTTGTCGAAGTTCCTTGAAGCGTACGGCAGGGCAGTGCGAAGGGCCGTGTGCCAATATTCCCAGTTATGGACCCCGTTGCGCACCCGCAGCTCGCTTTTCACTCCTTTCTCTTTCATCTTCATGTGGAGATCAAAGGAGAGACGGACGAGAAAGTCATCGTCGCCGCAGTCGAAGAACCATTTCACCGTGCGGAGAGCCTTAAGCGTGGCATCGTCAGCATTGTCGATGAAATCGAGCGCGGAATGTTCATTGACAGCGTTGCTGACATAGTACAACTTGTCTTTTTTCAAGTCTTTCCCTCCTACCTGGCCCTGCTTGTTCTCCAGCCAGGCGCTCATCGCGTAGCAGCTCGAGAACATGTCCGGATGCCTTTGGCAATAGACGGTACTGCCGCCTCCGCCCATGGAGAGACCCATAACAGCCCGGTGCCCTTTATCACTGATTATCCGATACTTCCGTTCGACTTGAGGAAGGAATTCCTTGAAGAAGAAATCCTCGTAGTTCCATCCAGGCATGTTGAAATAGCCGTTCCAGGTGTTGTGGATGTCCGGACCACCGGCATTGGGCATGATAATCACAACCTCCCTGAGCTCTCCGGTGCCGATCAGCTCATCGGCAACCGTCTGCATACCTCCTCTTTCGGCCCATGCGGTGTAGGTGTCGCTGAGTCCGTGAAGCATGTAAATCACAGGATATTGTTTGTCGGACTTGTCAAAACCGCTGGGAAGATAAACATTGTATTTTATGCTCGCTCCCAGAACCTTGCTTTCAAGGCTGTCGGTCACAACCTTTCCCGCCATGGCGGAAAATGCCGGCAGAAGAAGGGATAAAATGGTCAAGTAAAAGATCTTCCTCATGATCACCGGTTGTTACTTGTCAAAATTCCTTGAGGCGAATGGAAGGGCCGTGCGTAGGGCTGTGTGCCAATATTCCCAGTTGTGGACTCCGTCACGGACACGCAGTTCGTCCTTCACCCGCTTGAGGGCCATCTTCTTGTGCAGCTCGAAGGAAAGGGTGACGAGGTAGTCGTCGTCTCCGCAGTCGAAGAACCATTTGACTGTCCTGAGGGCCTCCAGGGTGACATCGTCGGCGTTATCGACATAGTCGAGCGCGGAATGCTCCCGGACAGCCTTGCAGGTGTAGTAGAACTTGTCCTTCTTCTCCTCAGGAGTGTTCGGATTGATCTGCTGGTCGAGCCAGGCGCTCATGGCGTAGCAGCTTGAGAACATGTCCGGATGCCTCTGGGCATAGACCGTGCTTCCGCCTCCGCCCATGGAAAGGCCCATCACGGCCCTGTGGCCCTTGTCGCCTATTCCACGATATTTCTTTTCCACCGCCGGGATGAACTCCTTGAAAAAGAAGTCCTCGTAGTTCCAATTGGGCATATTGAAATAGCCGTTGTAGACATTGTGTATGTCAGGGTCGCCGGCGTTGGGCATGACAATGATCATCTCAACAGCCTCGCCGGAACGGATCAGCTCGTCAGCCAAATCTTTCATGGTGCCTTTCTGCTCCCAGTCCTGGTAGGTGCCGTAGAGCCCATGGAGAAGATAGACGACAGGGTACTGCTTTTCGGACTTGTCGAAGCCATCCGGAAGGTAGACATTGTATTTCACTTCAGCGCCGAGGATCTGGCTTTGGACGCTGTCGGTTATGATTTTCCCGGCCTTGAGACTGATTGCGGGCAAAAGCAGCAGCACTGACAACGCGGAAATTATTTTTCTCATAATCTCAATTATAATTAATCGGTTTTTTTAAGTGAACATATAAAAATAGTGATTATCTTTGAATAACCGCATATTTTTTTCCACAATGAGAAGATTCGTTTTATCGCTGATTTTCGCTTCCATCTTTCTGTCCGGCTGCGGGAATGGAGGTGTGGTCAATCCCACTAAAGGGGTGGTCGCTCCAACTGACAGAGGATGCGCCGATCTTCAGACCGGACCTGAAATGTTCGGGAATTGGGTTGAGGACCCCTCGCAGGTGCCTGTCTCGTTTGTTTATGGCGGTGTGCCGGTAAAGGGCCTCAAAGGTTTTGAGTTGGTCTCAAAAGACTGTAAAACAGAAACTTCCGGGAAGTCCCTAACGGCCACTTTCCGAATGGATGAGAATCTGACAGCCACCGTGGAAGCCTTCCTCAACAGTGAGTTCGGGGAATTGGAGTACACTGTCTGGTTCGAGAACTCCGGTTCAGCTCCCAGCAAGACACTGTCCGGACTCAACAGCGCGGTCATCGGATTCAATGGCGTTGATCCTGTCCTGTGCGGTTGCCTTGGTGACCAGCGAAACAAATACGCTGATTATCAGACTCCTCTTAAAGACACAACGGTCACTTTCGTGTCTCCTTACGGGAGAGCCACGCATGTCTATTTCCCTTATTTCGATCTCGTCCATGGGGACGGAGGAACCTTGCTCGCTTTGGGTTGGGCGGGGACCTGGAGTGCCGAGTTCAAGTCGGAAGGCGATGTCACGACCTTGACCGCGGCCAATTGCGTCGGATTCGATTCCGTCCTGATTCCCGGGGAGAAGGTTCGTACGGCCCTCATCGTGATGCTTCCTTACAAAGGCCGGGACAGGGATGCCGCCACCAACCTTTGGAGAGAGTGGTTCATCAAATACAACATGCCTGCCGCCGATGCGCAAGGCAACCGGATAAAGCCGTTCTCGACCACCTGTTTCGCCGCCGACACCGGACTTCCCAACTCCGACGGATCGATCTCAGAGCGGTTCTACACTTGGAAAAGGACTTTGGAAAGGCTTGTTTATGAGGATGTTGTCCCTGATTTTCGGTGGTTCGACGCCGGGTGGTACTTCGACCCTAGAGGCAACACGGTACCTTCAGACTGGTACGGGACTGTCGGAACCTGGGAACTGGACACGGTCAAATGGCCAGGCAAGACCTTCCTTGAGTCAAATGAGGCTTGTCACAAGGCAGGGATGAAGGTCCTGACCTGGTTTGAGCCGGAGAGTGTCTGTGATGTGGAAGACCTGGCGAAGAATTACGGCTACGATCCCCAGTGGGCGGACCACAACCGTGGAAACCGGTACACCAACAATCTCGGTAATAAGGACTGTCTGGAGTGGACCCTCGGCAGGATCACGAAGATGATGGGGGAGAACGGTGTTGATCTGTTCAGGGAGGACAATAACTCCAACCCTGTCAAGGCCTGGACAGGATTTGATGCCAAGACAGCTGAGAAGACAGGACTGCCACGGACCGGAATCACAGAAAACCTGGCGATCCAAGGTCATTACGAGCTATGGGACCGGATCATAGAGTTCTGTGCGAAGAACGGAAAGTGCACATTCATAGACAATTGCGCTTCCGGAGGTGGAAGAAACGACATAGAGTCCCTGCGCCGGAGCCTTCCTTTCATGCGCAGTGACGCGGATCGTACGACCACGGCCCTTCGCCTCTCGATGACCACATCTTTCAACCGCTGGGTTCCTTTCCATGGAGCCAACACAAAGGAATCCACAGGCGAGCTTGACCCGGGTCTCGCAGGGGGAAGCACGTTCTATATCACCAGGGCATCCTGGTTGCCGGTCTACAACATTTCAGAAGTGTTTACCCACGACGTGCAGCTGGACTACGACCGCCTCAGGGCGACCTTTGGAGAATGGAAGAAATATAACCACTTGCTGATCAAGGATATGTATCCCTTGACTCCTTGGCATCGTCCGGAGGATGACTCCAACTGGACGGCTATAGCCTGGCACGACAGGGAGACTGATGAGGCTGTGCTTCAGGCCTTCCGCCAGGAGACTTGCCAGGAGCCGGAATATACCGCCTTCCTTAAATTCCTCGATCCCTCCAGGAACTACAAAGTCACAAATGAGGACACTGCCGAAACCGTGATAAAGACGGGTTCCGCTCTTGCTTCCGAAGGAATAAAGATTTCGCTCCCGGAGCCGAAATCATCAGCGATTTATCACATATTGCCCGAATAATCAATTATTTAAAATATGAAAAAGTTATTAGGATTAGTTCTTCTGTTTTGCTCCATGCAGGCCTTTGCCTTGGAGCGTGAGCTTATTTGGCCTAAGGGCAAGATGCCCGATCCGCAGGATCACCAGATCGCTGCCATGACCTATGAGGTCGGGGAGAAAGGTTTCAAGCCGGAAAAGCATAAAGTGGCTTATATTGAATGGTTCGACGCCCCTGACCCCTCAATCAAAAAGGATGTCTGCATGATCCTTATCTCAGGCGGCTCGTATCAGAATTGCTGTGATAAGTACCTGATTGACTATTGGGAGAAAGAACTTACCAAGATCGGAGTCCAGTGTGTCAACTTTGTCTACAGGACTCCCCGCCCTGTCGGTCTTCCAATCTACCAGAGCGCTTGGGAGGATGGTCAGAGGGCTGTCAGGATGGTCCGGAGCGAGGCTGCCAAGAGGGGATTTGATCCTGAGAAGATAGGAACAGTCTCCATGTCAGCTGGTTCCCATCTGGCTCTTCTGCTCGCAACTTCGTCCCAGACTCCAGCTTACACCCCGATTGACAAGCTGGACGAGGTCCCTTGCCACATCAACTGGGCCATCGTCAACGCTCCCGCTTACGTCACTACTGACGGAGAGACCGGGACCCCTTCCCTCAGGGACGGATACGGAGCGGATGTCAGCCTCAGCAAGGTGTTCAAGTTCGACGAAAAGACCTGCCCCATGAGTCTCCATCACGGAGGAATGGATCCATATTCCCCGAATGGATCGACGCAGGTCTACAGGCAGCTTCGCCGCATGGGTATTCCCGCCGAGCTGCATCTTTATCCTGGCCAGGGCCATGGAGCCTTCGGCTTCGAGAGAGGGATCGAGTTTATGACTCAGATGGGGTATCTCGGGCCCCTTGGCGAGCCTGAGAAGCTGATGGACCGCTTCAGCGCCGAGGTCCCCGGGGTAACAAAGACCGTCGAGGACATCTGGCCGGAAGGGAAGATGCCCGATCCCCAGCCCGACCAGTGCAAGCCTTATATCGAGTGGCATATTCCCGCGGTTCTTAAGACCAAGGCCATCCAGATCATCTATGCCGGAGGCGCCTATAACTTCAATCGTCCGGAAGACTTCGAGGTCGCTCCAGCCCGGAAGTACTTGAATGAGAAGGGAATGGCCGTCGTGGTCATGAAATACCGCACCCCCCGGCCGAAGACCGGTCTTGCGAAACACACCACCGCCTGGCAGGATCTCCAGAGAGCGATCCGTATCGTACGCTCCGAGGCTGCTGAAAAGGGACTCGACCCTGACAGGATCGGGATCATGGGATCCTCGGCAGGAGGCCACCTGACATTGATGGGTGTCACTTCCTCCCGTCATAAGGCCTATTATCCGATAGACAACATCGACAAGGTTTCCTGCAAGGTCCAGTGGGGCATCGGAATATACCCCGCATATTCCTTGACTGACGGGCTTGAGAGCCCGAACTCCGGCGGAGGAAATGACGACTCAGCCGTCCTGGCACCGGAGTTCTCCTTTGACCTCGACACCGCCCCGATGCTCTTCATCCATGGTGACGCTGATTCGTGGGCGGCCATGAACTCTGTCAAGATTTGGGAGAAGATGCGGGCGATGGGAATCCAGTCCGAGCTTCACACCTTGGCGTTGAGGCCCCATTGCTTCCAGGAGAAAGCTTCCCCGGGAACCGGCAGCTACACCTGGCTGGACCGTATTGGCGAATACCTGAAACCTCAGTTTGATTAAAAATTGTCCGAGATATGATGACCACCACTGCTTCCTACAAACAGATCGAGAGTCTGGACAAGCTCCCGGCGCCGGACGGCTCCGGTTTCGTGACGCACTTTGTGTTCCAGTATATTGACTTCAACAAGGCACCACAGTACATCGCCGCCGGCCATCGTTTCCGCGACTGTTTTTTCTTCGGATGCGAGATTCCAAAAGAACTTGAGGACGGGATCGGCTCCTCGTGTCTGGTTTTTCCCCGTATGGGAATGCCGTACAATGTGTTCCGCAGCAAATTATACACAGCTGAATATCTTTATGACGGCTATGACCCTGAGAATGAGGAGACTTTCCCCAACTGCTTTGACTCCAAGGTTTACGCCGACTACATAGAGAAAGGCAAGGAGAGCGACAATATCCGGGAGACTCTTGGGCGGTCGCTTCATGACCATGCGATCGGGGAGGCTATGAACGATTTCCTCAGCCGTTTCGACGAGAGACAGGTAGTCGCCGTGATGGGTGGTCATGCCTTGAAGAGGACTGATGACGCCTACGCGACTATCGCTTATATAAGCAAATGCTTGACAGAGAGAGGGAAACTTATGGCTTCCGGTGGTGGCCCCGGAGCCATGGAGGCCACTCATCTTGGCGCATGGATGGCTGGAAAGAGTCAGGAGGACCTGGACGATGCCCTGAACATACTGAAGGTCGCTCCTACATTCAGGGATCCAGGCTGGCTCAGGACCGCTTTCGAAGTCCGTAAGAAATATCCCCAGGAAATGTACCGCAGCCTCGGAATCCCGACATGGTTCTATGGTCACGAGCCTTCCACCCCATTGGCGACGGACATAGCAAAGTATTTCATGAACAGTGTCCGGGAAGATATTCTTTTGACCATCTCCAAGGGAGGCATCATCTACTCCCCAGGTTCGGCCGGAACGATGCAGGAGATATTCCAGGATGCGGCGCAGAACCACTACCAGTCGTTCGGGTACGCCAGTCCCATGGTCTTTTTCGGTAAGGATTTCTTCAGCAAGCAGATTCCGGTCTATCCTCTGCTGGAGGACCTGCTCTCCCGGGGAGTCTACAAGAATCTGATCCTTTCCATCACGGACGATCCGGACGAGGTGATCTCCAACATCCTTTCATTTACGGCTAACAAATAATGACTCAGACAAATAGACGATGAGAACATTTGGTTTGGCAAAAGGGTTTTTCGCGGCGGTCATGGTGGCCGCGATGGTTTCTTGTGGAGGGGGAGACTTCTCTGTCAAGGAAGGTACAACCCATCAATTCAAGGGTGATTACAAGAATTTCACTCTTACTGGCGAATTCAAGACGGAAGATGGCTCTTCCGCCTGTGTCGCCTTCCATGACGATGGTTCAGGCAGTGGCTATCAAGTACTTCTGCACGGAGGACCGATCGACGGGACGATCAAGAGCGGCTCTCTCCTCCATATCCGCAACCTTTACAGGGCTCTTGAGGATGAAGGCGAGTGGACCCCTTTGGAAATATCTGTTAGGGGCAAGAATATCGCCGTGAAGATAAAGGGAGAGGATGTTGTGTGCTACACCGAGCCATCCAGGACATGGAGACTGGCGAAGTATGGGAACATGCGTATAGGGCATGGTGGAGTGAACGTGGTGGGAGGAAAGGGAACTGTCAGTTTCAGGAATATGAAGCTAACCAGCATTCCTTCGGACGCTGTCAATCCCTCTGATACCCTTGAACCCTTGGACGAATCCGCCGACAAGGCGATCCAGCTCCAACAGGAAGATTTCCCTGTTATTGACTGGCATGTCCATCTTAAGGGTGGCCTGACCGCGGAGATGGCCCATGCGATGAGCATGAACTATGGCATCAACTATGGTGTCGCTCCCAACGCCGGGGCCGGCGGTGTAGGAAGGATGCTTGCCAATGACGAGGAAGTCTATGAATATTTCGACGAGGTCAAGGATATGCCGTTCCTCCGCGGAGTCCAGGGAGAGGGTCGCAAATGGACAGCCGACTTCTCATCCGAAGCTCTGGGAATCTTCGACTATCTGTTCACGGACGCCATGACTATCGTTGACCAGAAAGGCAGGATAGCCAGGATTTACCGTAACGAGGAGGTCCTTCCGGAGGGTCTGTCCGATCAGGAATACATGGACCTGATCGTTGACCAGACCGTCAAGATCCTCTCCAACGAGCCGGCTGACATATTCGCCAACGCGTTCTTCCTCCCTGAGTTCCTGAACGGCCGGTTCGATCAGATGTGGACTCCGGAAAGGGTCTCAAAGGTCCTTGACGTGATGGAGAAAAACGGGATAGCACTTGAGATTAGCGCCCGCTATCTTATTCCTAATGAATACATTATCCGTGAGGCGAAGAAGAGGGGAATCAAGTTCACTTTCGGCACCAACAATGTGGACGCCAATTTCGGTAGGCTGGAATACAGCATCGACATGGCCCGCAAGTGCGGCCTCACCAAAGAGGACATGTGGTTCCCGAATCTCAGCACAAGGGCTTCCCGTCCGACTGTCATTTATAATCATTTCGAAGATGGTAAGACCGTCCTGTTCAACGGGAAGGATCTGACCGGATGGGTTCCCGTGCTTGAGTCCGAGACAGAGGAGCCTGTGTTCAAGGTTGAGGACGGATGCATTATGGTGTCCGGCAAGCCGAACGGCTATCTCAGGACAGCCCGGCAATACGGGGACTATTCCCTGCATGTGGAGTGGAAATGGGTAGGCTCCGGGACCAACAGCGGGATATTCCAGAGAATCCAGGAAGGTGACAAGGTATGGCCTACCGCTTACGAGTGCCAGTTGATGGCTGGCAGGGCCGGAGACATCGTGTCGCTTGGTGGCGCGAGGATAGCGGAGGTGCCTTACGATCCCCAGGTCAAGTTCCCGATGAAGAAGCGTGTCCACTCCGGTGCGGCGATAGAGCTTCCGGACGGAGAGTGGAACCGTGCGGAAATTATCTGCAAGGGGAACAAGATGATGGTTTACATCAATGGAAGCCTTGAGAATGAGGCCACTATGGATTACAAGACCGGCTATATTGCCCTCCAGAGCGAAGGCGGTCCGCTCGCTTTTAGGAATATTTACATCGAATAAGATTAATCCATAGGGTAACGGACACCCCAGTCACGGCGGAGGGAGTCCATTAGCTCCATGAGGAACAAGGTCTCGGAGTGCGGCATCTGTGGCGGCTCTATGAGACCTTTTTCCATTGCCTCTTTGCAGGCTTGAAATTCATATTCATAACCAGTAATGTTCTCTGGGACAGCTATTTCCTCTTGCAGGCGACCGCCTTTTGAATAGATGCGGATCAGGCCGGGATTGTTGGTGTTGTCGATTACGATGCTGCCTTCGGTGCCTTCAACGCTCGCTGTGTTGAATCCTTCGCAGCATACAGAGCTTCTGATTGTGGCGAGAATTCCACCTTCCAAAGTCAAGGAGATGGTCTCGCTGATGTCCACCCCTTCGTCGGACAGGACGCATTGCGACTCGATCTTCTCTATCGGGTTGTCACAAACCATCCTGACGAAGTTCAGGGGGTAAAGCCCTATGTCCAGAAGGGTGCCTCCGCAGAGTTCCGGCCGGGTGATGCGGGGCAGGTGCATGACTCCATGGGAGAGGGTAGCGCAGATCTGGCGGATCTGGCCTATTCGGCCGTAGGAGATCAACCTGTTTATTATGTTTCTGGCGGGTTGATAGCGTGTCCAGATAGCCTCAGCCACGAATACGCCTTTCTCCTTGGCCTTTTCGAGGACGGCTTTTGTCTCCCTGGCGTTGGCCATGAATGCCTTCTCCACAAGGCAGGCCTTGCCTTTTTCAAGGGCCTCCATCGTCGGTTCAAAATGGTGCGAGTGAGGAGTGGCGATATAGACGAGATCCACGTCCGGATCGTCCAGAAGGGCGTTGTAGGAGCCGTAAGCTCTTGGAATCCTGAATTCTTTTGCGAAAGAGTCGGCCTTCTCCTGGCTTCTTGATCCGACGGCGATGCAGTCTATCCCTTCGGTCCATTCCAGTGTCCGGGCTATTTTTCCGGCTATATGACCGGCCCCTATTATTCCGACATTCATGGTTATATTATTTTAGTGATTTCTTTTTCAGTCGCTTCCGGGAATAATTCCTTTATGTGGGCGATGAGTTTCCCTCTGGATTCTTCAGGAGTGCAGCCACATTTAAGCGTGCTGCCGCCGATATGCCATGGACCGAAATCTTCGGCCGGACGCTCGAACAGGGACTCCGGTGTGCAGTAGGAGGCTGTCTGCCATCCTTTATATTCAAGGTTAGGCCCTCTGTAAACTCTTTGGATGTCTCCGATAATCAGTCTGGTTCCGTTCATGAGGTTCGCGAGTATGGAATCCGACTTGCTTTTTTTTACGTTAAGCAGTTCGCGGATTTGTCTGGAGACGCAGGACCCTTCTTTTTCAATGAATCTCAACACTTTCCGTCCTTCGGCGGAGGGCTTGTGTTTCTCTTGGTGAAGTCGCCAGTTCCGTAGATGGGCATACCACTCCGGGGTGGCGAAGGCGGATTTCCCTCCACAGAGAAACTTCCCGTAGACGATCTCCCCGCTTTGCACGACATCCACTTTCCAGTCCCATGGTCCCAGATTCTCTTCCGTGAACCAGCAGTCCGGGGGAGTGAGCTCTTCTATTGAATAACCCGTTATAGGGTTCTCGAAAAAAGGAATAATCCCATAAGCCTTAATGGCTTCAAGCATTGATAAGCTATCAGTCACCTTGATCCCGAGCGGATTACCTTTATGATTGAAGATGGACATTCCGGCTTATGGCTTTCGAAACAGTGAGATTCGAAGTGTCAAGAAAGAGATATCCTCATTGTTGATGTCGCTTATCTCATCGAATAGGGCTAAATAACTATCATTTTTGTAAACGAGCTTCGGAAGCGGATCCTCGCCAGGGGAATCCAGAGCCTTACGGATCTCGCATTTCAGCAATTCTTCGGTCCGGGTGCTGTCCTTGTAGAAAATGGCCACATCGTGATCTTCGTAGTAATGATAACGGGAAGGGGGGACGAATATGGTATATTCCCCAAGATCAATAGGTTCCGCGATATTGTTCAGATCCCATACATGTATGCTCTCCACCTTCTCAATGTTTTCTGAGGTTTCCTCGATGACCTCTTCCGGTCTGCCCGCCTGGCTTCTTCTCTCAAAATCCTTTGCCCGGATGCCGGGGATGTAGGTGAAAAGGATCAGTGTCGCGGCCAGAATGAGGGTCATCAGCTGGAAATTCCTTGTCTTCTTTTTCACCAGCATGGCGGTAAAGATGGTCTGGAGAATGGCTATTAGCAGGACATAGAACCGGGGTTCGGTGATCCCGTAGTCGCTTATCCTCCGGATCACTCCGGTCCAGAGAAGGACAAGGGGAGGGATTGCGATTGCCGGGAAAGCCTTGTAGAACCATTCGAAATGACGTTTTTCCAGCTGGAGTCGCAGCAGATAGCAGAGCAGGGCCAGGGCCATGAATATGGCGACCATGTAGGCTACGCCTCCGTCCGGAAGTTCCCAGCGGATGATTATCCTCAGGATGTAGAGGATGAGGATTACGGCGTAAATTATGAGCGCCGGCGAAAGGATGTAGTCTATCGCGATTCGCATGGCTTTCTCGCTGTTCAGCCTGGTTGTTTCCTTGGTCACGAAAGAGCAGCAGAGCAAGGGGATTACTCCAAACGCTATGAAAGCGTTGGGGTGGGTGAACCAGTTGTCGGACAGATTGAGGTCGAACAGGAATCCTATTGAAGCCACGATCGCGGTTATTATCGCCATCAACAGGAAACCGATCAGGAAGCCGGGGACGAGTTTCGCGCCAGTGTCCAGGATATTCTTTCCATATTGCTGGTTATCAAGAGGTTCCTTGCCGATTATGAGCAGGATTATGGCGAGTATGTAGGCTACGGCCAGGCTCCAGTCGGGAATTGCCTGTCCCCAAAGCAACAGCGGAATCCACAGGAACCATGAAAGGATGTATAAGACTTTGAAGGCCAGGTGTTTCCCGCTTAATCTGTGGAGCGAGAACAGCAGGACATAGTGCGGGAAGAACCAGAAAAACATGTAGTAGATGTCTTTCTCGTCCATTGCCGCTCCAATTCTTTTCGCCAGAACGAAAATAATGAAATATGTCAGCCCCAGCAGAGCCTCCAGCGGGAACTCCCGTAAGCTTCCGCCAAGTCCTTTCGCCACTTTAGCGATGCTGTCCTTTAGATTTACCATGATGATTCAGAAATCTTATTTGCTGGGTTTCAGGCGCTGGTTGGAGATGCGTAGGAAGCGACCTAGTTGTTTGTTTTTCATGATCGCTTCCTCGCATTTGACAGGCATGTGGTACGTGAAACCTTCAAGGTCGCAGCCCACATAGAAATCCTCGGGGAGATCCTCCCTGAGATCGGCCCCTCCGTTGTTTCCGGCTGATATTCCCGGAGTGAAGATCTCCTTGTAGATGTAGGGCGGCCCGTCCAGCCTGAAGCAAAGGGTGCGTTTGGTACTCTCTGTGTAGCCGCCTCCACTCTCGAACCTGGTCCAGCCCAGGGGAATGTCGCAGTGGAGGAACTGGAGTCCAAGTTCTTTGGCCAGCCGTTCAGCGAGGGAGTTATATTCGCCCCTGATAAGGACTTTGTTGGTTACCAGGTACTTGTCCAGCTCTGGTGTGCGCTCAATGCTCTTCACCGAGAAGGCTATGATAAGGCACTCGATGGAGGTGAACGCCTCGATGAAGCCTTTTGTGACCTTGGTTATTCCCTTGTCGAATTCCAGTGAGGAATACTCATCGGGCTTGAAGGAGCCAGGGCGGGCATTCAGGTCTTCAGCGCATACCGTCCCTTTGCCCTCCACCCGGAGGTTGTCATCCCATTCGTTGATGAATGTGATATTGTCGTTGTGTTCGGAGAAGTACATGACGTTATTTTTTAAGTTGGAGAATGACTTTCAGGGGGAAGTGGTCTGAAGGAGTGCGGGCCTGGTAGGCTTGGAAGGAGATCTCCTTGGGGAAATTGCCGTTCTCGTATTTCTGAGCCTCGGGGGTCATTGTGCGGTAAGTGTCGGTCAGGACCCCGTAGCGGATGACCCTTGTGCCAGGAGTGACGAAAACATGGTCTATCCTGCTGGTGGTGAAACTGTTGGGGTCGAAACCGTTGGCCGTGCCGTCGAGGGCGTAACGGATCTCGCAGATTTCATAACTGTCGGAGAGGATGCCGCTGCCGGTGAACACATTGTAGATCGGGTTGTTCTGGTCAACGTTGAAGTCTCCGGTCAGGACGACGGGCTTGCCGCCGCAGATTTCCTTGATCTTCTCGACCACAAGTTTGGCGCTTTCCATCCTGGCCTGGACTCCGATGTGGTCCATGTGGAGGCTCATGTAATAGAGTTCCTGTTTGGTCGCTTTGACCCTGAAATGGCCCCAAGTGCAGATCCTGTTGAGTGCCGCGTCCCAACCCTTGCTTGGCACATCGGGCGTGGGGGAGAGCCAGAAGTCGCCATGATCCAGAAGATCAAAGACTTCCGTCTTGTAGAAAATCGCTGAATGCTCGCCGGCATGTATTCCATCATCACGTCCAGCCCCAATATATTCGTAACCAGGGAGGAGGGCTTTCATCTGCTCCAGTTGGTTGTATTTGCCTTCCTGGGTCCCGAATATCTCCAGGTCGTGGAAGAGGATCTGCTGGGCGATGATAGGAAGGCGCTGGCCCCAACCGTTGCCTTTTAGGGAGTCGCCTCTATTATCGTTGCGGATGTTGTAGGTTCCTACCTGCAAGGTGGTGAAGCGGTGAGCGGTGCCGCAGCTGGATATGGCGACCGCGAGGGTGGTTATAAAGACTAATGTTGTCAGTTTTGAGATCCTCATGGCGTTGATCTTTTATTGCTACGAAAGTTAATAAATACTATCTTTACTGACAAATCCGGCGAATATGATTTCAATTTTCACTCTTACGTCCACTCTTCATGACAAGGCCGCTGTCGATGCCGCGACCAAGGAATTCCTTGAAGGGCTTGGAATTGAATATTCCTTTAAAGGTGATGATTATGAAGACTACGGTACCGAGTTGTCGCTGATTTTTGTCAGGACAGGGGGGACTGAAGGTCTTTTCAAGGAGCTGCTGCCCACTTTGCAGGGCCTTTCACGCCAGCCGATCCTGCTGTTGACTTCCGGGAAAAGCAATTCGCTGGCGGCCTCGATGGAGATCCTGTCCTATTTGCGTCAGGAAGGTCTCCGTGGGGAGATCCTGCACGGGAGTCCTTCGTACATCCGTTCTCGAATAGAGGCTCTCTCAAAGGTTGAGGAGGCTCGTCGCTTCCTTGAATATAAGACTCTCGGAATTGTGGGCCATCCGTCTGACTGGCTGATTTCCAGTGGTTTCGACCGGGATGTGATCTTGGATAAGCTTGGGATATCGTTGCAATATATTCCGATGGAGGAGCTTCTGGAGGAATATTCATCCTTGAAGGATGAGGTTGCGGAGTCCTGGAAAGAGGTTCAGTCCTTGAGAAGCGCTTGCCGGTCCCTGAGCGGTACAGACCGGTCCCTGAGCGGAGCCGAAGGGCCGCTGAACGACACTGACCGGTCCCTGAGCGGAGCCGAAGGGCCGCTCTCCACTCCCGTAAAGCAAGCCATCCCCGGAGCAAACCGCCTCTATAAAGCACTACTGACCCTGGCCACTGATTACGGCCTTTCCGGCCTGACTATCAGGTGTTTCGACCTCTTGACCTCTATTCATAACACTGGCTGCCTGGCTCTTGCCCGCCTTAATTCCGAGGGCTATGTCGCTGGTTGTGAGGGAGATGTTCCCGCCATGCTGTCGATGATGATCGGGCGGGCTGTTTCGGGAGTCAGCGGCTTCCAGGCCAATCCGTCCAGCATTGATCCCGAAACGGGTGAGATCGTTTTCTCGCATTGCACGGTGCCGCTGGACATGGTCTCTTCATTCGGGTTGGACACTCATTTCGAGTCCGGAATCGGGGTAGGAATACGTGGTCAGCTTCCTTCCGGGCCGGTTACGGTGTTCAAGGTCTCAGGGGATTTGTCAAGGCACTTCGTTTGCGAAGGGGAACTTCTTCGCTGCGAGGCTAAGCCGGATCTTTGCAGGACCCAGACAGTGCTTAAGTTGCCTCGTTCCGCTGCCTCTTATTTCTTGACGGAACCCATTGGCAATCACCATATTATCCTCCCCGGCCATCACGCCACTGTTCTGGAGGCGCTGCTGGCTTGAAGATATTTGTCATTCTGAACAAGGATTTTGTTGTCATTCTGAACGAAGTGAAGAATCTATTATGCTCGAACTAGGAATTAAAGGCTACCAGGAGGAAATCGTCACCCCGGAGCTTCTCGCCTGCCACATCGGCAGCGGCACAGTGCGGGTTTTCGCCACCCCGCTTATGATCACCCTTATGGAACGGACCTGCAGGCTCAGCGTCCAGCCCTATCTCGACGCAGGTTTCGAGACCGTCGGGACGCATGTCAATGTCAGCCATGTCAGCGCCACACCCCAAGGGATGAAGGTTTGGTGCGACTCGGAACTAATAGGAATAGACGGCCGTAGGCTGACTTTCAAGGTGGTAGCCCAAGACTCACATGGAATTATCGGTGAGGGTACACATGAGCGCTTTATTGTCAACGTCGCCCGTTTCCAGGCCAAGACCGACACGAAACTGGAGTAGGTTTTAGCAGGATTCGCTCTTTTTTACTACCTTTGCCGTCGTGTAATTGACAGCATTGTCGATCTCCACGCCCTGGTGGTGGAATGGTAGACACGAGGGACTTAAAATCCCTTGGCCCGAAACGGCTGTGCGGGTTCGAGTCCCGCCCGGGGCACCTTTAAAAGAGCTAACTGCCTGATTTTCAGTGGTTAGCTCTTTTTGCGTCTCAATTTTTGGCGACATTTTGGCGACTTAGTCCCTGACTTGGTCCCGACTTGGTCCCTGCTTGGTGCATTTGGAAAAGTGTGGTTAAGCGCTCTAGATACTCATAGGTTGAGGATCCAGAAAGGAAACATTATCCATTAAGAACCGCCTGAACTTTTCCACTTCCGATATCTGCTCGTCAATGCTGAGGGATTGAAAAAGAATGCTGCGAAGTTCACTATCTCCTTTCGCTCCCAGCAGCTCAATCTCCAACTCATCGATAATATACAGATCCCCATAAAGATACAGCCCCGTCTTCTCATCATGGAACCGGCGACAGGTGTCGCTTCTATAGAATACGTCCAATGCATCCGTAAGGGAGATGCGGAATAACTCGGACATCTTTGCGACGATGCATCCAATCCTTGAGAGCAGAATGATTCTGCGAATCTTGCAGAGTTCTTCAGTAGTCATACGATTCTGTCAACTTTTCGGGTTCCAAGAACAACACTTTCTTACCATTCGCTATAGCGTATTCTATCTCGGATCGGGTGCTGGAGCCGATATAGCCGTTTACGTTGATTACGTAGATTGCGTCGGCCATGTCGATTTTCCGCTTGTGCATATCGTCCAACATCTCCTTCGTACCCTCCGTCCACACTTCATCGTCCCCACTATGCCCGAAGAGGCCGACGCTAATAACGATGTTGCCGGCGAGGGTTAGGCGCTTCTGCGCCTCCAGAAACTGCTCCTTGAAACGCGTACTGCCACAGAGGGTTATCACGGGAAATTTGCCAACCATCTGAATAAACTACTTGATTAGTTCAACTTTCCAGCCCAGATTCAGCGCCGTGGAAATCTGCTCAAGATAATCTTTCTTCATCTGGTTGTTGGAATGAGTAATAACAAAAAGACCAGGCGCGACCTCTACCTGCGTATCACCGTATTTGTTGTCCTTTGTCGTAGAAACAAGTGGGACCTTACAACAGAGAATACCAAGTCCCCTTACTTTGAAAGGGTCCGCCTCTTTTATGGCAGCCACAAGAGTGGCAGCGGCTGTCGATTCCAGCAAGACAGATTGGTCTGAACGGGTAATCTTGATTATTGATCTTGGAGCACGCTTGATATTCTTACCACCTTTACGGGTACCGTGTTCTGCCTGAGGGTCCGGGGTAAGCTCAATAAAATCTTCTCGATTATAGATGCCCGGTTCTCGCGAGAGACGAATACGAAGAGGCGCGCCTGGCACATAGTCGACAACCAGCGTCAGATCACGTTTAATTTGTCGCATCGTTGGCTCAATTTGATCCTTTACAACAGGAAGAATCTCTTTTTTTATGATCTCTTCTTCCAGTTTGTCGGTCTGCTTATAGACCTCCTTACCCAACTCAATACCAAGTTCCTGGGCATTGGTAATCATAGAGTAGAGTTTTGACAGTTTGGACATCGCTTGGCAATTATTTGTTTGTGTTTCTATTCTGGTCATGTAAAGTTACGCTTTTTATCGGTTGAAGCTCAATTAAATGGATAAAATATGATTTACGGGTACATCAGAGTAAGCAGCGACAAGCAAACTGTCGAGAACCAGAGGTTTGAAATTAATAACTTCTGCGCCAAACAATCTATGACCATTGATGGGTGGATTGAAGAGACCATCAGTGGAACCAAGAACTATAACAAGCGTCAGCTGGGCAAGCTTCTCAAGCGTGTTCAAAAAGATGATCTCATCATTTGCGCGGAGTTGTCCCGCTTGGGCAGAAATCTGTTCATGATTATGGAAATCCTGAACATCTGCATGACAAAGGAATGCAGGGTATGGACTATAAAGGATAATTACCGGCTGGGCGAAGATATTCAGAGCAAGGTGCTGGCCTTTGCTTTCGGACTGTCTGCCGAGATTGAGCGCAACCTAATCAGCCAACGCACCAAGGAGGCGCTGGCCAGAATTAAAGCTGAGGGCACAAACCTCGGAAGGAAAAAGGGCGTTAGAAACAGAGCTCTGAATAAAGTGTGTAGAAGTAAGCACGCATTTATCGTAAAGCAGTTAGAGGATGGCGTAAGTATTCCAGATATTGCCAAAAAGATAAAAGTAGCAAGAGGAACTTTGTATAGATACCTTGCGTATACCGGTATTCGAATTCCAACAAAAATCACAAGTGAGCGATGGAATCGAGGCATCTATTGATGCCCGTTCCAAAATACCGTCCATTTTTTGAAGACGGATCCAAGAGCTCGTTACCAGGGATACACGTTCTTTTTTAAGGAGGGTCTATGCTGGAGCGATATAAACACCACTTTCCTTAAATGTCGGCTCAAGCAGAAGAGTATCAATGACGTTAAGAGTATGAGTTTATATGGTCTCACACCGAGAGTTCCAGAGTACTACATTATTTGCCTCATTAATTCCACATTAATGAGCTATTACGTTGATAATTATGTAAATAATACACAGACTTTTCAGATAAACGATGCCCGTCAGCTACCTATTATCATTCCTACTCAAGATGATTTGAAGGAGCTGAAAATCATCTTTGAAGATGCGATTCGAATTAAGAAGTCATCTAACGGTGCAGATGAATTAATGGTTCTTCAGCAAAGGTTAGATAAGACCGTAGACAGAATCTATTCCATAAAGTAGAGGGATTTTGTTGGAACAATGTTCTTAACCCTCAAGCAAGGCTTTTAAAAGCCAAAATGAAGTCTGCATCCGTGAATGATGTCGGCTCTATGTCTTTATGTTCAATCACGACACAACTACCTAATTATTATTTTGTTAGCATCTTGAATTCGGTTTTGCTTTTCAATTATTACAGGACATTCATAAACTGCTCCGTGAACATCCAAATTAACGACATCCGTTTACTTCCGGTTGTAGTGCCGAGCAAAGAGTTTCTAGAATGTTTAAAGCCCCTATTCCAAGAAGCGGTCAAAATAAAATCAGAAGAATCTAAAGCTGTGACACATGGAGAGCAGAAAAACTCACGATTAGAAGTAATCGAGAGCTCTATCAATGATATAGTAAATATGCTATATGGTCTTACCAATATAGAGGTTATCAACTAGTTGATTTAGTTCCCTGCGAATCTCCTCTTCATCTTGATATTCTGAGTGTAGTTTCTTCATTGACAACGCTTTATCAAATACTTTTCTAAAGGAATTCAGTTCGTCTTGATTAGGGACAATAATAGGAAGGATTCTTGCATCGTTAATCTGAAAATTGACGGTAAAATTGATAAATGTTTCAGAGTACCTACTCATCAGATTACTATTACCGAGGCACACAATGTAGTAGTCTGGCAGTAACGATGACATGCTATGCAAGCTCATTCCACCTACATCATTTACTCCTGCGCTTGAAAGCCTAAACTTCAAATCATTCTCGCTTCGAGTACCATTAATCAGACTCCAACAAAATCCCTCCTTAAAATTGAATTGAGTATTTCTAACAACAGGCATTCCCGCACCTTTCTTACCAGAATTTGTCTTCAAAAAATGGACATTTTCCTTGGACCAGGCGATGGCGAAAGGAGTCTCAAGATACCAGCGATTTCCGTCCTTATCTCCTTTATCGTATGGTACATAATAATCCTTCGAGGTGTCAATCCCATTCTCCTTTTCATCTTCAGTGAGAGAATCTACATCTGCCAATTCAGAATCATCAATAATTTTGTATATGTACCCCTGCCCAAAAATATCACGACCGTATTTTTCTTTCAGACGATCAAATGTTTCTGCAATCTCCTCCTCAGAACTTGTTCTCAAGAACTCAATAGGAGAAAGACCATATAGCTCACGAGGGGCTATCTTGAATCGAACAACTGCATCTTGCAATTTCTTTGGACGTGATTCAAGAATGTTACCAGCCCACTTCGTAGATTTGCGCACGGCGATGTATTTTCCATTGTTTGCTGTGGCAAGTCCTTGACCGCCTTCAGTAAGACAACCAAGCAGAGCAACGTCGCCTGGCTTAAGACTCTCCCTGTACTTCTTTAGAACAGCCGCATTCTGGCTAATCTTCTTGCTTGTTTCAATTTTGTCCCACCATTGGTTGTATAGATCTTTAACCTTCTCCCCATAAAGATTCCAAATGTGCATATTATATGCTGACGGTTTGAAAATCACGGAGTTCTGAGTATTACAGAATATTCTCTGCTCAATAGGGTCAAAGACGATAGGATTCCGCAAATCCTTGCTGCCATCCAGAAAATGAACCAAATTATTACCTACGAAATCTTCGTTCAATACTTGGATGATACATGTGTCCACCATAACGGCCTCAAAAGGATTAGCCGTATCGAAAACGTAGCGGATCTGTTTACCTAAAATCAAATCACGCATCCCACGTTTAGTCCCAGTTGTCCAGAAGGTTTTTGGAATGATGTATGACAATGAACCACCTTTATTAGTCAGGCTCAATCCTTTGAATGTAAATAAATTGTAGGTGTCATCGGAGAATCCAAATTCAGCTTCATATTTCTTTTTGTCCTCTTCCTTTACTCCCTTTGTCGAAACATATGGCGGATTGCCAATAACGATGTCAAAGCCAGAGGAAACACCAAACATCCACTCAGGGTCAAAGAAGGATGCGTAGCTGTTCTGGTCAAACATATCCCAGGAAGCCAGCTGCTCGACCTGGTCGTTGGAGATAACATCAATCTCTGCCAATTTCTCCACCATCTCATGCCGGAGCGTCTTGAGGAGCTCACGGTATTTGCGCTTGGTGCGATAGGTTTTAGCGCTGAATATCTTATGGTTGGCCTTCTGGAGTTTCTCTTCTATTTCGATGATATTGGTCACGAAGAGCGAGTTATTCTTCTTGAGTCCAATCAATGAGTTCGCGGCAACAAACTTGGCTTCCAGGTTAGGCAGGGGGCGAATACCAAAGTTCTCTACCGGGTTGTTGTTGGCCTTTTGGTCCACTACCAGGGAGATGAAGAAACGGAGCTTAGAAATCTGGATAGCAATCGGCTGGATGTCCACACCGTAGATACAGTTCTCGATGAGGTAGAGCTTTCGGGCATAGTCCGGGTAGTTGAGGCTTTCGTCAAAGCTGCGCTCGATGTCTCTACGGCGCTCTTCCTTCTCCTCCTCGGATAGTGTGCTGCTTTCGTCATTGGATTCTTCCACAGCCTTATCCAAAACTATGTCCTCCCACTTCTCGTTAGTCGGGTCAAGTTCGGACAGGATATGGACCATCTGTTGCAGAATACCCATAGGGAATGCTCCAGAGCCACAGGCGGGGTCAAGGACCTTGCAATCGTACAGGGCGCTGATAATGGCTGACTTCTGGTTCTCCGTCAACTTCAGAGGCTCATCCGTATAACTGACGAGTTTGCGGTATTCGGGCTCAAGTTCCTTTCCGACGGTCTTGTTGAGGTGAGCAATGATGCTTTCGTCAACCATGTACTGCACGATTTCACGCGGCGTGTAGAAAGAACCTGTTTGTTTACGGGCAGTAGTTTTTGTCTCCGGGTTGTAACTGGCCAGCAGGTTTTCGAAAACCTTACCCAACAACTCTGGATCAAGAGAAACCTCCTGGTCGTATGGCGTGTTTTCTTCGACAGTGAAGTTGTAGCGTTTGAGGATATCAATTATGCCGGATGCACTGACCTTCTTCTTGGAAGCGTCTCCATACCACTCTGAAAGGTCGATATCTTTACCTACGGTGTCACCAAAGAACAGGTAATCCGGCACAATAAGGCTGCGCTTAACGACATCGCGATCTGAGAAGCCGTCAATGTAGTTGCCGTGATCTTTGTCATCCAAGCAGTCGAATAGGCCACCGTTGAGGAAAGGAACGGTCTTGTTGGCAAGTTCCACAAAGAGTTTTGGATTGGAGAACATTGACTCGTAGCGCATCAGCTTGTTGTTGTCATAATCGCCTCTGCCGCTACGGAAACGCCGTTCACTGATGGTATCCTTATCTTCCGGCGTAATGGGGCTATTGAGCATCGCGAAGAAGAGGTTCTGCAGAATGGCCTTGTAGTAACGACTCTCTTCTGATTTTCCAAAGAGATTCACGATGGCGTTGGGCTCAAAACCGTCCAGAAGATTGTTTGCAATGAACTTCTCGTCAAAGAATTCGTCAGGAATTAGATGCTTCTGTTTAAGGAACCAGACAAAGATGAGTCTTGTAACCAGGCGGATAGTCGCTTCTGAATTGTATTGGTCATCATCGTAAGGGTCATCAATCTTGTTCGGGAAACGTACCACGCGTACTGCCCAGGCATACCAGTCGGAGAGTTCGTTGTAAAAAGCTTTGGTAAGGACTTCCACGGAGAAACGGTCTTTGAGGTCGTTTCCGTCCACAACGCGACCCTTCTGCTGAAGGAACTGATCCGGAGTATGGGTTGCTATGCCAGCACCCAGGTAGTAAGAATAGCGACGAGGATTGGAATAGCGCTTGTTAAGTTTGCCGGAATCGGAAAGATCCAATTCAACGGTGATCAATGAGAAACGGTAATTGTTTGCAGATTCTTCCGGAACGAAGATGACCAGCGCCCGGTCTTCCCATTCGTCGGCTAGGACGCGGAAAGCTTCTTTGGAGAGGCCGACGCGGGCGTCGTTTCTGGAACGGTGCCGGATTTCATAGACCACGAGGTCCAGCGAGGAACAGCTCCCCAGTTTGGTTACGGATGACGTAAACTTGGTCTGCGTATGCAGAGTAACGGGGGTTTCAGCGGGTTGAAAGTCATCAGGAAGGAAAGAATTGCGGAGGAAACTCACGAATTCCTGACGGTTGTATGCTTTGTTGAACTGCATGGTCTATGTTGTTGGTTATTGGATTTCTTCTGCTAATATGAGGGTTTCCTCGCCTTCATCAACGGCATTCATCTTCATAATGCAGCGTTTGATGTAGTCGGGAGTGATTTTCTTGGGCAAGGTATCGGCGTTTTTAGGCTTCAGCTTGTTAATGAAACGAATCTCTTCACCAGTAAGACCATCATTTCGCATCAGGAGAAGCAGGTCTTCCAGATAATCGGTGGAGAGGATCTTGTTCTTCTGCCAAGCTTTGATTATTGAATAGGCCTCGCGGCGACTACGCTCATTCTCGCCATCAACAGTATCCTTGAAGAGTTTTGACTTGACGGTCTGGTACACCGGCTCAAATCCTTTGCTCACGGCAACAGGGGCTTCGGTCTCTTCTGCCTCAAAGATTCCAAGAGCGTCCTCTGCGCTGATGGAGATGGGATTCAGATCATCTGCCTGGCCCACTTTGAATACGAAATCATTGCCTTTCTTGTCACAGAGGATTACACCCTGGATAGGTTTCTCGACCTTACGCCCAATGCGGGAGCGGTGAGGAATACTCATCGCCTCCTGGTAGATATCTGTATTCTTGACGCTATCAAGTATGCGGCGATATTTGGTGTCCCAGGATAATTCTTCGCTGGAAGCCAGTTCCTTGCGGTATCTCTCTTTGAAGAATGCGTTAAGCTCTTCATCGCTGGTAAGTGCTTTGGTGTCTTCACCCATAATGGCGTGGATCATAGCCATTTTCAGCGTGGAAATCTGTTTGGTACGAGTTTCCTGCTCGCCAATATCTGTCGGGAAGTAGTTGTAAATGTACAACTTATCGAACATCTTCTTATTGATACGATTGATACGGCCGATACGCTGGATCACACGGGTCGGATTGTATGGGATGTCGTAGTTGAAGACAGTGCCAGCACGGTGGAGGTTGTATCCTTCCGAGATGGCATCGGTAGCAATCAAAACCTGGTAGTCATCTTTCTGGAAATCCAGTTTCAGACCCGCATCGAAGTTTTCCCGGATGGTTTTCTTGCTGGTAGTAGAACTGTCTCCTGAGGTGTATTTGAAGATGCCGAGGCCCTCTCCTTTTAAGGACTCTCCAAGATAGTTTGCTGTGTCTGCGAATTCAGTGAAAACGACAATTTTGCGCTTTGGATCACTTGCACGAAGGAAACGAAGCTGCGCTTTGAACTCCGTGAGTTTATGGTCAAAGCGGATAACCTGGTCTTTCCCAAACCATTCTTCCTGAATCTGCTGAAGAAGGTTCAGATCTGAAAGCATATCGGCGAGGTATTCGTCCCGCTTGATGTATTTCATGTCAATCTCGAAAAATCCACGGTCTGTGTACTTTTCAAAAGCTTCTTCGATTTCCTGGCTGAGGTCATCGTCGGTGGTTTCGTAGAATTCGTCTACGTCCGGCAGGGAGCCTTTCTTGTAAACAGGTATCTTGTCCCGTTTTTCGATCCAGCGGAGGATACTCTCGGAGGATTGAATCATTGAGTTGAGCGATTCTTTGAATGCAGCAACCGAGCTTTCAAAGCGGCGGACGAGCATCTTGCGCATGAAGTCTGATACGCTGGCCTGTCGTCCTAACAAGAGTTGGAGGCTAATCCCGGTCTTGTCTTCAAGTTCTCTTTTCAGCTGCTCCAGCAATTCTGCATCATCTGTCAAATAAGAGGACGGTTTGTATCGTGCTGATTTGTAATAGACGAAGGATTCGTCATCTTTGTGAGCCAGTTTCTCCTCGGCCGTGGGAGAAATCATGGAAAGCGTACGCAGGTACAGATCTTTATCGCCGCCCAGGTTATATGTAAGAGAGACAGGGTCTTCGGGGATGACAGTCTTTATCTTCTGAGCTTTCAGGTCGGCCTTATACGCAGGGATTTCGTCCAAATCGAGTCGGGAGCGTCGGATAACCAGAGGTGATATAATGGAGCGTATTTGCTTGGCTATGCGCTTGCTTTCTGCCTTAATTTCTGCATCCGTCATCGTCTTCTTACGCTGGGCTTCAGCCATTTCCTCGTATTTCTTGATGAGGTCACGGAACGCTACGCCAAGGTCATCGACTGTCTTCAACGTGGATTTGCTCGGTATCTGGAAGAGTTTGAGCATGGAGAAGATGTCGTTGGGGCGGTTGTTGAAAGGAGTTGCTGTGAGCAGCATTACCTTGTTACCCATACACAGGTCGTGAAGTATGCTGTAATCCTGAATGTCTTCGTTCTTGTATTTGTGGGCTTCGTCGACGATAATAAGGAACTGCTCATTGTTGCGGACAATCATCCGATAGTGATCCAGCGCGGCTTCAATCTTGCCGCTACTGAATACGGATGCAGTGAAACCGAACTGGTCCCTGTACTCTTCCCATTGCTGTTTAAGATGCGGAGGACTGACAATGATTGTGCGCAGGTGAAGATTCCTTGCAACGGTAGATGCAATGATACTTTTACCAAGGCCAACAACGTCTGCAATGATGACGCCGTCGTGGTTTTCGATGGCTTTCATGGCCATTTGAACAGCATCTAACTGGTATTTGAGGTCTGTGTAGATGCCGTCGGTGATGTCGCTCGGCTTGAGAAGGTTTTTATCATCAGGTTGAGAGAAGTATTCCTGCAGGATGCGGATGAACATTGCATACGGGGAATACAGTTTCTCCATCCAAATCTTTTTTATGACCTTCTCGGTGAATTCAGGAAGATGCTCAAGGTCAGCTACTGGAACTGCGGTTTCCCAGAGTTTGTCAAAGAGTTCTTTCCCTTCGTTGTAATAGACAGGGTCGCGAAGGATGGTGTTCAGTTCAATTCGGCCTTTAAGACCTGCAACAGACAAGTTGCTGGAACCGGTTATCATCTGTCCAGGCTGCTGAGTGATTGACTGATGCTCCGGCTTGTATTCAAACAGGTACAACTTCGCGTGATTGGGGTCAAGTGTCTTGCGAATCTCCAGGGTACCGTTGGCAATTTTGTCACAGAAGAGTTTGAATGCTTCAATCTGGCGTTCCGTATCGAAGAAGTCGGTGTTGTTGAATATGTCCACGAGACCCTGATAATACTCGTCACGGGTCTGGACGCGCGTCTTTGTCCTCTGCGTATAATCGTCTATTTCGCGAATGCCATTGGCAAGACTGCGCTCGATGTCGAGGCCGACCAATATCCTGAGATGCTTATCTTGAAGTTTTTCATAGATTTCCTGGAAGCCGGAAAAGTAAAAATAGCCGACCAGAAAGTAGGCTTTGTCGCATCCGGGGAGGATGTCGTTGATGACTTCCGACAGGAACTTTTCCTGATTGGTAATCAAATGCTGGCTCATATAGATGCTGCAAATAATGTCTGTAATGGGTATGTTTTCCGCTTAAAAAGTCAAATTTAACGATTTTTATTTAGATCAGCTTCCTATTCACGGAATTATATAACCTTGAGACACTTTGTCTTTCATCAAAAATGCATCTATCGTTGTTCTGAAAGGGCCGCTATTATTCCACATACATCTTTATGACTATTTCCAAAATGGAAACAGTCGTGGTTCTTTCCATTTTGGAAATAACCACTGACAAACAAAGAACTGCCAAGAGATTCCTGGCAGTTCAATTTGTTCTTTAGAATTATCTCCTTCTACCCCACCGTATCACCGGCGTAGTGACCATCTCCCGGGCCTTGCGGAAGCAACGGCGGGCCCAGAGGATGTCGTCCTCGTTCTTGTCGCGGCCCCAGTTGGGGTCGGGAGCGGATCCGCCGCCTCCGCAGTTTTGTGCGAAGGAGGTGGCGGCATCGACTTGTTCCACGAAAAGAAGAAAGGCTGTTCGAAAGATGTTGCCTGTCTCTTCCGGCGAATGGATTCGCTCGATCTCTCTGCTCTCTTCATAAAAGGCCTTCACAGCTCCTCCGGATACTTTTGTCTCATATCTCTTCCCATCCAAGGTTAAACCCAACGGGAACAGATAATCCTTCCCTTCATCGGACGTGGCAAAAGCGAGGCGCTCTTCATAGGTCATCTGCCCATATCTGTTCTCCGGACGCATCTTTTCCCAGGTTTCCTGGATCCTTGCAGGCGTAAGATCGCGGGAAACGATGGAGGACTTATAAACGGAATTACCACTCTGGATGGAGTATCCGCGAATGGCCCCGTCGGCATCCTTATTCAGCTTGACGGTATATCCTTTGGCCTCCAGCGCAGCGGAATACTTCTCCCAGGAGAAGGCCGACAATCCTGACAGAGCCGCGAGGCAATCCTTCTTGATACGGGCTTTGTTCTTTTCGAACCGATCTTCCGTGCGTTTCCAGCCGCGCAGGCGGTTGATCTCCTCGGCTGCTGTCTTTGCTCGGATGCCGATCAGGTGGTCGCTGTTCAGGCAGTTGTCCATATCGACTCGGTTGCAGTCGAGATGGAGGTGAGGGATTCCGGACTTGCTGTCCGTATGGAGCGTGATGATGTACTGGGATTTGGGAAGGCGGCAGGGAGACCTATAGCGCCCCTCCTCTCCAGGGAGCCGGACCCTGTCGAAAGCCTGGACGAAATCTTCGGCCAGCCTCTTCCAATCTTCCAGGGTCCAGCCCTTAGATTCTTCCTTGGACGGAGAAATCTCCATCCGGATCATATTGTTCTTCAGGGGACGTCGTTGGAACTCTTCCTCCCGGAGTTTCTGGTGCAGTTTCATATACCCGTAGATGGCCTGGGGGCTGGCATCCTCCGGGAGGTGGTTCAGTTTTACTACCTGTGCTTTTCCTTGACGGGTTATGTACCCGAGGGACACGCCACCGTGGGCGATGGATTTAGCTTTTGCTATCATGGCTTACTCTGTTAAGGTTCGTTCAATTTCGCGCCAGCGTTTGATGAGTTTGTTCGCGGCAGCAATCCACCGGCGCATCTTGAACGCATCCCCGAAACACAGGAGACGGTCTTCCGGTTTCATGGCATTCAGAGCGTTCTTGATATGGATCAGGTCGCCTCGGGCTTCGTTGAGGCTGATGTAAGCCTGGGCCTGGCTCCGGGTCATCCGGAGCTTGGGCTTGTGGCCGAGGGCGCACTGGCGGATGTATTCGCTGACGGATTTACCACAGGCTTGCGCCTTTGCCTGGATGGTGATTTGCTCATGCTGAGTGGCACGGAATCCCATCCTGCAGGTCTTGTTGACCTTGAAATTGTTGGAGTCAAAATACTTCTGTTTCATAACTAAAGGTGTTTAAATTCCGCCACGGATGCGAGCTTGCGAGCAGGCTTCCCCGCCGGGAGTTGGACAATCGCGCAGCGGAATTGTTCGACATCGGCACAACTAGCATAGTGTTTCGGGAGGGTTTCTCCCCGAAACACATGCAGAGTGTGCCACTCATTACTTCCGATAGGAATCACCTTTGAACCGGAGGATGGAGAACATCTCATTGATGCGGTCCATCATCCTGGGACCGTAGCGGTCCAGGATCTTGTCATCGGCAAGGTTGGTGGTGATAATGGTTGGGAGCTTCCGGTCATAGCGGTAGGAGATCAGATTCTGAATGGGTGTGTAATCCGTACCATAGCTCTGGCACCTCTCCGGTTCCGCGCCGGCCTCTTCCACAAAGAGGTACTTCGCCCGGAGGAATTCCTCGTAGCGGGAAGCCTCCTTCTCCTGCTGGTGCTTGAAGTGGGCGTACAGGTCATAGGCCGTAGTGAAGATCACCGGCGAGGCGAGCTGCTTATAAAGCCCGTACATCGCGTACATGAGGGTGGTCTTCCCGGACCCGATGGTTCCCTGGAGGAGCAGGCCGGAGCGGACGGGGCTACCCAGCATCCATTCGGCCGCCTTCTGGATCTTGGCGCCGACCTCGGTTCCGGTGATGTCCTGGAACTCGATGCCGCGGGACTCGACGGCTTTGCGGTAGATCTGACTGAGCGCTTCCACCAGTGCTTCTTTTTCTATTCCCTCTATTTGAGGCGGAAGTTTGGGGACAAGGTCATTCCTTGTCGGCAGTGTCGAATGCTCCACGAGAGCTGATACAATTTGATTCATTTTTTGAGTACGTTCCATAATTCAATTCAGTTTTATAATTCTTCTTATAATTGTTTATTTTGGGTGCAGCCTCTGCACCCGTGTAGTTTCCGGACGGGTACCCGTTCGATTTCTGTACGGGTCCCCGTTCAGAATCCGCACCCGTTCTGTTTTCCAACGGGTCCGGGATCAGTACCTCATAGCGGGTGGGCTTTCCACGGATCTCCTGGGCGGCGACGAGCTCCTTTTTGAGCAGGGCCCTCTTGGCCATGATGACCGAGGTCCGGCTCAGGCCGGTGATTTCCGTGACGGTCCTGATCGGGATTTCCACCGGAGTTTTGCTTCTCCGCCAGAAGCCGTAGATGACCGCAAAGAACTCCTTCTCGGCACCGTGGAGCCCCAGGTCCTTCCACATAAACTTGTAGATGGTCGTGAAAGGCATCATCGCTACGAGGGGCTTAGGATCTTGTCGAGGTCGGAACGCCGGTAGCGTTTCTGTCCGCCGACAAACACAGGGATGAGGATCTTGGCTTTCGCCATTCGGTAGAGCGTGCTCTCCGAAATCCTGAGCAGGGTCTTGACCATCTCAGGGGTGAGGTACTCCTCCTTCTTTTCCTCCGCGATCGCAGCGCGCTCGCGTTCGAAGTCCTGGCGCGCTTCGGCCAGGAGTTCCCGGGCGAAATGGCCCAGGTCTCCGGCGTGGACGGTCAGGGTTGCTTCGGGAAATTCCCGGAGGAGCTCGAACAAGTCCAATTTCATATCCATAGTCAAATATGTTTTGGAATTCTGCCTCTCTTGACCCCCTTTCCGATGGGGATCTCACTTGGCTTCGGGCCTCCGGAACACGTGGTCGG
>JAGAFU010000058.1 GCA_017627955.1 Bacteroidales bacterium | reverse complement strand
TGACCTCCAAAAGTCTTTGTCTAACTTTTGGGGGTCATGTCACAGGGGCAGGGGGAGGGGCCCGACGACAGCAAGTCTGAGCGTAGCGAGGGCGATGATGGCGTTGGGAGGGGCCGGAGTGAGCGAAGCGAACGGAGTTCCTCCTGTGGCCGGACTCCTCGACGGCTTCGACCGGCCCTTCGACTCCGCTCAGGGACCGGGGATGGTGCTCAGGCTGACAAAGAATTAGTTTTGAGAAAAATGCTTATATTTACGAGCGGAGCGATAATCAACACTAACAAAATGAAGCAACTATATAATCGGCCGGAGACTGATGTATTGGCCATTGATACCGACATCAGGATTCTCCAGGTCAGTGGCGGAGAGTTCAAAGAGAAAGACGACATCATCTTCCAGGATGCCAACCCGTTCAAGGAGTTCGACCCATTCAAGGAGTTCGACCCGAAATCTATTTTCGGCTTCTAAACTTAAAATAGACACATGCGCTCAAACTCACACAGAACACTTTCCACCCCTTGGACCATAATCGCCGCGATAGCCATAATCGCAGCCATCCCAAGCTGTGCTGTCCTGGAGACAGAACCAAGGCAAGACACGCGACGCTCTTCAGACCCGGCCTATGGCAGGACCCAGCCGACCATAGCCAAAGTGTTCTCTGTCAGCTCCGAAGACACAAGGACCTCACTTAACGGAACAAGTGTGACTTTCTCAAAAGGAGAAGCCATCAGCATCTACGACGGCACAGCCAACAGGAAATACACAGCTGACGGATCAGGCTCATCTGTCACCTTCTCCGGAAACGTCTCAGCAACAGCCACAGAATTCTACGCCCTGACTCCATATTCATCATCCACAACCTTCAGGAAAAGCGGAGCGACAGTCACCGCCACCACAAATCTTCCATCCACCCAAGAAGCCACCTCGGGATCATTCGCGACCGGAACAAACATAGCCGCAGCGAAAACCGGCTCTGCTGGCAATTTCACCTTCCAGAATATGATGAGCCTAGCGAAGCTCACCCTAAAGTCAAGCAATCTGGACGGCCATAAGATCACCTCCATCAAGATGACCGCCGCCACTCCCCTGGCCGGCGATGTCAAAATAACATTTAGCGAGACCTGCTCCGCCTCAGCCGGAAGCTCCACCGTCAACAGCGTGATACTCACCAACTCCAACGGATCAGCATTCTCAGACGGAACCTACTACTTTGTCCTGCTCCCCGGAAACGCCGGCTCCATCATTTTGGAATTCTCAGACTCAGAAGGCAATATCGCGACAAAGACCGCCTCCCTAAAATCCGGGTTTGAGGCCGGAGTCATCAAAAACCTGGGCACAGTCAAGGGACTCAGCTGGAAAAAAGATCCCAACATCCCAGACGGATGGCTGGAACTTCCCTCATATTCAAAGAGTTCCATCGGGTCCACAACGTCTTCCAGTCTCTCGGACCTCTACTATCTCCAACACTCTTCAGGCCAAAGGAACTACACAGCCCTTTACGATCCGGAGATGTACTCCAGCTACTGGGTGGCCTATCCCCTCTGCTCAAGCCACAGCGGCTCAGCGACCAACAAGAACTGGTCGTTCAATCCTGACGTGCCCAAAGACAAGCAGACAAACCTTGTCAGCGGCAGTTACGGAGTCGAAATATCCACCGAAAATTACTCCAGCAATCTCTACTCCAGAGGTCACCAGATTCCAGCCGCCGACCGCGATGGCGACAGCGGGATGATGGCACAGACCTACTACGTCACCAACAGCACCCCACAGATCCAGAACGGATTCAATGGAGGAATATGGAGTGATCTGGAGAACGCCGTACGCAACGTTGCCTCAAAGACGGACACCGTCTATGTCATCACAGGAGCGGCATTCCGGACAAAAGGAGGAAGCGAGGAGATCAAAACCATCACTAATAAACAGGACTCGAAGACGATCCCCGTCCCCAACTATTACTGGAAAGCGCTTCTGAAGGTTTCTTGGAGCGGCAACAGGGTCACGGCAGCGAAGGCGATAGGCTTTTGGATGCCACATGCCGACCTGAAGGGCAAGTCTTATGCGACCTACGCCGTCAGCGTCAAGACCATAGAATCCTACACAGGGCTTGACATTTTCGCCAACCTGCCGGACTCGATCGAATCAGAAGCCGAGAATAACTCTAACTGGCAGACCTTCCAGAACTTCTAGTCAATGACCATATCGAACTGGTCGTAAGGCGCGGTCCTGTGGGCCAGGTGCTTAGTGGAAGGCGAGATGCCGAAGAGAGGTGAATATGTGCGGACCTTGACGGTCTTTCCGTCAGGCATAAACTCCAGGATCCGTAGCCAACCGTCTCCCCCATTGCCTTCCCAGCCTCCACCAAGAGTCTGGACATTGAACATCATCTGGTGGACCGGCTTCCCGAAAGAATTCTTGTCTACCCTGTAGGCGACACTGAGCTCGTTGTCTTCCTCGACGTTCTTCGAAGGAGAAGGACGTCCAGTGTGGCCGCAGATGACAAGACGAATATTCGGAACCTGGCTCACAAGGTTCTCCCACAGCATCTTACCCGAGTGGTTGCCTTCCTGTTTGGTTACCCAGTAGCCCTCTCCGGAAGTGTAAGCGGCGGTTTTCTCAGCCAGATATGAATGCGTCAGGTAGATGACATAGTCGTCCTTGTACCGGTCCGAGGTGACCAGCGAACGAGCCCACTGTACAGCGCCCTCGGAAGGGGCGAACTCTGAGCTGATAACGAGGATCTTATGGCTCCAGCCAGGGATCTCGAACTCGAACGCGGCGTTCTCCAGCGAGGCATGGCCGAGACGGTTGGGATATTCCGCCTTGAGACAATCGACATAAGCGGAATTCCTCTCGAAAGAGATGTACCTGGGGAACTCCGTGTTATAGTTCTCGCTGCGCTTGAAGCCATAGTCGTGATTGCCACCGCAAGCGATGAAAGGGACCTTGCCGTCCAACCTTTCCAGTGAACGGCTGATGCTCTCCCACATCTGCGCGCTGCTCTGATTGAGCATCCTGCGGTCAAGAGCGTTGTTCTCATTCTGCTCGACAAGGTCACCTGTGCAAAGCACGGCCTTGATGTTCAGATGATCCACATTGTCCGACACCCAAAGAGTAGTGAGTTCGAAAATAGGCTGGTTGATGTCATATTTCACGTATCCTTGAGGATCACCGAAAAGGATGAAAGTCGAGGATGAGGGATCCGTCAGATTCTGACGGTCGGCCCTGTTCTGGGCCGCGGCCTGGAAGCTGGTTACAACCAGAAAGAACGCCATGAAAAGCGAGGCAAAACAAAATTTCTTTTGCATGGGAATATATTGGTTATCAGTTATTATCGTGCAAAACCACAACATCGTCAGCGATCCTTGAGGCCGCCGGACGGTGAGATATGAATACTATGGTCTTCGTGCCTTTATAGTTGGAATGAATATTGGCCAGAAGACGCTCTTCAGTGTCAACATCCAACGCGGAAGTCGCCTCATCCAGAATCATTATTCCTGAAGGATGGAGAAGGGCCCTAGCGACCGCGATCCGCTGGCTCTGGCCTTCAGAAAGGCCTGTCCCGCTCTCGCCGCAGACAGTGTCCAGTCCCAGGGGAAGATCCATGACGAAATCAGCGGCGGAGATGCGCAGAGCCTCGATCATCTCAGCCTCGGTCGCCTTTGGATTGGCAAGACGGAGATTCTCCCTGATGGTCCCGCTTAAAAGGCTGTTTCCCTGCGGTACATAGGTGAAATTCACCCTTGTACCGGCGTCTGAAGGGCGGCGGGTCCCGTCTTCAGAATATAGATAAACTGATCCGGAAGTGGGCTGGAGCAACCCGAGCATAAGGCGTGTGAGAGTGCTTTTCCCAACTCCGGTCGGCCCGGCGAGAACTGTCAGGCTGCCGGGAGCGAAGTCGTGGGAGAAGTGTTCCAGGACAGCCTGGGATGAACGCTCTGACCGGCCATGACCGGAGTTGTCTTTACTATCAGACTCTCCGTGGGCATAGGAGAAATCGACATTTTCGAAACGTATGCCGGGAGTCTTGGAGAACATGAATTCCCCGGAGGAAGTCTCGGGAGGGAGATCTTCCAGCTCAAAGAGTCTCTCAACTGAAGTCAATGCCTTGATGAATGCCGGAATCTGGCGGCCCAGCTCCGCGATCGGCCTCTGGACCTGACCTACCAACTGGAGGAAGGCGGTCATCATACCGTACGTCACCGTCCCGTCTTTAATTCCGAATATTCCCCACAGGAAAGCCGCGGCGTAACCTCCCATAAAACCAAGGCTCATGAATCCACGGGCCACGGCATTATAATTCAAACGCTTGACTGTGTTCTTCTTAAGGAGGTCCTGAAGGTCGGAAAGCCGTGAGACGATGTTCCCGACACCGAAAAGAGTCAGGACCAGGATCCTGTTCTGAAGATTCTCCTGGATATGCTGCTGGATCTCACTGTCCCCCGCACGGATCTGGGCTGTGAGGACGCGGAGCTTCCCGAAATACATCTTGGAACCGACCACCGCGACGACCATGAGCAAAACCAGCAGCCAAAGAAGCGAAGGTGCCATCGTCAGAAGGAAAATTGACGCTGCCACAAGCTGCGCGACCGTGATCACCACATCCGGAAGCCGGGTGCAGATCAGGTCGGACAAAACGCTGACATCCTCCTCAAGCCTGTTGATCATGTCACCGGACCGAAAGGCCTCAAGGCCGTTCCAACGGGAACCGAGCACATGTGAGAAAAAGTCCTCCCGCATCTGGTTCTGGGTCTTGACGACATTGTAGGCGTCCCAATAGTTGTAGGAAAGGCCACAGATAATCTGGACAAGCATGATCCCGATCATGATCCACACATGATCCATCAAAGGAGCGTCCGAAACACCTGTGACAATGTCCACCAGCCTCTTGCAGATCCAGACGAAACCCAGGGAGGCGATTATCCGCACGATGCCGATAAAGACCGTCACGGCATCCCTTCCAAGCACTGGCTTGGAAAGTCGCCACAGTCCCTTCATACATGTACGGAAATCCTTCATTTTATGCTAGTTATATTACTCCGTAACAATCCCGGCCTCTATCCACTTGGCCGCAAGGGCAGCCGCATCGGCGGAAGCTTTCTCTTCCGTGACCTCGTAACGCTCCAGAAGGAGGTCAGTAAGGTCCTTGACGGAAAAATCCTTTCCCACCACGCTTTTCCAAAGGTAAGCGGCGGAGTCGTTCATGTGGATCATCTTGTTGAAATTGACCTGGGAGAGTCCCTCCCCGATCACGACATGCTGCCCGACGATCTCGCGCAGCGTGAACCCATCTTTGATTCTCATAATATCACTCTTTTGTATATTGCCAAAATATATCTCCTGAAAGGCAACAAGCGCCTCCAGAAGGCCGCTTTACCTGGCAGGACAACCTTGCCGCTCTCCTTGTGGATTTCCCTCACAAGGCCGATCACGTCGGAAGAGGAACAATTCTCTGTGCCCGCGATATTCCCGTCTCCCATCAATGTAAGGTTCTCGCCCTCAACGGAGAAAACCCTGTGCATTATGTACCTTTGCCCTACCCTGGCCAGGACGATGTCCCCAACCTCGAGAGGACGAGCGGGCCTTGTCAGGACCACGCTGTCCCTGTCCCCTTTGATGAAAGGAAGCATGCTGAAGCCCTTGGGGGTCATCTCGACATCTTTGCCCTCCATAAGGAACATCTCGACGCCTTTCATGTAAAGATCCGTGTCAAGCACCTTCCCTGAAGGTCTCGGAGCGCCCTTCCGGATGAAGGGCCGGACGATCCTCCTCAAAAGGGAAAGTATGGCCTCTGCGATCTTACGCATTCCCCAGAACCTCGTTTGAACAAACCTGGGCGGCCTCAGCGTCAGGAAGACAGTCCATGAGGTAGCATGGCACTTTCTGGACGACTGAAGAGACCGTCGCGAAAAGCCCGTCGGCTATGGACTTGATAGCCCGGAGACCGGAGGAGGATGAATACAATGACGCGAATCCCTCCACCACGCTCATCTTGTGGATCTCGTTTTTGGGAGCCTGGTTGATCCTGACGATCGCCCCAACGGGGTAATTGTCATTGATGTAGCAAGGAGTCTTGCCGCTCCATGGAGTGCCGTAAACCCTGGGAACCCCGTCAACGATTCGGATCACTGGATTGTCGTCATTGAGAAGCCATGATCCGGGAATATTTTTCAGCCAGAGGCTGCTGTGGGTGCTTTTACCTGTCCCGCTCTTTCCAAGGAAGAGGAAAGCCCTGCCGCTGTTGACGGTGCAGGAAGCGTGGATCTCAATCGTGTCCATGCCGGCGGTACGGAAAGCGTACATCAGCATGAGGGCGTTGTTGATGCAGAAAATCTTGTTGGAAACGGTCATGAGATGGCCGACACTGAAGTCTTTCGAGACTTTCAGCCATCCACAAATAGGAAGGTCTCCAAGAGGAGCCATTTCAAACACATATCCGTCAGGAAGGGTGTGAATATCAATACGTTGCTCACCGTTCTCAGGCTCCGAGACAAAGAGCTGCTCCTTGCCCGAGAGATCCACTTCGGGAACAATCTTAAGGCTGAACGCCTCCTCTTCCCCACCCTCATAAACAAAGGGGCTGTAATTGGTCAGTGACTTCCATAACGCAGAGTTATCCAACGTAAGGGAAAAAACATGACCGGCGACTTTATATGTTTGTTTTTCTGTCATCACAAAACTGGATAATTCCGTAAATCTTACAAATATAACAAGAGTTATCGAATCGATAAAATTTTTGAAATGGAAGGGTTTATAACTAAATTCGCGTAAATGGCCGGTTAAGCCGGTCATGACAGCATTCATTATGTCGGAAGAATTGAATCTAGTGCGCGACTTGGCGGTCATTCTCATCTCCGCCGGAGTCTTTACAATAATCTCCAAGGCATTAAAGCAACCCCTTATCCTGGGCTACATCATCGCTGGTTTCCTGATCGGACCTAACATCGACTTTTTTCCGGGCATAACCAGCCAGGAGACTGTCCACCAGTGGTCCGAGATCGGTATTATATTCCTGATGTTCGGTCTTGGACTGGAGTTCAGTTTCAAGAAGCTGATGAAAGTAGGCTCCAGCGCCATCGTGACTGCCCTCGTAAAGTTCGTTGGGGTATTCATCATAGGTTTCGTGACTTCCCAGGCGCTGGGATGGAGCATGATGGAGAGCGTATTCCTCGGAGGGCTTCTGTCAATGTCCTCGACCATGGTCGTCATCAAGTCCTACGATGACATGGGACTCAAAAACAAGCCCTTCGCGGGCATGGTCTTCGGCACCCTGGTTGTCGAGGACTTGATCGCCATATTGCTGATGGTCCTGCTCTCGACCATGGCCGTATCCCAGAGTTTCGCCGGGAAGGAGTTGATCCTCAACATCGTAAAGCTTGTTTTCTTCCTCCTTCTCTGGTTCCTTGTCGGAATATTCGTGATTCCCACGATCCTAAAGAAGGCGAAGAGGTTCCTCAGCGACGAGATCCTTCTCATAGTCAGCATCGGCCTCTGCTTCCTCATGGTTGCCCTGGCTACGGCCGTCGGGTTCTCCTCCGCGCTGGGTGCCTTCGTGATGGGATCCATCCTCGCAGAAACGACAGAGAGTGAGAGTATTGAAAAGATTGTGGAACCGATTAAGAATCTTTTTGGAGCGATCTTCTTCGTCTCTGTCGGAATGATGCTCTCCCCCGAGGCCATCGCCTCGCACTGGGCTCTCATCCTCCTGATAGCCGTGATTGTGATCGTGACCCACATTCTCTTCGCCGGGGCCGGAATGATCATCACGGGGAACAATCTCTACAATTCGGTACACACGGGCTTCAGCCTGGCCCAACTCGGTGAGTTCGGATTCATCCTCGCCGGAGTCGGATGCTCCCTCGGGGTGATGAGGGATTTCATCTATCCGGTCATCATCGCCGTGTCTGTCATCACCACTTTCACGACTCCCTACATGATCAAACTCGCCGGGCCGAGCTACAACCTCCTGCAGCAAAAGCTGCCGAAGACCTGGCTGGACAGGCTCTCCTCCGCCAACGGGAGATCCCGCAACACAGCCGCCGAGGACAACGAGTGGAAAAAACTGCTCACCGCATGGTTCACGAGAGTTCTTCTCTACGGGGTGATCATAATGGCAATCTACATAGGCTCAAGGCTTTACCTGCGCCCGCTGGTTGACAAGACGCTGCCGCAGGCCGGAGAAATATGGCGCAAATGCGTCACCGTGGGAATCACGTTGCTCGCCATGGCTCCCTTCCTCTTCGGTCTTGGGGTACACTCCGGATCTATCAGCAAGAGCGCCCCGAAACTTGTCCGGGAGAAGCAGAGCAACATCTGGCCGATCATGGGCCTCGTTCTGGCCAGGGCTTTCCTGGCGATCAGCATTATCCTCGGCGTACTCTCGACATATTTCGATCTCGCTGGCTGGACCATTCTGGCGATCATCCTGGCCGGAATCATCTTCATCATGATCGCCCGCAAATCCATCCATAAATATTCCGGACTCGAGAAAAGGTTTCTCCAGAATTACAATGAGCGGGAAGAGAGCGAGCGCAGGGCCAAACCTGTGGCATCCTCGGTCAGCCAGAAACTCTCCACCTACGATGTCCGGACCCAGGCATTCACGATTGCCCCCGAATCGTCTTTCGCCGGATCAATGCTTAAGGATCTCCCTATCAGGGACAAGTCAGGAGCGAACATCATCAAGATCCAGAGAGGCACGATCTCGATTGTGGTTCCCTCTGCTGACGTGACGCTGTTCCCCGGTGACCGGCTCCTTGCCGTTGGTACCACCGAGCAACTGGAGAGGCTTCGTAACCTTATCTCCGACTCAGTCGCCGACTCCCCTCTTGAGACTCAGGATGACGGTTTCGGAATAGAGCCCATTGTCCTTTCGGCCGACTCATTCCTAACCGGCAAGACACTTCGAAATGTGGCTTTAAGGAAATACCAGTGCATGATAATCAGCGTCTTGCGAGGAGAACAGTTCATCACCAACCCTGAGCCCGACCTCATCTTCCAGGAGGGAGACACAGTCTGGATAGCCGGAATTATCTCGAATATAGAGTCCCACCGAAGCGACAAGGACGCCTGAAGTATATGGAACGAACAGACCTTTCCCCTAAAAAGAAAATGAACGGCTGGATGGCACTCAGCCCGCTTGCCGTTTTCCTGGTCACCTATCTGGTGACCTCGATTGTCTGCGGCGACTTCTACAAGGTCCCCGTGGCATCCGCTTTCCTGCTGGCATCAGTCTATGCCGTCCTGATTACTCCGGGCAGAATACAGGACCGGATCAGTGTTTTTTCATCCGGAGCCAGCGTCAAGAATGTCCTGCTGATGATCTGGATTTTCATCATGGCGGGGGCCTTCGCCGCTTCCGCCAAAGCTATCGGCAGTGTGGAAGCCACGGTGAACCTGACGCTCCGGATCCTGCCCGGAAAGCTCATCCTGGCCGGCTTGTTCCTGGCCGCATGCTTCATCTCCATGTCCATAGGAACCAGCGTCGGAACCATCGTCGCTCTGGTCCCGATCGCCTCGGGAATATCCTCACAGGCAGACATTTCCCTCCCGATGATCACCGCACTGATAGTCGGAGGAGCGTTTTTCGGAGACAATCTGTCTTTCATCTCCGACACGACCATCGCCTCCACCACGACCCAGGGATGCTCGATGTCAGACAAGTTCAAGGCCAACATCTGGATCGCGGGTCCGGCTGCAATAGTCGTGGCCCTGCTCTATGTTGTCATCGGGCTTAACCTCGATGTCCAGCCGGAGATAGGCCAGATCAACATTTTCAAGCTGATTCCCTATCTGTCCGTGATAATCATGGCCATCATGGGCGTCAATGTGCTGGTGGTGCTGACCATCGGCCTGGCCATGTGCGCCGGAATAGGTTTCATTGACGGGATGAGCTGGACCGGTTTCCTGGGGAGCATCGGAGAAGGCATCGCCGGGATGGGAGACCTTATTATCGTCACGATGCTCGCCGGAGGGATGTTGGAAATCATCCGGCACAATGGCGGAATTGATTTCATAATCAATGGATTGACCAAAGAAATCAAAGGGAGAGTCGGCGCTGAGTTCAGTATCGCCTCGCTTGTCGGCCTCTCGAATTTCTGCACCGCCAACAACACCATAGCAATCCTGACCACAGGCAATATAGCGAAAGACATCTCGAAACGCTTCGGCGTGGATCCACGTAAAAGCGCAAGCATCCTGGACACGTTTTCCTGTGTTGTCCAGGGAATCATTCCCTATGGTGCCCAGCTGCTCATGGCATCCAGTTTCGCAGGGATCCCCGCCACGGCGATCATCCCGAATCTCTACTATCCGCTATCACTCCTGGTGACGGCATGCCTGGCGATCCTGCTACGTTTCCCGAAGAAATATTCATAAGACACAGAAATAACTAACCACTAACACTTTAACGCTTTGAACAGAATTTCAAAACTCGGGCTTCTGCCCCGGATCATTATCGCGATTATCCTTGGTGTCGCATTAGGCCTTTTCCTTCCGAGGTCGATAGTCAGGCTGTTCGTGACCTTCAACGGGATATTCAGCAACTTCCTCCAGTTCCTGATTCCGCTGATCATCATAGGTCTTGTCACCCCGGCAATTTCAGACATCGGAAAGGGCGCCGGGAAACTTCTGCTGATCACTGTCGTTATCGCATATTGCGACACAGTGTTCTCCGGCCTGCTTTCGTACGGGACCAGCGTGGCGGTGTTCCCAAAGCTGATAGGAAACTCAAGCGCCGAAGCGGTGGCTGAATTCGAGAGCATCGAGCCTTATTTCTCGATCCAGATCCCTCCGATGGTCGATGTGATGGCCGCCCTGGTCTTCGCCTTCACCCTTGGTCTCGGGATGGCTTTCTTCGGTTCCCCCAGCATGAAGAAATTCGCCGATGAGTTCAAGGAAATAATAGTCAAGACTATAGAAGTGGTTATCATCCCCCTGCTTCCGATCTACATCTTCGGTATATTCCTGGGAATGACACACACGGGCCAGGCCATGAAGGTGATCAAGGTCTTCATCTCGATAATAGGGGTGATCTTCCTGCTCCACATATTCCTGCTCGTGTTCCAGTATTGCGTCGCGGGAGGAATTGTCCGCAGGAATCCGTTCAAACTTATTGGCAAGATGCTTCCCGCATATTTCACGGCCCTCGGTACATCATCTTCCGCGGCGACCATCCCGGTCACCCTTGAATGCGTGAAAAAGAACGGTGTCAGCGACGAGATCGCCGGATTCACCGTTCCTTTATGCGCGACTATACACCTGTCGGGAAGTTGCCTTAAGATCACAGCCTGTGCCGTGGCGCTGATGATGATGCAGGGAATGCCTTTCGATTTCTGGATGTTCCTGGGGTTCATCATGATGCTCGCCGTCATGATGGTCGCGGCTCCTGGCGTCCCTGGGGGTGCGATAATGGCCGCCCTCGGAGTGCTGGCGACCATGTTAGGATTCGGTGAGCAGGAACAGGCGCTAATGATCGCCCTCTACATCACCATGGATAATTTTGGAACGGCTTGCAACGTCACTGGAGACGGCGCGATAGCCCTTGTGATGGACAAGATTTTCAGGAAGAACGATCGCCGCGACGACCTCCGGGGCGGCCTCCCTGAGGATGGCGGTTCCCCTGCTCCTGCCAAGTCTTGAACTGTTCCTCGGTGAGGATTTCCTTCAAGCCGGCCTCATAAGCTTCGCGGGCAGCGTCCATTTCCTTTTTCTGCTCTTCGGTCAGTTGTGGCCTCTCTTCCTGATTGTTCTTCCGGGCCTGCTTTGCCTTCTTGGAATCTTTGTCCTTATCACCGGAGACATTTCCATCCTGACTCTGACCTCTTGGAGGCCTTCCCATACCGGGCCCGCCGGGACCACCATGGCCACCGGGGCCACCCATCATCATTTGAGGATACTTCTGGTTCAATTCCAAAAGCTTCGCCGCCTGAGTTTCGTCGAGTTCAAGCTGCTTGACCATGTGCTCGGTCCTCATCTTTACCATGGTGGCCTCATCGGGCTTCTCACGGGGCGGCCTCTGGCCGTTACCCTGGGCGAAAGCGCAGACTGATAGCATGAGCGCTGTCGCCGAAATCAACAATGTTTTCTTCATAACCATTTTCTATTAACCAATTATTTTAACAAACAACCAGTGACTTGAATAACAAAATGCCAGCCAAAAACGCGGCCTGGAGCTGATGTTCGACGAAAGCCGAGTTTCACTCGACGAAATGTCTCTTTTTCATTTTGCAACCCGGTTGCGGCTTTTTTCACCGACCTTTGTCTCGTGGAAGGAGATCTAAAAGTAAAGAAATATGGAAAAAGAGAACAAAGAGAGACTGGTCAAGATCATCGCGAGCGCCGCGCTGCTGGTGGTGGCCGTCGTGGTGAGCAAACTCACGAACCTCAAGATGTGGCAGGAACTGCTCCTGTTCCTGGTTCCCTACCTCATCGCCGGCGGCGAGACACTCAAGGAAGCGGCCGAGAAATTGCTCGAGGGAGAACTCCTGGACGAGGATTTCCTGATGAGCGTCGCGACTCTCGGAGCCCTGGCGATCGGCTTTATTCCTGGAGCCGAAAGCCAGTTCCCGGAAGCGGTATTCGTCATGCTGTTCTTCCAGATCGGAGAGTTTTTCGAAGATATGGCCGAAGACAAAAGCAGGGATTCCATCACGGAACTCATGGACATCAGGCCTGACACCGCCTCGGTCGAGAGAGACGGAGCCACGATCGTTGTCAACCCCTCGGAAATCACTGTGGGAGAGACCATTGTGATCAAACCCGGGGAGAAGGTCCCTCTTGACGGTGTTGTTATTGAAGGATCCTCCAGCCTGGACACAGTCGCTCTGACGGGTGAAAGCGTACCCAGAGGGATCGCCGTCGGGGACAATATTCTTTCAGGATGCGTCAATCTCAGCGGAGTCCTCCGGGCAAGGGTCACCAAACCATTCACGGAGTCAACTGCCTCGAAGATTCTCGAGCTGGTCGAAAACGCCTCGGAGAACAAGTCGAAAAGCGAGAGCTTCATCACCAGGTTCGCCAAGGTATATACCCCGATCGTTGTCGTTCTGGCCGTCCTTTTGGCCTTCCTGCCTCCCCTCCTGTCCGGAAACTTCAGCGCCGAGTTCGCCAAATGGCTCTACAGGGCGCTCACATTCCTGATTGTCTCCTGCCCCTGCGCTCTTGTCATATCCATTCCGCTCGCCTTTTTCGGAGGTATCGGAGGAGCCGCCCGCAAAGGAATATTGGTAAAAGGATCAAATTATCTTGAGGCCCTGGCCAGGCTCGGGACCGTGGTCTTTGACAAGACCGGGACCCTGACCGAAGGTGTCTTCGAGGTGACGGCCGTCCACCCCGAGACTATCGACGAGAAGGAGCTTCTTCATCTGGCGGCCCACGTGGAGAGGTATTCCACCCATCCGGTGGCGGTTTCACTGCGACTGGCCTATCCCGATGAAGCGGACAGCTGCTCCGTGGAGGACGTGGAGGAAGTAGCCGGGCAGGGTGTCAAGGCCAGAGTCAACGGGAAGACGGTGTGTGTCGGCAACAGCAAGATGATGGAGGCGATCGGTGTCCCGTGGAAGGACTGCGAGAAAAAAGGCACCATCGTCCACGTCAGTTTGGATGGTGAATATGTCGGGCATATCGTGGTGTCGGACAGGATCAAGGCTGACGCGGCAGAAGCTTTGAAGGCTCTTAAGGAGAATGGTGTCACCAAGACCGTGATGCTGACCGGAGACAAGGCGGATGTCGCCGCGGAGGTAGCCTCCGAGGTCGGTGTCGATGAGTTCAGGGCAGAGCTGCTTCCAGCAGACAAAGTCTCTGAAGTCGAGAAACTTATCGCCGGAAAGCCGGACGGCAGGAGCCTGGCGTTCGTCGGGGACGGGATCAACGACGCTCCAGTGCTGGCAAGGGCAGATGTGGGGATCGCGATGGGAGCTCTCGGATCAGACGCCGCGATCGAGGCGGCCGATGTGGTGCTGATGGATGACAAGCCCTCCAAGCTGGCCACAGGGATCAAAGCCGCCCGCAAGACCCTCGGAATCGCCAGGCAGAACACCGTATTCTCGATCGGAGTGAAAGTGCTGGTCCTGCTGCTCGCTATGTTCGGCTTGGCGACCATGTGGATGGCGGTTCTGGCGGACGTGGGAGTCATGGTCCTTGCTGTCCTCAACTCCACCCGCGCCCTCAAAGCCTGATAATCAACCATTTCCAGAAAACGCGTAGCTTATTTAGCTACGCGTTTTCTGTATGTGTTTGGCGGCGAGTGACTTGTGAAAAACGCGGCCTTTTACTATTTTCGCGATATGTCAAAACAGGAAATAACACATCTTCTTGAGGAGCATGATGTTAAGGTAACCGCAAACAGGTTGCTCGTGGCCGAGGCTCTATCAGATGCGGGAAGGCCTCTCAGTCTCACTGAACTTGAGGATGAGATAGGATCGATGGATAAGTCCAGCATATTCCGCAGCTTGATGACTTTCAGGGACAATCACCTCGTGCATGCCATAGAAGACATGGAAGGCACCCGCTATGAGCTATGCCTGAGTCATGACCATGACCACGACGAGGACACCCATGTCCATTTCTATTGCGAGAAATGCCACCGGACTTTCTGCCTTGAGAATATTCATATTCCTCCCGTTGAACTTCCCGGGGGCTATGACGCCTGGACATCGAATTATCTGATTAAAGGAATATGCCCCTCGTGTTCCGGCAAATCTTTAGCGTAATCACTTAATTTACAAACAATATGAAACGAACAACCTTATTGCTTGCCTTGGTGCTGACAGCCTTTTCGGCTTCTGCCCAGGACATCCAGCTTCCCGTCCCGCGGAAGAATGCGGAAATGACTCTCTACCAAGCCCTCCAAAACAGGGCGTCAAACAGGAGTTTCTCATCGGCTCCCATCTCGGACCAGATTCTCTCCGACCTCCTGTGGGCTGCCCAGGGAATCAATAGGGAAGACGGGAGGCTGACCGCACCCACTGCGATGAACACCCAGGAAATCCGTCTTTATGTTTGCCGGGAAGACGGCGCCTATGAGTACATAGCCAAGGATAACAAGCTGCTGAAAGTCAGCGGTAAAGATCTCCGGGGCGATGTCGCCGGTCCTCAAGCCGGGGTCGCCGACGCTCCTTTGTTCCTTGTGATCAGCTGCGACCTGAACAGATATTCTCGTAAAAACGACCACACAAAAGTCATGGGAGCCGTCGATGTTGGCTACGTGTCGCAGAACATCTGTCTCGCCTGTGTGGCGCTTGGGCTCTCCACCGTTCCCAGGGCCGGAATGAACCAGGAGGTCCTCCGCGAGGAACTCGGCCTGGCTGAAGATCATCTTCTTCTGATCAACCATCCCGTCGGCTACAAAAAGTAGCCATTTCGGAAGCGCTTTACTATCAATAGCTTATAAAAAACGCGTAGCTTATTTGGCTACGCATTTTTCGTATGTCTTTCATATTCAATAAATTATAAATAGCACTTGCGTGTCACGGATATTCTGATTATCTTTATTGAACTTAACATTCGCCCAAAAGCGTTAAACTAAACATGAAAACTTTATGTCAAGAAGAATCTTTTACAACAACCGCGGAGTCGCCCATATCTACCAACGAGGATTGAACATGTCTGTGATGTTTTATTCCGTCAAGGATGTTCTCGTTTTTTACACCCTCCTTTACAAGTATAAGAATAAACATGGAATCAGAGTCTTAGGTGTTGTCTGCATGTACAACCACTACCATGTCCTCATAATAGCTCGTTCACAGGCGACTATCTCAAGATTCATGTGTGAGTTTGAGTCCGCCTATTCCAGGGAATTCAACAAAAGCGTTGGCATTAAGGGTCCCCTTATCAAGCGGGCATATGGTTTGTCGAACAAATATGAGGTGAAAAAACAAAGGGACGGGGCTGCATATCTCTACAATAATCCAGTTGAGAAACAGCTGTCTGTCAGAGCGGTAGACTATAGATGGAATTTCTTGGCGTATGCAAAGTCTGACCATCCTTTCTCGAACAAACTTATTTTGAGAAAAGCCTCTGTCCAAATGAGGCGATGCCTCCAGGAAATCGATGCGATAATTAAACTTGGCTCCTTCATTAACTATGACTTCTTGAAAAAATGGTTTCAGGTACTGTCACGGAATGAGATCAACCAACTTATCGACTATATAATAATTAAATTTAAAGTTGTTGATTATGATGAACTTATAAGACTATATGGCTCTTATGAAAAGATGCTTATAGCGTTTGATTCAAACACGGGCAGTGAGCATGACTTCAAGGAAGAATATTCAGAAAAATCTTACAAACCATATATCAGTCTGATGGCCAAGCTGACAAACGAACTTGGATTTAAGGATCCGAAAGAGGTGCTTAAACTGGATCAGATGGAAAGGATGAAACTCTGCGAAAGACTTGTCAGAAGCTATCGAGCACCAAGGTTTATTGCTGAAACATTGCTCCATCTGTATACAATCAAACCAAAGAGAAACCTAAAATAAGAAATACTTCATTTAAGTTTCGCAAGTAGCTAAAAAAAGAAAAATGCTAAGGTTGAAATCTTTGAGAGTTATTGCATATCTCATTGATTATCACTATATTAGTGTCGCCGAACAACTTAATACAGTTAACCTTAGCATGAACAAAGATAGGC